>PBAR01000011.1 GCA_002718285.1 Fidelibacterota bacterium
TTATAAAGATGGTAAAAAGTTTAATCCCAAAAAAAGCTAAAGAAGAACTGCAAAAAGAAGGGATTGATATTAAAGAAATTATTAAACTTTCTGAGTCTTCTGATTTTACTGGAACTGTTTTAGAAGTTGATAATCATGAAAAGAATGAAAAGGTAATAATCTCATTAGAAAAATAGCATTACTATGTTTGTCTGTATTATCTACCCATCATCCCACAAACAAAAAACCCCACGAATGTGGGGCTTATAATTGAATGGGGAAAAATCCGCACCCAAAACCAAGTGGTAATCTATGCACCCCATATATCACCCCAAAATAGTGGTTATCTATGGCCACCTATGGCCAATAAGAGAAAACCCCCATTTCTGGGGGTTTCTCGTCGACAAAATCGAATTTTTGAGGCTGATTAGAACTTTATTTCATAAAATTATGAGTCTGCTGCTCTAACCAATTGAGCTATGGGCCCTAAAAGTAAGATAGCGATTTCGCTAGCAACTTATTTTAATCATTACTATAAAATTTATACCGAAAACTGGTTGTTATATTACGGCTATGCGTCCACTCTGCACATCATCATTTTATAACTAATTGCATTAAAACAATACTATTAATAATTCATAACCAATGAAATAAGATTTTTGCCATGGTATTCTTTAGCATTAATTAATCTATGAACTTCATCAAAATTTTTGTATGATACAGAGCCAGCTATAATTATACCAAACCGTTCACCATATTCCGAAATAATTTTTTTTAATATTGTGCGACCTTTAATTGCTGTTTCCTGGCCTCCAGATGTTAAAACATTACAAATTTGACTAACATTCGATAATTTTTCTAATTCTAAAAACATATCTTTCGTTTGGTCAATAGCTTTATGAAATGTTATAGGCAAAGGATAAGCTTTAAAAGCTAGTTTTTTTGTTTTTTCAATATCTATTTTACTTTGGGGAGTTAATATTCCAAAAACCACTTCAGACACATTACATCTTTTGCATAAATCAATATCATCTTCCATTGTTTTAATTTCATTTTGACTATAGACAAAATTTCCAGGCCTCGGACGAATCAAAACTTTGATTGGAATATTCACAGATTTAACAGTATTTACGATTACATTTAGATCAGGTGTAAGTCCATCCAAATCTAAATTTTTACACAATTCAATTCTATCTGCACCATTTTTTTCTGCAGACACAGCCTGATCAACTGAATCCACACAAGATTCCTTTATTATTTTTTTTCTTATCATAAAACAATTCGAAAATAGTTAATATTTTTTATTGAACACCTATTATACCGATCTAAAATTCTAGTACTTGAACCAGATGAAAAAACAAAAAAATAATCTATATAGAATTTTTGGAATTAATAATGTTCTTGCTGTACTAAGGTCAAATAAATTTTTAATCCATAAAGTAATAATCCAAAAAAACGGGTTAGCTGAAAAATCTGATATAATATTAAATCTAATTAAATCATCTGATGTACAGCTACAATTAATTCAGAAACAAAATTTTCGAAAAATTTATAATGGAATCCGTTCTCAAGGTGTGGTAGTTGAATTTACTGGAAATATAATCTCAAAAACCCTGCCAAAATTTTCGCATAAAAAATCGATGTGCCTTTTAGCATTGGATCATATAAAAGATCCTCAAAACCTAGGACAAATTATTCGCACAGCAGAATGCTCAGGAATAAATGGTATTTTACTTCCAAAGCATCATACCGCCCCAGTCACAAATACTGTGCTACAGGTAAGTCAAGGAGCCTTCGTAAATATGAACTTATATGAAGTCATCAATCTAAAACAAACATTGTCTAGATTAAAAGAAGACGGTTTCTGGATTATAGGAATAGAAAATGATATTTCAGCGAAGCATTGGAATGAAATAGATTATACAGGGAATATAGCGGTTGTTATTGGAAGTGAAGGTAGAGGTGTCCGAAAAAAAGTTATTGAATCTTGTGATTTTATCGGCACTATTCCTATGCAGGGAAATATAAATTCACTAAATGTATCTGCTGCTGTTGCTACAATTCTCTTTGAAAGACTAAGGCAAATAATAGAAAAATAAAATTATGACATCTACCCATGATTATATAAATGATGAAAGAAATAATGATATATTAATCTATATCAACGGGGAATACTTTCATCGATCAAAGGCAAAAGTCTCTGTTTTGGATAGTGGATACTTGCTAGGAGATGGTGTTTGGGAGGGCATAAGACTACAAAATGGATGTCTCTTACACCTTGATCAACATTTAAACAGACTTTTCTTTGGGGCAGAAATTCTCGAAATAGATATTGGTTTATCTAAAAATCAATTAAAGCAAGATTTAAAAAAAACCATTCAAAAAAATGGTATGAAATCTGATGTTCATATCCGACTCATAGTTTCCAGGGGAATAAAAAAGACACCTTACCAGAGTCCAAAGGTTACAATAGGAAGCCCCACTATTGTAATAATACCAGAATACAAGAAAGCTAATGATGAAGTGAAAGAAAAAGGGATTTCCATAGCAACAGTAAGTACAATAAGAGACCATAAAGTTCAAGATCCGCGGGTCAATTCTCTTAGCAAACATAACTGTATTTCCGCATGCATCGAAGCAGATCAGTTGGGCGCAGACGAAGGTCTTATGTTAGATCCGCACGGTTTTGTATCAACCTGTAATTCTACAAACTTTTTTATGGTTTGTGATGGAGAAGTATGGACTTCCACTGGAGAATACTGTCTGAATGGAGTCACCAGAGAAACAGTTATAAGGCTTTGTAAAGAATATTGTATTCCTATAATAGAAAAAAATTTCATCATATCAGATGTACACTCCGCTAATGAAGTATTTGTTACTGGTACATTCGCTGGCGTAATACCTGTGATTTCTGTTGATAGAAATAGAATTGGTACAGGAAAACGTGGTCCTATAACAAAAAATTTACAAAATTGGTATTCTATAGATGTTAAAAAGGCCACCACTTCAAATTTATGATTACAAAAGGTATTCGTATCGCTATGTGGTCGGGGCCACGAAATATTTCTACAGCCTTAATGCGATCATTTGAAAACAGACCAGATACAGCTGTTATTGATGAACCATTTTATGCACATTATTTACAATGTACAGGCTTAGAACATCCTGGAAGAGACAAGGTTCTTTTATCACAGAGTACAGATTGGAACGAAATAAAAACAATGTTAACTGGACCAATTCCAGAAAGGAAAACTGTCTGGTACCAAAAACATATGGCACAGCATAATCTTAAAGGATACGATCTAACATGGACAAAATATCTGACCAATTGCTTTCTTATTCGAGAACCTACAGAAGTAATCCATAGCTACGGAAAACAATTCCCTATTAACAACGAAATGCTTCTTGGGTTTATTCAGCAAGAAGAACTATTCAAATATATTATTAATCAAACCAATGTTTTACCTCCAGTATTAGATGCAAAAGATATACTTTTAAACCCCAAAAAAATGCTCAAAAAACTTTGTTCAGCGATTGGGATTCAGTTTGATAATAAAATGCTTCGCTGGCCTCCTGGCAAACGAAAAAGTGATGGAATTTGGGCACCATACTGGTACAAACAAGTAGAAAAATCAACAGGATTTAAACTTTATAAAAAAAAGAAAATAAGAATTTCAGATAAGCAAAAATTTTTACTAGAAAAATGTTCTCCCGCCTACGAATATTTATTACAATATAAAATATGAATAAATTATATACTACACGTAACCATTTAAGGAAAAATCTATGAGTAACAAAAATTTTAGTAGAAGAGAATTTATGAAGACAGGTCTATTTTTTGGCGCAAGTACTTTTATACCAGAAAGTTTCCCATTAACAAATATTCTTAGTAATAAAAAAAATGATAATAGAAGAATTATCGTTATTGGTGCAGGTTTATCAGGATTGACTTGTGCATATGATTTATTCCGAGCCGGTTATAATGTTTTAATAATAGAAGCTCGCACTAGGCCAGGGGGTCGTGTTAGAACATATAGGGATTCATTTGCTGACAATCTATATGCAGAAATGGGTGCAGAATATGTCGATTCATCAGATCAATTCGTGAGGAAATATGCTGAAGAATTTGGTTTAAAAATTCGTAAAGCAAAATTATATGACGGTGTATTTGTAAGAGGAAAAAAGTTTAGTATGAAAGAATTACAACTTATGCAGAAACAACTCCCATATATAGATGTAGAAGGTGGAAACCTTTTCGGCCAAGAAAAAAAATATATCAATCATTATGTGGAAAGAATTATAAACTGGTCAAAAGAAAATATTCTTTCTCCAATAGGTCCATATGGTTCTAAGAATCAAAAAAATTCTAATAGTTTAATCAACATAAATAACCTTCCGAAGGATATCCTAGATTTGGATAATCTTTCTGTTGCAGACCTATTAAGAAAGGAAGGTGCTCATAAAGATATTATCGAATTATATACTTTTACAAATGCTACGGAGAGTACTGGTCGTCCAGAGGATCTTTCTGCATTATCTATGGTACTTAATCATGCGATGGCCAGCGGATTTAATGAGGAAACTGATGAAGGAAGAATACAGGGGGGAAATGATCAACTGCCAAAAGCATTTGCAAAATTTTTATCAAATATTTTATTATACAATCGGCCAGTAAAAAAAATTAAGCATGATAAATATGGTGTAGATATTTCCTTCCTTGAAAATGGAAAACTTACATCGATAAAAGGAAATAAATGTGTAATTAGTATGCCTCTATCCATATTACGCAGAACAAATATCAGTCCAACTTTTGCTGATGATAAAATGCACTGTATTCGTGAACAAAGCTATGGTCATGTTATGAAAATAGCCATGCAGTTTAAACACCGTTTCTGGGATGAAAATAAAAGTTTTGGGCAGCGTGTTTTTAGTGATTCGCCTTTGCGCAGAGTGTACCATCATTCGATAGATCAACCAGGTCCCAGAGGAATTTTATTATCGTTTACATCTGGATCAGATGCCCAAAGATTGGGAAGGATGAATGAAAAAAGAAGAATGGAGACCGCCCAGATAACCTGTCGGAAAATTTGGCCTAATACAAATAAATATTGGGAAGGAGGTATAAGCAAATACTGGAATGAAGATCCCTGGATGCGAGGAAGTTATTCAATGGTTGGTGTTGGTCAGAAAAATTTTAGAGAAATTCTAGCCAGAAAAGAAGGATTCTTTCATTTTGCAGGAGAGCATACATCAATTTATCGTTCTTCTATGAATGGAGCAATTGAATCTGGTCTTAGGGCAAGCAAAGAAATCCAGATAGAACTTTAATTATTTAATCTTCCAGCAGATTGGGAAAAGAGAGTGTTCCAAAGGATCTCCCTGCTTAAATGATTTTAATTCGGGAAATGGAGGTGATGTTTCTCCTGGTCTTTCAGCATAAACAGCATCATCACCAATCCATCGCGATGAAAATGCCCTTCGTCGTGTATTACTACGCGGATTCCCCGCTCCAGCATGAATTGTTTTAAAATGAAAAACAATACAATCTCCAGGATCCATATCCCATGACAAAATTTCGTATTTATCACGATTGGCTTCAATATCTGGAATTGATTCAAAATTGTTTGTTTGATAATCATATTCTTTATGAGTCAAAAACTTTTTAGGAGTAAACATTTTCCCCCAAATATGTGATCCAGATACAAACTCTAAACCAAATTCTTTTGGAACAGGATCTAGAGGTAGCCAAATAGTGCAAACTTGATCTCCATCTATACAGTAATAAGGTTGATCTTGATGCCAAGGTGTTGCCTCAGAAGTCTGAGGCTCCTTTACAAGAATATGTTCATGAAAAATTCGTATTTTATTTGATCTGGTCAGCATCCCAGCAATCTTTGCAGCAGGAGAATTAAATATGAAATCTTTATATTCTTCAAAACGATCCCAGTTGCAGTAGTCATCATAAAAATCACCTGTTTTATTCTTTGGTGTATACTGGCATGCATATTGCCCTGGATTTTTTCTATTCCTTTCAATTCCATTTGCAAGAACAGAAAGCCATTCAAGCTCAAAGGCATTCTTAATGAGTATAGCCCCATTAGCCAAATATTCTTGAATTTGATATTCGGTGATCAACCTTGATTGATTCTTCCGTAAAATAATTGTTGAACCTCAGGACTGTTAAAAATATTTGGCTTATCTTTATAACACAATGTACCAACGTATCTTGTTTTATCACCTTCAACAGGTGTGACACGGTGTAGTGAAAAATATCCTGCAAAAATAAGCAAGTCTCCTGCATCAAGATCTAGTGTGACTACGTTATCACTATCTCCATTCAAAATAGCGTCTAATTTCAAATAATTATCACAATCAATATTGCGAAGATTCGGTACATATTGAAAAAGGCCTCCAGCAACTGGTTCCTGGATAAGTAATGTTATGGTAACTTGAGATTCATCGTAATGCCATCCATGATTTTGTCCATGGTTCATACAGTTTATTGTAAGGGCTGCCATTGGATCCGCCATACGATATAACCTATGTCCTAATATTGGAGATAAAAAATTCATTAAAGGATCCCAATTATATAGTTTATGTAAAATATCTTTTGAGTTAATGTAATCATATGGAATTGAATTTATAGATGTGTACTCTTTTTTTCTTAATGGATGATTGGCAGGAAAAGAATTAATATCCTGAAAAAAAACGTTATGGCTTTCTTTAGAACTGTGTGATAGGTGAAAAGATTTATCTGCTTCATATACCATTTTTTCAATTATATTATTCTTTACAAATTCCTTAAGTATACAAATCCCTGATTTATTCAATGAAGATTTACATTGATCTACGAGATTTCTCCAATCAAAGGAATCTGGATTATCAATGGGATAAAAATCGCTATTTACATATTCTTCAAGGGTCTGCATATATCTTTAATATAAAGTGTTTTTCGCAAACGCTCGAAGATTAAATTCCATATTATATTTGATCATGAAAGCCAAGAACCAATCCCCAAAACTTGAACCTAAGCTGGAATTATTTGACAGCTCTATGATGGTAATAGGAATTGTTATCGGGTCAGGTATTTTTATGACAACAGGGTTAATGGCAGAATCAATTCCATCAATTTCTCTGATTCTTATTACCTGGATATTTGGAGGTTTACAAATGCTTGCTGGCGCACTTACATATGCAGAATTAGGTGCTGCAATGCCAAAAGCAGGCGGACAATATGTTTATCTCCGTGAAGCATATGGACCCCTACCAGCTTTTCTTTTTGGTTGGGTGGCATTTATAGCATATTTAACAGGAACAAACGCTGCAATCGCTGTTGCTGTGTCAGAACATTTAGGAACATTTTATCCTACTATATCTACACACAATACTCTACTAAGTATCCCTGGTTTTTCGATTTCGGGTGGACAAATATTCGCTTTATTTTTAATTGTTTTGCTAACAATAATCAATTATGTAGGAGTGGTGTTTGGGAAATGGATTCAAAATATATTTACTATATTAAAAATTGGAAGTATTCTAATATTTTCCATCGCTGGATTAATGGTTTCGACAACACATCAATTAGACTTTTCTCTAAACCCAACCAATTTAAGTATAGGATCAATATTTACAGGAATGGGGATTGCTTTGGTCGCTGTAAACTGGACTGTAGGAGGATGGGAATATATAACCTTTGCAGCAAGCGAGATTAAAAACCCTCAAAAAAATCTACCAAGGGCTCTTATTATTGGTACAATAATAATTCTCGTATTGTATTTTTTAATAAATATTTCATATTTAAAAGTCTTACCAATGGACTCTCTATCTGGAGAAATAAAGGTTGGTGAAGCGACCGCTAAAGCAGTGTACGGATCTAAAGCTGCGGGTGCTTTCGCAATAGTTATGATAATTTCAATGTTCGGTTCCTTAAATGGGAATATTCTTGTTGGCCCCAGGATATCTTATGCTATGGCTAAAGACAAATTATTTTTCCCGAAAGCAGCTAAAGTTCATCCCAAATTCTATACACCTGGGAATGCCATCTTGATACAAGGATTTTGGGCCGCTGTTTTAACTTTATCAGGAACATTCGAAGAATTAATAACCTTAGTAGTATTTGTGCAAATTTGTATGTGGATAGCAGCATCTTCAACAGTATTCGTATTGAGAAAAAAACTGCCCCATTTGGAACGACCATATAAGGTCTGGGGATACCCTTATATACCAGGATTTTTTATTTTTTTTTCTGTTGCCATTATGATAAATACATTCTTCAGCGCTCCAATTCAATCTTTGATCGGCCTTTTATTAACACTATTAGGAATTCCAGTATACTACTATTTGATAAAAAAAATATAAAACCGGTTATTGTTTACTATCAATATTGTAAATTATTTAACATATATAATAACCAAGGGTGAATAAATCTTCCATATTAAGTGATTTTATTCCAGGAGTTTTAGCTGGAACTATTAATGCAATAGTTTGCATAGTATCTGCCATGGCACTGGCAGCCCTTATTTTTACAGGTCCATTGGCTGATTATCTTTCTCAAGGAATCGGGATTCTCTTAATGGGGACAGTGATATTTGCAATATTATCAGCAATAACATCTACTTATCCTCTAATTTTTAATGCTCCGCAAGATATCCCTATTGCCATTTTAGCATTAATGGCAGCAACAATTGTTTCTGGACCAAACAATAATTTAACAGGAGAACAGGCTTATCAATTTATATTTGTTGCTATCGGACTAACTTCTCTAATAGTAGGTATATTTTTCTATATACTTGGAAAATTTAAACTTGGTGAACTGGTACGATACATACCTTTCCCTGTCGTAGGGGGTTTCCTTGCAGGTACTGGATGGTTAATTGTTAAATTTGCTTTCACTATGATGACAGATTTGGATTTGAATATTCCAAACATGTTAATCATTTTTAATAATGATGTTTTTATATTATGGTTTCCTGGTTTTGTATTCGCTGTTTTTTTACTGATTGCGAATCGTTACTTCAATCATTATCTGCTAACACCAGGTATCCTATTTGGTAGTATCATTTTATTCTATATAATTATGTTTGCCCAGGGATTTAACTATACAATTCTTGAAAAGAACGGATACCTTTTAGGGCCTTTCCCAGATGGAGGTCTCTTCCCTGGCTTACCAACCAAATATGTGTATTCATTTCAATGGGATTTATTTTTTGTTCATCTTCCTGCAATTGGAACAATGATGATCCTTAATGCTGTTTCAGTGCTATTTAATTACAGTGGTCTTGAGCTTATAGTAAAAGAAGATTTTGATCTAAATAAAGAATTGCGTCTAACAGGTTATAATAATATTATAGCTGGTCTCGCCGGAACACCAGCAGGATATATGACTCTTAGTGAAACATCTATGTCTTATAATTTAGGAGCCAGAAGTCGCTTACCCAGTATTATAGTTGCTTTATTCTGTTTAATTACACTTGTTTTTGGAGCAAAAATTTTATCTATATTCCCAAAAATTATTCTTGGTGGTCTGCTCTTAAACTTGGGATTAGAATTTTTAATGGAGTGGCTCTACGATACAAAAAAAAGACTTCAAAAAACGGATTATTTTGTAATTGTATTAATCCTAATCGTAATCGGATCTATTGGATTTTTGGAAGGCATCATAATTGGTTTATTATTATCTATTGCACTTTTTGTAATCAATTATTCGAAAGTTGAAGTAATAAAGCACCAACTAACTGGAAAAACCTTTAGCAGTAATGTAGAGCGTTCAAATCACCTTAAACAAATTCTTGTTGATAATGGCGAAGAAATAAACATTTTACCTTTGCAGGGGTTCATTTTTTTTGGGACTGCAAATCGTTTGCTGCAAAAAGTTCAAGAGCGTTTGGACAGACAGGAATTAATTACTATGAGATACCTTGTATTTGATTTTCGACAGGTAACGGGTTTGGATTCTTCAGCAATAAATAGTTTGAACAAACTTCAAATCATGGCCGAAAATTCTAAGTTCAAAGTGCTTTTTTGCGGGTTAAATATAGAAATGGAATCTCAAATGAAAATAGAAGGTTTATTTTCAGAAGATAATCATTATATCATGGTTTTTGATGATCTTGACCATGGACTGGAGTGGTGCGAAGAACAAATTATTAATAAAGTAAAACCACATATGAATGATTTGGCTGGTTTAAATGATGGATACTCTTTTAAAAATAAATTCCATTCTATTGAAGAATATTTTGAGACAAAAAAGATATCTGCTGGTACCATATTAATTAAACAAGGAAAAAACCCTGGTGGAATAACTTTTATTGAATCAGGGGAAATCACTGTGGAGCTCAAAACAGATTCAGACAAAACGATTCGCCTTAAAACCCTTGGACCAGGAACTGTAATTGGTGAAGTAAGTCTATATCTCGGGACCAAAGCTTCAGCATCAGTTTTAACCAATACTGACTGTACAGTTTTCTTTCTTAGTCAAGATAATTTTAATAAAATGAATTTAGAAGCTCCTGAAAAAGCCGCTGATTTACATTCATATATTGTAAAATTGCTTAGTGATCGTCTAGCTGATTCTAATGCAACTATTAAAGCACTAATGCACTAAAATATTTACTCCAAAATCTATTTAACAAAAAAAGTTCTGATATTTATAATTCTTTCCTTATCTTTTATTGATAACAGCAAGCGTCAGGATGCTTTTGCAAACCAGATTCTGTTTTTGATCTTCGATTTCTATCTCCCAAACTTGGATTTTTTTCCCAATACGGACGGCATCCGCTCTCCCATATACCCAACCTGATGATACTGCCCTCAGATGGCTTGCGTTTATATCAATACCAACCACTGATTGTTTATTTCTATCTATCTGAATACCACCACCGATACTCCCAAGAGTTTCAGCAAGGGCTACACTCGCACCACCATGCAAAACTCCAAATGGCTGTTTTGTCTTATGATTAACAGGCATCTTTCCAGAAACGCATTTTTCTCCTATATCAGTTATTTCAATTCCAAGAGCTTCTAATAAAGTATTTGGTGAACGTTCTATAATTCCATTAAGATATTTTTCTTTATCCATATAATTGTATCCATATTTATTTTATTTATTATATTTATAGATAAAATAATTTCTATTATTATTTTTAAAAAATTCAAATTTTTAATGCAAAAACTCATCTACAATATCCTGACATATTTTAGCACTGTATTTTTCTACCATTCCTAAGAATATCTTTTTCCCGTTTTGATCTTTCCTTTCATATCTTCTTGATAATCCAACTGGACTTTCCCCTGTGAAGGTCTTAAAATAAACACATGCTGCTAAATATGTCCCTACAGGCGAAGGATGCTTACCATCAGTCATAAATATAGGTATATCTGGATATCTATTTCGAAAAATTCTAAAAGCCTGATCTACAGGTACTATTTTTGCTCCAGTTTTATTCAAGATTAATTTTAATGCTTGTTGAACAGGATCCGTGGAATCAAAATTATTATCAGAGATACCTTTATACATCCATGTTGCATAAACATAGGGATTCCCATTATTTGCTTTAACCAATTCAATAAATTTTTTAAAATATAATTTAGATTCATTTTGATTATTTAGAGGATTTAAGCTATGATCTTGCAAAACTACCCGATCATATTTACTAGTCGTGATTAATATCTTTGATTTTAATTCGTATTTCTGTAACCAATGATCCTTTAAGGAACTCCCGCTTTGTGTAGATTGAATAATATTATATTTATATCCTCGTTCAGCTAACATTGATTCAACTACTAGAGGGAGATTCCAATAAAAGGTGAAGCTGTTACCAACAAATAAAACATTTTCTGTCTTTTTATTTTGTGAAAACGAATAAAAAAACAAAAATAATATTAATATTACGGGTTTCTTCATGCTAAAAAATATTATACTCTAAGAGTACTTAATATCTTTGAAATATTTCATTCGTATGGAAAAATATTATTTAAGTATAGCATTTTTTTAACATTAAATTACCTGGAAAGATAAAATAAATTATGAATCCATCAATTTTGCAAATAAACAAAAAACCTGAAATAGAAGGAGAAGTTGGTCTTCCAAAGAATAGTATTGAAAAGGCAGAAATAACAAAATATGGTATAAAAGGAGATTTTAATAGATTCCGTAAAAATAAAAAAAATAATGATCCCGATATGGCATTATTGCTATTGTCCAATGATATAATTGATCAGCTTAATGCTGAAGGGTGGCCAGTAAAGCCTGGAGATTTAGGAGAAAATTTAACTTTGATAAACATTAAATATGACGATTTATCCCCAGGGAAAAAATATCTAATCGGATCCACTGAAATTGAAATAACATTTATTTGCGATCCTTGTTCTAATCTAAAAGCTTTACCTTATGTTGGAAATTCAAGGATAACAGAATTTATAAATACACTTATGAAAAGACGAGGTTGGTACGCAAAAGTGTTAAAAAAAGGGGAAATAGTTAAAGGTGACCAGGTGATTAAAGGATAGACTATCCCTGATTCCCATTTATTTATCATCTGCCTAGTGAATCTGTTTTGAAAAATGTAGTACCAGTTACGGTAAATCCATTATGATAAGCTACAACAAAAGAGAATTACCTTTGCTACATCATAAAATAATTAAACAAATAAGTAATATAAATTTTATATTGGTATATAATTTGAAGAACTTTTTTATATAATTATTTATAAGATATCTAAAATAATAATATTAATTTTTTTCTATAAGGGAATTTGAAATTATTCATAATTAAACCTGTGTCACAAAAAATATATTAACCAAATAATTTTCATTATGAAAGAAACAATTAATGCTATTTCAACCATAGGGAATACACCCCTAATTCAATTATCAAAAATTGTTCCACCAGATTCAGCAAATGTATACATTAAACTCGAGTATTTTAACCCAACTGGCTCATATAAAGATAGAATGGCTTTAGCAATGATAGAAGGAGCAGAGAAAAGAGGAATCCTGAAGCCTGGTATGACGGTCGTAGAATATACTGGGGGCAGTACTGGGTCATCCCTTGCTTTTATTTGTTCAGTCAAGGGTTATGCATTCCATGTTATTTCATCAAATGCATTTTCAAATGAAAAATTAGATACCATGAAAGCATTTGGTGCCAAATTAGAAATTATCGAAAGTCAATCTGGGAAAATTGATTCTAATTTAATAAAAAAAATGATTGAGCGGGCAAATCAGTTATCAAAAAAACCAGATTATTTTTTTACAGATCAATTAAATAATAAAGATATAATTAATGGGTTTGAAGTGATGGGGAATGAAATCCAAAATCAATCTAAATTTACAATAAATGCTTTTTGTGCAGGAATTGGAACAGCGGGTGCACTTATGGGAGTATCAAATATTTTGCTTAAATCCCATAATAATACAAAAGTAGTTGCTCTTGAACCAGAAACTGCTGCATTTTATTCAAAAGGAATTAAAAATGGGAAACACCGTGTAGAGGGTATAGGTCTTGGATTCCATCTCCCATTACTAAATAAAAACAATTACCATGAGTCTAGAGGGATAGATGAAAAAGAAGCTATAAAAATGGCTAGAAAACTCGCCAGAGATGAAGGAATATTTGGAGGCGCTTCAACGGGTTTAAATGTAGTAGGAGCATTGCAACTAGCTAAAGAATTAGGAAAAGGGAAAAATGTAATTACTCTTGCATGCGATACGGGTCTAAAATATCTTAATGGAGATTTGTATAAAGGCTAAAACTGCAAATATCACTCAGTATATTCATAAAAAATCAATTATTTTTTCACAAAATAAGTAAAACATATTGAACTTAATTTTCTCTATACTTGATGTAATAAAAGACTTACCACTTAATCATATTGTTTATACACTATGCTCAATTTCTATAGTTTCTTTATTTTTAGTTTATTCTGATTTAAAGGATAAATCAGAAATAAATATAGTTGATAAATATTGTTCCATATTCCCATTAATCTTTGAAATAATTTTTCAAGTAGTAACTGCTAAAAATAATCAATGGCATATCTCTAAATCATTACCTTTAGAATTTTCATATATAACAAGTCTCAGTTTATGCCTGTATACAATTAATCATTCAGTTAGACTAGACGCGTGGATATTTTTTGCAGGCTTTTGGAGTTCGGCTGCTGCTTTTTTAAACACGATAATGATTGGAAATGAAGCGTGGTATATAAATTTAAGGTACTATGGACACCATAGCATATTGCTATATTTTGGTGCCCGATGTATTCGAAGAGGGTATAGACCTAATTATTCAGATTATTTGAATGTGATTCGTGATACGATATTAATAATTCTGATAGTTGGTTCAATAAATTATTTAATAAACTCAAATTATATGTTTACAAAATCCCGGCCTCCAGGAGCTAATTTTTCAAGGATAATGCCAGATTGGCCAATTTACTTTTTACTTATTGTTTTTATTGGATTTTTATTCTACACAGTTTTATTTATCATTACAAAAAGAGAATCAAGTAAAAAGTAAATTAATAGTTAAGATTTGAAATAATTAAATATTCTTATTATATATATTTACAGATATAAAACTATTATTACCTAAGAATTTAAATTATTTCATCCTTTAGCGTTCTTTATTTTTAACCATGTCCCAAATTTCATTCATTTCGTCAATAGTTGATTCATCTATTTTTTGGCCTCGTTTTTTCAACTGTTTTTCTACTTGGATAAATCGATGATTAAATTTTTGAGTTGATTTTCTAAGAGCGTCTTCAGCAGAAATACTTAAAAATCTTGAAAGATTTACAATAGCAAAAAGGACATCTCCTAGTTCATTTTCGATTTCTTCCTTTATATTGTTTGATTGTGCTTGTTTTAATTCCTTTAGTTCCTCATAAATTTTTTCCCAGACCTGTTCAATCTGTTCCCAATCAAATCCCGCAAAGGCCGCTTTCTCCTGTAAACGTTGCGCCCGAATCAATGCTGGAAGAGCTAAAGGAACACCATCCAATCTAGATTCCCGATTTTTTTCTTTATGTTTTACTGCTTCCCAATTTTGTTTTGCGTGAAATGCAGCATTAGTTTTTTCCCCTCCAAAGACATGTGGATGTCTACGAACAAGTTTATCATTCACAATTTGAAGGGAATCAGATAAAGTAAAATCCGAATTTTCTCTGTAGATCTGAGCTTGAAGAACAACATGAAGCATAATATCTCCCAATTCTTCCTTAAATGTTTCATGATCATTAAAATCTACGCTTTCAATTAATTCATATACTTCTTCTAAAAAATAAGGAAGTAGAGACTCATGAGTTTGATCTTTATCCCAAGGACATCCATCTGGGCCACGCAATATTTCTACTATTTCTACAAGTCTAATAAATTTTTCTGCTATAAGTTTTTTATCCATTTAATCTCCAAACAAATATTCCCAATCTAAAAAACTCAAATACGCATCTTCTATTTTATGCATTTCTTCTTTTTTTTTTTCTGTATCATCATTAAAACCTATTAAATGTAAACAACCATGGATAATTAAACGTGAAACTTCTTTTTCAAAAGGTTCTTCAAACTCTATCGAATTTTCTTTTGCTCTGGGAAGACTTATATAAATCTCTCCATCTATATGCTTTTCATTATAGGTATTTAAACGAAAAGCAATAACATCGGTGAAATGATCCAGATTAAAAAATTTATTTTTCAGTGATTTCAATAGTTCATCTGAACCAAAAATGATTGATATATCTCCATCATTCACTTTTTGATCAGAAAAAATCTTTTGTACTATTTTTTCTACTAGATCTTTTTGAGGTGGTGATAATTGAGGATCACAATTTTGTTCATACTGAATCATAATGATTCAGCATTTTTTGGTTCGTCTGGATATTCTATTCGAATATGATAAATCCCTCTAAGAACAGGTAACATTCCAGTATTCCCATCCACAGTGCCAATTATTTTATCTAACTCATTTAATGTAAGAGGACAATTGTCTAGTTGTCCTTCATCAATCCTTTTTTTAACAATTTTATTTATCATGTTTTTTATCTTAATAATATCAGGTTCTTTGATTGAACGAACGGCAGCTTCAACCGCCTCACATATCATTAAAATCCCTGTTTCTTTAGTGTTAGGCTTTGGACCAGGATATTTAAAAAGAGTTTCATCTACTTTTCCACCATTATTCTCTGCTTCTTTCAAGGCTTTTTGATAAAAATATTCTACTCGAGTAGTGCCATGATGCATTGGAATAAAATCAGAAACAATTTTTGGCAAACTATATTCTTTAGCCAAAGCTAGTCCATCTTTAACATGATTACGAATAATTCTAGCACTCATGGTAGGAGTTAGCTTATCATGTAAGTTTTTTTCGGTATAAGAGTTCTCAATAAAATATTCTGGTTTCACCATTTTCCCAATATCATGATAATAAGCACCAACCCGACATAACAAAGAATGCGCGCCTATCGCACCTGCACAGGATTCTGCAAGGTTTCCTACAACAATACTATGATTAAATGTGCCATTGGTTTGTTGCTGTGCCTTTTTTAATAAAGGATGATCGTAATCCAATAATTCCATTAAGGTTAAATCCGTGGTAACCTCAAATACAATTTCAAACAAACCAATTAAACCATATGTAATTATAGGTGCTAACAAACTATTTATCATTAAAGACTGGATGTCCATAACCATTGAAGCCCACTCATGTTGTTTAAATAATCCAATTCCAGCAACTACTAAAATACCCGCACCCATGAGGGAAAACATCGTAATGAAAAGTTGGCTACGATTGCGAAGTTCACGAATATTATAAATCGAAACAGTGGTAGTGAACAATGACACAATTAGATAATCTATATTCTGCCCAATCATCAATCCTACAATAATCACTATAGACGTTGTAGCCATGAATCCAATTCTAGCATCAAATAATATAGTTAGGGTCATAGCAAAAACAGTAACAGGGATTAAATATTCAGACCACTCGAGTTGAATAACAAATAAATATGCTAGCCCTGTTTGAATTAAATAGACTACGGAAATTAGCAGTACCATTTTCCAATCTTTAAATGTTTCAATACGATAAATAATTAAATAAGTAAAGAACAGAGATACAATTATAGTAAGTAGTATAAGCTTCCCTGCAAAATTAATAACCACGTTACGCCAACCAGTTCCCATCTCTTCTTTAGCTATAGCATTAGATAAAGAATTTAATTTTTGTAATATATCCTCTGTTATTCTGTTATTAGCATCAACAATCATTTCATTCTGTAATACAACACCCTTACTCCTCGGTACTTTATCTAAGTTTTCTTGTTGACGTCTTTCTGTTAAAGCGCGATCAAAGATCAGATTAGGTTTCATAAACTCTACAATAAGATCATAGCCTAAATTCTTGAACACATCTTTATCCGTATATAATTCAAATAATTCTTTTTTTGCTGAAGTCCAAGCTGTTTCCAAATTATTAAAATCTTTAGGTAAAGCCATTTCTGGAACTTCACCTTGATTAATTGTTACTTCATTACTCAAGATATCTTCATAGCTTATATCATAAATCCCTTCTGACCATCTATTACGACAAATACGTATAATACTATTCCTGTCTATATCCAAATCTTTCATATTTCTGGGATCTTGCTGATCAGGGTTAGTATAGGCTTTCCAATTTTCTTTGTTTTCTAAGAATGGATATAATTTTAGTAACTCATTATTAATAATACTTAGATTAACACTATCTGAAACAAATTCTGATCTAGCTTTATTATATTGTTTATGGTATCTACGCTCGTAAACAAGGCGTTTAGATTCATTAAGCCTCCAGTTAGCAAAACGTATTTCATTTATCATTGCAAAAAATTCAGTTATTTTTTGAGACTGATTCGAAACAATATCATCTTCACGATTGAAAATAAATGGGACAGATTTCAGCTGTTCATCTAAATCAGATTTTAACCTGTCTTCCGTTTTTAATATTGAAAAAGTGAATGGTGCAATAATTGGTTCTCGAGCAATATCATTCAGCTGGTATGTATAATAAAGGGTTTTCCCCTGCGGAAAAAGAAAAGCAATAATTGAAACCAGAACAATTATAATCCCATACTGTGCCCAATATGACTGAAGTTTAAAAAAATTATTAATTTTATTTTTAAATGACATTCTGTTTAAAACTTTTTAAGATTTCTCGGGAAATTATTAATCTTTGAATTTCACTTGTTCCTTCTCCAATTTCCAAAATCTTAGAATCCCTAAAATATTTTTCTACTTCAAAATCTTTAACATATCCATAACCTCCAAATATTTGTATTGCATCTGTGGTTACACGCATAGCTGTTTCACTTGCAAATAGCTTAGCCATGGCTGCTTCTTTAATTATAGGTTTTTTTTTGTCTTTCATCCATGCTACATGATAAAGCAGTAATTTCGATGCTTCTATAGCTGTTGCCATATCAGCTAACTTAAAACTTATAGATTGAAATTTATGAATTGGCTTACCAAATGCTTTTCGATCTTTTGTATAATTTAAAGCACGTTCATAAGCTCCAATCGCTGTACCTACAGAAAGAGCCGCGATAGAAATTCTTCCAGATGTAAGAGTATTTAAAAATGTACGAAATCCTTCTGTTGGCTTACCTAATAAAGCAGAAGATGATATCTTCATATTACGAAAAAAAAGTTGACGAGTATCACTAGCTCTCCAACCCATTTTTTTTTCCTTTGGCCCAATTTCTAATCCTTTAACATCTGTAGGAATTATAAAAGTGCCAATCCCTTTAATCTCTCCATTATGTTCAATCAGAGAAGTAAAGGATAGTAAAGAAGCTTCTCCAGCATTTGTAATAAAAATCTTTCCGCCATTAATGATATAATAATCCCCTTTTTTAACTGCAATTGTTTTGGTTGCCCCTGCATCACTACCAGATTCTGGTTCTGTGAGACCAAATGCACCAATAGTCTCCCCACTTGCCAGTTTAGGCAAGTAGGTATTTTTTTGTTTTTTGTTCCCATATAATAAAACGGGTAGAGTACCTAATGATGTATGGGCAGCCATAGTGATTGCAACCGATGCATCAGCCCGTGCAAGTTCCATAACCACAGTGGCATATGTAACCATATCCATTCCTGATCCACCATATTTTTTAGGAACATTAATACCCATAAAACCTAATTGACCCATTTTTTTTACTAAATCAGCTGGAAACTTTTCTTCTTCATCTAAAATTGAGGAAACAGGAAGAATCTCTGACTCGGCAAATTCACGTACCATATCTTTAATCATTATATGGTCTTGATTAAAAAATAAATCATCCATTAATTATATTACACTTTCTAGCCCAATTTAATATTGAATTTACTATTGATCTGATTCAGTATGTGAGAATCTAATTTTCTTTTCAATTCGTCGAATAGTTTTAAGGTATCTCTTTATAGTAATTATGATTTATAAATTAATAAATACATGTCATAAGGGAAATTATTGAGCCGACCTATAAGCCGAGTTCTGTCCTTCAAACTGATATTTCAGAATTAAAGGGATGATCATTTATCTAGCCCAAACGTTTCCATCTGGGTCAAGCAACTTACCCGCTCCTCAATCGACGCGAAACACATCTCGGAGCCTATTCAGTCTTACACCGGATGGGGTTTACAAGCATTCCGACTCTCATCGGGTACTAGTAGTCTCTTACACTACCCTTTCACCCTTACCACAATATAAATATATGGCGGTTTACTTTCTGTTGCACTTTCCATATTCCGCTTATGCGAAACTCCCCACGCTATAGGGCATCCTTTTCTGCGGTGCCCGGACTTTCCTCTCCCTAAGTAAGTATCTTACTAAGGAGCAATCATCCGATCGGCTCAATTATTTAACATATATTCTAATTTAAAGAATTATTTTCACCACAAAGAAAACGACCACAAACATCACATCGATGCATATCAGATTTTTCTCTTACTTCGGATGCTATCTGAGCTGGTATATAAGCACCACAACCTCCACAAGCAGTCCCTGATAGATTAACCACAGCCAAACCATCGCGAGCAGTAAGCACTCTATCATATTCAGAAATAAATTTTACATCTATGTCTTTAATTTGATTAGCACGTTTTTTCTCTAGTGCTGTTTTTTCATCCGCAGACTCTGAAATTACTATTTCAAGTTTTTCTTTTCTTGATGAAAGATCTTTAGTTAAATCATTTAAATCCGTTGTCATTTGACTGACAGCATTAGTCAAAGTTTCTTTTTATTCCATAAAGGATAAAGATTCGGATTCATTTGATAAACGCTTATCTTTTAAATGGTCAATTTCATGCATTATAGCATCATATTGTTTATTATTTGTAACAAGAAAAAGTTGGTCCTTATATTTATTAATCTTTACATTAATATCAGTAATATCTAATTCACTTTTATGTAGTTCTATTTCTAATTCCTTCAGACGGTCTTTATTTTTCTGCAAACTCCCCTTGATTGTTTCTTCCTCCCGATCCAACTCATCTACTTTCGAAGGCAAATCTCCAAGAAGATCATTTATATCTTTAAGTTTAGTGTCAATTATTTGTAATTCAATTAGTTTATCTATCAAAATAATTCCTTAATTATAAAAAAAATGCACTCAAAGGTGCATTTATATTTTTGTTATTGTCATATTCAACCCTGCAAAGGTTTACTTCTTCCATTAAACGAAGAATTAAATTGTGAGTTTTTATTAATCTATTCATTTCAAGCTGGCTATTTTAGCGAAATAATTTTGTAATTCTAATGAAAAAGCCGATTCCTTGAATCAATGATTATTATTAATCTCAAGTCTAGTTGTTTACAATATTTTTCAGTTTTAATCATTATGAAAAAAAAATATTCACCATTTATCAAAAGACATATAGGCCCAAGCAACGATGAAATAAAGTTTATGCTGTCAAAATTAGGTTTTGACTCTCTTGACAGATTAACAAATAAAATTATACCAGATAAGATTAAAATAAAAACCCCCATGACAATTTCAGATGGAGAAAGTGAAACTGATGTATTACAAAAATTGAGGAATTATGCTAAAAAAAATAAAATTTATAAATCTTATATTGGGCAAGGATACTATAATACAATAATTCCAGGTGTTATTAAACGAAATGTTTTAGAAAATCCAGGTTGGTATACACAATATACACCTTACCAAGCAGAAATTAGTCAAGGACGTCTAGAGGCACTTTTAAATTTCCAAACTATGGTATCTGAACTAACAGGAATGTCATTATCTAATGCGTCTTTACTTGATGAAAGTACAGCAGCGGCAGAAGCTATGACAATGTTTTTTAATGTAAATCGGGATAAAAATAAAAATAGATTCCTAATTTCAAAAAAATGCCATCCACAAACGATTGATGTATTAAAAACACGATCTGATCCATTAGGCATTAAATTAGATATTCTAAATCAAGATAATTTTAATTTTGACAATAAAGTTTTTGGGGCTTTGATTCAATATCCAGATACTGAAGGATCTATTAAGGATATTTCTTCAATCTGCCAAGATGCACATCAAAATAAAGCATATATATGCGTTGCGACAGATCTTCTTGCGCTCACAATGTTAAAACCACCAGGAGAAATGGGTGCGGATGTAGCTGTAGGAAACACACAGCGTTTTGGAGTCCCGATGGGTTACGGCGGACCTCACGCTGCTTTTTTTTCTACAAGGGAAAAATTTAAACGGAAAATTCCTGGACGAATTATTGGGGTTTCAAAAGACATTCATGGGAACCTAGCATTTCGAATGGCACTTCAGACTAGAGAACAGCATATTCGTCGAGAAAAAGCTACATCTAATATTTGTACAGCACAGGTTCTATTAGCAATAATGTCTAGTATGTACGCGATATATCATGGCCCAAAAGGACTTTTATTAATTGCACAAAGAGTAAATAAATATGCGAGTAAACTCGCTAATTCTTTAAAAAAAGAAGGTTACGAATTAATTCATGAAAACTTTTTTGATACAATACGTTTTAAGACAAGATCAAAATGGAAACAAAAAGCGAAGAAGAAAAAAATAAACTTCAGAGATTATGGTGACGGAACTGTAGGTATTTCTATAGATGAAACAATAACTTTATCAGATTTTAAAATTCTACTCTCAGTTTTTAATATAGATAGCATTGAACTAGAAAATGAATCCATCCCATCAGAATTAATCCGAAAAACTCCTTTTATGAAACATAGAATTTTTCAATCAAATAAATCTGAAACTGAAATGTTACGATATTTGCATAGATTAGAATCAAAAGATTTATCACTTAATACAAGCATGATCCCTTTGGGTTCATGTACAATGAAACTAAATTCAACGTCAGAAATGGAATCAGTGACATGGCCTGAATTTGCAGAAATCCATCCTTTTGCCCCACAAAGCCAAACCAAGGGATATAACAAACTTATTAATGAATTAGGAGATTGGTTGATAGAAGCTACTGGTTTTGATAATATTTCTATGCAACCTAATTCTGGAGCTCAGGGTGAATATACTGGATTATTACTAATTCGTGCTTATCACAAATTGAATGGAGATACAGATAGAGACATTTGTCTTATCCCTGAATCAGCACATGGCACAAACCCAGCTTCAGCAATTATGGCTGGATTAAAGGTTGTGATCATTAATTGTGATAAGCATGGAAATATTTCAGAACATGATTTCAAGAAAAAAATAAAAAAATATTCGAAAAACCTAGCTGCTATTATGGTAACCTATCCTTCAACCCATGGTGTTTTTGAACATACAATAAAAGAAATCTGTCAAATTGTTCATGATAATGGCGGGCAAGTCTATTTAGATGGAGCTAACCTAAATGCTCTCTTAGGACTATGTAAACCAGGAGAAATTGGAATTGATGTTATGCATATAAATTTACATAAAACATTCTGTATTCCTCATGGTGGTGGAGGTCCAGGAATGGGACCCATTGTATGCAAATCTCAATTAGCTAAATTCCTTCCGAGGCATTCGCATATTAAAACAAATAAAAAAAATGCAATAAATGCAGTTTCTAGTTCACCATTTGGCAGTAGTAATATACTACCAATTTCATGGGTTTATATTGCAATGATGGGTGGAGAAGGGTTAAAGCTATCCACACAGATTGCTATTCTTAACGCTAATTATATGGCGAACATTCTTGAAGATCATTTCACTATTTTATTTAAAGGGATAAGTGGTTTTAATGCTCATGAATTCATTATAGATCTTCGTAATCTAAAAAAGGAATCAGGAATTTCTGATGAAGATGTGGCAAAACGTCTTATGGATTATGGTTTTCATGCGCCAACAATGTCTTGGCCTGTTCCAGGAACCTTAATGATTGAACCAACAGAAAGTGAATCAAAATCAGAAATGGACCGCTTTTGTGAAGCTATGATATCGATTAAAAAGGAAATTGAGCTAGTAATGAACAATACCTTTGATATAAATGATAATCCATTAAGAAATGCTCCTCATACTGCAAAATCGCTTATATCAGATAATTGGCAGCATAGTTATTCAAGAGAAATTGGCGCCTACCCCGCAAGCTGGCTAAAAGAACACAAATATTGGCCATCTGTTGGTCGAATAGATAATACGTTTGGTGATAGAAATTTGATTTGTACCTGCCCATCAACAAGCGATTACAAAGATTAAGATATAATTATCTTTGAAGATGTTCTTGCTCTTCAATCAATTCTAAATATTCTTTTTCCAAAAGATTTATTCTTTCCATTACTTCTTGGAGTAATACGTATTTACCTCCATTAGAAGGATCATTGGTAATTTCTCTTTGGGTATCTAGTTCTGTTTCAATTGAATTAAATCTTTTTTCAATCCATGCTAATCGATTTTTAACTTTTTTAATCTTCATATAATTTGATTTTTCTTTATTCCTGCTTTTATCCTTTATTAAGTTAAGTGTTAAAGAAGTATCAATCTCCTTTTTCCATTTATAATAATCATAGTTCCCTTCAAAAACACGGATCTTGCCAGAATCCACTTCAAATATGAGATTTGTAACTTGATTTAAAAAATGACGATCATGCGAAATACAGATAATAGAACCAGTAAATTGGATTAAAACATCTTCAATCACATTACGTGTATCCATATCAAGATGATTGGTAGGCTCATCTAATAAAAGTAAATGGGAAGGGTCAACCAATATTCTAGCCATAGCAACACGTGCTTTTTCTCCACCCGATAAAACCTTTATGTTTTTGTTAATCTCATCCCCCGTAAACATAAAATTGCCCAAATAAGTACGAATTTTAGTTTCATTCCAGGCATAACTAATTTTTTGTATTGAATCAAAAACTGTATCATCTGGATTAAGAATTTCCAACTGGTGCTGAGCATAGTAGGATCTTTTCACAGCGTTACCAATATGAATACTACCAGATGTTACATCTTCTACACCTGCTAACAGCTTAAGTAAGGTTGATTTTCCTGCGCCATTCTTTCCTACCAATCCAATCTTTTGACCTCGCTCTATACTCAAATTCATTTGATTGAAAACTTCTATTTTCCCATAGCATTTAGTTACATTTTTACAAACTGCAATTTTTAATGGTGACCGACCTAGCTGAGGCAAAACTAGATTAAGAATCTCTTTATCTTCATTGGGAATATCAATTTTTTCCATCTTTTCCAGCATTTTTATACGGCTTTGAACCTGTTTAGCTTTCGTATTTTTATAACGGAATCTTTCTATAAATCTCTCAGTTTCCCTAATCTGTAATTGTTGATTTCTGTATGCATTCCTATGCTGTTCTAGCCGAATTGATTTATCCAATTTATATTTAGAATAATTTCCTTTATAAATATTGATTTTTTTAAAATCAATTTCGAAAATATAATTAATAGATCGATCTAAAAATTCTCTATCATGGCTAATAATTATCATTGCCCCTTTCCACTTTGATAGAAATGATTCTAGCCATATAGTTGCTTGAAGATCTAAATGATTTGTAGGCTCATCCAAAAATAAAATATTAGGCTCCTGAAGTAATATAGCTGCAAGAACCACGCGCATACGCCACCCTCCAGAAAAAATATCCATTGACTGGCTAAATTCATTTTCCTTAAATCCCAGTCCCCCTAATATTATTTTAGCTTTTTCTTCTAACTTCCAACCATCTAAAGCTTCAAACTTATTTTGCACATTTCCTAATTCTTCAATTAAATCTTGATTATCCATATCCTTAGAAATTGCTTCAGACAATGAAATCATCTTTCCTTCTAATTTCATTATTTCTGGATATGCAACCATTACTTCTTCAAGAATAGATAGATTGGAACTAGAAACGATCTCCTGTGCTAAATAACCTATTGATATTGATTTATCTAAATGGATATTTCCTGAATCAGGAGATATTTCTCCAAGAATAATTCTTAGAAGTGTAGTTTTTCCAGAACCATTTCGACCAACTAAACCAACTCTCATACCATGTTTGAGTGATATATTTATGTCAGAAAAAATTTCACTATCTGGGAAAGACTTAGACAGGCTTTCTACACGAATCATTATTTTAAAACCAAAAAAGAATTACAACAATTTTCCTTCTACAAATTTACCTTTATTTTCAAATAGTTTAATTTTTTGAATTGTATTTGTTAGCTCCAGGTGACTATCTATTTGAACTTTAATATAGTTATCTGTGTAACCATTAAGTTTGTTACTTTTAGTATTCTCAAAAAGAACATAACGATTGGTCCCTATGTGTTGGGAAATAAAATGACGTTGTTTTTTATTAGATAAAAAATGAAGCATTTTACTTCGTTCGGCCCTTAACTCATTTGAAACTGAATCTCCCAATTCAGCGGCAAGAGTATTAGATCGTTCAGAATAGGGAAACACATGTAGATAAGATACATCCAAATCATTCAGAAAATTATATGTTTCTAAAAAATCTTTATCAGTTTCACCTGGAAAACCCACAATAACATCTGTTCCAATACAAGTATCTGGATTTAATGATTTAATTTTAGAAACTTTTTCAAAATAAAGATTTTTTTTATATCTCCTTCGCATAGTTTTTAATATTTTATCTGATCCAGATTGAAGCGGAATATGAAAGTGTGGCATTAGTTTATTTGATGCTGAACAGAATTCGATTATTTCATCTGTTAACAAGTTTGGCTCAATTGAAGAAATACGAATTCTATCAATTTCATTTAGATTATCTAATTGCTGGATTAATTCTAAAAATGCTTTAGGATTTTCTTTGTTAAAATCACCAATATTCACACCAGTTAGAACAATTTCCCGAGTATTGGTGGTGCTTGAAATTTCCTGTGCCGATTTAATAGTATTTTCAATTGTATCACTACGGCTCTTACCCCGAGCAAAGGGGATTGTACAAAAAGAGCAAGAATAATCACATCCATCTTGTATTTTAAGAAATGATCGAGTTCTCTCACCAGTAGTAAAAGATGGTTTAAAACTATGTTCGTCGCTTATATCAGATCGAATTATTTTTACATCAGAATTCGTTTTTAATTGACCCAAGTGTTCAAGAAGATTAAATTTTTCTTTAGTACCCAATATAAGATTTACTCCATCTATAGAAGAAATTTCATCTGGTTTTAACTGAGCATAACAACCAATTATTGCTATGATTGAATCAGCATTTTTACGTTTAGCTTTTCGAATTAGTTTTCGTGCTTCTTTGTCTGCATTTTGTGTGACAGAGCAAGTATTTAAAACATAAACATCTGATTCTTCGTGGTAATCAACCTTTTTATACCCAAACTTATTAATATCTTTGGATAGTTGTGCAGTTTCTGAAAAATTCAATTTGCATCCCAAAGTATGGAACGCTATACGTTTTTTTTCAGAGTTCATTATTTAATAATAACAGATTAAATAAGGAAAGAACGTTTTTTTCTTTTATCGTAGAATAATTGCAATAAAATATCTTTATCGTAAACTAAAAAGGGCAGTAATAACTGCCCTTTCCGAATTTAATCTCGGCGTTCCCCTCCAAATCGCCTAGAACCTTTTCTTTGGTATGCTTTACGATTATCATTCCCGCTTCTCCTATTATCTTCAACAGGAATATTTTCTCTCCTACGGTGTGATTTTCGATTATGCATAGCTCTACGGTCACCATTTCGCCTTTCAGAATTTCGCATATTTTCACTCATTACAATGCCTCAGATCAAACTAAGATAAAACTACAAAAATCTTAAAAAAACAGATATGTTATTTTATCTTATTGTATTTTATATAAAACTAGCCTGTATAATCGACAAATAAGGTCGACTCAGTAATGACAAGATTTACTTTATCTGTCATATCTAGAACACTAACAGATTCTTCAATCATTGCTTTTTCATTTTCGTGGATGAAATCATCAGCACGAGCTATATAAGCCAAGTTTTTTACCAGCTTAAAACGATCTTCATCTGATGTAAACATACCTTTCAAAGCTCCAAGTGAACTTGTGTATTGTGCACTACGCGCACCATCATCGCCAAGCTCAATGAATTTATCGATAACTTCTGCTTCTATTGTATTATAGTCATCTTCAGACATGTCAGGTACCATTACCTTACAATTGCCTCGCATTGCTTCCTTTTCAGATTCATCTACTTCACCATCTGCAAGAAACGATACACAGACAAAAGCATAGACTAAGTCGTGGTTTTGAGTCCAGTTTGCCATAGCTTCCCCTTCTGTTTAGATATTTTTGTTAATATTTATTATTATTATTCAGTAAATAACTACATATGAACTGTAGTTACTGTTCAAAATATACGAAAAGTTATGATTAAGATATGCTAAGGTCAAGATTGCCTTATAAATTATTCAATTTTCATATTTTAGATGGATTATTGATTTAAATTAANNAAGTATCGTATTTTTAGTTTTCATCATNAAGGATGANNGTCATACTTCAATGGGTTATTATTTATACAAAATTGCCNNNGTTATACATAACTTGACTTATTATATAACAACAAAAAAATTCCTATTATCATTATGATGGAAAAAATTTATTCATCTATTATAAAATTTAACAGCTTACAATTTAAATACCGTACAGCTATATCCTTTGCCCTTGTCCTTATTGCNGTCCTATTAACAGATGAATTATTTAATTNATACTATTATTCGATTGTAAACTTTTTNGATAATCAATTTGGTATTATTTTTGATGACCACAACAATGTTGATTTGACCTTTGCTCCTGAGATATGGGGCGGTGTTTTAGCTATGGTATTAGGAACATTGATTATTGTTATTGCTATTGCAGCTGAATCATCACCAAAANTAATGGATTTATTTGTAAAAGACTGGTTAAGTCTTTGCTACGTTTGGTTCCTTATTATAGCTTCTCTTCATGCAGTTGTCATAATGTATTACTTTGAGCCTTTAAATCGTATTTCAAGTGTAATACTTAATTCATATATTTATCTATTTATCGCCTCTATTTTTGCTCTGCCATACATTTTTTATATTTTACTTTATTCAAAAACAAGCAATGTTGTATCAACTATTTCTGGAATTATAAAGAATTTTATNTACAAAATGNGAACCCCCAGTATTAATTCCGTTATGGNAAACGATATTACTGTAGTTGAAGAATACCAAAAGGAGATTATGGGTTCNCTTGATCAGCTCGATGATTTATTATCCTTTATNGAATTTAAAGANACCCAAACAGAGATTATTCGCGAGATNAGTACAATAATACAAACATATATCAAANAGAAACCNAGATTCAACGAAGAGTTTTTTTCATTGACACCCACTATCCGAGCCAATGCCACATTTAGAACTTATACAGAAATACAATACCAGGAGATGGCAGAATCATATACTTTTTATGAAACAAAAACATTCCGATTACTTGGGAATGCATACATTAAGATGATTGAAAATGACCGATTTGATATCGCATCTCTAATCCCAGCAGAATTAGTTGATATAGGAAAGGTCTGTATAGAAATGGGCGATGATACCATAATGNNNAATGTAAATATCNGNTTTAATACTCTTTTTCGGTTTGCTATAAAACACGCCTATAAAAATAATGAACCAAGAAATTTATATAATCTTGCATTTCATTATTCAAATATGATTCAAGAGTATGTAAAAGCTNACAGAGTGGATATGGTNAAGTACTGTTATGATAAATTTAAGTTNTATGCAAATGATATTTATAAAAATGCTGCAAACAACCCATCACTCTATTTTATTGTTGACACTTTGACATTTGAACTAAGAAAATGCCAAGTTCTTATCCATGAATCGGATTGGGAGGAAGAAGACCAAATGGATCTCTTAAAACTAATTCTACAACTAGACAAACCACCAGGATATTCTAAAGAAGATGTTGATAAAGGAATTCTAGGAGGAAATAACGGTACCCGAAGAATACAGATCGGACTTGCACTTTTTTATNTNTCAGTTTCCAAAAAAGAATTNGCTNTTGCTATAGCAGAGGATTATCTCGATGATTTAGCTTATTTTGATGAAAAAACATTCAAGCAAAATGCAAACACACAATGCTTTCTCTTATCAATTTTTGGCCCCACTTTCTGGGAAGATACAGATAGAGGAAACCTTAATATTTACTTTGCACCAGAAAAAGACCANTTAGAACCATTNAAAGAATTATTATTTAGTCTTATGGATAAGCGCTTAGAAGCGCTGGAACGCGATGCACAGTTTCTTTCTCTTGAAGTCGATAAACTTATGCAGAAAAGACAAAAGCAAGATGGTTATTTAAATGAAACAGATAAAGAAAGATTGGAAGATTTACAGCGCAAAATTGCTGCCCGTGAAAAACCAGAAGATGAAGAACCCGAAGATTGGACAGTAAATCATGATATCCTTTATAGTCTGCTTAGTATTGCATTTTTCGCGGATCAAGAGATTGATGATACAGAAAAAAATGTTATTTACGAAAATTATGGGGAATTAGTTAATGATATCAATGAAGATAGATTTAATATTGATTTNGGTACAGCAACAAAAAAGTTTATTGANTTAGAGGAAGAAGAAGCAAGACAGAAACAATATGAAACTTCACTATTGAAGATTAAAGACNCNNAAAAAGATACNAATGAACTTCANAAATTACTTTNNGCTTTTATTGATATNGCAAATGCNGATGAATTCATCCATGAAAATGAGATTATNTTAATTCANNANGCCATAAATGCNTGGGNAATTAACGTAAAGATAAATAATCCAAAATCAGGNGAAAAACTTGAAATAATNGATGAATCTGNCNACTAAATAAAATNTTTATNTTATTGTATNTATTTTTTAGCGCGTTANGGAAAAAAAGAATGCCTGGGTCAAATTNGANATATCCTGACTAGCTGTAGCCAAATTATTTACTGCTGCTTTTGCTACTTCAAAATAGACTGGTCCACCNATAGAAGGATTTTCATCAACGATTTTCGAAAAATCGTCTANTTTTAATATACCATATTTTAAAGCAGTNGTTNCNACTACATGNGCTGTTCGAATTGCGTTATCCAATACGAGAGAAAATTCACCNATCCCAAACGCTGGTAGCTGTACTACTGCGACAGTAGCATCAGATANTGGGTCTTCTGCAGGNGGNGGGTCNGTAGTCTCCAAACGAATGATAGATTTACGAGATGTAGTGAAACCACTGGCAGCTTTAACCATCATNCTCTTCGATACTTCAACCTGTCCTTGAAATACTAATACCATGGTATCTCCTGTCTCACCNTCAGTAAGTAATTGTTCTTTGGCCTGGCATTCATCAATTGTTACAACTTCTGAAATCTTAGCACACATATCNATAGGNAGTTTACTGAAATGGTTAATTTTATTAATTTGTTCTGGAGTTGGATTCATAGTTTACCTCAGTACTAATGCTCTATGTTTATCATCTATGATATAATCATCAGGAGGGTTTATTTCTACCACTACGTGTTCATCACTGGAAAGTTTAATTCCAGCCCCTTCAAGCTGTTCTGTAATCATATCACGTATTAGCGGGCTTCCATTTTCCCCCATTTGTTCTTCAAGACTAAATCCTGATTTTTTAATTGCATACCCCACTAGCAACCATTGATATTTAAATTTAAAATAAGCTGATATCTTATTATGAGTCTGACCCGTTAACGGACGGGGAATCTCCACTTGCTGAATACCTTTTTGTACGGATTTTTCTTTTGAATCAGATGCCTGATTGATCAGTTCATCAAATAACTGAGGCACACCNGGATCNGTAACGTGCTTTGCTAATAAGTGAGGTACATGCTCATCAGGCATTACAATTTCATTTACATTTGCCCTTTGTAAATGAGACACATTTTCAGGGTTCAAAACATGAGCTACTACAGTACAATCCTCTGAAATTGCCTTCGCTGTCAAACAAGTAAGCACTGTCTTATCTTCATCTGGATCTTCATGAGGCAACAATCCTGAATTGTCTGGTAATATCATAAACATGCCTGCACGATCTAGAAATGCTTTTCTTAGTACAGTCTCATTTGTGAAATTTTCACAGATATGCGTTATATCAAGATCTTCAAATGTAGATATGGCTCGGTCGATAAGTTCACTTTCTGTTTCATTGACTAGAATCACAACAGATGTGGACTCTTTATCAGCTTCAAGAATTTTAAGAACAGATGGCACAAAAGGGTTCCATCCAGCAATAACCAAATGCCCATTATATTTATTTTCATCCAATTTATCATCTCCTTTCAATCTTTCAGCTACNAAAACAGATGCTACTGCACCTCCAAGGAGGGTAACAATACCAAAGTTAAGCAGCATAATGATGATGGTAAGAAGTTTTCCAAAATGAGTCACAGGGCTAACATCCCCATATCCTACAGTAGTAAAAGTAACTACAGACCACCAAAATGTGTGAAAAAAAGTATCCAGCCAGTTAGGCTCCGTATCTCCAAATTTGAAACTCCCATCGATGTCCCCAGAAACGTCTCCTTGAAACATATCATATTCAACAATGGTCAAGGCAGTAGTAGAAACCAACATTAATATAATTGACCATATTGCATAACGAAATAAATCATTTTCAAAATAAATATTTTTTAATCTACGAAAGGTGTCCGATACAACTTTTTCATCTTTTTTATCAGATAATGATTCTTCCTCTCCTGTATCAAAGGGCTCTACAGATTCTAATTCAGTAAGTTGATTTAATTCATCATATAAATCTTTATTTCTTTCAATTGCTGCATTCAGTNTATCAATCGAAAGATCATCTGATTTTTTTATTTTCTGTTTCTTCANTANACTCATGATAATTAATGTAGTTGTGTTTAATAAAACTTAAAAGATTATATCAACTATACTATTGAATTATTACAGAATAAGCAAATAAGAAGTTTATCCATGATATTCTTGGATAGATTTTACTTCTATGGTATTGTTTGATAGCCTGATTGCCCTAACAATAGCTTCAGCACCTAGTAATGTGGTAATAGCTATAATCCCTTTTTGAATACAAGCTATTTCTATAGCTTCCTTATCATAACAAAAATGAGACATCAACAGCATCTTAATAACAAGATTTACATATGTAATTGTATATTTGTATAGCAATAAATACCCAAGTTTTAATAAACAAAAAACTCCAAGGTCAATCGGGATTCATGTTTTGAAAAGGATAAAATTATTTTTAGATTTTTTTGAAGAAATAAAAATGGATACTTCTTTTTATTGGTTTACAATAAAGGCGGCTCCTTCAAACGGAATGCATTTTATGACTGAAAAAGAGATTAAATTATATACATTGATAAAAAAATAGTGACTTATTAAAATATGTGTTTCTATGATTTTGGAAAGTCTATATGATTAAGAACTGAATAAATTTTACATCATTAAAATTGTATCAACCCATTTTTTCACCAAAAACTTTACAGAACTTTTTTTGATGATTCCGCTTACCCCTTCCTTGTATGTGGAAAAACCATTAGAAAACCATATAAATTTTCCGTTTATAGAGGAAAAATCTAGAGAAAATATTTATTAGGAATATTAACTCTTACTTATTACTGTACCCGAATTACCATCTAACGCATCTTTGATGGATTTTATCGAAGTAATAACAACCTTTTCCCCATGATATTTCAAAAAATGTATGGCAGCCTTGATNTTCGGNCCTATACTTCCTTTTTGAAAAACACCATTTTCATATAATGTTTTTGCTTCGCTGCTCGTCAAATTCTTAATAGCTATTTGGTCAGGGAGTCCAAAATTACGATAAACATATTCTACATCAGTGATAATCCATAGCTCTTTTGCATAGAGAATGCGCCCCAGTTTAGCAGCTGTGTAATCCTTATCAATTACTGCATCCAAACCTGTTAAATGATTTTTTTTATTATAAACTGGGATACCACCTCCGCCAGTAGCAATAACGATTGTACCTCTATCTACCAACGATTTAATGGAATTCCCATGCATTATGTATTCTGGCATAGGTGAAGGGACCACACGACGCCATTGACCAGGTTCTTGTTCCTTGATAGACCAGCCAAATTTTTCTGCAAAAGGTCTTATTTTATTTTTAGTATACCATGGGCCTATAAATTTTGTTGGTTCTTGGATGGTGGAGTCATTAACATCAACGATAACCTGGGTAACAAGAGTAACTACTTCTTTATCCACTCCCATATCTCTTAGCTTGTTTTGCAACGACTGCTGAACCATATATCCAATAGTCCCCTGCGTGCCAGCCACACATACTCCTAGAGGGAGTGTGGGGACCTGGTCGTATGTTAGATCCATACGTAGAAGTTCATTACCTACTTGAGGTCCATTACCATGGTTTATACAAAGATTATATCCACGTTTAATAAAATAGGAAATCCCTTCCACAGTTTCTCGAGTATGGTTAAACTGTTCCTGAATAGTACCAGCTTCTCCTTTTGGCGATATACTGTTTCCGCCCATAGCGATCATTGCTGTAGAAATAGACATTTAATCTCTGAGTATTTCTAAGTTGATATTTGATTTAAGAATTTGTGTGGAAAAACCAGCCAAGGCATCTTGGCCAGAAGAAGCCCCTATCTGCATAAATTTAGAAATAGAATCTCGAAGATTCTTTGGGTTTTGATTAAGAATAGATCGTACTAAATCATGCCAGCATTCAGCGAAATCTCCTTTTGATGCTGCTATCAAATACGCAGCACTTAGAGACGTAGTTTTTTGACTTGATATCCGAGCAATCTCATCGAGGGGATGGGTGTTTTTTGTAATCCATAGAGATGCCATCACTCCAAGAAGATAATCATCACCTGATGGTGTAAGCCCAAATCCCAAACCTGCTAAATATGTAACAGATTTTTTTATAGAGCGCCTTTTGGCCAGTGCATTCTGTAATTCATTTGCTCCAGAAATAAGTTTTTCTATCACATATTTATCATTAGAATTTTTAGCATTTGATTCGAACCATTTTGTAGAATCAAACAATAATTTAACGCTAGACACTTTCAAACAAAAAGAATCGGGAAATTGAAGCATTTTGGGATCCCAAGTTTCAGCTTTATCTAAAATTATTAATATTTTATTTCCTACGTTTATACCACATGGATCAGCTCGGACATTCATTTTTGCAATAATAGATGATTTTAAGTTTTGTCTTGGAATAAGAACAGAGAATGGACTTTTGCCTATAGGTGCAATAGATATAGTGATTATATGACCATCATTACCAAGTATATTGCAAAAATCCTGATAAATACCAACCACGGATCCTGTAAAAGTTTTTTTTGTTAAACATTGTAACAAAGACCTAGATACAAATTCTGCTTTAACTATTGTAATCACATTAATGGATTTTTTGATTACAACATTATTAATTAAGCAAACACCTTAAATATTATAATTTAATGAACATGTCCGTCTGGACACATGTGGGGTTTCTCACCTGAGCGTTTACGAAGTGTGTTTTCGATAGATTTGGGAGACTCTCCTTTTTCTAAACGATGGGCAACTTCCTTAAACTCATTACCATAATCCAGCCCTGATTTACGCATTGATGAACGCATAGTTTTCGCTAGCAAATGTGGATTATTTGGTGATTGACTTTGTTTTGGAGAGTTCGTTTTTCCGTATGATATGCTTGGCGCAGAAACAAGGCGGCGAAGATCACTATCCCCACAACTAGGACAGATTAATCCTTTATTAGATTCATCATAACTGCGAATAAGCATGCTGATCCGTTTTTCGCAAGGTGAGCATAAATATTCATAGATGGGCATTTTATTTTACTCCATAAGATAATAATTAATAGTTTTGAAATTTATATAACTATTGGTTTAATTACCAGTTATAACATTATTCGAGTTATTGTAACTAGATAATATTGTCGAATTTGAGAAAATACTGGGTGAGCCTCCTGTATGTAAAAATATCACAGTTTTATCAGGACCAATAGACCCATTTTTTACCAAATCAGTTAATCCAGAAAATGCCTTTCCTGTATAGATTGGATCTAAAAATATCCCTTCAGTTTGGGCAACAAGGCGAATAGCATCATTACCTTCTGAAGTAGGTTTACCGTATCCTTCACCAATATATTCATCAAATACGAAGATATCATTACTTGTTACTTTTGAGTCAAAACCTAGAGCTTCTTCAGTTTCATTGACCAATTGTTCTATATGAGAAATACATTCATCACGGGTACGGCTTACAGTTATCCCATATAATCGACAATTTAATCCCATTAACTTGAAACCTACCAGCAACCCTGCTTGTGTAACGCCACATCCAGTAGCACATATCAATGCATCTGGGCTTAAATTCAAATTCTTTAACTGAGAACAAATCTCCAATGCAGCAGAAACATATCCAATACATCCTAGTGATGAAACACCACCACGTCTAATTATATACGGGTTTTCGCCCTTGGCTCGCAAACGTTCAGCTTCTTTTACAATATAATTATCTATATATGAACGGTCTGGATTTCCTGTAAAAACAAGTTTAGCATCAAGAATGTGATCAAGTAGCAGATTACCATTTGTCTTAGAAGGTCGATTACCAGATAATACTGCAACACCTCTAAGTCCCAAGTGTGCAGCCGCTGCCATTGTCGTTCTAACATGGTTGGAACCAGGACTACCACCAGTGATTAGCATGTTAGAGTTTAACTTCATTGCATCGGCAGCCAGATACTCAAGAGACCGTACTTTATTCCCTCCCAAACCAAAACCTGTCAAATCGTCTCGCTTGAACCAAAGATCAAGATTCCTCAAAGATTTTCCCAAATTTTCAACGCGCTCTAATGGCGTTGGTAATTTTGCTAATTCAAGCTGGGGTCGTAATAATAGATCATTATTCATTTGGAAAATAATCTTTTAAAAAATGTTTATTACTTTCCCGTGATTTATGGCTTAATTGCACAACTTTATCTACAAACTCAGGACAAAGTCCCAACTGCTTTTTATAATCAAAGATAACATCAATATCATTTATGGTGAGATGTTTCATAACCGTCTCATTATTTACCAAACAGGATTTTAGTGACTGGCTCTTTTTATTGGCAGTCTTAGAAATCTTGCACATAAGATCATGCGCAGTTTGTTTCCCTATTTTTCCTGCCAAAGAAAGCATGACACTTTCAGAATAAATATGGCCATTAGTTGATTCAATATTTTTGATCATATTTTCACTGTTTACATGAAGGCTTGAACATAATGCATAGACCAATTGAAGCTGAGCACCTGCCATAACACAGGTTGGCCCAATTAGACTCCACTCTGATTTCCAAGAACGACCGTCACGTTCGTGTTCGTGAACTAGGTTTTCATTTAAACAGTTTGTATTGTGACGAATTAATCGAGCTAAGGTACCTAAATGCTCGGACAGCTCAGGATTGCTTTTATGAGGCATTGTGATACTGCCTATAGCGCCCTTTTTAACAATCTCATTCAATTCATTTATCTCAGGACGTTGCAATGTATAAATTTCATGTCCAACTTTATCGAAAGTAGAAGAAATCATGGACAATAACTGTATAAACTCTGCCTGACTATCACGGGAAGATATCCAGGATATATCTGGAATACGTAAACCCAGTTTTTTAAAAAAAATCGATTGTAATTCTATACCCCTTCCTGCGAAAGCAGACAGGGAGCCAACTCCCCCAGCTAATTGACCTACTCCCATTCTTTTATGTATATCCTTCATTCGTTCTAAATGGCGATAAATCTCACAGATCCATATTGCAACCTTGAATCCAAAAGTTATCGGCAAACCTGGCTGGCCATGCGTTCTCCCAAGCATGGGTGTGGTACGATGTTTTACCGCTAAGACTAAAAGTTTTTGCTCAATTTTCCATAAATCTCGGAATACAATTTCCCAAACTTTCAAAAGGGAAATCGATATCCAAGTATCTGTGACATCTTGAACAGTCGCTCCATAATAGATCCATTCCCCTGCGGAGCCTTTACATATTTTTTTCAATTCCTGAATTAATCCATGCATGGAATGCCCTGATTGATTATATCTTTTACGGAGTAAATCCATATCCAATTTATTTATATCACAGGCTCTTCTAATCTCTTCTGTAGCTTCAAATGGGATTAAATCCACTTCTGCCTGTGCTTCTGCTAAAGCACTAATAATTTCCAGCCATGCTTGCGTACGGGGAACTTCATCAAATATAGCATACATTTCATCTGAGCCCCACATACTCCCATATATCTCAGAATCAATCATATTCACTGACATATTGATTTAGCCCTTTCAATTAAGTTTTTTTCTGATCTTTTGAGCCAAGATTTTTCTAATTTTATCCAATGATTTGAATCATTGCTTTTATCCCGAAGGTCAGTAATCATTTTATTCACAGATTTTGATGATGCGCCTCCAGGGCCAGTCCTTGTCTCAATAATGGATTCTGGGTCCATGATTTTAGAAACATGATCATCAGTTATATCAAGGGAACAATTTATTATATCCATAGCCGCATCGTTTATTAGATTGGCCTTAATACTTTTTCCTTCCTTAATTGAAAACCTTATGGCCTGGCCAACAATAGAATGAGCTGCTTGCGCATTAATACCATGCCGCATCATGATCTCTTCTGCAAGATCTGTGGCCCCTATTAAACTATCTACAGCAGCAAGTCGCATTTCATCTTTATTAACTTTCAAACTAGAAATTATTGCTGAAAATAATTTTAAGGCTTTTTTGGTCCGCATCAACCCTCTTGGTACCATACCATAAGTAAAAATTCGATTGTCAACTTGTCCTGAAGGTGTCATTTGCAGGGCAGCCGTACCAGATAACCGACCTATCATCTCTCTTGCAACACCTCGTATATATGCAAGGCTGTACGGATTTTTCTTCTGCGGCATAATGACACTTAAGCGCGAATGACTTTCAGATAGATCTATAAAATTAAATTCTGAAGTAGCCCAAACCTGCAAATCTTCTGCCAAACGATCTATGTTGCACAATATTGCAAGGGTTGAAGATATCAATTCTATTGGGCCATCGGACTGCCACATAGCATCCCTCGTGTGCACAACTAATCCTTTAAAACCAAGTAATTCAGCTATAAGCTCTCTATCTATTGGTAACCTCGAACCATTTGTACTACCAGCACATGCAGGACTTTTGTTGGTCCGCTTATAAACAGATTGCATTCGATCAAGATCACGAGCCATATGTTGAACAAAAGTCAACATATAATGTGCGAGCGTGGTAGGATGTGCTCTTTGTAAATATGTATAATCTGGAACCAAAGTGGAGCGATGGTCTTCACAAAATTCAAGCAATGCATCCATAAGTTTTAAAATATATTTTATGACTTCTAGTAATTCAGCACGAGTTATTATAAGATAAGCTAATGTAGAAACTTCCCTCCTTGAACGACCAGCTTGCAACCATCCTGCTGTTTCTGGAGTTCTTTGGTATAGCATTTCAGTCCGATTGGTATAAACATCAACTAAATCATTTTTAAAATCAATTTCATCTTCAGAAAGACTATGCATTTCAAGTAGAGCACTTATTAATGCATCTCTCGCATCTTTAGGAATTAAATCAATTTCTATAAGCATAATAACGTGAGCAAGATCAGCAAGGCTCATTCCATTGTAAAGTAATTCGCTATCATTTACTTCCATTCTAAAACCAGAATTCACGAGTTCCAGAGCAGGTCCTTTTGTAAAGCGACCTGCTACTTTATTAGTTTTCCCTTTATGCATTTTTCAATTTTTTTTCTGGTGCAAAGTGAACCAAAGTCTCATAGCGCAGTCCTTGTCGCAAAGCTTCCAACCCAAGGATATCTCGCGGAAGTACATTCCCTAGATTAACGTTTGATCCAAATCGCTGAATAAATGAGGCTTGCTGGTGTTGATGAGGCGCCTCCCATATTATATCATTCTGACGACGACCGATCCCATTCAATATAGCATCCACTTTTTTATCAATAATATTGCCTTCATTATTATAAACACCAACATTCATTCCTGATTCTCGCCCCTCAATGATGACTTTTTCAGCACCATTCTCCAAGTCTATAATTATCTCCTCGCATATTTGCGAAATCGGCATCTCAACTTCCGATTCTTTTTTCCCTACTTCTGTAATTACTTTTAGCCCAAAATCTTTTGATCTTTTTATGAAATCATCTCTCTTGCCCCGACTTACACTGTAAATACCATTTGAAATTTCAATCATTGAGAATCCAGAATTTTTCACCCAATTTATATATTCATTATCATTCTGTTGTTGGCAGGCGACCTCCATTAGGGTACCGCCTGGATAAATATCAATACCATTATCTATGGCTAAATCAATTTTAGATCGTAGAAAGGGCTCATTTACTAATACTGAAGTACCAAAAGAAAGCTTAATTTGATCTAAATATTCCCCTGCCATATTAATCATATCTTCAGTCCCTATTAGGCCTTGACAACGATCAAGCATCATTGTAATACCAGATGACCGCGGTTTTACCTTGATTCGATCTGGGACTATTTCCTTTGGAAAATAAGTCATTTTCTAGCTTTTACTATATACCTATGATTTATGATTCTCAATTAATGTTTCAAGAGCGTTTTCAACCTGGTGAAGGGTGGCCCCCCAGGGAACAACAACTCTCCCTCCATCCATTTCAATCTCTTTTTCTAAGAAACAGCATTTGATTAATTGAAGTGTTCTATTATTATGTTTGAAATTTCGTGGGCAAATATCAATGCATGGAGGTCTATCACCATAGAAATGTTCATGGATCTGAAGGCTTTTTTCACATCCCAGCATTAACCAATTGTTTCTTTTAGGATGTTCATCAAGATAATAGGTGGGGACTTTAAAATCCAAACCAGATGAGCGGCAAGGTACAAGCAATGCTTCAGTGTTCTGGGCGTTATCAGCTAAATCACGAATATCAATCTCCTGGATATCAATTTTAATTGCTGGAAGATCGGCGTAGGTTAATACATGCTGAACCATTCGTAGTAATTTAGGTGGCTCTGGAGGAATAACTTCCATTACTTGAATTATAATTGGATCGGGGTGATTTATAAAGTTTACATGGTCATCAAGACCTCGCACAATAAGAGTAGTTTGTTTACTCAGACCTAGCTCTTCTGCTTTTCTAGCTAAAGCTGTATTATTGGCTGTATCTATTGTGCGATCTTCTACAAGAACACATTTTTCTGAATGAGCGACTAATAATAAATCTTTTATAGGACTGAACAATGAATTCCTATCTAGACAATTGATCTTAACAATTGCACAAGATTCAATGTTTTCTAGTATTATAAATTCTGTATGATGGTACGCTTCTTTTCCAATTAAATATTTCTTTATTTTATTCTCCGTCATATCACCTGTATATGGATGAACGCTAACCTTGCGGTAAGATTCGGGTACAAAATTTTTTGGTAGCTGATTTAAATTTTTTTTCACATTTATTATTTTACAATAGGATTGTTAGATATTTCTGATATCAATGCGTAATAATATTCTAAGTGTTCATTAGCAGTTTTATCCCAGGTATATAATCTGGCTGTCTTAGGGCCCGATAAAGATAAACGCTGTCTTAATTCCACATCTGTTGCAAGATTTATAATACCTGATTCAATTGATGATTCATCTTCTGCATTAACCATGATAGCATTTTTTCGATGATGGAGATATTCTTTAAATACTGAAATATCTGATGTTAGTACTGGTAAACCAGATGCCATTGATTCTAAAACAACAAGACCCCATCCTTCTTTAACTGAAGGGAACAACAAACTGTCAGCAGCATGATACAGTTTTGGTATTTCTTCATCTTCTACGGTATTGAGTAATAACAAATCTTTACCTACTTCTAATTCAGAACCATCAAGATAATCAAAAAATTCTGTTCTATAAGGTGTATAATCAAATAACGTTTCTCCTCCAGCAATAATCAGAATAGATTCTATACCTTCGCTTAATAACTTACATCTTGCAGAATCGAAAGCCGTCAAAAGGCGTATACTGTTTTTTCTTGGTTCTATTCCACCAATACTCAAGAAAACAGTTTTCCCGATAACACCAAATTTTTTCTTTGAGTTATTTCGCTGTATTTCAGTAGGGGGACGAAACCTATTAATATTCACACCATTATATATCCTATGGCTATTAAGTCCAAATTCAGATCGAAGCCGGTCTTTCCAGTATTCACTCACAACAATACGATAATTGGGCTTATAAATTGAATCATTCTGGCATTGGATTAATCGTGGGGTAACAAAATCATCAATGTGATGAATTGTTCTAATAAAGAAAGAACACAGCCCTTTTTCAGATGCCTTCCACAATGCATTAGCGGAGACACAATCCTGTGCGTGGTATATATCAAATGGATTATGGGAATGATGAATCAGAAATTGAAAATATGTATCAATAAAACACTCAATACGATTATCCAATGATTCATTTTTTTTACCCATTTCACATGGAATCAAGGTAAATGAAAATGAAGTAGATCGGAAAAAACCTTGTTCATCTTTGCCCAAAGCAAAAATGTGAACTTGATGCCCCATCTTATAGAGGTTCTCAGCTAATTCTAATGTATGAACCACACCACCTCGAGGCTTTGTAGAATAGGTTAATAACGCAATCCTCAATGATTCTTTTTTAGTATTAAGGTTCATTAATAATTATGAATATTATTATCCATCTGGAATAATATGAGAATGATCAAATATTTAATTATTCTTTATTTTTCCCCTTAGTGGATGGTGATGATTCTTTTTGCTCATTCTTCCGTGCCTCCTTTATAACCTCTTTAAGGGTTTCAGGACTTTTCCCTGAAGCTGCTTGTCTTGCGACTTCATCAAAACCTCTACCTGGATCTATTCCTGCATTATCATACTGACGGCTCATACTTTCAACTGTTTTTCTCGGATCCACGGCACGCAAATCGCCTACATTTGTTTCCCCCTTACTTTGAATCCGTCCAGGCCTAGATATAAGCTGCGTTAAAGAAGAACTGGCGCAATGTTGGCATTTTACCGATTCAGTATCTGCAGATTTAATTGAACGAAAGAAAATAGACGAAGTATTTTCACAGTCGTTACACTTGTATTCATAAATAGGCATTAATTACTCCTTAATTCAATTCTGCACCAACAATAGCTGCAGCTACTTTCGCCGCTTGAGCATTTGTAGGTAATACTAATACACCTGCATTCTGTAGATATTCTTCTTGTATTTTGAGTCCTTGATGATCATTGTAAGAACCACATACATGAGCAACTACAGACAAATAACGATTATTGTTTATTGCTTTTTCTTTTTCCTTCTGTATGGTTTCAGCTAAAACAGTAGCAGGATTTTTATGTGAACCATAACCAATGACAACATCAAGAAGAATAACAGCAACACTAGGGTCATTGGCTTCCTTCTGTATTCGTTCCTGTCGCAATGATAAATCTATCATTGGGTGCGGTCGTGATTGTGTAAATTCTTCTTCGCCCATATCAATACAACTGTGTCCCCTGCTTATCTGGCTATTTTTTAAAAACCACTTTTTTGATGTTTCTACATTTGAATAAACTTCAAGAGAATATCTTCGAAAAACATCAATAGCCTCATCACACAAACTTCCTCCAGAAAAAAGGCCTCTAATGTATTTTTGATTCTTGGAAAATTTAGCACGTTCAACATATGCCATTTCAAGAAGCGCACTTGTCTTATTTACAAAAAACGAATCAGTACAATTTTTAACAATAGAGAGCACTGTTTTAGCAGTGTCTTCGATTGTCTCTGTAAAATATAAATTTTCAAAATTTTTGGAAGGATCCCACCCTAAAAAATTAACTACTACAGGTTTTCCGCTTGCTTGAGCTTCTTTCATTATTTTAGGTATAACAGTGGTTGAAGGAGTTTTTGATATTAGGACAATTAATTCTGTAGAAGGATCTGAAGCAAGCATATTGATCCCATGTTTCATCATTATTCCACCAACTGTATCAGTTAAATCACGCCCTCCTACACCTATTACTTGAGAAACGCCAACGCCCATACGATTCAACAAAGTTGTGCATTCTTGTGTGCCAGTACCTGAAGCACCTACAATCCCTATAGGGCCTCTATCCAAAACATTGGCAAACCCTAATGCTATTCCATTTATTATAGCAGTTCCGCAACCAGGGCCCATAAGCAGCAACTCTTTTTGTTTCGCAATCATTTTTAATTTTAATTCATCTTTCAGTGACACATTATCGCTGAAAAGCATCACATTCATATTTACATTCAGAGCTTTTGAAGCTTCAAGCGCAGCATAGGGTCCAGGAACTGAAACAAATAGCATATTTGCATCTTCAAATACTTTATGTGCCTGGTTAAAAGACTGAGGGAGTTTATCTTTATGATTTTTTATGGCATTCTTTTTACTATCCTTAAGCAGGATTTCAGCCTTTGCTATTGCATTCTCCCCGATTGCATTAGAATTAGCTTCAACCACAAAAATTAGATCATTGGCACCAGCATCCTTTACTGTACCTGTTAATAAACCAATTTGTTCTAACACTCGTTTATTGGAATTCGTCCCCATAGCTACAAACGTTCTTTTGATAGAATCCAAATTTGATAATTCTTTAGAAATCTGCATCAGACGTACCGAATCATGGTATGCCCTTGGAATAACTTTACTAATAATTGATTTTCCCATACTTTTCCTATTGGGAATATTTTTTACGCAGTTGGATTACTTCTGACATTAAATTTTCCTTTGTCAGAAATTCTTGTCGCGGGCCAAGAGAATTGGAATCTTTTTTTATATGTCCAGTTTTCGAATCCAATAACATTGGCTCTACTGAAAAGATTCTCCCTTTTTCTAGATCTAATTCGCTGGAAATATGAAGACTTATTCCATCAGGAATATGCATTTCCAGACGATTAAAAAATGTATAACCATTGTGTTCTGTTTCATTATCATAAATAACTATCCATTTATCACCATTTTCTTTTGCTTTGCTCACCAAGTCCTCAGTCCGAGACAAAGCCTGTGATTCCACTATTTCACGACCACGAAGATAAAAAGCTACAGAAAGTGTTAATTCATAATTCAAAACAACTAACTGTGGCATCTCTAAGCTTTTAGCGATTGGGACTACATAACCAGAATCAATCTCTTGATAACGTGAAATTAATGACTCCATAGTCGTAACATCACTCAAACTATCCACTATGGATCGAACAAGGCGCAAAGCCTTTATATATAGTTCAGCATCATTAAGTATAGAGCGGTAGAACTCTTCTTCATCTTTCCTCCATAATCCTATTTGAGCATGAATTTCTTTTTTATCTATGGTAATCCTAATCTCCCTTATTTAATCTGAATGAAGTATCTCTGAATCGGATGATTCCATTATAATATCCCAGTCTTTTGCCAATAACATCAATGCCTGATCAAATAATGTAACTGGTACATTTGAGATACCAGTCCCAATCTGACCAACGATAGGGCTGGTTTCATGCAAAACTCCTGTAGTAATAAATGGTACTATCCTTGTTTCAGCCACTCGCAGTATATCAATACCCAAGGGTGTGTTTTCCATATCCATTGCTGGCATTTTGAATCGATGATGGGTATCAAATGTAATATTATTAAGTTTTTGGATTGACTCAATTTCATCAGATAGGCTTCCCCCTACGAATGGAGCCACCGATGGTGCACTGGCAATAGCCATTCCACCTAGTCCACATGTTTCAGCAATAGCACTGTCACCAATATCTCCTGCAGCATCTTTAACAGTGAAACCAGTATAGTATACAGCTTTATCCATAGCAGAGACAGGACCAACAATATAATTTTCGCCTAATCCTGATACTCTGAGCATAAAGTCTACTCCATTTCGAGACATCCCTGTAACAATAGTGCTGAAAGGAATATTATGCACACTATCCATGGTCACTTTCACCGCGCTTAAAGTAAAATTTAGAAAAAAATGACTGTTCTCACTCATAAAGCGGACAATGGATGAAACTGTGTTACCGTGAACACCCGCATCGAGCATAGACGGAATTAACTGTTTTATTAATAATGCAGTTGAAGCCGCATGACGAGCATGGCATTCATCTCCCATTTGCAATCCTTGCTCTACAATGTCAAATACATTGATAGGTCCATGTATTTTCAATGCAGATTTCATTGCTGGGCCAAGAGTATCTCGTATCCAATTCAAACGATCTATGGTCCCTGTATCATATATTCCAAACCATAAAGTATTACCTCGGCCCTCATTAAAAGTTGAAAAACCATAGTTCCCATATGGCTCATTTTTCGTTACTAACACAGGCATTGATGGTGATATTATACCAGTCATTGGCCCTACTGCATTATATTGGTGAGAAGGAAGAAGGGTAATCTTATTTTTTTTTAAAAGTTTTATGGCTCCATCTTCATCATCAGCCCAACCTTCAAACTGAATAGCTCCAAGCACTGCACGTTTTTGGGGACCACACATTCTGTCCCATCCAATTAATGGCCCTGAATGCAGAATTGTATTTATTGGCAATCCAAATGCTTCTTTAGCCGAATCAATATCAACAATTTGAGGATTCGCATTTTTTATTCTTTCAATCACAATCTTATTGGCATCATTGATCCGCTTTAATAGATCCTGGTCAAAATTTATAGTTTTTAAAATTTCATTGAGATTTGGGTCTCCATCAGCTGGTGGATACCAATCTACATCTACTACTGATACACCTTGCTGTCGCATATCTTTTGAGAACCCATCTAGACCTATATTGATAACTCTAAGCTTATCTTTAGATTCTATTATTTTATTTATTGCCATAGAAATTATATTATAGGTTTAGTCTTCTACCTGTAGTGTTGATTTAGTTGTTATATTTACAGGGCATCCTTTAATTATTGTATTGCTGACAAAACAATACTTTTTTGCTTGTAAAACAAGTGGTTGCAGTTCATTTTCAGGAAGATCGGAAAGGATTTCAAGGCGAATCTCTTTAAATTGAAAACTTGTTGGATCTTTCTCTCCACTTGCATTTACTTCTATGTTATTTAAGGAGATTTTCTTTTTTTTACCAATGTGTGTCACCGCCAGACAAAGGCAGGATGCAACAGAAGCAAGAAAAAATTCGGTTGGCATAGGACCAGAATCACTGCCTCCATATTCAGGCGTCTCATCACCGTCAAGTTGGTGTACTCCTCTAATATTAATACTTGTTCGGTATTGTCCCATCCATTGAACGCGTACAGACCTTATATTGGACATAAAAATTAACTCAAGATTCTTTCCATGGCCTATTTGGCCATTCCTGTTCTGGGTGAACAAAGAAAAATTTCAGCAGTCTGTGCTTTATAAACCAAGGGGTTAAACGAAATCCTGGTAAAAATAAAACTGGTAATAATTTATATATAAAGCCTTTTTTTGATGCTGGTTTTGTTCCTGTATTGGGATACTTTCTTACCATTTCACCCTGAGCCACCTGAAGCAAATATCCTTCAGTAATAGCACGAAACTTCTGAAGAATTGTTGCAGAGGCAGGTTTCCGTGTTGTTATAGGCATATATTTATTCCTAATATTTCAGTTTTAGAAAAATATTCTAACTATTATTATTTAATCGAACATACTTAATCAACAAAAATCATATCAAATATTTGCTAAAGCATTCTTCGCTGCAGCAGATATAGGCTCAACAAGGGCTCCTATGGGAGGTGAATATACATTTTCCATTGTTGCCAACTCCATCAAAGTAGTCCCCTTACGAATAGCAAATGCAAGAAAATCTGCTCTTTCCTTGACACCTTCTCCCCCAGCTAACTGGCCACCAATAAGTTCCTGCGATTCTGGGTTTGCTAATAGTTTTACGTGCATTGGTTCAACGGAAGGATGATACCTTGCAGCAGTAATACCTTTCGCTTTTCCTACTATATAAGGCATACCAGTGGCTTTTGCTAAGGTTTCAGATATTAAGGCTCCACCAACTTGAACTTTAGACCCAAGTGCCCATGGAACATATACTGGGCTATATGACTCATCACCTCCTGCTGAATTAACTCCAGCCATGCGTCCTTGAGTATATGCATAGGTTCCTTGAATAAGGTTTACAGGTATATTTAAGAGTCCATGCATCGTTTCAACACAAGCCCCAGCCGCATATACATTCTCCACGTTTGTTTCCATATGATTGTTTACAACAATGGCACCAGTAGAACCAGTTTTAATTCCAATACTTTTCGCAAGTTTCGTTGATGGCTTCATGGGGGCTACGAGAAATGCCATATCAGCATCTATACTTCCGTCACTTGTTTGTACAGATGCTAGTTTACCATTTTCACCAGAGAAGCCCGTTAAATCTGTGCCAAAATGCATTTTCACACCCAGATCATCAACCAAATGATCCTGTAAGGGCTCCATCATGTCTGCATCTGAAAATTCAGACATAAGCCAAGAACCTGAATCTACAAGATGTGTTTCAATATCCCGCTTGGGCAATGCTTCTATTAATTCAACGCCAAGAGGTTTAGCCTGCCAGACGACAGCCTTTTTCACATTATCTAACTGACTATCAATCTCCATGGCTCTACGGATGTTCTTTATAAAGATAACGCCATCCAAATCTACATTTTCGAGATTCGGAACCTCATATTCCCATCCTGTACAAAGAATTAATTTATCAAAAGGATATTCTTCCCCTTCGGTAGTATATACAGCACCTTTATCTATATCAACACTTTCCACTACGGTTTCGGTTTTAAGATTTATTCCCATTTCTTCTCGATAAAATTCCAATGGTTGTAGAAATAGACCATCAAATTTTTTAATATCACGTCCGAAAACATACGGAATACCGCATGGGCTGTAAGCGATGTCTTCAAATTCAGTAATTAGAGTAACTTCTAAGGAGCGATCAAACTGTTTGGCATTTGTAGCTGCACCTGTTCCGGCACCGCCACCACCAATGACTACAATCCGCTGCATAATGTATCCCCCATATTCTATTTATATTTTTTATGTATACTAATGTTATTATTGGTTTAATAAAATCATTTGAATTGGAAAACCTAGCTCTAGTTAAGTTGTTCTTCTTTAAATTCATGAAGTAGGGGAACTGAAGACGATGAAAATCCAGTAAAAGGTTCTTCATTGAAATCCCAAAGTAGAGCTGTCTGATCTTCATTTACTAAATCCACTTTACTACCTTCAGTAACTTTACCGATTGAAGAACAGCTTATGTCAAATTCATGAAATATTTCCTGCACATTAGTTAGGTTCCATGGCCGAACTGATAGTATAAAACCATAGCTTGGAAAGCAACATAACCAATCAAAAAATTTATCGGAGCGAATACCAGGTTGCCTTAGTCTATTCAAAGAGATTTTAGCTCCTACTCCAGATAACTCTAACATCATTATAGCGGTCCCCAATATTCCAGCCATACTGATATCACGCGCAGTATCACACAATCCTTTTTCAGCGATAGTTTTAAATAACGACAAATCACGCTGTATTTCTTCATCCGATAGATGAGAAGAACAATTCCAAAATTGGAAGCCTGGATGAAATGAACCTCTCAAATTGGTAACATGAAGCAGAATATCATCTGGCTGAGCATGAAAACTGCTTAATATTTTCTTTGCCCGCCCTAAAATACAGACTGTTATTGCTGCTTTATGGCCAGTCGCTGTTAAATGCCCCCCAACAATTGGAACACCATATCTATTACATCCGTCTTTAAGTCCCCTCATTATTTCCGATGAAACTGCAATATCTGGAGAAATAATAGTGTCAACCACAGCTAACGGCTTACCTCCCATGGCATAAATATCATTAACATTAGCCAAAATAGAGGCGCGACCTGCAATATAGGGGTCATTATCTATAAGTGGCGGGTGTACGGCTTCAGCAGCGAGGAGTAAATAATCATTATCCTGTTTAATTACTGCTGCATCATCACCCAATTCCACAGGGGAACCATCAACCAATTGTACATGCTTTAAAATACTATCAGAAATTGTTTTAATCTCATATTTATGTTTCCAAGCTTGGGTCGCATGCAGCTTCTTAATCAAATTCTCTAGATTAGCTTCTGGCATAAACGGGTTGGATCTTTTTCTTTAAAGAGTTTTCTGATTTCTTAGTCATCGCTAAAAGGGACGCTTCCATCAATTGATGCTGTACTCCAAAATGCATAACGGGGGTATCTACTTTTCGCCAACGTAGCCTTTCAAAAAAACGGACATTCTGCTTTTGGATATAAGCTAGAAACCTTTTAGCTCCGCGCTCGGCTACTATTATTTCAGCAAGCTTACATAATTTTACACCAATTTGAGTGTGGTGGGTTCGGTATTCTTTTGGAACAGCAAGACGGGAACCATACCAAATATTTTCACCTACTTGATGGCAACGAACAGTACTTATCACTTTTCGATCATCAGAATTAATGGCAGCAATATGAATGGCATTATCATCAAATTCATCTCGATCTGTTTCTTTGAACATCTTTTGTTCTTTAACAAAAACAGAATAACGGATAGCGAAACATTGTTGGATTTCAGCATTTGTATTGACAATCTTGAAAATTACTTTTTTCATAATCGGCTTTAATTATTTATTCACTCAAATGCTGCTATGCCTGAGCAAGCACCACAACGTGCGCAACCAGCTTTGCTATTCCTGTAGGCTAGATCAAATTCACGATTATTTTTTGCTACCCGTAAATAAATTTGTTCCATCAATTTAGGATCCGGAGCCTGAACATTCTCCAGTGGTGTCCCCATAATAGGTCGTAGAGGTACTACAAAAGGATAGACCCCAAGCTCCGCAACCTGCCGGCATCCTTCAACGATTGAATCTTCAGTATCACCCAATCCTACGATAATATAAGTTGAAACTTGATTTCTCCCAAAAATACCAACAGCATATTTAAAAGATTCGAAGTATCGGTCTATACTTATCTGCGCTTTCCCTGGAGTAATTTTTTCTCGGATTTCCTGATTGAAACTTTCAAGATGAATACCGACTGCATCGACACCAGCTTCATACAGATATTTCATATCTTCTAAATCCTCTGGTGGCTCAAATTGGACTTGAATTCCCAGGTTAGGTGCTTTTTCTTTTAGTGCTCTAGTACATTCTACTAAATAATGGACCCCCATATCACGATAATTCATTGTACCAGTAGTCATAATCATATGCTTTACACCATCCAAACGGACTGCTGCTTCAGCCACTTCCGCTAATTGTTCAGGAGTTTTTAAACTAATAGTCAAATCATTATCTAGAGAATTTTCAATAGCACAAAATTGGCATCGTTCTCCTTCTCGCCGCCAGCGGATACAACGCTGGGAAACAGTAGTTGCAAGAACATCCGTACTATGCAAAACTGCTATTTTTTTATATGGTATACCATCTTTCGTTTTTAATTCATAGAACTTGGGGGATGATACAAATTCAACTGGCATAACATTGTTCCCGTTTTGAGTAACTGCATACTTTCCATCTTTATTTCTAGTAACAAGATAGGGTGATTCCTGAGCAAATCCCCCCAGTGTCGGTACCATTGCAGGAACCCCATCCAACAAAAAAGCTTTATCATCAGAAGGCCCTGCCCCTCCGCATCTTCCAGGGTCACTTAAAGGAGCGTCTATTCGCGCTCCAAAACTTTGCAGTTCAAGAAGAATTTTTTTCTTATCCATTATAATTTCTCATCCGAATTTTCTACTATTGATTTCTTATTCAATATTGAATATTACTAATATAGAATCCCCTTAAAATAATAAATGAAATCAGTATAAAATTAATATTGGATTAAAATAGCTAATCTCTATTAAATGCGGTGGGTTATAGTGTTCACCATAACCCACAATTGTTTACAACGATATTTTAAATACCCCTGCAAAAAATTCACATTTAATATAACACATCAATTCACTCACTAAATTTCAAGCGAATAAATTCATAGATGTACTATCTACTATAAAATGAGCCCAATATTAAAGAGTCCATGTTGCTATAGTGAGAGCACCGTCACGCCAATGATCAATTAAAACATCTAGTACATCAAGAGGATGAAATGGTTTTACACCATCCATAATATCACTTTCACGCATACCATAAAGTGCAACCATAGCAAACCGGCACGCATGTATAGTGCCGCCTTCATTCATTATTGTGTCTAGCTGCTTATTCACCGATAGATTGCCGGGGAACCCCTCCACACCAACATCAGGGAAACCTCGTCCGGCTGCTGCCATTAAAACACCTGGACCATAAAGGCACAGGGTGGTATTAAATCCTTTACGTATTATCCGTGTTGTGGTCAGCATATTCACTAATCCAACTGAGCCCTCAAAAGGGACAGTGTGCATCATTATCAGGGCACGATCGCCATCATTTGCTTGGTGATCTGGAAAGACTTTTTCATCTAGGTTTACTAGTCTATCACCGGGCTTTGGCCCTTCAACGTTTATCATTCCCATGATTTTTTTCTCCTCTTATTGATTGTTTTCAAAATATTTCTAAAGAGGTATGTGGTAATTTTTAAAGTTTATAAATAATTAGGTTTTTCATAAACTACCAGAATTTGCTGTACAAACGCTCAGCATTATTCCAAAATATGTCATCCTTTAATTTTTCAGAAATTGAAGAACCTTCAATTTTCCAATATTCAGATGCAAAATCACTCCATGGGACATCTGAACCAAATAAAACCCGGTCACCACCAATGCCTCGCTCTTCAATTTCCTTCAGTAACCAATTCGAGCCAAAACCTACTGACCATGTTAAATCAGTATATAGTTGATAACCTTCTTCCACTAGATCACAAAACTGAGGCACAAATTTAATGTGTCCGCTTACGCCTCCACCCATGTGGACCACATGTATTTTATTGCGTTTACCATACTTCTTAATCATTGCTAAAGCATTATCAATATCTGATCCGCCGCTTGGACTTGTATGGATATGAATAGGCATATCATGTTCTGCTGCAGCATCCAGAATCATATTCCAAAGTTCGGAAGATTCCTTATCCCATCCTTCTGGATCCAGTGTTCCACCCAAAAGGCACGTGGCTTTTAATGCAATTAATCCTTTTTGACCAATAAGTTTTAGAGCTTCAATTGTTTTATCTTTATCTTTTGGTAAAGCCGAAACCCAGATGGCACCTAAAAGCCTATCGGTTTTTTCAGCACCTTCAGCAACAAGGGGGTTGAGCGTGAAAGGCTGATTTGAATCAGGGTAACCGTAGTTTGGCAGTACTAAAGCACGATCAACGCCGTGATCATCCATACCACCTAAATATTCATCTATAGTGTCATAATCAGTTGTAGGCTTGACAGTTTCTGGCAACCCATAATATGCAAACCCTGGAACTGGACCTATATGGCTATGATTATCAAAAATTTTTTTCCGTATTATTTCCATAATTTATAGCCTCTCTTTCTTGATGTATATTTGGTTATATAAGATAAATATTTATTTTACATTTTTCCACTGTTATTTTAGCAAGTTTCAAATATATTTGATACTAATAATTATAAAATAAGTACTATTAATTATAATTTATCAGTACTAATATTGAATTAAAGATACAGTAGAGATATAATGAATCTTAAAAAATCAATCAAAACTGGCTTTGCAATTAGAGATAAAAATCAGGAGCAGCTAGCCAAATTTATTGGAAAGAAACAGGCCACTGTTAGTTATTATGCGAATGGACGAATCGATCCACCTTTATCTGTGGTAGTAAAAATTTCACAGTTTTTCGGTGTTAAGACATCAACTTTTATCGAGTGGGGTGAGCATGAAATCGATTTTTAGTAGGTTTTTTACTATTTTATAGTCCAATTATTATTCCTTAAAGATAAAATCGTTTGGTGTAGATGTATGTTTGATTAATACGAATATTCTGTCGGAAATTATTTTTTATCAAGATTTTCTTTATAAAGTACCAAAAGAAAAATTCATTTAGCCTGTTTTAATAAGATTGTGGCAATATGCCATTTAGGTTCAAATGATAAATAAAATCTGATAATTTTATTTATCTTATTTACCAATACTCAAATAGTAAGATATAAATCAAACATTGCTTAGGATTTATTTTTTTAAAAAAAATATAAAAAAAGGAAACTCTATAAAGAACGACCTTTTCGAAAATTTTTATATCCAAACATAAAAGAACTTATTATTCCCCAAATCCTACAAGGCAGTAAACCCTTTATTGAAGTAGAACGAGAACTTTGCAATCACTTAAAAGACCAAATTTTTTATCAGCATCCCTTATACGATCGGCATCAGTATTGGAGACCATAAGGTTAATATCATCAGAACTTGTTTTTACTTCTATCATCATAGGGTTTTTCCCTACTCTGCGAATTACATTTCTATCATCCATAGAATGAGCATATCCTATTGGACCCCTATTGACAGAACGGGAGCGTGTATAATGCCGTGGACCATATACTAAATTGTAATCTTCATTAAAAATCTTAGGCACCATTGCGGGGATATGGTATACATTCCTAGCATCTATTACAATTCCTGAAACCCGTTGACTCTTAGGAACAGCAGAACGTGTTTTCAGATATGCTGGCTGGGACAAATTCTCTTTAAGATACCCGTCTGAATCAACAAGAATTTCTGCTAATCCAGACATTTTAATAGCCAAAGCAATAGCTATTTGACTTTCTTCGAGGTATTCTATTTCACCTTGTTGAAAGGCACTACTAACCAAAGATTCGATTCTACTTTCAATCAAACGATCGCTAATCATTAACTCATTAACTGTACGGCCATCAAAGTTAACCTGTTTAATTAAATCTACAAGATTTTCACGGGCACGGGCACGGGCTTCAGCTTTTGATAGCTTAAGGTTTACTCCTATTACATCGAGGCTACCATCTCCAGTTTTCTTTTCTTCAATATCAGCAGTTCCCCGGCAAACAATAACACGATTTGCATAATCAATAAAACCACTTTCAGAACGGACAACAGAAGTTCTATAACCGCCAATTGCAAAAAGATTACAATAAAACAAAAAAGAAATTAGTGCAAATCTTAGCATTTTATGTCCTATATACACGGACAAAAATACCATAAAAGGAATATGTTAAGCAACTCTCCCAAATTATTAATTGTACGTAACTTTATTATGATGATATTTTGGAAGAAATTTATATTAATTCTGTCAACATTATTTATTTCATGTGTGCAAAATAAGATTTTCATTCATGTTTCACCTGATGGAAAAAGTTTTTTCAAATTCGAGAGCTTAGGAGATTCTATTGATATATGTGATAATGATTTTGTTCATCCTTATCATTTGAAGAGTTGGGTAACAGAAATATCAAAGGTTAAAACTGATAATAAAACTAACTGGAGGAGAATTACAAAAGGATTAGTAAATGATTCAATTATTATAATGGATGTTCCTGGCCCCAATGAAATGAAGTATGAATTTCATCAATTCAATATATCAAACTGGTATAAAGAAACTTACGATGTGAAAATCATTATCCAAGGACGAAAGATTAAACAAGATTATCCTAAACTTTATAATGCAATTCTAACTGATAAAATGGATAGTCTGGAATGGCTCCCAGAAGCATTGACAGTATTAATGCATAAAGGATTAAACGATATTAGCCATGATTCAATATCACCTGAACAATCATTATGGAACCGTAGATTGGTTAATCATTTAAAAAATTCTTTTGCAAAACATTCATCCTATAATGATTTAAAAAAAATTTATAGAGATCGAACTGGTTTTTTAAATAATATCCTCTCTCCTTTTAATATCTCTCCTGCTTTATTAGATGAACTTTCCTATTATATGGAAATACATGAAAATTTCCTTCGAGCTTCACTAAACTTAAAAGACGATTCATTTACATGGAAATTTTTACTTCCAGGACAGGTACTAAATACTAATGCAACAAGATTATTAGGAGATACGCTTGTGTGGGAATTTGGGTTAGACTCACTACTTTCACAAAAGTACACACTTTATGGTTCTTCAGTAATATATAGAGAAGATAAAATTAATATTTTCTTAATTTCTAAATTAATGATTGGAGTTATCCTATTAATAACTATATGGTTTTTCACAAAAAAGATTTTTTAATCCAGATACATTTATGTATTATAATGTTAGCGACTGGAACAGTTTATTGTGACTCTACCAAATATGCTGATAATAAAATCATTATACTATTAAAACAACATTTTAACTCACTACAAAAAGGGCCAACTTATCTAGGACAAAGCATATATGAAGATAATAATCAAAGAATATTCCAATTAGAGATAAGCTCATCAGAAGAAAAAATAAATGAAAATCTAATAAGTAGTTTTGAATTTTTATCAAAAATAAATTTTTATGCTAGAAATCCTTATAAAAAATTTTTGTTAATTATCCATATAGATAAATATAATATTCCAGTGATCGCTAGCAGTAAATCTAAATGCTGCGAAGAATTCTTTATAAATAATGCAATGACGGAAAAACAGTGGAAAGATGAATGTCTCATACTGAAAACTTTATAACTAAAAAGTAGGTATGAGAATTATTAATAATTATTTCAATTTAATATTGAAAATTAATTTCATCATATTTTTACTTACATATATAATCTTCAGCCAAAGTGGGGGTCTACCTTACCCTTTTCAAAACTTTGTTGTTTTAAAAAAGCAACGTTTATTTCACTATCCTAAGAACCCGTTATTCCAAGGCCGAAAGCACAATATAGACTTTATTACAAACATCCCGACAGATTCTATTTCAAATTCCATTCTTTTTTTTAAAACAGATTCTATGGAAACCTACAGAGAGTTTCCACTAACTGGAAGCAATGGTCTTTTCAGGTTTCAGTATGACCCTCAACTTTTTCCCGCACAGATAATAGAATATTTTTTTATAATCGAAGCTGGTAATAATGATTTTTATGCTGTTCCATTAAATAGCAAGGGAGGACTAACTCCGACAAAACGATATTTTATAGATCCAATTCTATATTATCAACAACAAATGTTAATAGATTAATAAAAATGCATGCACAAAGGATAAAGATTCTTAGAACAATAATAGAAAAACATAATTATAAATATTACATTTTAGATTCCCCTTCTATTTCCGATGATGAGTACGATGAACTATTTAGAGAACTGGATGCTTTAGAAAAAAAATATCCAGAATTAATAACTGCTGAATCTCCAACGCAAAGAGTTGGTTCAGAGCCATTAGACAAATTTGGAACGGTACAACACCGTTTACCAATGCTATCGCTGGGGAATGCAATGAATAAAAAAGAACTGATTGCATTTGATAAGCGTATGAAAAAATTATTGAACACAGATGAGACCATCGAATACATTGCCGAACCAAAATTGGATGGATTGGGAATAGAAGTTATTTATGAAAAAGGAAAGATGATTAGTGGATCTACTCGAGGGGATGGTTTTGCTGGAGAAAATATTACCCAAAACATTAAAACTATTCGATCTATGCCTTTAAACCTAAGAGGAAAAAACATCCCAGATTTATTAGAAGTGAGGGGAGAAGTTTTTATAAAAAAAGATGATTTTGTAGAGCTGAATAAAATGCAGACACAAAAAGAAAAACCAACATTTTCCAATCCGAGAAATGCAGCTGCTGGTAGTTTAAGGCAGTTAGATCCTAAGATTACCGCCAGCAGACCACTATCTATATTTTTTTATGAATCAGGTTTTTTAGAAGGAATAAATTTTAGCACCCATGAAAAATTTCTCTATACAATAAAGAACATGGGTTTACCAGTAAACCCTTTGATTGAAAAAATTTCTGGAGGAGAAAATCTTATAGCCTACCATGAAAATCTAGAATCAAATCGAAATGATCTCTCTTATGAAATTGATGGTGCGGTATTCAAGGTTAATGATTATTTTAAACGGAGTCAACTAGGAAATCGAAGTAGATCGCCAAGATGGGCAATCGCTGGTAAATTCAAAGCTCAACAAAAAACTACGATAATTAATGATATCACTGTGCAGGTAGGTAGAACAGGAGCAATGACTCCTGTTGCAAAACTTGAACCAGTACAAATATCTGGCGTAACAGTAACCAATGCAACTCTTCATAATCAAGATGAAATTGACCGGAAAGATATACATATTGGGGACACGGTTTTAATTGAACGTTCAGGTGATGTTATTCCTAAGATTGTAAATGTTATATTAGAAAAGCGCCCTCACAAATCGAAGCCATATACAATAGGTGATTATTGCCCTGTTTGTAACCATAAATCATTCAAACCAAAAAATGAAACAGTAATTCGTTGCATAAACATTTCATGTTCTGCACAAGTAAAAGGACGTATTCAACATTTTGTTTCTAAACTAGCAATGAACATAGATGGTCTAGGACATAAGATTGTAGAACAATTGGTAGAAGAAGGTTTTTTAAAAACGATTGACGATATATATAATATAAAATATAATGACTTAATAAAGTTGGATGGTTTCGGTGATAGATCAGCGCAAAATTTAATTGAATCGATTAATAATTCTAAAAGCACATCCTTTGCGCGTTTTATATATTCTTTAGGTATTAGAAATGTCGGTGAAAATACTGCAAGGATATTAGAGAATCATTTTAATACAGATATTAATTTGTTCCAGAATGCATCAGAAGATGAACTGGAAAATATCGATGAAATTGGCCCTATTGTAGCTAAATCTATAACTCAATTTTGGGAATCAAATGCAAATAAAACCATGGTGTATAACTGTTTGAAGAATGGATTAAAGTTCAAAAAGAATAGAGTAAATATAAACAATCGATTTTCTAACAAAATATTCGTTTTTACAGGGACACTAGAAAAGATGTCCCGGCAAAGAGCGAGAATATTAGTGGAAAAATTTGGAGGAAAGATAACAAATTCAGTTAGTAAAAATACAACTTATGTTGTTGCAGGACCTGGTGCTGGCTCTAAGCTTAATAAAGCTAAGCAAATAGGAATAGAAGTAATTTCTGAAAGAGAATTTTTAACTTTGATAAATTAAAATAATTAATCAGTAAGTTTGTGCATGGATATGATGAAAATTGAAGAAGTAGTAGGAGATGTTATCCTTATTGTTCTAAATAACCATGAGCCACTTGAGAAAATTGGTATTGATCAAGATAAAATCTTTGTTCAGGTAAAAGGTTATGATGAAAATGGAATGTGGATCCATCATCCTAATTTTCAGGTACCTAATATTGCTGGAAAGGGTAGAGCTAAAACCAATAGAGCAGAAGCATCTATTTTAATCCCATGGGCCTTTATAGTGTCTATCGTACATTTCCCTGGGGCAGAAGGATTTGATCTCCCCAGTCCATTTGATATAGATATCGGATTTAAATAATTACTAATGCCAGAACCCGCTATCGAAATTTCGGGATTGACTAAATCCTATGGAGATGTACAAGCTCTTTCTGGAATTGACATAACAATAAAACAAGGGGAATTTTTTGGTTTACTTGGACCCAATGGTGCTGGGAAGACTACTACAATAAATATCCTTACTGGGTCAGTATTCCACGATAGTGGCTTTACTAAGGTTTTTGGTAAAGATACGGTTTCTGAGTATCGATTCACCAGGTCTATGATTGGTATTGCACCACAAGAGCTTTCAATGGACTACTTTTTTACTATTAAGCGTTTACTATATTTTCAGGCTGGCTACTATGGAATTTCCGAAAAAAAAGCGAAAACTAACATTGAGAGCTTACTAAAACGCTTAGGGCTATACAAAAAACGTAATTCCCGTTTGCGCCATCTTTCAGGAGGTATGAAACGGAGATTCCAAATAGCTAAAGCACTGGTCCACGATCCAAAGATTATTATTTTAGATGAACCTACTGCAGGAGTAGATGTAGAGCTAAGAAGAGACTTATGGAAATACCTAAGAGATTTGCATAAAACGGGGAGAACAATACTTCTTACAACTCACTATATTGAAGAAGCAGAAATGCTATGCGAAAAAGTTTCTATCATAAATGATGGAAAGATATTAAAGGAAGGATCCCCAAAAACACTAACTCAAGAATTAGGAAAAGGGGGAATTACTGTCCAGGTTAATCAAATTGGAGAGAATTTAGAAAAATATTTATCCGATTTCACTTATACCGTAGATGATAATCGTATTCATTTTATAGTAAAAGACCCAGAATCATCATTACCAAAAATTATTCAAAAATTATCATTCACAAAATCTAATATTCAAAGTATTACTACAAACACATCCTCATTAGAAGATGTTTTTCTAAGTTTAACTGGTAAAGGAATTAATGAATAATAATACGAAAATGATTTATTTTTTTTCGAAAAATACAAACCTATAGCAATAATATGAATTGGATTGGACTTTGGACCCTTACTAGAAGAGAAGTAGGTCGATTTTTTTCTGTTTATCGCCAGACAATCCTACCAGGATTAATATCTTCAGCTCTTTATATACTTATTTTTGGATTTACATTGGAACAACGTATTTCTGAAATCCAAGGTGTTTCTTACACCTGGTTTATCCTTCCTGGACTAATTATGATGAATACTTTAACCAATGCAACCTCAAACACAGCGTCATCTATGTTGCAAATGAAACTTTTACAACAACTCCCTGATCTACTTACAGCACCATTATCTGGGTTTGAAATAGCTCTTTCTTATATAATCGGGGGATGTGTAAGAGGTTTAGTAAATGGTATTCTGGTTTTACTTCTAGGAGTTTTATTAATAAAACTTCCCGTTAACGATATTTTTGGTACCATTTCTTTTATATTTTTCGTTTCTTGGGCTTTTTCCAGCATGGGTTTATTACTTGGACAACTGGCTGATAGCTGGGACCAACTGGCTATGATGCAAAACTTTTTTCTTACACCACTTAGTTTTTTAGGTGGAATATTCTATTCCATTCAGATGCTTCCTGATTGGGCCCAGAGAGTTAGTTTTATCAACCCAATTTATTATATGATAAATGGAATACGATATACGATATTGGGCATTAGTGATTCATCCATAAGTTTTAGTTTTTGGATGGCTTTCATATTAACAATTATATTTTCTACAACTGCTATATTAATAATGCAGAGTGGGAAAAAAATTAAGCAGTGACCAAAAAAGTATTTGTATTAATATTATTTTCGAATCTGCTGGGTCATGAACCCAAGAAAGATATCCCCCAGTGGACTGTTTATGGACGAGGAGGACTAGTTAATGTGAGTAAAAACAAATTAGGTGGAGCTGCATATTCCCGATTAAAAAGGACAACCAATTACACATTCAGGGATGTGCGTTTATATGCAAATATATTTGGTTCAGATGAAGATATTAGATTTCGTCAAAAATCGAGTCGTATCTTTGTCACCCTTCCATGGTTATACAATTTTACTACTGCATCTTATCAAAGGAATACTTTAATAGATGTCGCCTTACGTTATCATTATAATCAGGGGTTAGGTGTTCTAATCCAAAATACGGAAAATGGAAATACGACAACCGAAATGGGGATGGCATACGATATGTCTGACTATATAGAAAATGACCGCAAATCATCTTATCTGAAACGAAAAACATCTTATTTAAAATTTGCTTTTACTCATGATAAAGATTTTCAAAAAATCAGCACTAAGATAGAATTTGATTATTTTTACCAAATCAGCGATATCAATGTTTATGATCTTTCCCGTATTCAAATACTTGGAGAGCTACAATTAAGGTTACATAGAAACCTTAGATTAATAAGTGGTCTATATCAAGAAATCCCAAAAAATATTATCGAGCATAGGAATAAAAACATACTATTATATATAACTTTAGATTGGAATAAAAAAATCCAATGGTTTTTCTAAAAAAAAAATTAATTCTAATTTTTTTATTTACATCATTTGGTATATCTCAAGAACTAAATGATAAACTGACCTTAGAAAAAAAACCAATTATAATTTTACCTTCCAAAGATTTTTATAATCCCAAATCTATTGGAAATAAATTAACTGCAATTTTGTCTCAGAAAGCTACTGAAATTGGTCGATTTGATGTAATCGATCGACGACTTATTGACTCTATTTTGGAAGAACAAAAACTTCAGAATTCTGGTATTATAAGTGAAAACCAAATTGTCAAAATAGGTGAAATGGCGGCAGCTGAAGAAGCATTTATAGTTAATATTATTGATTTTGGACAAAAAGGTGTCCCAAAAATCTTAAAACCACAAGATAGAGAAAAAGAAAGTGAAGATTTAAATCAGGATAAAAATTTGTCAAGGTGGGTGGTAAAAACAATGGTTAGTGCTACTGCTAAGGCAATTGAGCAAAATACCAAAAATAATGAAACGATAAGAAAAATCGAGATGGAAAATAATATTCATACTTTGATTAATGCTGAAATTCGAATGTTAAATCTAATCACGGGTATATCTACAAAATCGTTTCGAATCAACACTCAATTTACTGGTGGGAATCGAGATGCATCACTTAATATGGCCTTAAAAAATATTTCAATACAAGTTAGTCGAAAACTTAGAGGTTTTTATGCTATTACCAGTGAGGTAATACAAATTAATGGAAATGAACTTACAATGCTTACAGGAAAAGATTTAGGTATTGAACAGGGTTCTCTTTTTGAAGTAGCATCTATTGATCGGAAAAAAACTTATAAAAATAGAATGGTTACAATCCCTGGTAAAGCTCGAGCGCTCGCACGTATTACCAATGTAGGACCAGATGCTAGTGAAGCACGGATAATCAGAAAGTGGCGGGAAATTATTCCTGGGTTAAAAACCTATGAAATAATGAAAACACCATTTGTAAGCCAAATTGATCTATCCTGTGGTGAATATCCGTGGTATGAATTAGGTGCTAAATTCTGGCTAATGCCATTTAATAGATTATCAATAAGCCTAGGAGGTCAACTAGGATTACTAGAGGATAGTGAAAACAAAAACAATGTTTATTTGGGGTTTGGTTCTACCATGGATTTAGATTTGTTTTACTTTTTTGGCCTAACTCCATCTTTTAGTATTAGTATTCCGGTAAATTTATTTACAAGACAAGATGATCAAAACAACAATGTATCTTCTGCTCTAATTACACCATCATTGGATCTAAATATTGCTATACAACTAAGCCAGTTTCACGATATAATAATATCAGCTAGATATGTTTTTAGCCATGCTCATTCTGGATGGACTTACCAAAATAATAATGATAATCAAAATACTAAAAGTTTTAGGAGTAATGCTGTTTGGTATGGGATAGAACCCACATTTAATAAAATAAACGGGTTCTATTTCAATCTATCTTTAAGAAGAATTCATTTTTAAATATTCAAGCATTTTATTAATCAATTTAAACACCTAGTTTATTCAAATCATTTTGCAATTGGCTTAAACATCGATAATGAATTCCTATAAAACCTACGTTTTCAGCTGCAATTACATTTTCTAGCTGATCATCAATAAAAATGCACCTTTCCGGGACATTTTGTGATCTGGAAAATGCAATTTTATAAATTTCTGAATCTGGTTTTCTTAAACCGACCTCAAATGAATATATTTTACCATCAACTAAATTAGGAAATTCAAACCTATCATTGATTATATTTTGGATATGATAAGGGTTAGTATTGGATAAAAGCCAAACTGAATAATTGTTTTTTAGCCTTTTTAAAACTTTTACACAACTCTTTTCTCTTCCAATTAAAAGTTTCCACCCTTCCCAGAAATCTGTTTCTTCTATGGAACAATATTGGGATATTGATTCTTTTACGGCCAAATACCATTCTTTATTAGAAAGATTCCCTTTTTCATATTCATTATGAGAATCTATAGGGAACATCTTTTCTATTTCTTCATATTTGATACCCGTGCAATCACTGAAGTATTGTATAGCTCTCTCGGGATAAATATTAATTAATACGTTACCAATATCAAAAAAAACTGTAGAAATTTGGTTATACATAAATTACCATATAAATGGACCTTCTACTAATCTCCAGAAATATAATGATACAGCTGTACGGTAAGGCTTCCATGGTTGTGATTTTTTCTTCATTTCAGAAGGCTTAGCAAAATCTGATAATTTAAAAAAAAATTTATATCCTTTTTGAATACCCAGATCAGTGATTGGGAAGATATCTGATCGGCCTAAGGTAAAAATCAAAAACATCTGTGCGGTCCATGGCCCTATACCCTTCACAGAAGTTAAGTGTTCTATTATTTGAGAATTATTGAATGATCCTAAATTTCTGTTATCTATAGTGCCGTCCAAAAATGCTCGTGCTATATTATGAATATAACTAGCCTTAGAATTTGAAAGTCCTGCTGAGAGTAAACTTTGATGATCCTTATTAATAACTTCCTCAGGACTCAGTAAGCTTGAATTATTAAAGAGATGCTTAAACCGCTGGAAAATAACATTTGCTGCCTTCCCGCTGAGTTGTTGATAAATAATTGAACGTACCAAAGCCTGAAAATAGTTTTTTTCAACTTCTATATCTGGTATCACAAATGAATCAAGGAGCGGTATCAGGTCTGGATCAGACTTTTTAAGCATTTTAATTGCTTGATCCATTGAAAATCCATTACGCTCGGCTACAAACATATATCTGCAATTCAGTTTCTTCACTCATAAGTGACCCATCATTATCACCTATTTTTTTTTCAATAATAAATCCAGTTTTATCCAACAGAATATCTATCTCATGAGGATAATACATTTTCATACTAAATTTAAATTCATCTTCCATTAAGTTGTTATTTTCCTCCAAGCGCCAAGTCAGTCTATTTATTTGCGTATATTCATCATAATCATTCATTTCCATTATTCTGCATCTATAACCATTAAATTCAAAAATGTCAGTTGCAGGATAATATCGATCCTTATCTCTGTATAAAAACTCTGGATTTGGCTTAAAAATTGATAAAAAAAACTTGCCGTCATTCTTCAAGTGTGCATAAACACAATTAAGACATCTAATCGCATCTGAATTTGTAAGCAAATGAAGAAAAGAATTAAATCCAATAAATACAAAACTAAACTTTTTTTCTAATTTAAAATTCCTTATATCACTATGTATAAATTGAACACTATCATTGAATCTTTCATATTTATTTCTTGCGAAAGATAAAAATTCATAGCTTTTATCAATACCAATATAATGATAACCCAAATCAATTATCTGCTGAGTTAACCTTCCTGTGCCAGATGCTAATTCTAAAACTGGATCCCCAGCTGCTTTGCCAATAGATTTTAATAATTTATAATCCCATTCATATTTACTATGAATAGCATCATAAAGTTCTGGTTGTGTATAAATATCAACCATCTTTATTATGGATGGATTATAACTTTAACTTAAGACAACTAAATCTTTAGTAGTTTTGTTAAGGATTTCACAGCTGTTTTCCATTATAATAACATCATCTTCTATACGTACCCCACCCCATCCCTCAAGATAGATTCCAGGTTCTATAGTCATTACATTATTTTTTTCTAATATTTGTTTACTTTGTGGGCTAAAACGAGGTGAAGTATGTATTTCTAATCCTATTCCATGACCAGTTCCATGAGTATAATATTCTCCATAACCCATTTCTTTTATATAATCACGAGTTGCAGAATCTACATCTTTGCAAGGAACTCCTGCCTTTGCAGCCAAACAGCCACGCTCCTGGGCTTCTTTTACAATACCATAAACTTCCTTATGTTTTTCAGTTGCTTCACCTATAACAGGAGTTCTCGTCATATCTGCATGATATCCACCGTATTTCGCTGCAGCATCAATAACAATAAAATCTCCTTTTTTAAATTCTCTGTCAGTTGGTATTGCATGAGGTAAAGCACCATTTGGCCCTGTTGCAACGATTGGGGAATAGGCCTCCTCTTCAGCATATTCTCGATACTTTGATACCATAGTATTAGCAACTTGTCTTTCTGTGAATCCAGGTTTTAACATAGATAATATTTCTTCATAAACTATATCTGTTACCTCAACTGCTGTTCTAATACATTCCAATTCATAACTATCTTTTACAGAAGCTAAATCTTCAATAATCATAGACGTATTCTCCCAAATTGTATTTGGGAAATAATTTTTCATATTTTCATATTGAACATAGCTAATATGATCTCCCTCAAAGGCAATTTTTAATCCCTTTGGGTTAAGATTGTTATCTTTAATCTGGGATAAATGAGAATCCATTCCTATAAACCTATCAAACCCTTTAACTTGATTTTTTGATTGCTCGATATAGCGACCATCTGAAATAAAATATTGCCCATCTGGTGTTACCAAACAGGACGCAGCAGAACCTGTAAAACCGCAGATATAGCGAATATTAGTTAAATTGGTAATTAAAATACCGTCAAGGTCTTTATCGGAAATTACCTTTTTCAATTTTTCTTGACGTTTATCATATATACTTAGATTCATTACAGATCAATCTTCCTGGCTATTTTTTAATAGAGTTTTAATTAATTTTCGTTCCTTATTAATTTTCTTTTTGTTCTCTCCTTTTTGTTCTAAAATATCCAAGACATCAAATGCCTGTTCAAATAAACCTTGGTTTTTCAAAACAGCTACTAAAGTAAATGTAGCTAATCGCTCGCTAACATTTAATGGTTTACCTACTTTTTCATTTTTGTGAGAAATTATATTTTTTGGTGTTTCTTTATTTTTTTCAGAGTCTTTTCTTTCTATTTTATTTGGAGAATCTTTATGATCCAAAGCATGTTGGAGCTTATTACCTTTTACCTTTTTCACAAAATCTCCCGCAGTGCGATTTAGAGGATCCAATTTAAGAAGGTGTTGCCAACTTTTTAATAATTTTGACTGAGCCCGACCAAGTACAGTCTGAATCTCACAAAGCATTTCCAAAGCTGCCAGATGGATTTCATCATATAATAAAACCTTTTCTAATATTTTTTCTGACTCTTTTAAATTTCCTTCTAATTTTTCAACTTGAGCTAAAACAAAAAGGCCAGAAGGATCATTTTGATGGTGTCTTAGCCCAATCTCACAGACTCTTCTAGCTCTCTTTAAGTCATCTTGGTTTAAATAAATATCTGCCAACACTGGGAATAAAATAGTATCAAAATGATCAGCAAAATACAGTTCTAACTGAATCTGGTTATTTAATTCCATATCAACGGCGATTAGTGTTTACCCAATTAGTAATATAATCAATAGTTTCATCAATTGGGGTTCCTGGACCAAAAAGTTTTCCAACTCCCAATATATTTAATTCTTCACTATCTTTTTCTGGGATAATACCTCCTCCAACTAGCAAAACATTTAATAAACTTTTTTCTTTCATTAAATCTAATACTTTAGGGAATATTGTATTATGGGCGTTATTTAAACTAGAAAGAGCAATTACATCTGCATCTTCTTCTAAAGCTGCAGAAACTATCATTTCTGGAGTCTGTCTTAAACCCAAATAAATCACTTCCATACCAGCATCACGATATGCAGCAGCTAATATTTTTATACCCCGGTCATGTCCATCCAAGCCAGGCTTTGCCATGACAATTCTTATTTTTCTTTCCATTTGTTGTAAAAATTAAAAAGCATAATTATTACTTCATAATTATTAGTTTTTTTATCAGTTTTTTTAAGCAAATTTCTAAAGATTAAATTAATAACATAAGGGATAAAACTTTATGGATCAAAATAAAAAATTGTTATTGGCACACTATATAAGAGAATTCATTTTAGGTCTTTTAGGCCTATGTATATTAGCAGGACTTTTCTGGTATAATAAGTTTGAGTTCACTATCAGAATAATAGCCTTATGGGTTTTTATTTTCAATGGAATTTTAATGGGATACTGGATGTGGAAGAGCAACACAAAATCATGGGAAAAATGGATTGTTATAATTTATTTTATCCTATTAGAATTTATAATTTTAAGAGGAGGGAGATAAAATTTAAAGCTTTTTTGAATCAAGAAAGAAAGTTACTGGGCCATCATTTACAAGTGCAACTTTCATCATCGATCCAAATTTTCCTGATTCTACGATTATAGAGTTTTCTTTTATTTTATCAATAAAAAATTTATATAACTTTTCCCCTTCCAAATGGTTTGCTGCGCTTAAAAAACTTGGTCTTCTACCTTTTTTTATATTTCCACATAGAGTGAATTGACTAATTACTAAAGCTGATCCATCTATATCTTTTAAAGATAGATTCATTTTTTGATTTTTATCATTAAAAATTCTAAGATTGATAATTTTATTAACTAATAGATCTACCTCATTTATACTATCACCTTTTTCAATCCCAAGAAGTATAATAATACCTAGACCTATTTTACCCACTTTTTCCCCATCTACTGATACTTCTCCTTTGGAACACCTTTGAATAACAGCTATCATTCTACCCAGATATTATCTTTCCCATATTTATTTCTTAGAAGCCTAATAAATTCTTTATCAGTCGATACCTTTATATTATGGGCTAAAACTCTAATTGGTTTTAATTTACCGTTATGAGGTAAATGAAATACCAGGTTGCATCTCCCAGGATAATTTTTAGCCATTTCCATTAGAGCATCTACATCATTGGGCTCATAAACGCCTAAATTAAGTTTGATATTTAACCTCGCGGGTAATTGATCACGTACTTTTTCTACTGGAATAATTTCATCTGCCATAATTTTTATATCTGAAAAATTTGTGTTATCAGATAGCTTCCCTTTTACAAAAACAACATTGCCTTCCTCAATCATGATTTCACAACGTTCATAACAGTCACTAAATACAATTATTTCTGCATGGCCACCCAAACAATCCATATCAAAAAATGCCATAGGGCGATTTCTTCTATCAATTCTTTTATTTATGCGCGTTATCATGCCGCCAATAGTAATAATATCATTTTTCGAAATTTCTTGTTTTTCACTAAAATCTATAGATGTGAATTCTTCTAAATCTTCTGCATGTTCTAAAAGAGGATGCCCCGAAATATATAAACCCAATACTTCTTTTTCATATTTTAAAGATTCTTCATCAGTCCATTCATCTGCTGTAGAAAAATCTGGTATTTTAATTAGATTACTGTTTGAATTATCACCCCCAAACATATCAACTTGATTAATGTTTTTATTACTATTCATTTGTTGCCCATAACGAATTGCATCATCAACAGCTAAAAATTGCTGTGCTCGAGTTCCATCTAATTCATCCATAGCTCCAGACATAATAAGACTTTCTAAAACACGTTTATTCACTTTTTGTTGATCAACTCGTTCACAAAGATCAAAAATTGAATTATAATTTCCAGATTGTTCTCTCTCTTCTATAATAGCTTCTAACGCTTTAGACCCAACATTTTTTATTGCATTCAAACCATAGGATATAGCCTTATTACTTATAGGTCGAAAATCACCAAAGGAAACATTAATATTAGGAGGAGATAAATCAATAGAAAGCTTTTTACATTCATTTATCAAAATGACAATTCTATCAATTGTCCCCATTTCACTGGTTAGATTTGCGCTCATAAATTCCGAAGGATAATGGGTTTTAAGCCAAGCTGTTTGGTAAGCTATATATGCATAAGCTGTTGAATGACTTTTATTAAATCCATATTGGGCAAATTTTTCGATTAAAGAAAAAATTTCTTCAGCTTTTTTTCTTCTTATTCCTTTTACTTCTGCACCAGAAATAAATTTTACAGAAAGTTCAGACATTAATGATTTTTTCTTTTTCCCCATCGCTCTCCGCATTATATCTGCTTCTGATAGAGAAAAACCAGCAACATCATGGGCAATCTGCATAACTTGTTCTTGATAAACAATAATACCATATGTTTCTTTTAGAATTGGTTCTAGTAATGAGTGGAGATAAACTATTTTTTTCCTCCCATGCTTTCTAGAAATAAAATTATCAATATTCTCCATTGGACCTGGACGATATAATGCATTCATAGCAATTAAATCTTCAATAATAGTGGGTTTTAATTTTTTTAAAAATTCTCTCATACCAGATGATTCAAACTGGAAGACTCCAATAGTCATTCCTTGCGAAAATAATTTATAAACCTTTTTATCATCAAATGGAATTTTACTTATATCGATTAGTTTATCAGTATCTTCAATTAATTTTAATGTTTTATCTATCACTGTAAGATTTCTAAGCCCTAAAAAATCCATCTTTAATAAACCTAAATCTTCGAGCCCTTTCATGTCATATTGACTAGTGATATCTCCTGTAGTAGATTTATAAAGCGGGATGTAATCTGTAAGCTCTCCTGGAGAAATAACCACCCCAGCTGCATGAATAGAAGCATGGCGATTCATCCCCTCAAGAATTTTAGAATGTTCAATTAATTCTTTATATTGTTCATTAGCCATCTCCTTTAAATCAGGACTTTTAATCAAGGCTTCTTCCAAAGTAATATTTAGCTCATTAGGGATAGCTTTAGCAATTTTATCTACTTCACCAAAAGAGTATCCCATCACCCGACCCACATCTCGGACAACTTGCCTGGCTTTCATTTTACCAAAAGTAATGATTTGGGTTACAGAATTTTCTCCATACTGTTTCTTAATATATTCAATTACTTCTCCACGACGCTCTATACAAAAATCAATATCAATATCTGGCATACTAACTCGATCGGGATTTAGAAATCTTTCAAATAATAAATTATGTTTTAATGGATCTATATCAGTTATACCCAATGAATAAGAGACAATACTTCCAGCTGCAGACCCACGACCAGGTCCAACAGGAATTAAATTGTTTTTTGCATATTTTACAAAGTCTGCTGTAATTAAAAAGTAACCAGCAAAACCCATATTTTTGATTACCTGGAGTTCTTGATCAATCCTTTTCTTTATATCTGGATTAATTTCACCATAAAGTTTTTCCGCCCCTTCTTTAGTTAGTATCTCTAGATATTTATCTGGGTGGTCTACTGATACATCTTTTGGGATGGGGAAATTAGGCAGGTGGTATTCTCCCATCGGAATATCCAAATTAATAGAGTCTGCAATCTTTCTTGTATTCTCAATTGCTTGTGGAAATTCACGAAACAAATCAAACATTTGGTCTTGGGTTTTGAAATAAAACTCTGGAGTGGCATATTTAAGTCTATTTGCATCATTACGCATTTTCCCTGTCCCCAGACAAATATGTATATCATGTGCTTCTGAGTGGTTGTGTTTGGAATAATGAGCATCATTTGTACAAACTAGAGGTAAGTCTAGTTCCAATGATAGTTTTTTCATATTTATAATATTTAATTTTTCTTCTTCAATACCGTGATTTTGAATTTCCAGGTAAAAACGACTTTGGAAAATTTCCGCAAATCTTAAAGCTGCATTTTTCGCTGAATCAAAATCTCCTTTGAGCATTTTTTCAGGTATCTCACCTTTAAGACAACCAGACAAACAAATAAGTCCTTGGTTATATTCTTTAAGTAATTCTATATCAATTCTCGGGCGATAATAGAAACCTTCTAAATAGCCAAAAGTAACAAGCTTCATTAAATTTTTATACCCCATGTAATTCTGGGCAAGAAGAACAAGGTGGTTATTCCCCCAACCACTATCAGCCTTGGATTTTTTATCAAACCTGCTACCAATCGCAACATATACTTCACAGCCAATTATTGGCTTAACTCCTGAATCTTTTGCTTGATTATAAAAAGGAATGACACTGAATAAATTGCCATGCTCAGTTAAAGCAACTGAATCCATATTAAGATCATCAATTGTGTTAATTAATTGATCTACACGCTGGGCACCATCTAATAAACTATAATCGGAATGATTATGTAAATGAACAAATTCAGAGTACATTATAAGGTTCCAGAATAAATTGCAATTAATCCAGATATATTACAAAATTTCAACAATTTTTCGCTATATCTTGCCGATTTAATTCCAGGGTTATTTAATATAGAAACTACCACAACAGCTAGTGGTATCTCAACTCCTATAATAAGTATAACACCATATAATAAACCATAATATCCATTAATAAATGGTATAAAAGAACCAATCGATATACAACCAATAAGAAAAATAGTGAGCTGATTAGCTTTATTTATACCAGCTACAATAGGAAATGTCCTTATCCCGTTAGACTTATCACCTTCTATGTCTGCAATATCTTTAATCAACTCTCTGACCAAATTAAGACCAAAAGCCAATAATGATGGAATCAACATATATTTTATGCGACCAAATGCTGCGCCGCAAAACAAAAAAGCCAGACCTAATATAAAAGCTACAGTTATATTCCCAATCAACGGAATATTCTTAAATGACTTATTGTATAAAATAATCATGGGCATAGCAATAAAAATACCAATCACTTTTGCTTCCTGGGAAAGTCCTAAGCAAAAGAAAGTTCCTGCGGAAAAAAGAATAATAGAAATAATAAGAGCTGATTTTTTACTTACATATCCTAATTGCAATGGGCGTGAAGGACGATTAATAAGATCTATATTATAATCAATAATATCATTCATAGAATTAGCTGCCCCAGTATAACAGATAACAACTAATATGACTCGAATTACTATATCTATATTATCAATCGTCTCCATTATAGCAGCAGCTATTATCATAGCAACGCCAGAAATTATAATATTTAATGGCCTTAAAAGTTTAATATGCCAAAGTATTGAATTCACAAATGGTTATTTATCGCTATTACACGATTATCTCCATTGTAATCATTTATTATTTCAATATTACAAAATCCATGATCCCTAAATATAGATTCCACTTTTTTAGGATGTCCACCTGCCCCTACTTCCAAAATCATCCAACCAGATGGTTTAACTAAAGATTGAGCTAACTCTGCAAATCTTTTATAAAATATCAAACCATCTTTTCTATCTGTCAATGCAATAGATGGTTCAAAATCACGAATTTGTTTATCCAAAGAATTATATTCATTTAAAGTAATGTAAGGTGGATTCGAAATTAAAAGGTCTGCTTTGTCAATTTTAATTTCATTTAAAAAATCTAATTCATGAAAAAAAACATTTTTTCTATTAAAATGTTCTAAATTGTATTTTGCATTATTCAAGGCATCTTTTGAAATATCTATCCCCGTAACATTTGAATCTTTAATTTCAATCGCTAAAGTAATTGCGATGCACCCCGTTCCTGTACCTATATCAATAATTAGTGGATTTGGTATTTTTTTCATTTTATCTAAAGCAATATCAATAAGACGTTCTGTTTCGGGCCTTGGAATGAAAACATGTTTATTCACAAAATATTTCCTTCCATAAAAACTGCAAGAACCTGTGATATGTTGAAGAGGTTCATTTTTGAGTCTACGTTTTACAAAAGACCTAAGTTTATTAAGCTGATTAGAAGAAAGAGGCTCTTCAAAACGAAGATAAACTTCCAATTTTCCGCAATTTAACACAGAGCAAAGAAGCCATTCTATTTCTCTACGAGGATTTTCTATACCTTTCTCTTTAAAATATGATTCAGCCCAGTTAATAAGATCAATTACAAGCCAATTTTTTTCCACTCTTCTTACCTAATACACAATTAAATATATAAGTAATAAATTATATTAATCCCTATTTATATCATTTGAGATGCTAACATTTCCTGTTGCTCTGAAATTTTTAACTGTTCTATAATCTCCTTAATATCACCATCAAGTATTTCATTTAATCGGTAGGTTGTAAAATTAATTCGATGATCTGTAACACGTCCTTGAGGAAAATTGTAGGTACGAATCTTTGCTGATCGATCTCCAGTAGAGACCAAAGTTTTTCTTTCTTGTGCACGTTCAGCAGCAACTTTTTCCTGCTCCGAAGCTAACAATCTAGATTTTAATACTTTTAATGCTGCTGCGCGATTTTTATGCTGAGATGATTCATCTTGGCAAGTAACAACTAGCCCAGTGGGTAAATGAGTAATGCGAATTGCTGATTCAGTTTTATTCACATGTTGCCCACCTGCACCACTAGCACGATATGTATCAATTTTCAAATCTGTAGAATTTATTTCTACATCTATATCCTCCGCTTCTGGTAGTACAGCCACAGTCGCTGCAGAAGTATGCACACGACCGCTTGTTTCTGTTTTTGGTACGCGCTGAACACGATGAACACCACTTTCATATTTTAGCATACCATATGCTTTTTCTCCTTTCATTGAAATAATAACCTCCTTCATTCCTCCAATACCAGTATCATTGGAATTCATAACCTTGAAAACCCAACCATTACGCTCTGCATATCGCATATAAATTCGATAAAGATCTGCGGCAAAAAGGGCTGCTTCTTCTCCTCCTGTACCTGCACGAATTTCTAAAATTAGGTTTTTGTCATCATTCGGATCTTTAGGTAAAAGAAGAATTTTCAATTTTTTTTCAAGTTTTATTTGTTTTTCTTCAAGCTCATTTATTTCTTCCTGAGCAATTTCCTTTAAATCATCTTCATCGCTTTTTAAAATTTCTTTATCATCAGAAATTTGATTTAAGATATAAATGTATTTCTTACCAACAGAAACTATTTCTGTTAAAGATCTATGTTCTTTTGTTAATTGTGTAAGTTTTTTCTGATTATTATAAATTTCTGGATCTGTCAATTTTTCGGTCATGTGATTATATTTTTCAATAATAGCTATTAATTTTTCTTTCATATATACTCCTATTTTGTTATTCCTTTATAATTAACATATATGAAAAAGCCAGCGATATATTTTTAACATAGTTATTTATTTTTTGTCATTTTTGTACTATATCTATTAGAAAATCATTTTATCTGATAAAAAAATTATATTACAAATTATAAATAATAAAAATTCAACAACTATTATATGAAAAAAGAACGTAAAATTAAACTCAGCTTAAGAGTCAGAATATAGACCATTCGGACCCTTTTTATTTATTAAACTATTTTCGACCGTATTTCTTATTAAATTTTTCTATCCGACCTGCAGTATCAACTAAATTCTGTTGGCCTGTGAAAAATGGATGAGATTTATCCGAGATTTCGATTTTGCACAATGGATATTCTTTCCCATCATCCCATTTTATCTTTTCTTTAGTTTCCGCAGTAGATCTGGTAAGAAACGCATAATCACAGGAAGTATCTTTGAAAACTACCAAGCGGTAATTCTCGGGGTGTATTCCTTTTTTCATAATTTTCTATTCCTCAAATAATTCTATCAAGAGCTAATCTGACACGCTCTATCCCTTTATTGATAACTTTTTTGCTAGTAGCATACGAAAAACGTATATGCCCTGGCGCACCAAAACCATCACCAGGAACGGTAACTACCTTAGCATAATTAAGAATATACTCAGAAATATCAAATGTGTCTTTTAATATTTTACTATTTGCCTTTTTCCCTAGATAAGCACTGAAATCTGGAAAAGCATAAAAAGCACCACCAGGAACTTCACAAGTAATATTTGGTAAATTGTTTAATAATGGGATAATATGATCTCGTCTTTCTAAAAATTTTAATCGCATTTCATCTACACAACCTTGATCACCAGTAAGAGCCTCAATACCAGCCATTTGGCCAATAGAATTAGCACAAGAAGTTGCCTGCCCTTGTATTTTTGCCATTGCATTTATAATTCTTTGCGGCCCTACAGAATACCCAATTCTCCAACCAGTCATAGCATAAGTCTTTGATAAACTTATACAAGTTATAACATTTGCTCCTATCTTTTGATCTCTGTTTAATTTTTCTACACTAATAAATTCACCATCATAAACTAACCTTTCATAACATTCATCAGAAATCAATACCCAATTATGTTTTTTTGCCATTTTTATAATACGAATTAAAGCTTTTTCTGTCCATACTCCTCCTGTAGGATTAGATGGAGAGTTAATAATCAAGCCTTTTATTTGGTTATTTATTTTTTTTGATAAATCAGAAAAATCTGGTTCATAATTTTTCTCTGCTATTGTATTGACGATAACAGGCTGAGCATCTGCCAACCTTATAAACTCTGGAAATGAAACCCAATATGGTGAAAATGTGATTACTTGATCACCTTCACTAAATAATGCTTGACATACATTATAAAGACTTTGCTTCTCACCATTGGAAACCAAAACTTCCTTTGGGTTATATTGAATTCCATTTTCACGCATTAGCTTTTCACAAATTGCTTTACGTAATTCTATCATGCCTGGTCCAGCAGTATACTTAGTAAATCCTTTATCCATTGCAATTTTAGCCGCATCTATAATATGTTCTGGAGTATTAAAGTCAGGTTCGCCCACTGAAAAATTAATTACATCAATACCTTCGTCACGCATTTCTGCAGCCTTAGTTGCCATTTGTAAAGTGAAGGAAGGTTTTACCCTTTTAACTCTGTTAGATAGTTTAAAACTCAAAATTTATGCTGTTTTTTGTGATGTTTTTCAGTATTGTATTTTGAATCATCTTGTGAATCTTGATTGTCACTTTCATTTATCATATTTCCTCTTTCAGATATATTAACATTATCAAATTCTTCGGTAAAAACACTATTTCTATGACGGGGTTTTTTCTTATTTGGTTTCTTTCTAGAAAATGATTTCTTCCCCCAATTATTGGTCTTTTTGGGTTTGCGTTTTCTACGTTTAGGTTTTGGAATATCATTAGCATCAATGCTATCAATTAGATTATCTTTTTTTGCTACTTGTTCTATTGAAGTTTCAGACTTTTCTTTTTTTAGCTTATTTTCATCAAATAAAAATATTTCTGGATTAAACATTCCGTAAATAGCCCCATATCCTCTAGTAATACCATTCCCGACACCAATATAATTAGGTAAAACAAAATTTGTTTTAAATTCACCCATAAATGCGCCCCATTTATTATCATCTACAGGTTTGGGGAAAAGAGATGACATTTTTACTTTTGTAAAAACTTTTTCAGTTAGATTGATTCCAACTTCTTTAGCTATAAATACAATATTTTGCCCAAGAAGGCGATTTAAAAAAGAAGGTTTTTCTTGATTAGTTAAAAATTTGTATTTACCACCTGTCATTTTATTTAATGCAACCCAAGGAGTAATAAATTTGTATCTAATCAATCTATCTGTAATTAAAAATTGATTATCATCCATTTCTACATCTTTGTTTTTTATCTGAAATGTAATATTACCAAAATCAAGTACATTAAGTTTTTCGATTAATGAAAGAACTGGTTTAACTCCTTCATTAAGACCTGTTATATATATTTGTTCATTTAGAATTTTTACCTGAACACGAGGATATAAATACTTATCCCTAAATGTGCCATCTAACATAGGGATTGATGGTTCATCAGAATATTGACGTATAAAAACACCCTTGACCTGATAAGGAGTTTTCCTAACAGGTTTATCTGTAATAATTCGGGCTACAACTGACTCTATATTTAAACGAGAATCACTCATATAATTAATAGATTAATTAAAATATTATTGGCTCATAGTATCCAAGAACTCTGANTTTGTTTTAGTTCNTCTGATTCGGTCTAGCATAAACTCCATTGCTTCTTCGACCTTCATTTCATTGAGTAATTTTCTTAAAATCCACATTCTTCCCAATTCTTTTTTTGATAACAAAAGTTCTTCTTTCCTAGTTCCTGAACGAACAATGTCAAATGCCGGGAATAGCCTTCTATCACTTAATTTTCTATCAAGGACCAATTCCATATTTCCAGTTCCTTTGAACTCCTCAAAAATAACTTCATCTGCACGACTACCAGTATCAACCAAAGCTGTTGCCATTATCGTTAAACTACCGCCCTCCTCTGTATTTCTTGCAGCACCGAGAAATTGTTTTGGTTTCTTCAATGCATTAAAGTCTACACCTCCTGATAAAATTTTTCCACTGTGAGGTATTACAGCATTATGAGCACGNCCTAGTCTNGTTATACTATCTAAAAGAATAACTACATCATCACCATATTCAACCATTCGTTTTGCTTTTTGCAGTACCATATCTGCCACTGACACATGTCTTTCTGGGGGNTCATCAAATGTGGAGCTAATTACATCCGCATNAACATTACGCTTCATATCCGTTACTTCTTCTGGACGCTCATCTATTAACAAAACTATTCTTTTTGTTTTTGGGTGATTTTTACTAATAGCATTAGCTAATTTTTGCAACAAAATTGTTTTACCTGTTTTAGGCTGTGCAACAATTAATCCTCTTTGCCCCATACCGATAGGTGAAATCAAATCCATAATACGCATAGAAAAANNTTTTNCTTCTGTTTCTAACTTAAATTTTTCTTGTGGATATAAAGGAGTAAAATTTTCAAAAAAAATACAATCTTTAATATTTTCCGTGGGCTTGCTGTTTACTGATTCAACTTTTAATAAAGCGTAAAAACGCTCCTTTGATTTTGGAGGGCGAATTTGACCTGATACCTCGTGACCTGTTTTTAATTTAAATCTTTTTATCTGGGATGGGCTAACATATATATCATCAGGTCCTGGTAAATAGTTAAAATCTGGAGACCGTAAAAATCCATATCCATCTTGCATAACTTCCAAAACTCCCCTGGCTACCATACTTCCATCTTTTTTTGCTTGNGCNTCTAATATTTTAACAGTCAACTCCTGTTTATTAAGNCCTGCTATACCACCTTCAATATTAAACTTTAGTGCTAATTCTGAAAGCTCACGAATNCCTAGTGACTGCAACTCATTAAGATCCATATAAAAAGTTTACCTCATAAAATNTAAAGAACTATATAAATATTAACGCCCTCTGAGAAGGNCAAGATTGGAAGTTACNCTATATTTATCCTGCATCAAACGATATTTAAAATTCTTCGTATACCTCTTCAGCAATAAAATGACTCCCGAATATAAGACCCACATATCCTTTTTTAATTTGAATTTTTATTTTACTAATTCCCTCGGAAACAGTATTTACAGGCTTACTTTCAAACCCCATCTTGTTTATAGCGCCCGACAATTTATAAGGATCAATCAAAAACCTTTTCTTATCTCTTGTAATGTAAAGTTTTTCTATATGATTATAAAATTCTTTAACTATCATTTTAATTTCTTTATTCTTTTTTAAACAAAATAAACCAATTAATGGTTTTTCAGGAAAAACTGTTTTAATTGCTTTTATTGCATAAAAAATACCAGATTGATTATGAGCAACATCATAAAAAATAAATTTATCAACAAGTTCAAGCCTACCAGGCCAGTGAACAGTTTTTATTCCCAATCGTAAATGGCTAGTTTTAATTGTTTCATCATAGTTTTTAATAGCCTTTATAGCAAGAGCGGCATTATAAGCTTGATGAACCCCAATAAGAGGAAGTCTATATAATTCATCTTCAAAAAAAAATTTACACCCATATTTATTTAATGAAATATTATTAACAAAACAATCTTTTACTATTACAAACTTAGAATTAACCTTTTTTGCTTTTTTTATTAGAATATCTTCAACTACTTTTTTTTGTTCAGAAAAAACAAGTGGTATTTCTGATTTAATAATTCCAGCTTTTTCCATAGCTATTTTTTCAACGGTATCTCNCAAAATATCTTTATGGTCCATAGAAATAGATGTAATTACTGATAAATCTGGAATAATTACATTTGTTGAATCAAGAGAACCTCCTAGGCCAGTTTCAATTACTGCTATATCTACTTTCTTCATTTTAAAATGATCGAAGGCCATTGCTGTAGATGTTTCGAAAAAGGTTGATTTAATTTTTTTAATGTCTTTTGATATTTTTCTCATAAAAATAATTATATCTTCATCACTTATTGGGATANCATTTACTCTTATACGTTCATTAAATCTGCATAAATGAGGAGAAGTATATAATCCAACTTTTTTACCCGATGCCCGTAAAATACTTTCNATTATAGCACAGGTTGATCCCTTACCATTAGTNCCTGCTACATGTATAAATCTTAAATCATCTTGAGGATTNCCAATCGAATNAAGAAGATGANAAGTATGCTCTANNCCAAGTTTAATTCCNAAACGTTGGAGATTATATAATGATTTTAGTAAAGATGNAAATTNAGAANGATTCAATGTGNNAAATATCACTTATAGGANCATCAAGGAATCTCCCAACTAAAGNTTCAAACAATTCTACTGAATCTGTTACANGACAAAGAATATTACTTGATTTATTATTNTCTGAAAAGAATTCGNACTTTTTCATAACTGCNTGTACANTCAAAGCAGTAGTTTCTCCAGAATCTACTAGATAAATTTCACCATCAATTACTTTTTTAATTGTTTGCTTCAATAATGGATAATGGGTACATCCTAATATTAAGGTATCAACATTAGAAGCAATAATATTTTNAAGATATGTTTTTGAAATTAATTCAGGAACATTTCCATCAACCCANCCCTCTTCAGCNAAAGGNACAAATAAGGGNCATGCCTGNTTAAAAACTTTGATCTTTTNGTTNANNTTTTTTAAAGCATNGCCATATGCATCGGATTTAATTGTCCCATAGGTNCCCAAAACACCAATTCGATAATTATTTGTGATAGATAAAGCAGCTTTAACCCCTGGCTCAATTACTCCAATAATTGGNATATTAAAATTTGATTTTAATATATCTAAAGCATGGGAAGATGCCGTATTACATGCAACTACAATCATTTTACATTCCTTCTGAATGAGCCAACTAGTTATTTCTAAAGAATATTGCTTAATTCTTTTTGTGCTTTTATTTCCATAAGGAACACGAGCTGTATCACCTACATAAATTATTGTTTCATTCGGTAAAATCTTNGTTAGNGCATTNACGACTGTCAGGCCNCCTATCCCAGAATCAAAAACACCNATAGGNCGATTATCCATNTCTTATTCTTCTGCTAAAATTTTTTCGTTAGATTCTTTAAAATGNTTAATTGCTTCGTAAACTGCCTGAGCTATTTTCTGGCGNTGAGNTGCTTTTTTGAGTGCTTTNTCTTCNGTTGGGTTGGATAAAAACCCAACCTCTAAATACGCNTGTGGCATGGAAGCTCCATAAAGCACATAAAATCCNGCCTGTTTAACTCCTCNGTTAGGAGANGTTAAACGCTTNTCCATTTCCATCTGAATTACAGCAGCCAGNTCCTCACTTTCNTTCATAAACATACTTTGAGTCATTGTTGCCATAATAAGACCTTCATCTGTTAATTTTTCATACCCTGGTCTTCTTTCTTCCATTTGAATAACAGAATTTTCCCTTGAAGCTACCATAATTGCATCTTCACTTTTACCTGGGCTTAAAAAATATGTTTCAAAACCCTGAATGGTTCTATTATTATTTGCATTCGCATGAATACTTATAAATAATTTCCCATTATTTTCATTTGCAATCTCTGCTCTTTTTCTTANGGGTATAAATACATCTTCTTCTCTAGTATAGANAACTTTTATTTTCGTNTTTGTTTCCAATAAACGNCCNATACGTTTAGCAATATCNAANACAATATCTTTTTCCTTAACTCCAAATCGGCTTACTGTNCCAGGATCTTTACCTCCATGCCCAGCATCTAAAACNACTGTATCTAGTTTCCAACGATTTTTAACATCATCAATNCTAGCTTNATTTTTNCCCATAGGAGTTCTNAGAGTAATTACAATTTCATTTGGATCTAANCTNTGATACCAATCNTGGCTAATTACTTCAGATCTTAACTTNAATGCAATCTGAGCNGTTTCACCAATTTGNTCCGATTCAATTCTTCTGATTACTCCTCGCGTTTCTGNNCCATCTATTGCAATCGTATCAACCATAGCTCCTGCAACTGTTATATAATACCANCCGTGCTTNTTTATAAATGAACTNATATTACGTTCNGAAAATGGTTTTCTTGTATTNAGCTTAATAATNGTACCNTTTGATTTAGTTTCTACATTCATACCAATGATGTTAAATCGAACAACATCNATATCAAGAAATTCTTTTTTTGCATCAAAATTTATTCCAGGCATTACCGCTGTTTTTAAAATTCTAATAAATTCATTTGCTGGTAAATATAAATCTCCAGATTCTACAAGAACCATATCTGTCATCTGGTAAGGGATATCATCAATCATTACAAAACTAGTNTANCCNGATATTTTTATTCGTTTCCCTTTAATATATAGAACCAGTTTTTTTCGTTCTTGATTTTCAAAAAGTTTTGAAGANAAAGANNTTGCTAAATCNTTCGTTGACATATAAAGTAATTTTCTTTCTACTAAAGTTTTTATTTCTGATTCACTGCCNGCNCTACGNTTGAANACATGTATATCCGCAAATAAAAATCCTATTAATACTAAAATGTAAAAAAATGATNGTAATATCATAGTGTCAAATCTATTACTATCCTTAAATCAAAACGATCATTATAACTTATGAGATAAATTAAATTAAAGGNNTTNNTGTAAATATGATTAANCATTAAAACTTTAATTATTTTTATTAAAAAATGAAGCTAAAATTATTTCCTCTAGATATAGTAGCATATCCTAACAAATTTATCTATCTTCATATTTTTGAAGAACGCTATAAAAAACTGATTAAACAATGTATAAAAGATCAAAGTGAATTCGGTATTATAAACAATGGTAACAGGAAATTTGCAGATATAGGATGTACTGTATCAATAAAGAAAGTTATAAACCAATATAGTGATGGTCGTTTGGATATAGTATGTGTAGGGGAAAAATTATTTAAGCTAGAAAAAAAATCTATGTTAAATAATTTAACCATTGGAGAAATAAGCTATTTGCCAGAGTTAGTTCCAATTCCTTCATCATTATTTGAACCATTAAAAGAGAAATATTTAAAAATAATTATATCCCTAGGCGGTGTCAAAGATCTTAAAAGACACATATCAAAAAAGATAACATTTGAGTTATTAGATATGATACAATTACCCACATTTGTAGAGCAGAAATTAATATCTCTTCAATCAGAAGAAAGTAGAGCTGAAGTTCTAAATAAATTTTTTACAACTATACTCGAGAAATCATCATCTAATAATAGAAAAAAAAAATTTACTTCTTAAAATCAGTCAAAATGATGATATATTCAAAGAATCAAGTTTATAACTATTCAGTAAATCTACTTTTTTTTCAAGGGATGGCAAAAACGACAACGCCTCAGAGTTACTGAGGCGTTGGAGCGGATTTATTTTCGCGCTATTTCTTCTCGTACCACATCACGAGTATCATCAGTGCTAGAATTCCCGCGAATCCTGCATCTCCAAATTGGGCCATTATACGCCCAAGTCCACCAATGACTCCAAAAAAGTCATCAAACAAGATTCCAACGATAATTCCAACAACAACTAGGGATTTTAACAATTCTATTGCTGTGCCGAGCCACTCGTTGAGGGTTTTTATACCATTTAGCATAGGTTACTCCTGTTGGTAGAGGCTATGGGCTTTGAAAAAACAAAACCCAAGATATGGCCTGTGTTAATTACCCAAGAAACGAGAGAAACACCAACAGAGCTAAGAGTCCAGCAAATCCACCATCTAAAAAGGTGTTTACCAGTTCAACAATTCCGCCAATGGGATCAAATCCTGTGGAATATATGATGTTAACGAAAACAAATAGTACTATAAGTGCTTTAATCACGCCAACAATTCCGGATGCCGCATTTGCAACGGTTGCATTGATATCAGCCATGCTAATACCTCCTTGGTTTGGTTTCTAATGAAAACGGGGGCAAACTACCCCCGATCTTATTCTTAGATTGTACTTTGTTTGTGGTTGAATTCAGAGTCAATCTCTTTCCTATGAAGCGAATTTACACACAATCAACTAATTCACAACAATTTTATTTTTTTATTTTTCCAAGTAAATCTACAGTCGATTTATATACCAAAAATGGGTCTATGGATTGTATACATAAAGAACAAAGCCTCCAGTGTCGTTTCGGATGTGCACATTTTATCTCTGGTTTTACAACCACAACATTTTCAGCTAATGGTTTTGTCAGTTCTGGATTTTGGGAACCAAATATAGAAATAACAGGTATTAACAAGTAAGTTGCTAAATGTCCTGCCATTGAATCTGGCGCAATCAACAGCCTTTGATTTTGAAGCCAGTTTTTAAATTTAATTATATTTCCTTCAAAAACATGAATCGGCAATCTATGCTTTTTTATCATACTAATTAAATCATTTGAATCATTAGTTTTAACAATTGCTAATTCATAATAGGGTATTAAATAATTTATTAATTCAATCCAATTATTTAATGGCCAACTTCTTCTTTCATCACTGGTACCAGAATGTAAAACTACATATCCATGTTTTTTAATTAAACATGTTTTCCACTTTAAAATAGAAGGCTTCCCCACTATTTTTGAAATTAGATGTAAAGCACGTTTTGTCTGATGCAATTCAAAAGGGAAAGGGAAAGTTTTGGAAAAAAAATAACTTCCCCCAGCACTTGTAAATCCAATACTATGATTACTTTTAATTTGCCATAGAAACCAGCTGTTTCTGATATCACCTTTAAAGTCGATCGCTAAATCAATTTTTCTTTTTCTTAATAAAATAGCAGTATCAAGAACTTTAATCCATTTTAATAAAGAAAAAGACCATGTTGTCCAAGGTGCATCAAAAGCAATAACTTCATTTACTAAATTTAAATTACGAGCTAAAGGAGTAGTTATTGAGGAGCACAATAAAATAATTCTAGCATTTTTAAAATGTAATTTCAATTCTCGAAGAGCAGGGATTATCATTATTACATCTCCAATACGATGATATTCTGTAACAAGAATTGTTTTTATCAACTTTTTATGGAATGAATTTTTATATCTAAAAAGATTAATTATTGAATAATATGGAAAAAGTATAAAACTTAGTAATCTTGAGAAAAATAAAAAGGTTGGATTATAAATCTCTTGTTTCATATTTATAAACCAATAGATTTATAATATCTATACAAGTTTTTTGATACTTTTTTAATATCGTGATAATTTTTTACCCATGATCTGGATTTATACCCATATTCAATAATTTTATTCTTATCATTAACTAATGATCTAAGAACTGAAATTATTGAGCGGGAATCAACGTGAATAAAAGGATGATCTGGTATAAACTTCTGGTATGTTTTGTTCATCTCTGTCAATGTGCAAATCCCCATTGATAAAGACTCAATAGAGCTCATACCGTATCCCCATCCGCCAAATTCACCAATTTGATCTATAAAAATATCTGCAAGTTTCTTTCTTTCCAGAGCCTCTCTATAAGATAAGTTTTCAATTAAATCAAAAACTATAAGGCCATCCTTTTCTAATTTTTTACATGCATAAATGATAGTGTCGGAACCTTTATAGTACCTGTTTGTAGGGGAGTGTGCAACTCTAATTACATCTGAAACTTTATTTTTAACACTAAATTGGCTAGTATCAAAAGGTAAAAACAAATATTGAATATTTGGATGTTTGTGGAGTAAATCCAATTCATTTGTCAAGTTTAAATCTGAAATATTATCTATAAAAGGCATTACTCCTCTGCTTCGAAGATCCTCACCATGATAATGACAAATAATCTTTTTCCCTTTTTTGTGAAGAGCATTCACAAAACTTTCATCTTTTAAAAAGTCCATACCACTATCAAAATGAACAACATCAAAATCAAATAAATTATATCTATCTATAGCTTTCAACACAGCTGGTCTCCATAACCAATCTTTAAATTTGAAAAACTGTGAATCTACCCAACCTTCTGGCCTCCAAACTGGGGGGCAACCAGTTTTTTCTTTATAATAACCAGCTTCTCCTCTATATAGTTTAAATACTTGATTTCTTATATAAGCCATAAAAGGTTTAGTAAAATTGAATGGAAGCTCTAAACAAATATCTTCATCAAAATCTTTTGGAGATTTAAAAAATGTAACTGTGCGGCATTCATGTCCATTTGCCTCATGTTCTTTTTTCCATAAAGACAGTGTTCCAACAGTATTTTCTGGAGAGATATATAATATTTTCATTTCGAATTATATAAACTCATTAAATCATTCATTCTTGATTCCCAATTATATTTACTCTTAATGAGATTTCTGTTTTTTTCAATCCAATCAGATTTATTTATAGATTTAAATGCATCTATTATACCTTTTGCAATGGAAAATTTATTTCCAGGAATTATCCAATGTACCGTTTTTGATACATAATTACGTATCGGAGGCAGATCTGATGCAATAATTCGACATCCAGAAGCCATCATTTCAAAAAGTTTTGTTGGTGTATTTTTTTGTGTTAAAGGATTATCTCTAAATGGGATTATACCCAAAGAATTTTTATTTAGTATTTCCCATACATCTACATATGGTATTTGCGACTTAATAAATACATTATCAAAAAGTTTGTTTTTTAATATATATTCCTTTAGCTGTTTTTCAAATTCTTCCGTTCTAAATGAACCTAATATAGTTAAAGAAATATCAGGTATTTCTGATATGACTTTCGGCATCGCTTCTATTAAATCACTAATGCCTCTTTCTGGAGCAATATGGCCATGATAAATTATTGATAGTCCACGATTACCATTATTGTCAAAATTGGATATATATTTTGTTTCTGGAAAATTCTCTATTACCGATGGTTTAAAACCTAATTTATGGTATACGGTTTTTTCTAAAGGATAATTTGCCAAAATAATATGGTCAACAAACTTAAGATGCATTTTTTCAATTTTACTTTTATATAATATTATAGTTTCTTTAACTATTTTTGACCGCCGAGAAAAAGTGCGATACATAGCATCAAGATCTTCATGAACATCATAAATAATTTTAGAATGAAACTTTTTCTTTACAAGTTTCGCAAAGTCCAAAAGTTCTGGTTCATGTATATGTAAAAAATCAGGTGGATCTGATACTTTAAGATAGTTTAAGACCTTTTGTGAATAAGATTTAATTGATAAGTTGGAAGATAAATTTATATGACTTAATCCAGGCTCAGATAAATCTAAATCATAATTAGATCGAGTAAAATACCTTATAAAAGTATTTTTTTTTAATAAAGTTTTTATTTGTCTATGATAAATACGTTCGTCATTAGGAAAATGCTGACAGGAAACTACAACAATCATTTTATGAAACTTTTTAAAATTGATTTCTCTTTATTATTAATTATGAATAAATACCAAGTAATTGGATAAAAAAAAGTAACGGCTAATCGGGTCCATTTATCTTCACCTGTTATAAAAACAATACCCATAAATATTATTGGGAAAACCCAGGAAGACCAATTATAAGGAATTGGATAAATTTTATTGGATCGGATAAAAATAGATAAGCTCATAAATACAAACGCAAAAACAGTCGCCCAGGCAGACCCTACGACTCCGTAAATAGGAATCAATATAATATTTAAAGAAATATTTACTAATGCTCCAACAGCTCTAAAAAAAGGAATCCATTTGGTAATGTCCTTCATATAAATTCCTGGTAACTGTATAACATAAGTGCCAAAAAAGAAATAGGCTAATAATATGCAGAATACAATATCTTCAGAACCCCAAAATTTCTCACCTATCAAAGTCTTTGTACCGATAGAAAGCCGCATTATTTCAGGAACCCATAAACTTATTATAACGATAACAAACCCCAGTAATCCCAAAAAAAGTGTTGATGCATGTGCGAAATCTTTTCGTGCACCAGGCTCTTTCCCTCTTTTCAAAAAATAAGGTGTCCATCCCATATTAAAGCCCATAACTATAATTAAACCGAAAACACCAAGTTTGTGTCCTGCTGAATAAAGACCAACATCTTTCGTACCATTCATCCAATTTAATAAATAACGATTTGCCAACTCCATAATCATTGTAAATATTCCAGCTGGTAAAAAAGGGATAGCAAACTTAAAAACAGTATTAAGTGTTTTAGAACGTATTCTCTTAAAACTAACACGTTTTATTATTACAGGTAATGAAAAAACAAATACAATGCTAGAAGCAATCAAATTTGCTAGCAAAACTCCTGCTATACCCTTTTTAAGCATAACAACAAAAAATATATTAAACCCCATTGTGGATAAAACATTAACTAAATTAAAACAAACAAAAGGTATAGGCTTTTCCTCAGCGCGCAATAAAAGTATTGGCATATTCCATAGTGCATCTAGAAGCAAAACTGCAGAAAGTAAAACAATCCAATCTGGCCGGTCTACGCCTAATACAACTTTAGCAATAATATCCTTTGTAAAAAAAAGAATACTAGAAAATGATAAACTAGTTATCACTTGAATTCCATAAATTACAGAAATGTATTCTTTTTTTTCTTGACCTTTTTTCTGAACAGAATATTTAAGAAGAGCAGTATCCATCCCATAACGGTAGAAAATCATCGTGAATCCCATAAATGCATATGCAAGAGAAACAACACCATACTCTTCGGGAGTAAACACATGAGTATATAAAGGAAGTAAAAAAAATGTTATAAGACGGGCTAGTATATGACCAAAACCATATATAAGCGAATGTTTCCCCAATGATTTAATTGACATATATTAATTTAGGTTTAATTGTAGAGTATCTCGGAATATACCGCTTGCCCCAAAATTTTCTTTAAATCGACCTAGGCCCATATTTGGCTCCCCATCTACAGTAAATGTCCCAAAATCATAAATTTTAAGGCCCTTATTGATCGCCCAATTAAAAATAAAATAAAATAAAAGATTAAGAGAACGATATTTCTGATATTTTTCATTATGACAGATGTAAAAAGCTAAAACAACATGTTTGTTTAAAATAAAATTGATTGCCCCAGCAAGCATTTCATTGTCCAGATAAGCTGCAAATAGTTTTATATCCTTTGGAAATCGGTTTTTTATATCTAATAATTCTTTCAAAGTATGAGTTGGAGAAACATTATGTCTAATACTAAGATTTTTGACTAAAATATTGTAAAATGTTGAATAATCTTCTGATTCTCGAACTATAACACCAAAATTTTTTGCCTTTTGGACTGCCCTGAAGTGTGAAGGGCGGAATTTTTTTATATTATTTTCTATATTATCTTCTAAAAATAATATGCTACTAATATCTCGTTTCATGTAAGTAAATCCCTGTCTAAAAAACGAAAAATCCATATAATTTGATATTCTTCTTTGATATAAACTGGGGGGTAATGTAATTCTAATACCATCAAAATTTTGTGAACGGGCATAGTTTACAAACACTTTGCTAATATTTATTCCATCTGCTATAGATAAATTGACAGGGAGAACAAAAGAACCCATCGAAGATCCAGGGTGTGAAATCAGAAATTTTTTATTATTATCTATTACTATAGAAGCTGGGAAAACAGATATAAGCTTTTCTTTTTTATATACCATTAGACTATGATCTACAAATCTATTTTTCGGATGGTATCCCAAAAATTTTCTTAAATGGAAAAGAGTACCATTGTTACTTTCTCTAATAAACACTTCCCATTTTTTATAATCAGTTTCTTTGAATCGTGTAATTGTAATCATTGTTATTTAATGAATATTTTGTATATATGTTTCAAATAATAAATTTTTGTTTATTGATGTTGAATAGTGTTCAGGGTCAAATATAATTTGGTTGTCTAATTTACGGGAGTAAATCTTGAATTCTGCCATTGAAATAATACATGCTCGTGAGATCCTTGATTCTCGCGGGAATCCTACTGTAGAGGTTGATATTACATTAAAAAATGGATCTAGAGGTAGAGCAGCAGTTCCATCAGGTGCTTCTACTGGTGAACATGAAGCTATTGAACTAAGGGATAAAGAACAAAAACGGTATATGGGAAAGGGAGTTTGCAAAGCGGTAACCAATATTAATACAGTTATTTATGATACATTGAAAGGATTTGATGCAACTAATCAATCTGAACTTGATAATATAATGATAGATTTAGATGGTACAGAAAATAAATCAAGTCTAGGAAGTAATACATTACTCGGAGTTTCTATTGCTGCAGCAAGGGCCGCTGCTAATTATAGTAGGTTACCTTTGTTTAAATACCTTGGTGGCGAAAATGCAATACTATTGCCAGTCCCAATGATGAATATTTTAAACGGAGGTAGTCATGCGGATAATACATTAGACATTCAGGAGTTTATGGTTTTCCCCTTCGGGGCAAGGACCTTTTCAGAAGCTTTACGAATGGGGACAGAAATTTTTCACCATCTAAAAATAGTTTTACAAACTAAAAATTTAAGTACGGCAGTTGGTGATGAAGGTGGATTTGCTCCTAATTTGTCATCTCATGAAGAAGCATTGGATCTTATTCTGGAGGCAATTCAAAGAACAAGGTATAAAGCTGGACGAGACATTTTTATTGCCTTAGATGTTGCTGCAAGTGAATTATATAACAATGGAAAATATCAATTAAAATCGGAAGATAAATCACTTTCTACAAAAGATATGATTGCTTATTTAAGTAATTTTGTAAATAAATATCCTATTATATCAATTGAGGATGGTCTCAGTGAAGATGATTGGGATGGATGGGCTCAATTAACAACAGAACTAGGTGAAAATATTCAAATTGTTGGGGATGATTTAACTGTTACAAATCAATCACGATTAAAACGATCTATTGATGAAAAATCTATGAATGCGATCTTAATTAAATTAAATCAAATAGGTACTGTAACCGAAACTATTGAAGCAATAAAAATGGCTAAAGATTCCAATTTTGGAGCGATTATTTCACATCGTTCTGGTGAAACAGAGGATACTACAATTGCTGATTTTTCAGTGGCAATGGGTATGGGACAAATTAAAACGGGATCTGCATCTAGAACAGATAGAGTCTGCAAGTATAATCAGTTATTAAGAATTGAAGAACATCTTGGAGAAAAAGCAATTTTAGCTAACATGGGAGTTTTAGGCACATCAAGAAAATGAAATACGGAAAATTACAGCGTCATTCACCTCCCAGAAATATCCGTAGACAATCAACAAACTTGCAAAAAAATTTTGTTCGAGGTGTTTTATTGTTAATAGGATTTATTCTTTTAATTGTATTCATTTTTGGAGANCANGGAATATTTCAGCTCTANAAGCTAAAAAAAGAAAGGGCTGAAATCCAAAAACAAATAAGTTNTTTAAGAAAAGAAAGAGANCAACTTAAATCAGAAAAATCACGTTTAGAAAATGATCTGGATTATATTGAAAAATTAGCAAGGGAAAGGTTNAGGATGGCAAAACCTGGAGAAAAGGTNTTTAAAGTAATTCCANAAAATNTANAACNANAATTAAAATAATGAGAAAAGGTTATATTTTAAATTCAGTTTTATTTTTTAAAAAAGCATCAAGATAAATTTCCACACGNCGATTTTGAGCGCGNGCTTCATTAATATCTTNTNTNTTTTTAAGTTCTTTTANATTGATAACNGGNCTGAATTCACCATATCCCATTGCAGAAAATANATTTTGTGGCATTTTTGCATATNTACTTAACAGCCGGACAAAATTNAATGAACGAGCAGAAGATAATTCCCAATTACTAGGGTATTCTGCGGTTTTNGGTAACTTTAGNTCATCCGTATGNCCTTCACAACGNACTTCNACATTTAGTAAACTATTCCTTTTTTCGATTTCATCTAAAAGATATCTATAATCAGGATTATTACTTACACCNATAATCTTAGATGATCGTATTATNNCACCAATCTGGGANAATAGTGGAAGTACTTTTGGATCTACATCAGCAGACATAGATTTAAATAATCTCCCNCGCATAGTTATCTTAATTCCTTTTGTTACTCGCTTNACNGANACCTNAGATGATATNACATTATCTTTAAGCTCTTCGTANGTTTCATCCAACAACTTATTGATAATATTATCAATATGTTCATCCGCATCATTTAGCATTACAAGNAAAAGNACAAAAAATGTTAGCANAAGAGTANCCATATCTGCGAAAGTAAGTGCCCATGCAGTNGCCTTGGCTTTACGTTCATCTTGTGTAATAGGACGTCGTATTNGNGCCATTTTATNTAATTATTGGTTTTTTCTTCTTCAGATATTGTTTCCTCATTTTTTCCTTCTTCTAATTTATTTTTAATTCCAGACAAAGAAGATTGATTTTCCCTTTTTTCACTAATACTTTCTGGATCATTACGCCTGTTAGCAGGGACGAAGGTCATTAATTTTTCTTTAATTAAAATAGGATGTTCCCTTGCATGAATACTAATAATCCCTTCTAATACAATATTTTTTAACATTAATTCATTTTCAGATTTTCGTTTTAATTTTCCTCCAATAGGTAAAAAAACCATATTCGCAAAAAACACTCCATAAAAAGTAGTAATTAATGCTGTTCCCATTCCTTTAAGCAATTCAGCAAACTTATCTGCCACATTATAATTAATATTAAAATCACCTCCTCCACCAGAAAAATTATTCATCATTACAATTAACCCAAGTACAGTTCCAAGCATACCGAATGCTGGGGCATATGAACCCATATATAAAAAAAGTTCCTGCCCTGCTATATGGCGAACAGCAATATTATCTATTTCTAAATTCAAGAATGTTCTTAAACGAGATGATTCTTTTTCATTTATTGCTAATTCAAGTCCATTGCGAAGAAAAACACTTTGAATCTCAGGAAGTTCTCTCTCCAAAGAAAGCAATCCATTTTTTTTTGATTTTTCAGCTATTAGCACTATGTCATCTATTGTTTTTTTATAATCATATACTTCATCTGTAAATACATTTTTTATTATTGCGAAAAGATTCCCCACAGCATGAATCGGAAGATTAACCATTGTGGCAGCCAGAGTCCCTCCAATTACTATAATTAATGCATGAAGCTGCGTGAACCAAAAAACATTACCTCCACTTAAAAGAATTCCAATTATTATAATAGCTGTTCCTGATAAAAGGCCTATAATTGTTCCAAGATCCATATTATATCCTTTATTTATTAAGCAAGTTAAAAATAATTATATAATAACCTTTGAGGTATTCTATCCGATACATCAAGCCTCAATTAGTTCTTTTTTTTATGCCTATAAAGTGATTTACTATTTTCATATAATCGTTTTTCTTCCTTATCGGATAAACTATGAAAACCATTTCGATTTATTTTATCTAGGAGCTTGTTAATATCTTGCTCTAATTCTTGGCGATGAGATATTTTCTTTTCTTCTAATTGTATTTTATACTCTAATGTACTTTTCCGAATAGAAAACCAAATATTTTTCCAATTCCAACGACTTTTTAACATAACATATCCTATCACCATACCACCTAAATGGGTTATATGACTTATTTGTGTCACACTATTGAAAGATGATACAAATGCTATAACACCAATACCAATGACAAAAAAAATGGATTTTATGGGGAAAATACCATATAGATACACTATACGATTTGGATATGTAATTCCGTAAGCAAGTAATACACCAAAAACAGCACCACTCGCTCCTACAACAGGAATAGCAGAATTTAGAGAAAACAAAGTTGTCAATATTCCAGAACCGATTCCTGTTATAAAATAATATTTAAGAAAATGTTGCTTACCCCACAGACGTTCCAATTCACTCCCAAACATCCATAGTACAAACATATTAATTAGAACGTGCCAAATTCCTCCGTGAAAAAATAAATATGTAAAAGGTTGCCATATCATGTATTGTGTCCAAATCTGCTTTGGAACCAAACCAAACAGTTCAAAAAACAATCTATCAGACCCTGATAATGATTGTAGTAAAAATATACTAAAATTGATAGAAACCAATAGTTTTATAGAATCTGTAAACAAACTCGGTCTATATGAAAATTCCCCACGATTAGATTGGAATTGATATCTCATAACTTAATAAATATACATAATTCTTTTGTTCCTAAATAGTTCCTTGGATCAGCATTAGCTATTAAAATATTATTAAGCATCTGATAAGATTTTTCTGACAACTGCCATAGATTTAATTCCCTCTAAACCATCAAAATGATATTGCATTAGAATCCATAGATAATTACTAATGATTTTTCTATCTTGCGAAGTAATCAATTCAGCTGGAATATTATGAATATTTTGCTCTAATAATTTTTTTAATATAAAAACACTATTAGGCCCATTATTTAAATCAGGGAGTACAATTCCTGGAAATTGTCTCTGATCAAGGCTAGGACGAAACCCAAGATGTGTAAGTAATGTACATTCATAAAACCAAAATAAAATATTGGTATCAATATTTTTTTTATTGAATTCTCTAAGTACTACAACAAGTTTATTAAATAATTCTGGGTGTGGGTCATATTCTGATAATGTTTTTTCTGTCATTTCAAGAATTGCCATTGATAATGTAATAGACCTTAAATCCTGTAATATTCCAGGCCATGATTCACGAAAATCTGCCTTGTTAATTAATTTTAATTCTTGATTGGGTTTATCACGATATATTATATCAAGATAACTTATTGGCTGGAATTGAGATGATTTTGGAGATTTTTTTGATCTAGCTCCTTTTACAATAAAACTAATTTTACCATAATCTTTACTAAAACATCTAGCAATCAAGCTTGTATCTCCATAAGGAAAAGATTTTAATACAATTACTTGCGTGTGAATAACCACTTTTATACTTGGAAAATAAGATCAGAGTAAAATAAAAATCAGTACGCTTTAGCGTAAATAACCTCGTGCTTTGCTGGATTGCCAGAAAAAATACAAGTCATTCCTGAAGGTTTCTCATTAAATGGGATGCATCTGATTGTCGCTTTTGTTTCTTCTTTAACTTTTTTTTCTGTTTTTTCTGTTCCATCCCATCCGCATCGGATAAAACCACCTTTTTTTATGATGGATTTAAATCTATCGTAATTAATAACCTTATATATATTTTCTTTTTGAAACTTTTGTGCTTGTTTAAATAATCCCATTTGAATATCATTAAGTAAACTAGGGATTTTTTTTACCAAATCTTTTTTATCTAAAATTTGTTTTTCGCTATTATCTCTTCTTACTAAAACAACATTATTGCTTTGTATGTCACGAGGCCCGATTTCCATTCTAAGTGGGACTCCTTTCATCTCCCATTCGTTATATTTAAACCCTGGAGAATTATCTGACCAATCTACAGAAATACGAATAGCAGATTTTTTTAAATTAGAAATTATTAAATCCAGATATTCCTTAACTTCAACTTTTTGCTTTTTACTTTTAAAAATAGGGATTACTATCACCTGAATTGGAGCTATTCTTGGTGGCAGTCTCAAACCTTTTTGATCGCCATGCGTTAAAACAACTGCTCCTATCAACCTGGTGCTTATACCCCAGCTTGTAGCCCAAACAAATTCTTCTTTATTATCTTTCGTTTGAAATGTAACATTAAATGCTTTTGCAAAATTTTGACCCAAATTATGAGATGTGCCAGCTTGTAATGCCCTCTTATCTCCCATCATAGCTTCTATACAATATGTTTTATCAGCCCCAGCAAATTTTTCGGATTCAGTTTTTAATCCTGAAATTACGGGTATCGCTAAATAATCTTCAGCAAGGATGCGATAAAATTCTAAAATATCTAATGTCTCTTTCTGCGCTTCTTCAGCTGTTGCATGAGCCGTATGACCCTCCTGCCATAAAAATTCCGAAGTACGTAAAAACAAACGGGTACGCATTTCCCAACGTACAACATTAGCCCATTGATTGATCAAGATTGGAAGATCTCGATACGATTGAATCCATTTTTTATACATAGACCATATTACTGTTTCTGAAGTGGGGCGTATAATTATTTCTTCTTCGAGTTTAGATTCAGGATCTACAATTATTCCATATTTATCATCCGATTTTAGTTTTGTGTGTGTTACAACAGCACATTCTTTAGCAAATCCTTCCACATGTTCGGCTTCTTTAATCAGAAATGACTTAGGAATAAATAAAGGGAAATAAGCATTAATGTGTCCAGTAGATTTAATCATTTTATCAAATACATTTTTTATATTATCCCAGAGCTCAAATCCATAGGGACAAATAACCATAGTTCCTTTAACTGGTCCATATTCTGCTAAGCCAGCCCGATTTACAACTTGTGTATACCAGTTGGAAAAATCAGTTTTGTGATCTGGTAAATGCTTGCTCATATTGTTATACGCCAATTATAACTGATTTTAAATTACTTGGTTGATTGGGAGACACCAAGATACATTTGTGCAGAATTCTATTTTAATATTCACACTATAATGTATAATTACCAGATATAAGTTTCACTTTTGTTGATACCTAATTGGGGTTAAGATTGTAATAATTATTATAAGATTCAGGATTTTTTTAATACAATTGTTTAAAAATTTTATAAATAAACATTTAATATGATTACAAATAACATGGTGAAATATTTTCAATCTCTTAAACATCAAAAATATAGATTGAAATACAAACAATTTTTGATAGAAGGGAAAAGAATTATAACTGAAGCTGTAAAAAATGACTTTATGTTTCACATCGTACTTTATACCGAAAAATTTAAAATTAAGAACCCTGGCTTTATTGAAAATCTAATTTCTAAAGGACACTATATTGAATGTTTATCAAAGAAAAAGATCAATAAGATCGCACTTACAAAAACACCATCTGGCATTATTGCAATTTGTAATTTACCAGAGCAAAGTCAATTTAATTTCATATCTAATAATTGGCTGTATTTGGATCAGATTTCAAATCCAGGAAATCTTGGAACACTATTTAGAACAGCTGCTTGGTTTCGAATAAAAAACATCGCATTGTCTCCAAAATCATTAGATCCATATAACCCAAAAGTAATTCGTGCAGGCATGGGAGCTCACTTCTACCTTTCAATCCATCAAGGAATCAATATAAATATTTTTAAAGAACACAACTATTATACTATCGGCGCTGATCACCGTGGAGAATCCTTAAATCGGGATTTTGAAATCCCTAACCGTTGGGTTTTAGTTCTTGGAGGAGAATCCCACGGATTATCAAAAACAGTAGATAATAAATTAGATATAATGCTATCAATACCAAAAAATGGATTTGGCGATTCATTAAATGTATCTATAGCTGGATCTATTCTTTTATATGAACTATATAAAAACCAATAATAAAAATTCCCACATTAACTCTAATATTTAAATATCTTTAACACACCAATATATTTTAAATATTTTATATTATTCAATTCACCTTTTCTAATTTAAAATTGAGATTCGTAATTTTCATGAAATGAATTTTCGGGGTCCTGAACAGAATGGAAAACGACACATTGACAATTCGCACGGCTTTTATGGTTGTAATCGCATCAATACTATCTGCCTTATTGATCGGCTGGCTGATTATCGGGGTCGGCATGGTTTCATCCGAAACACCAAATAAATTTTATACTTTTCTTTCTGTTATAATAGGCCAAGGATTCATGTTGGTGCCCTTATTTTGGTTTTTAAAATCAAGAAATGAACCAATCACTAATAGACTACGTTTACACCCTGTTTCAAAAAATACTTTATTAAGCACAATATATTTTTCCATTGGCTTAACTGTATTTTCTGATGAATTAGATCGTATTATTCAAATGATTATTCCTCAACCTGAATATATCAACGAATTAAGTTCTACTTTGCAACCAGAAACTGTTACAGGATTTGTTTTATTATTTATGGCCATTGTAATTATTGCTCCAATTGGTGAAGAGTTACTATTTAGAGGATTTCTTCAGAAATTTCTAGAAAAACACTGGAAAGATGTGACCCGTGCGATTTTAGTTACTAGTTTATTTTTTGCAATTATCCACATGAATTCTTATTGGCTAATTCAAATTTATATTTTAGGAATTTTTCTGGGTTATTTATCATGGAAAACTAACTCTGTTATACCCAGTTTGATACTACACTCAATTAATAACGGTACTGCCATGCTATTTTCATTTACTGATATAAATATTGGTATTATTTATTTATGGCATGATCATGTGGCTCCTTGGATTATAGTTATATCATCGTTTTTAGTTGTGCATGGATTTAGAGGAATTAATCATAGTATAAAAAAATGAGAAAAGAACTTTTTGACCATGAAATCACAATCTTGCGTGATACATTTAGACGGCTATTGCGTCGCAATGCTAATACCAATTTAGAAAAATTAATCAATAAAACTCATCCAGCTGATTTGGCAATAATTTTTCGTTACTTTCTAGATGAAGAACAAGAACAAGTCTTTTCAATTTTAAAAGCAAATGAACAAACTGCATCATTTTTAATAGAATTAGATGATACTATACTCCAAAATTTGTTACAAAATGAAAATCCAGAGCGAATTTCAGCACTAATTCGTAAAGCGCCCGTTAACGATCAAAGCTATATACTCGGCAACCTCGATGAATATAAATCACAGTCAGTAATTGATTTATTAAAACGGGAAGAAAAAGCGGAAATTGAAGAATTAATGGGATATCCTCAAGATTCTGCTGGTGCATTGATGACTACAGATATATTTACCTTACATCAAGATATAACTTGCGGCAATGCATTAAAAAAACTACAAGACCAAGAAGATGCTGAAATGGTTTTTTATCTTTATTTGACAGAAGATGATGGCCGCCTTACAGGAGTTGCATCTCTTCGCGCCTTGGCAACTTCTCAATCAAATACAAAAATGCGTGATATTATGATCAAAAAGGTTCATTCTGTTAGGCCTGAAACCGATCAAGAAGATGTTGCTAAAATTGTAGCCCAATACAATTATCTTGCTGTCCCCGTTTTAGATGAAAGTAATAAAATACTAGGAATTATCACTGTGGATGATGTTGTTGACGTAATCAGAGAGGAGGCAACAGAAGATTTTCTCAAAATGGCAGGTGCCGGTAAAGACAGAGAAATTCTCCTAAAATCAAGTTGGGAAAATGCCAAAGCACGGTTACCATGGTTATTCGCAAGCTGGATAGGAGGTATTATAGCAGCGAATATAATTGGTGCTTTTGAACACATGTTAGAAAGTATACTTGCGTTAGCTGCTTTTATCCCGATCATTATTGGGATGGGAGGAAATATTGGGACACAATCATCTACAATAATTGTTAGAGGAATGGCTACTGGAAGAGTTGAGAAAGGTGGTGAATTAAAGGTTCTTTTTAAAGAAATCCGTGTAGGAATAATATTAGGATTACTTTATGGGGTCCTTCTGGGGGTTTTTGCAAAACTTAAATTTATAGATTCAGACCCAATTCTTGGCATTGTTGTTGGGATTAGTATTTGCGCTTCCATGTTACTGGCAGTTTCTGTAGGTTCAATCACACCCCTTTTTTTAAGAAAATTAGATATCGACCCAGCTATTGCTACAGGTCCATTTGTGACTACCAGTATTGATATTTTAGGTGTTTTATTATATTTCATGATTGCGGGTTTATTGCTAAACCTCTAATCAAATGCATATGGCGTTATATTTATTCACAGGTTTATACCTGTGTTTTGTTGTTTTCATAATTATTGGTTTATTGAAACATAACCCTAAGGTTGAAAAAGAAATTGATGATTTATCAACAGTTTCAATAGTTATTGCGGCCAGAAATGAAGAAAATAATATAAAATATTTAATTGATGACCTGATAAATCAAAATTATCCAAAGGAAAAAATAGAAATTATAATTGCAAATGATCGCTCTGTAGATCGTACTGGAGAAATTATAGATGAAACAGCAAAAAAATATTCATTTTTTCACCATATAAAGATTAAAAAAACTAATAAAAGTATGACTCCCAAAAAAAATGCTCTACAACAAGCAATTCATCATGCCGCAGGCAATATTATCATTAGTACTGATGCAGATTGCCGTGTCCCTAAAACTTGGGTTAAATCTATGGCATCTTCTGTACAAAAAAATAAAGGAATATCGATTGGGTTTTCCCGTGTTGAAGGGAAATCTTTCTTCAGTAAATACCAAATGATTGACTTTTTCAGTATTACTGTCGCAAATGCAGGTGTAGGTGGATGGAATACTTTTTGGTCTGGTAGTGGACAAAATCTTGGATATAAAAAAAAAAGTTTTGAAATGATAAATGGTTTCCACCCTGTTAAAGATAAAATTTCTGGTGATGATATGTATTTAGTCCAAGCAATTTCAGAAAAAATTGGGGGAATAATAAATATGAACCCACGTTCTTTTGTCTTAACAAAACCAGTTAAATCAATTAAAGACTTCCTAAACCAAAAAATAAGATGGTCATCTAACGCTCGAAATAATTTAAATAAAAAACCACTATTTTTTATTTTTCTTATAAGTGCATTTTTTTGCAACTTAACCCTGTTAATTGGTTTTTTATTACTAATACCAGGAATCCAATTTATGTTTTTTATCAAATTTATTTTTGAGGGCATAGTTATTTTTCTTGGAGGCAGATTATTTAAGACCCCAATATCCCCGCTAGTTTATATGGTCTGGTCTTTAATACAGCCTTTATATATTCCTTGTGTTGGGATATTAGGTTTATTTGATTTTTACTCATGGAAAAAATAATTAAAAAGATCTTTTTCTTTTCTATAATTATTAATTGCATTCTTGGGCAGAATTATAATATTTCTGTCTTTAATATTCCTGTCGCTGAAGTTAAACAGATCTTTAATAACCAAAATACGATTGAATACGAAGCTAGAAGTGTTGGCATTATAGATATGATTTGGCCAACAAAAAATTTTTATTCTTGTAAATTTGATTCAAATAATTATGGTATTCGCGGTTGGAGAAAAAATATTAAGCAAGGTGATTATAAAAAGAAAACCCATGTTAATTATAATCCTGAGACATCCGAATTAATATATGATTCAAATAAAAAGGTACCCATTACAGAATACACACAAAATATTTTTACACTGCTTGCAATGGTTCAAAAAACAAATTATGTAAAGCTCGATGCCCATTGGTTTAAATTTGAACATAATGGCCAACTTGGAAAAGCAAGGTTCCTTTGGGCCGATAGTATCAATGTCAACTATGGGGAAAATACTATACTCTGTGATCATTATCGATTGGACATAATATTGGATAATGATTCTGATAAATTACAAGAAACATCGGATTATTTTATGAGTGAAATCATCTCTCCATCAATTATAAGACAGCTTTGGGTTTCAAGAGAATCAAAAAAACGAATTATACAGACCTCCGTAGATTATAAAGGATTAACTATTTTAGCATTAATTGATGAATAAAAAAATATTTTGGAAAATATATAAAAAAAAGATTTTACTTTGGATCTTTACCTGTTTTTTAATAGGTATAGCAATACACTTTGGAATAGATAAAAAAATAATTATCTTTATTTCTATTTTATTTGGAATCTTTACACAGCTATTTGCAGGTCTAGCTGCATTGATTACTTTAATACCCGTTATCGGACCTTTGATAGTAAAAATTGTAACCATTCCAGGCTTTTTTCTATTAAATGCTTTAGGAACAATAGTATCAGGTATTGCTATTCGGAAAGGATATACAGAAAAATTGGCAAGAGGAAGAGTTGTTACTCTAGGTATTATGGTTGGAATAATTATTGGGTATATAATTGGTAACTTATTACCGTTAAAATGAATATTCTTTTTTTAGAAGGTCCTAATTTGAATTTATTAGGACTAAAATCATCGCAAAATGGGAATAAACTCACCCTGGACAAATTAAATCGATCCATACGTACGAATGTCCGCAATAAAGGAATAACCTTAAAAATCCTCCAGACTCATAAACAGTATAAAGCACTAAACTTTTTACAGCGTAATCGTAATTGGGCTGATGGTGTCCTTTTTATTCCGACTTCCTGGGCAATATATGAATGGGCAATAGCTGATACGCTTAATTTAATTTCTTTGCCTACAGCAGTGGTTTATTTTGAGGAACCTTATGTTTTCGGGGGAACAATTTCTGATAGTATTATCAAGGGAGAGAAAATTCAATCATTTTCAGGGCAACCGTTAGATAGCACTCTAAATGGTCTAAACTATTTATTATCACATAAATAATCTATGAATTTATTTGTGTTAATAATCAGTTTTATCTTTTTTAACAATTTGATCAATTGTCAAATATTAGATAAACCAGGGAATAGCCCTGCTCATCTTTTAGGTATTATTAAAGAATTTGAAAACAGTGATATCAATCAACAAATTAATTTTGATACAGTATTGGTGGATTCGCTTACACTATTATTACCTTGCAAGGGGGTGCCAGTTCCAAAAAGAACATCAAGATTGCCTAATGCTCCTAGAGATTATAGGAGCGGAACACACCGGGGAATCGATTTTTTTGCTAATTGGGGAACGCCTGTTAGAGCGGTTGCAGATGGATCTGTAATTCGCGCTGATCATAATTATAAAGAATATCCTGCAGACTATAGGGTAAATCTTCTTTCAGCAAGTGCGCGGGTAGGGAACACTCCTTCAGATATTTTTAATAGTGTATTGCTTGGAAAATCGGTTTTTTTGGACCATGGATTCGATATTATTCCTGGTTATCGTGTTATTAGCATATACGCTCACCTGTCCAGTATTGATTCAAGCATAACAATAGGTTCCTTTGTAAAATCCGGTGATCAGTTAGGTAAAAGTGGAAATACCGGTACACGGGCAAGTACTTTAGGTACAAAAAAAGAATCTCATTTACACTGGGAAATGATATTGCAAAATAAGAAAGAAGAAATTTATTTGGGAAAAGATATGCCAAACCCTCAATTATATAATATGCTAAAACGAATTTTTAATTAAATAGGCAAAAAAAAAGGGCAGATAAACTGCCCTTTTTTATACATATACTTTTTAGAAACCTAGAGATAGTGAGATTAAACTGTTCCCGTCAAAATATTTTTGTGTTCTATAAGTGTATTCAACAAGAAGGCTTGTACCAAATAAACTGTACTTTAAACCCGCTCCAAAATTCACACCGCCAAGAACATCATCTTTTTGAGATGAGTCATCTTCTAGCTGAGGAAGGCTCATCCCGCCTCTAAGAAATATCATATCCATTAATTGATATTCACCACCTACAGTAAGATCATCATATCTAAAATTATGACTGGTATAGGTTAAAGCAAGTGTTGCTCCAGACACTTTGTAAGATACAGCCATATCAAAAGTAGAAGGCAGCTTATCATAGGAAGCTTCAATATTATAAAAGTCTGAAAGATTAGCATCATCTGTTGCCGTTGTGGTTAAACCACTTCCTTCATAATGCATATCTGTACCAATATTCTTTAAAGCGAGAGCAATACCAAGTCCCTGAATGTCATTTAAGTTTTCATATTGGACACCTGCATCCAGAGCAAAAGCAGAAGCAGATGCTCTTGGTATACTTTCACTAATAGCCTTTACGGATACTCCAAACCTTGCTTTATCACTAAATGCATTAGCATATGTCAGCGATATAGTAGACATATTTGGTCTAAAAGTAGATCCAGTACCATCCATCGCCTCCACAGTAGTAATAGGAATATCTCCCAAATCAATAGATTTTACTGTTAAGCCCACCGCTCCAGAATTACCAACCTTAGATCCAGCACCAAAGAAGCTAACATTGACATCGCCAAACATTTGCATTTGACTTGCCAATACTGTACCTCCTTCAATTCTGGAAAGCCCAGCCGGATTCCAGTAGGAAGATTCTATTCCATGGGAGTACACAAGGTCGGCACCAGACATAGCAACCCCTCTAGCACCAACCGGGACTAATAGCTGATTAGCTCCGCTTGTACCGATTCTTGCTTCATCGCCTGCGCTTAGTATGCCAAGCAAAAGAGCGGAAGACATTACAATTTTGATGAGTGATTTCATTTTTTTATCCTCAATTAATTAATAAATACTTTTTCAACTCTGTTTTTTAATAGTACTGAACCAATTGGTTACGCTGTACGACATAAATTTTCAACGTTTTGGATTTAGCCATATCATCTGATTCTATATAAGCAATATAAGGACCAGATGCTACCGGAAGATCTGTACTATTTCTAAGATCCCATCTAAGGAACTGTTCAGTATCATTCTTATCCAGTTTTCTAACGAGTGTTCCGTCGATAGAGAATATCCTTACCGTTGCGACATTAGGCATATGAGTAAATGTCACAAAGTTATCAAAACGATTGGCTTCCTGGCTATTTGTAGCATAATAAGGATTAGGATAAACATTGATTTTTTCATAATCCGTAGCTTTATCAGCTGCTGTTACAGTTTTAGCAGGAGCCTTAAATGTCCAATAATCTTCATCAACAACGTTTACATTCGAAGCAAAAATCGAGAAAGTAAATGCTGCGTGCAGATAGCCTCTTGAGCCTCTTGGGGCAGGCCAGAATGCATACAGAACATTATTGTAATACGGAGCAAGCCCACCAGTTATATAATCGGAATAATCACCATCACCATATGGATCATTAAGAATAAAAGTATACTCTCTTCCCCCTAATCCATCAAAACCAGGCGCTAAATGATTCCAACCCATATCCCAAAGGAAGTTTCGGCTACCTGATGGTTCAAACTCTACAATTGAAGTCTTAAGCTGTGTTTCTGGACTGGTTTCAGTATTATAGGCTATCCAAGGAACATCAGCTAAAGTGTCACTAACCACATAACCTGCTGCTCTGTCCATCATAACAGCTTTTGACCATGGCTGCCCTTCGGCCTTGCTTTTGGCCATCATCATTTCTGATGTGGTATCAACAGCAGGATCACAGGTTTCACATCCAGCCCAGTCCATACGAACATCAAAAAAGTCTCCACCTTCAACCATATCACTTCCAAAAAATTCGAATCCGTTGCTTAAACCGCCGAATAAGCGACCAGTCCCAGCGCCCCAGTCTGTTCCGCTAATCCAACGATCACCAGAAAAGTCCCAGCCTGCTAAATATGTGGCAGAAGTGGCTGAACCGGCACCGTAAGCAACACCTGCTCTAAAAGGATTAATCCCAACAGGAGGACCAGAAACTTTAATTTTAAATCCATCAACAATAATCTGATCATCATAATCACTTAAATCACCAAGCTGTTCTTCATCATCCTGAACCTTTACACCAGCGCTGTTTTTTACATACCAGATAGGCTCTGTCCATGTTGTGTCTACACTTATAGCAAAACCGACTGTATATGTATCCCCCGTTACCTTATCGGGGTCAACAATTACACCTTCAATCTGCCCATCACTCTGACCACCAGTCTTTGTAAATACAATACCTGTGCCCGCAGGGGACTCATATCTTGTTCCTGGAGGCGGCGGCTGAACAACAATAGCCTGAACGGCTGCGGCCGATTCGAGCGCTTTATCCTCAATAAGAGCCGGCTCTGCGTTATAATTGTAAGCAGTAACGGCAAAATAATATTCTGAACCTGTATATAATGGTTTTCCGGTAGTATAGTCCTGTGTAGCTACAAAATACCTCTTAACCCCTACATCCAAACCGCTTTGGACAGGTACGCTTACCTGAGTCCCAAATTCCGGAAGAAATACATTACCCAGAACTTCAGTAACTCCATTTTCAAGATCATAGGTTGCTACTTTAACAGCATCATCTAGGGATGAGGTTGCAGTAGGAAGCTGATAAACATTATATCCTTCAAAAGCATAGCCCGCAATTGCAGGATCTTCAGTTGCATCTATCGAAGCCTGATTATCTCCCCAGTTTAATATAATTGACTCTTCAGTTGTAGTGACACTCACCTGCGGAGCAGCAGGAGGTGATGGTACAGACTGAAATAAATCATCAAAAAGAGCCTGGGCAACTACGTCTGTAAATTTCATATCGGTTATAGATGAAAGCTGACTATCGCCCAATCCACCAATAATAGCTTCAACAACATCCTGTGTATCACCAGCAGCTAATGTAAACGGACCAGCATTGATCAGCATACGTCTATCACCAGGGCTTGAATCTAGATGACCAGTACCCGCAACAGGATCACCTGCATAAGGATATTTTGTATCATTTCCTTCATCGTTTACCCATGCAGTAGGATTATCTAAATCATCAATCGGAGCATAGCCTCTCATAAGATTGTAATACTCTCTTGCTGCTTCTACATTCCCGTAAGGACCCGGGTCACTGTATGTTCCGCCTGCACTAAAGTACCCAAAACTGGATGCTGGCAGGTTTACCCATCCTGCAACTTTTTCTAAGTTAAAAATTGCTGTATCTGCAGAGTTCCCTGTATACACTTTTGGACCTGCAAAATAGTCATACCCAATGGCAGCAGGAGCCAGACCGAAAGCGGCATACTGCGCATCTTCAACTTCACCATTATAGGCATACATTAGGCTTAGCGATGTGTCTACGCCAACCAAATCATTTCCATAATCACCAAGATCAGGGTCCGACCACTGAGAAATATAAGCATCGGTAATATCATCACTGCTTCTATTAATAATTCTTACTTGTTTAAAAACGATCTGTCCTAGACCTGCTCCAGGCTGATTATAGCCCCAAAGAGTCATCTGCATTTCGATATTCATTGGCTCTGTACCATACAAATCAGCTGTTGTAGTGGGGTCTCCATCATTACAAACAAACCAGAGCACCTGATCAGCATTTGCAACTCCTGGCGTCTCGCCTGCGCTAGGCTCATATATTCCATTTCCATTTAAATCATAGAAAGGGGCACCCAACTGAGTTGGCCATTCAGCCCAGTCTGTTGCATAATTATCTAGCACCACCTGCATATCCGCATCTGAAACAGAACCGATCGGTATTTCAAAATATTCCGCAGTTTCCTGACGAATCATAGCCGGCGTAAGAGATGCCCAATCCTTACGAATACGATATACCCGAACACCATCCGTTCCGACACCACCCGATCCTATATAACCTTTTACCGTACCGGTACGATATATTTGGCCAGAAACTTTCAGGTTTCCTCCTTGATAGCCTCCTACAAGAATACCATCCAGGTATATAGCCCCAGCTGTACTTCTTGGATAAATTCCACCAGAACCACCCTGTGCGGTATGACAGGATGTTCCGTCTTCATTTACCCAATATTCCATATTACCAATATTAATTAGGCTATATTGATCCAATGCTGCTGTTTTAGCTAAAAACCGTGAAAAGCCTGAAGAAGAATTATCTATCAAGCCCGGCTTCTCCTTAGCCATCACTGAAACAAACAGTGAGCAGGTCAGAATTATCATTTTATATTTTTTCATTTGGATTTCCCCATCTTTTTAATGATTTGATTTTTTTTTAGAAATTTACTTCTATGCCCAGAAATGCCTGCCTTGGTGAACTTACCAAGTCTTCACCAGTATATGCCCTATAGGACTCATCATTATCAATATTGATCGCCCGGTACATTTCTTCATAGTCTGTAACACCATCTCCATCGGAGTCCTGGCCCCACAGCTCAACAAAACTTCCACTGTATACCGCATCGGAAATAAATCCATCATCATCGGCGCTACCAGTCGCTTGGTAAACATTAAGGATATTCCTAGCATCTAAGAGATTGCGAACGCGTGCGAAAACAGTTAGACCATAGTTCCCGAAACGAAAATTCTTATCTATCCGCAAATCGAGATTATAGTTCCAAGGTGTCGTTGATGAATTGACTGCTTCAAGCGCTTCTCTGCTTCTTGTATCATACATATAATCAACACCCGCATCATACGCGCTGACCTGCCCACCGACCGGTCTGAAAACAAAAGTGTAGGCATGCCCGCTTGAAAATGAGAACAAAAAGTTCACATCAAGACCATCAAGAAGCATATTGGATGATGCTAATTCATAATCAAGGGTTATACTACCCACGTGATTCTGATTAAAATCTAATGGATTAATCATTTGCGGAACTGCGGATCCTCTGTCAACAGCAGAAATATATGCTGCTCTGGAGCTTCCTGTTCCTTCTGCCTGGGATAGCGTATAATTTGCCCTTGCCTGGAAACCGCTCATTCTTCTCATTGTAAAATCAAATTCGAGACCACGGGTTGTTGCGAAATCTCCATTTGTAACATAGTTATAAGCCCCGGCAAGCTCTCCCTTCGGGTCGGTTACCCTGTCTGCCTGAGCAAGACCTTTTTGGTTTTTATAAAAACCTGTCACCTTCAAGGCCGCCAAATCACCAAAGGAACGCTTGAACCCGATTTCATACTGAGTTGTTCTAACAGGTTCCAAACCGAAACCGACCGGGCTGAGATAATAATTACCGCCAACAGCGATCTGTGTTCTGTAATCATAGGCTGTATAATAGGTGGAATTAAGATCTACAAGCTGCGTAAACCGGCCATAATAACCGTATACATTTGTATTATCTGTCAGAGGAAAAGAAATACCTAAACGTGGCTGTATCTCAGTGAATGTCCCCAAATCTTTCCAGCTATCTGGTTTAATATACTTTGACTGATCGTATTGTTGTATGGAATCGACAGAAACAAGTGTTTCTTCATCTGGATTTAACATATCAACCCGTACACCTGCATTAATAATTATATCATCCAACTCAATCTTATCCTGCACAAAAAACCCCATCTCTGTCGGCTTTTTGGCACCATCAATGTACATGGTATCTCTGGCTGTTACGCCTGGGATGTCAGAATAATAAAATGTGCGGTCATCGGTTTCTTTTCCATAAAGATCATAACCGTATCCATCAGCATAGACCCGATATCTCCAGGTTGGTACAGCACTCAAGGAACCATATGATGTAATACCATAAGTTGCAAGTGCATAGTCCGGATCAGCAGCATAAATCATTAGGCTTGGTGAAACATTATACTCTCTCATTTCATTGGCAACATAATCAAAACCAACCTTCAAGTCATGGTCTCCCATAATGGTCTGGAAACTTCCAGATATACCTGTTTTATCATTGCTTGATGTCCAATAGCTGCCTGGTGATGTGCCAGGACGGGAAAACCACATACCGTTATGCTGGTAGCTGGATCTTTGCGAATACCTGTCCTTAAACGGAGTCCAGACAGTATCTGCGATTCCTATTTTCTGCTGCACATGTAAACTGTCACCCCACTTCTCCCAGTCTTCACCAAACCATGAATCTTCATTATGGTAATCAGTGTTCAGGGTGCTGGCTGCAAGTCTGATAATGGAACTCTCAGAAAGGGAATAGGTTGCTTCAGCTGTAAGCATTAAAGAAGAAAATTTATTAACCATATATCGTGGATCAACAGAAACAGAATTTCCACCCATGGTTGTTATATCAGCACCTCCCCAGCGCAACTGTGACATAATTCCTCCTCCGCTGTTCCACTCAGAAGAATTTTGGACTACACCAAGATTCACCTTTGCAGGTCCAGAATCAAATGTCAGTGTCGATGTTATATTGGTGTTTTGATTTTTAGAACCAGGGGTAAAACCATCCTGCCACTTAATATCAAAAGTATCTGCATAAGCTGCGTTTGCGCCATACTCATCTCCAAGACCAGAAAAGTTAAATTTTTCAGACGCCTTTACATAAGGATCTGCTTCGCTTTTTTGTTCAAACGCAACATAAAATTTTAACATATCGCCAAGGATTGGACCACTAACCTGAGCCAACATATTAGAGTGTCCAAAAGATGTTGCACCTAAAAATTCGTTGGGAGCATCACCAAGGTTTCCAATTCCGCTACCGTCATTTTGAAACTTAAAAGAGCCTCTGAAACTATCTGTCCCTTCTTTGAGCCTTCTCTTTACAACCCCTGAATTAGCACCACTTACCTCTGCGTCGTATCCTCCAACCTGAACCTGCATTTCTTCTACAGTTTCTATTGGAGTATAAACCATATTATTCCTAGATCCAGCATTGGTGACTGAAGCACCGTTCAAATAGTAGGCAACTTCATTATCTCTACCACCGCGAATATGTATTTCATCATCCTGCACCACTACGCCAGCTACCGTTGCAAGAATTGAATTTAAATCCCTGACACCCGTCGATCTCAGCTCTTCACTTGAAAGATTTGTAACAGATGATGTTTCATCAACCTGGATAAGCGGTGCCTCTGCAGTAACAGTAACCACTTCACCTTCAACCGCACTAAGATTTAATGTAAAATCAACTTTTGTGTTTAAGCTGGACTGTACTCTTACATTCTCAACATCAACAGATGAGTAACCTATAAACGCAGCGCTTACAGTGTATGTACCAGCTGTGACACCGATAATTTGATATTCACCTTTATCATTTGCTGATGCACCCTGCGATGTCCCTTTAATAAATATATTTGCACCGACAAGAAGAGTGCCGTCTTCACTCTTTACCGTTCCGCTTATTTTCCCAGATGTCTGGGAAAATGCTATACTAAGTGAAGAAAAAAGAATTAAAGTTCTAATGATCTTTTTCATTACAATATCTCCGTTAGAGTTAATTAATAATTTTTTAACTATTTAAGTGTATGCTATTATATAAAATAGAAACACCCAAGACAAATTTTCAGGGAGTCCGCCAAATTAGGTGGACGACCCCCTGTACATTATTCTAAACCTAAACAGTTATTCAATTCAATGCAAAGTTTTTTTTATAACACAATAATTTATGATTTTATTGTTTTTTTTGCAGTATTTGAGAACTGTATTTCAATTAAAGGAAACCACGATTCTACCAGAGGAATATAAGGAAGAAATCTACTTTCGCTTCCGTGGGGAAACTGGCCATATATAAATTTATAACCGGTAATTATTTTAAAGCGTTCTGAATTATTCCAGATAAAAAGGAACTTATGTTCAATATCGTATGCACCTTCAAATCCTGGAAAAAAATGAAAATCAATATCCGAATGTATTCCAATTTTATTTGTAAACTGTTTGTAAATATCTAAGCCCATGTCTATCCCCCATGTGTTATAGTAGACAGCCATACGGTGGTAAATCAATGGAAGATCAATAGAAGAACGTGAATCTAGCTCTCCAACAACAATCCCCAAATCTACTCCGCCATGTAAGGTTATATCTGCAATTGTTGAAGATTTAGACATTAACCATTCATTAGAAAATCCTATCATCGGCGGCACATGAAGGTTTGGTGGAATTAGTGATGCAATATTACCCCCTATATTTATACCTCTGGAAAGAAGATTCAACAAGCTGGTAGGATAAACAAAGCTGTGTTTTGATGCTGTAGTCCAACCCCCAATATCTTTATGGGGAATCTTAAAGGACGCATTAGGCATAATAAAAAACAATATTGGGTGGCAAGAAATTTCCATCGTTTCACTATACCCATAACGCAATGGCTGGAAAATACCCACCTCCCATTTATTAACAGGAAGAAGATGTGCGGAATGAGACCACCAATTTTTAGCGCCATGAAGCTGACACATTAGAAAAAAAAGGTATATAGTTATTTTAGTCATTTTAGATTAATTACCAGAAAGGTTTAGAATCCCTGAGATGGGCATATGGTCACTAAGATTCCATAATTTCTGATGCGTAACTGTAGAATCCGAAACCCAGCCTTCATTAGCATTTGTAAACAAATAATCGAGTTTTCGATCATACTTAATGTTTCGCAGATCATTACTGGTGCTGGGCGCATGAGTCAAATGCTCTCGATCATTCATTGCAAAAAAAGGAACTGCCGAAAAGTAAGAAGAATACAAAGGCTGCAAAATATCAGGTTCGCCATTAAAGTTATTGAAATAACTCCCTTCCTTGTGAAAAGGATCTGATCCTTCAAAATGAAAATTATCCCCAGGACACATATCAGACTCACAAAAATCAATTACGGTAGCGCTTGGCGGCAAAGAGTTTAAATCTCCACCCGCAACAAATAAACTTCCATCAATATCAATATCGGCTAATACCTCTATCAATTTATCTATGTGTTTTTGTTTTGTATCATCAGTAGCAAATGCAGTTGCATGAATATTAATTGCATAGAGATTCAAATCAGGTATTTTGACTTTTAATATATTCCTTCTTAAATAAAAATATTGTACTAGTTTACTCTGGTCTGTTCGGAGCTGTAGCGAAATACGCTCTGCATCAAAAATCTTGTACTTAGATAGAATTGCATTCCCCATATTTATCCGCCCTAGACCATAATTTGGAATAAAATCTGCCTGCCAGATAGAACCAAAACATCCATAATTCATGCTGGTATTATCTAACAAATATTGAATCTGATTGGTATAGCCAGATCTCTTGGAAAAAATATCTACCTCCTGAAGAAGGATTATGTCTGGATCTATAGAATTTATCTCTTTAGCAATATTTTCAAGATTATTTTTAATATCATCTTTTTTTGCAATAACCTTATCGCCGCAAGAATCTCCATAAAAAGGAAATCTCGCAGAGCCAAAACGAATATTCCAAGTTACAATTTTTGGTTTTGTTTTTACTTCAAAAGAGTTTTTTACCAATGCCTCGTATATTTCTGCATCTGAAACATCATCAATAAATTCATTCACAAACGGACTACAGCTACAAATGAAAAATAATCCGAAAAGTAAAACCCTGCTATGCAAATCTCATCCTAGTTTATGTTATTAAATCCATAATATTATCAATAGGGCGGCCTATTACAGCTCGTTCCCCTGCAACAAATATTGGGCGTTCCATGATTTTAGGAAATTTCTCAATCGCCTCTGCCATTGCTTCAGAGTTATGTACTAAGCTTGAAAGATTATTGTTTTTATAATCAGGCTCATTTTTGCGCACAAATTCACCTGGGTGTTTTCCAAGCTTTATTGATAGATTTAATATTTGTTCCTTGTTAAGCGGGGTTTTTAAGTACTCTATCAAATCATATTCAATATTATTTTCATTTAGGAGCAACACGGCTCCTCGACTCTTACTTCATCTGGGGTTATGATATAGAATGAATTCTTCCATATTTACTCCTTATATATATAGCCATTAGCTGCACACTTCTTCAAAAATGCCTGTGGCTCGATTTTTTCTAACTTTATTCCACTGAAAAATTCGCCCATTCATAACAACATAAACACCGTTGGAAAGCACTTGGACTGCCGCCAAAGAAGCTCCAAAATTAAATAACCCATCACTGCTTCCAAATGCATAAGGAATCATGGCCCCAGTCAAAACTATTGTTTTTTTCAGTTTTTCTTTGGCTATAACTCCTGCAGTTTTTGTCATAGTGTCTGTGCCGTGTGTAATTACGATTTGATTTTCTGGAACTTTTATGCAATTATTTAGAATGAGTTCACGATCTTCATTTGTCATTTCTAGACTATCTATAAGCATTAAAGTGCGAATCTTCACATCTAGCTTGGATCGCCCCAGTTCTAATATTTCTGTCATATGAGTATTTTGAAAATATAGTTTTCCGTTGATCTCATCATATTCTTTATCAAAAGTTCCACCGGTAATTAAAATTCGTACTGCCATATTTCTGGCTACTTATTAATCTTTATGCAAATCATAAAAACATTAGATATATTAATTAACAACGAACAAATCAATTTTTTCGAGTATTTTATCGCTGCGATAAGTTAGCCATAATAATAAAAACCGATTTATACTTAAACTATTTTTATTATTTGACTTTGAAAAACACTAAAGTAAAATCTGCTATAAATTGAATATAAAATGATTCAGAATTGTAGAAACTTTATTTTATTATTAATCTGTTTTTTATTTATATCAAATTTTATTTCTGCAAGTACTAATGGAAACATATACGGGAGAGTATTTAATTCCCTAAACAGTACACCGCTAGAAGCGGCCAATGTAATTTTGAAAAATGAGAATATAGGAACCGCTACCGATAATAAAGGATTATTTAATATTATTAATATTCCACCGGGTTCCTATACATTAAAAGTGTCCATGATAGGCTTTGCAGATTATGAGATTACAGAACTCACCGTATCAATCGACCGGACAACATATTTAGAAATTGGATTAAATCCAGACACAATAAAATTTGAATCAATTGTCATTCAAGCCGAAAAGCCTCTAATTAAAAAAGATGTATCAGGAAGCGTATTGAATATAGAAAATGAAATGATTCAGCATCTTCCTGCGACTAATTTAGAAAATATAATATCATTGCAAGCAGGAGTAAGTGGCATGTCCATTAGAGGGGGAGCTTCTTCACAAACTGCACTATTTGTAGATGGATTTCGATTTAATGATGAAAGATCCAACCACCCCTTTACAACTATAAATATTAATTCAATCAAAGAAATACTTTTGCAGACAGGAGGATTCAATGCTGAATACGGGAACATAAGATCGGGAATAATCAATATTATTACAATTGATGGATCTGAAAAAGACTACAGAGCATCATTTTCTTTTTGGCAAAGTGATAAAGCGCCAAAACATTTCGGAAAATCTTTATATGATGAAACATCATACTTTTTACGTCCTTATTTAGATAATGATGTTTGCTGGACAGGAACAAACAATGGAACCTGGGATAACTATACTGAGCGACAATACCCATCATTTGTAGGCTGGAATTCAATTTCATTTTCGACTATGAATGACTCAGATCCATCTAATGACCTTACTCCTTCTGCGGCGCAAAAAATATTTAAATGGCAACATCGAAGAAATGGGAGCAACAAGTTACCAGACTATTCAAGAGACCTTATAATCAGCGGTCCTCTGCCAATAGGCTTAAAACACTTTGTGTTTTCATTAAGCCATACAGAGAACCAAGATGCTTTTATAATACCATTATCAAAGGACAGTTATAATTCATCTTCAACAGTTTTAAAATTAACTGGTAAAATAAAAGAAAATATTAGATTATCAATTTCTAGCCTTTATGGAGTAGTGAGTTCTGTCTCTCCTTACGATTGGAAAGTTACGCCAACTGGTTTATTACTTAATGGCTCAAACGATGTAGCTGAATTAATCAATGGGAGCACAGGAAACAGTATTTTATTTATGCCTGGATATTATAGCCCAACAGAAATTTATAGACATGCTTTAGGTTTAAAAATTAATCATATTTTATCAGACAAAATGTTTTATGAAATCATATTCCAACGGATGGGAAACCAATACAACACCTATCAATTATCTGAAAGAGATACGATCAAAAATAACATGGTTGTCGATGGGGTTTTTCTTGATGAAGCGCCATTTGGTTACTGGGGATATTCAGAAACAAGTATCGACGGAATGAATATAGGCGGATGGATGAATCTTGGAAGAGATAAAAGCTCTAACATAACATCATTTATTAAACTGGATTTGACCAGAGTATTAAATAAGAACCATCAAATAAAAACAGGTTTTGAATATGTTATCAATAATTATAATATAAAATCTTCTACAGTGAACCCAAGTATGGAAACATGGAATAGAGAAATGACGTATTATGTTTCTCCAAGGAGAAACGCTTTTTATATACAAGATAAAATTGACTACAATGGAGTTATTGCGAATATTGGAATTAGGATGGAAAGTACTGCGCCTAATACAAATTGGTATAATCTTGAACCATACGATAAAAATCTAAGCCAGGGACAAGGGTCTGATATTGAAACAAAAGCACCTATATATGCAGTAAATAATAAATACTATGTAAGCCCACGGTTAGGCATATCGCATCCAATAACTGAGAATTCAAAACTATATTTTAATTATGGTCATTTTTATTCAGAGCCAGAATCATCATTTAGATTTCGTATTCAAAGAGAATACAATGGGATGGTTACACATATAGGGAACCCAGAACTTTCAAATGAACGAACAATAGCATACGAAATTGGTTATACACAATCATGGAATGATTTTCTGTTAAATACATCAGCATATTATAAAGATGTTACCGATCAGTTGGGATGGGTATACTTTGAAGATGTTAGAGGTTCTGTTTCTTATAGGGTGGCCGGGAATAATAATTATGCGGATATACGTGGAATTGAATTAACAATCAGCAAACGAAACAAAAAATGGTTATCAGGTTTTATAAACTATACTTATATGGTGCACTCAACGGGTTATTTTGGGTTTACACATAACTATCAAGACCCAAACAAAATGCGTCAATATTTACAATTAAATCCATACTTAGAGAAACCAAGACCACAGCCATTTGCAAGACTAAACTTAGATTTTAACCTACCTAATAATTTTGGCCCTGGACTCTATGGAATATATCCATTTGGTTCCATTACTCTAAATTTTCTCTGCACATACAAGGCCGGTGCTTTTGACACATACAATCCGAACAATATTCCTGGTGTCCAAAATAATATCCAATGGAAAGACAATTACAATGTTGATCTTAGGTTTATGAAAAAACTATCTATTGGAAAAAATAAAATTGAACTATTTATTGATATAACTAATGCCTTAAATACAAAAAACCTGTCTAGTTCCGGGTTCTCTGATTATTTTGATTATTTAGATTATTTAGAATCTTTAAAATTTAAATGGGAAGAAGGATCTGAAAATGGGAATGATAGAGTTGGAGAATTTCGCAGTTGGGACACCCCATATGATCCACTAGAAAGCAACCCAGATAATGATCCGCTTATAAAGGAAAGAAATGATTTAAGAAGAGAAAATAAATCATATATCGATATGCCGAACCTTAGGGGATTAACATTCCTAGACCCCCGGAAAATATCAGCGGGCATACGTTATAATTTTTGAATATTTATTCAGGCATTGCTATAGATAATTATTTGTGAAAAAATTAATAATCTTATTAACCTCATTTTTTTCTTTTATTAATTACTTATTTCCCGATGAAGCTACAATTAAGATATCTCCCGATAGCCTGGTATGCGGCAGCTATCAAACAATAGAAATAAAATTTTTCACAAATAATCTGAATATAGATTCTGGTGGAGGATTTAGATTTGAACTTCCTATCGGTTATCTTGAAACTAAACCATATTACTGGGACAAACCACAGACAGATTTAATTGATGGAAGAGGATTTGTATCAACAGATGAAAAAAACAAAAATAATGTTAAGATTGGTTTGTATGGTGCCCGTGGTGGGATTATAAACTGTGAATTCCTAAATAATATTAACTCAAATGATACTATTAGAATATTTTACTCAGGAACAGTTCAATCGTTAGCCTGGGATTTAAGAATTAACGCTCAATGGAGACAAAACAAATATAGTGAATGGAAAAAATTCAAAACGCTTCCAAAAATTAAATTTTCAAGCCAGAATATGAAAAACATGCTAGTAAACATACCTAGTGACTGTGAAAAAAATAAGCCAATTAATATTAAAGTAGCAGCTATAGATAAATACGGGAATAGGGTCAAAAATTTTGACAAAACAATAATATTAAAATCTCAAAACGAAATAAATAACAAAACAATTAAATATAATTTCACCAGGGAAGATTCAGGCTTTCATCAATTTAAAAATTATAGTTTTCTGGAAACTGGTTTCCAAAAAATCATATTGATTATTGATAATGACCATTTTACCAGCAATTATATATTTGTGCATAATAGTGTGAATACAAAAAATAAATATTTTGGGGATCTTCATTTTCATACTGGTACTGGAGAAGGAAATAAAATGTTCTCATCAACTTTTATGGGTGGAGACCATAGAGGAAATTTTAGCATAGCACAATCAGCATATAAGTATGCAAAGAAAACTATGCTTCTTGACTTTGCATCATCAACAGAGCATGACACAAAATATTTTACTGAGAATGGATGGGAAATAAGCAAATCCGTTTCTGAATCAAATTACTCTCCAAACGAGTTCACAACATTTTTTGGATATGAATGGACAGCCGCTTCAGATATAGGACACCACATAATATTATTCAAGGATATAAACAATATTGTTTATAATCACTTCGATTATAGTACAAAAGAGTCCCTTTGGAAAATTTTCGATAAAAATCAAACTGAAGTATTAATGATTCCTCATGTTACCTGGACACAAGAATCTCACGGCATATGGACTATATCCAATAATCGCTACAGACGAGTTGGCGAAATTTATTCTCTTTGGAATAATAGATATTTAATTCAGCCCGGAGATGAACCAGATCGTTTTGAATTAGGGGTAAATAGCCCCTGGTCATATCAGTTTGCGTGGGCAAAGGGTAATAAAATAGGTTTAATAGGATGTTCAGATAACCACACAGGTCACCCAGGGCTTAATAATTACTCTCCCGATTGTGTTCATTCTGGCGGTTTAACAGCTATTTTATCATCAAAAAACAATAGAAATCATCTGTGGGATGGATTATACAACCGCAATACCTATGCAACAACCGGCACCAGAATATATTTAGATTTCCAGTCTGATGGAAATCTTATGGGAACTGAATATATATGTTCTTCACTTCCAAATATTTTTGTTCGAGCAGGAGGAACAAATATTATTGACAAGATAGATATAATAAAATTTGATTATCAAGACTTTAAAATTATTTATAGCAATACACCAGAATCCGATACCATAACATTTAATTTTGTTGATTCATCTTATCAAGACAGTGCCATGTATTATATAAAAATTAAACAAATCGATGAATCATGGAAAGGACCATGGTCGCACAATAAAGCAGAAATGGCCTGGTCAAGTCCCATTTGGATTAAATCAAAATAGTTTTGGATATTTCTTTTAAAAACCACATAAAAACGATTAAAAAATTATTTATAGCAACCGGGCTAATTATTTTCAATAGCATATCTGGTAAGATTACTGATCTTGAGATATCAAAAATTGATTCAATTATTTATAAGGCAATTGAAGATTCTGTTTTCCCAGGAGCTGTTTTATGTTTTGGCAGTTCAAAAAATACTTCATTTATTAATGCTTATGGTAGATACGATTATTCACATAACAGTAAACCAGTCAAGGATGATTGTATTTATGATCTTGCATCATTAACAAAAGTTATTGCCACAACCACCAGTATCATGAGATTAATTGAAACGGGATTATTAGATTTAAATGATAGAGTGTCCGATTATATTCCAGCATTTGGGGGAAAAATTAAAAAAACAATAACAATAAAAAATTTGCTTCTCCATAATAGCGGGCTTGCTCCTGGAAGGCCACTTTATTCATGTTGCGATACTAAAGAAGTTGCGATTGACAGCTTATTTAATTCAAAACTTAAATATAAAACTGGAGAGAAAACAGTCTACAGCGATTTGGGTTTTATTATGCTTGGTTTAGTTGTTGAAAAAATTACTAATCAATCATTGCAGAAATTCATTGATCAAATATTAAATCAAGAAATGCAAATGAGAGAAACAATTTTTAACCCTGAAGATTTAATCTGGAAACGAATTATACCTACAGATCCTGATATAAATATGCGCCTTATAAAAAAACCTGGAAAGGTGCGAAATAAAATAACGAGAAGTTTTAATGGAGTTGCTGGACACGCAGGACTTTTTTCAAGCGCAAATGATTTATCAATTTTTGCAAAAATGTATCTTAATAAAGGTGCTATCGATAATAAAAACATATTTTCTAAATCAACAGTCTCTAATTTTACAAAAAAGCAGTCAGAAAACAGTACTCGAGCGTTAGGCTGGGATACTGGAAACGGAAACCAAAAAAATAAAATAGCAACTTTATTTTCTGAAAATGCATTTGGGCATACAGGCTTTACAGGAACATCAATATGGATTGACCCCGTGATTGATCTGTATATAATACTCCTAACAAATAGAACCTATGAAATGACTGATAGATATCTTATTAAAAAGTTCAGACCCCAAATTCACGACTACATTATAAAATCTGTAATTAATTAATGTTTAATTCTCGTCTCCTTCTTCCCTTCTTTCTATTAATTCAATCAATTGAAGGAAAAGTAAAAGTAGGCATAGATGTTTTATCAGAAAATAATTTTTCTATAATAAAAAATAAAAAAGTTGGTTTAATTATCAATCACACAAGCATAAATAATAATTGGGAATCAACCATTAAAATTATAAAAGAATCAAACGTTTGCGAATTAGTAGGAATATTTACTCCAGAACATGGTTTTGATGGCACATTAGATAAATACATCAACTATAAAGATAGCCTTATTTATAACACTCCGGTTTATAGTCTCTATGGAAAGAATTTAAGGCCAGAAAAAAAGGCAATTAAAAACATTGATTATTTAATGTTTGATATCCTTGATATCGGAGTACGTTTTTATACTTACATAGGTACTATGAAATATTGTATGGAGGTCGCTGATGAAAATAACATTGGTTTTATTGTGCTTGACAGGCCCAATCCAATAAATGGCGTGGACATATCTGGTCCGGTGCTGGACAAAGAAAATATATTTGGTTTGGCAGGATCGCACAATCTTCCAATTAGACATGGCATGACCCCTGGTGAGCTCGCCCTTCTGTTTAAAGCTGATGGTAAAATGAATTTAGATCTTCAGATAGTAAAAATGGAAGGCTGGGAAAGAAAAATGTGGTTTGATGAAACCGGGGTCCCTTGGGTGAATCCATCACCAAATATCAGGAATATAAATCAAGCTATTTTGTACCCCGGGTTAGGATTATTTGAAAGATTAAACATAGCAAATAAAAGAGGCCTGCCATCACCTTTTGAAATGATTGGTGCCCCCTGGATAAACCCGGGTGAATTTGTAGAAAACTTAAACAAATACAACATCCCGGGTGTCAACTTTACTCCAATAAAATTTTATCCTGAAAACCATAAATACAAGGGTCAGCTTTGTGGTGGTATATATATTACAATAACAGATCGTAAAAAAATTCGACCTGTCAATCTTGGATTCATTATTATATTAAGTCTTTATAATCTATATCCAGAAGAATTTGATATAGATAAACTGTGGCATATTACACGATCAAAAAAAATAATTAGTCTGATAAAAAACAATTCAAACATTGATATTCTAAATAATTCTTGGAAAGAAAGTCTGGCAGTTTTTCAGGAAAAAAGATTAAAATATCTTTTATATATAGAATAAAATAACTTTGAGAAATTTTACACAGTTTTTACCATTTTTTTTTATATCTACAGTATTTGCAGGTTATAATAACCAGGGGGAGGAAAAATCTGTCAATACCCAGGATTTTACTGTTCAAGTAAAGTGGGGATTAAAATCAAAAACAAAACAAAAATGGGATGGAAGTGTCAATGCTATAAACGGTACAATATTAAAAGTTACACCTTTTATAAGACACAGCATGATTGACGAAGAAAAGCTGATTTCTAAAAATTCCTGGATTTCTACGACCTACACAAGCACAGAAGGTGTTTTTATACATCTAATTGGATATTCAGCAACAATCTTATCATTTTCAACATTAAGTGGTGATTTTCATTTCAAAATAGATACTTTGCATAGAGAAAGAGAATTAGAACTATTAAGTGGACATGTCCAAATTTCAGATATTTCTGATAAATATAATTTCAAAATAGAAGGTCTGGAACACGATATATATGGAGAAGGAAAAGCTATTATAAAACCAAAAACTGCGGATGTTGACTCCTACGGAACTTGGGAAATACAATATACTTGCGGCAATAATGGAATAAAGGAAAATGGCGGAATAAGAATTTCCTGGCACTTTACCAAAGACTGGGGAACTCCTCAGTTCAATAAACCAGAATCACCAAATTTTGTATCCTATAGTCACTCTAATAACTCAAAATTATTATTAGGAAGTGATCATCAGGGGTTTTTTGAATACCCATTTACCAATGGCAGAATTTTGATTTTAGCTGGTGAAGATTTAGAAGCTGGGTCAAAAATAAAAATAGTATTGGGTGACACCAAATATGGATCACCAGGATACCAATCTGCAACAATCGCAGATTCATCATTTGTATTCCGGGTTGAATCCTGTAGTGAATATAAAAAAAATGAAGGATTCCCTATTTACCGTCGTCTAAAAAACAATCCGACTTTAAATATTACATCAAAAAAAATTATGGAAAATATATTTATTGTTGTTCCTACTATATCAAAAATAAACCAATATTTTTCAGCAAAATTTAGAATTGAAGACAAATTTAGAAATAAGGTGGAAAACGATTTTGATTATATTGAAATATATTGTTCAAAAAATAATCAAAAACGGCTAATTAAAGAGTATTACTTACCTAAAAACAAAAACCATGGTTTTAGAATTGATAGTTTGAAATTAACTGAAACTGGGATATGGCATATCGAAATAAACAAAGATAAGTCACTGTTAGGTCGTAGTAATCCTATTTACATAACAAGCGGGAATAATAATAAAAAAATATATTGGGGAGAATTACATGGGCATACAAAATTTTCAGATGGTTATGGCAGTGCAATAAAATATCTTCAACATGCAAAAAACAATGCCTTTCTTGATTTTGCTTTTATAACCGATCACGATGTTGAACTTGATGCACCAGATTTCACAGTAAAGCAGATGTACGAGAATAATAAGAAAGCAGTAAAAAGAATATCTGATAATAGATTTATATCTGGCTGGTCCTGGGAATGGTCTCCTAACCGGACAACCACTACATCTAAATACCCCTATGGTGACCACAATGTATATTTCTTATGCGATAAAACAAATATTTTTCCATCTGGAGAATTAAAGTCTCAGACCTTACCCCAGCTTTACGATCAATTAAAAAATCACAAACAAAAAGAAAAAATCCATATCATTCCTCATGTAGGAGGCGCCATAACTAATTGGGAGTATCATAGTCCTTATTTTGAAAAATTAGCAGAGATTTACTCTGTTCATGGTTCATTTGAAAATTTTGGACAAATCGCTTTGGACAAAGGATATCATGTAGGTTTTGTTGCGGCAAGCGATTCCCACTCAGGACAAATAGGAGGGTTTAGTCCAGGTGTTTCTGCAAATCATTTTGTGAATGGTGGTTTAACCGCTATTATAACAAATAATTTATCAGATGGATCTTTATCAAGTGCTATGAAAAAAAGAATGGTTTATGCAACTACCGGAAAAAGGATTTTTGTTGATTTCAAAATTAATAATGAATGGATGGGGTCAATTATTAAATCATCTACCGCTCCAACCATCCATGCGCTTGTTTCAGGAGAAAAACAAATAAGAATACTCGACATACTAAAAAATGGACGAGTAATTCATACAAAGCATAATAAAATAATAAATGATGGGACATTACATATTCTATGGAAAAATGATATTGATAAAAATGATCTTACAAATTTTAATGAAGGTTTTTGGAGCAGAAGATTACGTTCAGTCAATTGGACAGGATTGTTGGAATCAGATTTTATTGAACTAATTGATGTGTACTCATTTGAAACAAATAAAGATATAATAACAAAAAATAATAGTAATATTAAATGGAATTCGGATACAAGAGGCGATTACGATGGAATAGCAATTAAAGTAAATAATCAATATAAAGATATCACATTAAGCATAAGCACAAATGATTTCAAATCAATTGCTGGTCCGAGTGGAATAAAAAGAAAACAAACATCTAAAAATATTTGGGAGAACTTCAAGTTCTCTTATAACAGTATCCCTGATAATGGATTAGAACTAAGCATTAATAGTAGAGATAAAATATTTATCTATAAGGGAACGCCAGAGTTTTATGAATTAAGTTTGAACTATACTGATAATAGTTTATTGCATAAAAAGAATTATTATTATTTGAGAGCTACACAAATAGATGGTAATATGGCATGGTCAAGTCCAATATGGGTAGAATATGATTACTAATATTATCATCAACATAATATTAACTCTCATTTTATTATTCCCAGATTTACTTTATTGTAATTTGTCTGGTTCTGAATCTAGGTACGTGCGAATTGGTTCGCTACAAAGCCACTTTACTGCATACGGATCTGAAAGAGCATGGAACAATAGCTATTATGAAGGTATGATATGGCCTGCAGATTATGACTACCAAGATAATGCTGTTATTAAGCGGGCATGGATTTCATCAAAAAATTATACAGATCCTTCATCTTATAATTGGGATACATATAGTATTTATTTGACTTTAGATTATGTTGAAACATCTGTTTTCCCTATAGAGTTTAAACAGGTTGCGAGATTTGAACCTCCAATTGTTTATGTAGATGGCATTGATATTTATTCTGTGTACGGATCTGATATTGATCAAATTAATCCGAATATTAAAGCAGACAGATTAATAATTAACACTGTAAATACTTCAATGGGATTAACATTAAAAAGAAAAATCCATGTATTTAGTCAACAGTACCATGATAATTATTTTATTAAAGAATTTATATTTATAAATACTGGGAATACAGATTATGATGATGAAGTAGAGCTTAATACGCCATTAAATGATCTAAGAATTGGATGGGGTTATCGATACAGCGGTAGCCGTGAAGGGGCAACTAAAATTGGGCATGCGCAAAACTGGGGCAGGCACAATTGGTTTACAAAGAGAGGAGAAAATTATAGTGAGCGTATGAATGAAAACATTGATGAGAATAATCCAATTGTGGATTGGCTTAGGTGCGGGTTCCAATGGACAGGTCAATCATCCCTTAACTCATTCAACAACGTTGGTGCTCCTGATAAAAATGGGAATGGACGTTTAACTTCGCCACAACATGCAGGAATATGTATCCTGCATGTTGATAAAAACCCTAATGATAATGCTGATGATCCAAATCAACCAAATTATTTAGGGTGGCATGGTGGTGGAACATTCCCAAGCATTGGGAATCTCAGGCCTTCAGATTTATTAGGTATGCAACAAGTATATGATATGATAAGCGGTAACCCGCATTTAGATATTGGGTCACCAGAAAGGGTGGACGAAATAACATTTGGGGACTTGGAGTCTGAATCATATTTATTGCATGCAATAGACCCTTACTCTATTCATAATGACGGCGGCGGAATGAATATAATGATTTGCTATGGCCCTTTTAATCTTAATCATGGAGATAGTATACGAATTGTAGAGGTTGAAGGCATCAATGGAATTAATAGACAACTATGTGAAATAGTAGGGAAAAAATGGCAAGAAAACACTTCGCCATTTTTATTGCCTAATGGAGATGAAACAAATAATAGAGATATATATAAAAATTCTTGGATCTTTACAGGTAAAGATTCAATTATGAAAACATTTGGACGTGCAAAAAGAAATTTTGATAATGAATTTAATATACCTCTTCCTCCGCTACCACCTTCTCTTTTTAATGTCAGGTCTGGAGGAGATAGAATTTATCTAACATGGGCACCTAGCCCATCAGAGATAGATTCAGATTTTGCTGGATATAAAATATTCAGATCTGTGGGGAAACCAGATACTACATATGAGGAGATTTATAGTGGGCCAGCTGGGGAATATTCATATGAAGACTTAACTGCTACTAGAGGATTTTCATATTACTACTATATTTCTTCATTTAACGATGGCTCAAATAACATAGACGGGACTACCAACCCCAAAGGACAATTATCAAGTAATAGATTTTACACAAAAACTACAATTCCTGCTTTTTTAAGAAGGGAGGCTGGAAAAAATCTAAATAATATCAGAGTTGTACCAAACCCGTTCCACATATCTGCTAAAGATTTACAATACACTAATGAAAATAACAAAATAATGTTTTTAAATATTCCTCCGTATTGTGAAATAAAAATTTTTACAGAGAGAGGAGATCTAATAAATACTATAAAACATAGTGATGGAAGTGGAGATGAATCATGGGATTCATTAAGCGAAACTCGACAATTAGTTTCTAGCGGTATTTATATTGCACACTTTAAAGTAACAAAAAACTATATTCATCCTAGCACAAATGATTTGATTTTTAAAAAAGGAGATCAGACATTAAAAAAATTTATGATAATTAGATAAACTTTACTGTTCCTGGATTCTAATATATTTTTTTTTATTGTTAATATTTATTGTTAATATCCGCAAAGAAAATTGATTTTTCACTTTGGAATCTTCGTATCTGCTTAAAATTAACTTCAATGTATTTAAATCTTTCTTTAATAAATATTTAATATATTTATTCTACTTTTTTATTCCAGATATTTCTAGCGCAGGAATAACTGGGAAAATTTCTGGCCGGGTAATTGATGCAAAAACCAAAACGCCTCTTTTTTCATCTAATATTATTGTTCAGGAAACAACCATCGGTTCTTTCACGGATGATGATGGTTATTTTGCAATAATTAATATTCCCCCTGGTAGGTATAATGTAAAATGTTCTATGATCGGATATAAAGACTACATTATTCAAGATGTCAGAGTAGAAATTGACCAAACAACGGATCTTCTTTTTTTAATGAATATTGAAATTATTTTTGGCGAACAGATTACTGTTGAAGCTAAAAAAAAGATAATAAAGAAAGATATCGCAGCAACACATGTAAGTATTACATCAAAAACTATAGAACAACTTCCTTTAGGAAGCATTGATGATGTTTTAGGGCTATATACAGGAATAACAAATAGTTTGGGTATACGTGGTGGAGACCCTAGCCAAACATTATTTATGGTGGATGGGGTTTCATTAAAAGAAGAAAGAAACAATTTGCCTATAACTGCACTTCCATTAAGTGCTGTAAAACAAATTTCGGCACAGACTGGAGGCTTTAACGCAGAATATAATAATGTTCGCTCTGGTTTGATAAATGTAGTAACAAAAGAAGGTAATATAAGGAAATATAGTGGATCTATATCAATAAAACAGAGTCAACCATCCCCCAAACATTTTGGCATTTCACCATATAATAAAAACTCATTTTGGCTCCGTCCTTATCTAGATCCAGATGTTTGCTGGACAGGAACAGATAATGGGAATTGGGATGAATATACTCAAAGGCAATTCCCTCGATTTGATGGATGGAATTCTGTGTCAAATGATTTTGTGGTTGATAACAATCTTGATAATGATATTACGCCATCAGCAGCACAAAAAGTATATTTATGGGAGCACAGAAAAAAAGGTTTTATCCAAAAGCCTGATCAAAACCTTGATTTAGGGTTCGGGGGACCGGTCCCGTTAATAAGTCAATATTTTGGCAATCTTCGATTTTTTTTGTCATATAGATATGTTCAAAATATGTATTTAATGCAACTCTCCAGAGATGGTATATATAATAAAAGTTTTTTGATTAAAACAACTTCTGATATTTCAAAAACAACCAAAGTTTCTGTTTTATTATTAAATAATATATTAGAAGCCACAACATCATCCCGTACTGGAGAAACCACATTTATGAAGAATGTTTATGATGTTGCCAGCGAAATAGACAGAAAAGGCTTTACAATACCTTGGAGAATATTTACAAATACATATTGGAGCCAAACAGATAGAAACTACAGCATGATATCTGCAAAAATTTCTAGACTTGTTAACCCTCAAACATTTTATGAAATCCAATTACAAAATTTTAAAATAAAATACAATACAGGCCCAATGAGGGATAGGGATAATAATTTAAAATATGAAATATTTCCTGGATATATTGTTGATGAAGCACCTTTTGGTTTTGAGGAAGATCCTATTTTTGGCATTGATGGTCTTGGAATGGGTGGCTCTGTAAGCACTTCTAGAGATTCAAGTATATTTAATACCTTTTCATTAAAATTTAATCTAAACAGTCAAATAAATAGAAGAAACAATATTAAATCTGGAATAAAACTTGTTTATGATAATTTCAATTTAAAATACGGCATGGTTAATAAAGCGCTACCTGAGGGAAATTTCTTTAATATATCCACTGGTCATCCATATAGAATCAATTATTATATTCAAGATAAAATAGAATATGATGGATTTATACCTATATTAGGTCTAGTCCTCGATTACATTAACCCCAACGGTAAATGGTATAATATCGATAATTTCTCAAGAGATTTTTTTTCTTCGAATTATAGTAATGAAAATGAAAATTCATTTAAAAATAAAAAATCGAAATACCATCTATATATAAGTCCTCGTTTAAGCATTTCTCATCCAATCACAACAGATTCAAAGTTCTATTTCAATTATGGTCATTATAGACAAATACCTTCCAATGAAAATTTGTTTAGAATTCAAAGATCCTCAATTAACCAACTCGATTATCTCGGAAACCCAAATCTCCCTCTTTCAAGAACTGTATCGTATGAGCTTGGATATGACCATTCCATTAAAGATATTTATTTATTTCACCTTTCAGCATATTATAAAAACATTGATGACCAAGAAGATTGGACACAATACATAAGCAATGATGGAAAAATTAACTACCAAAAATTAACTGCTGACAGCTATGAAGACATCCGAGGATTTGAAATTTACACATCAAAGTTATATGGGAAATGGGTTACAGGGCAAATTAACTATGAGTATCGAGTAGAGACCAAAGGATATTTTGGGATAAAAAAGATTTTTGAAAACCCATCAGATCAAAGAGAGTATTTAAGGTTAAACCTTTATCAAGAAAAACCGAGACCTAGACCAAGATTTAAATCAATTATTAATTTGCAAACCCCAAATAATTTTGGGCCCAAACTAGTTAATTCTAGGCCATTTAGTGATTGGTTGTTTAACATTGTGGCAGAATGGACTGCAGGATACTGGTTTACCTGGAACCCAAATAACATACCAGGGGTAACGTATAATGTAAAATGGGATGATTTTAGTGATATAAAATTAAAAATATCTAAAACAATCAATTATGGAGATATCAATATAAAATTTTATTTAGATTGCAATAATCTATTCAATTTTAAGTATTTATCTGGAGAAAGTTTTTCTGATATGGATGATTATAATTATTATTTTTATTCTTTACACCTTCCAGAAAATATTTCATCCAAATTAGCAAAAGATGGGTCACCCTATCCTAATATACCAGGCAAAGACAGACCTGGCGATTTTAGAAAACACGGAGTTGAATTTGTCCCAATGGAATGGGTTGCAGATATCGCAAATGTGACAAACCCTAATGAAAGACCAATTTATTATAGCTCTAAAAATAATACATATTACCAATGGTCATTAGAGGATGGTTGGTTTTTGGTAAATAATCAATATTTAGATTACGTACTTAATAACAAAGCATATATTGATATGCCAAACCAAACATTCTTTTCCTTTTTAAATCCACGTGATATTTTTTTAGGATTTACTATTTATTATAATTTTGAATAAAAACAAATACCGTCATGTTTTCAAATGTTAAATCAACTTATAACAATTTTCTTTTGGCTTTGGCTTTATTCCCAATTTTATCTACAAATATTATCTTTTGTGATAATACTAAATGGTTGGCTATTGGTTCATTGCATAGTTGGTATTCCAGTGCGGGGTCTGAAATAGAAATTGGGCGCACCCATCAAATAGCAGAACAACAAGACGGCCTAAGGTGGCCTGCTTTATACAGATGGCAAGATTGTCAAGTCGCAAAAGCCCTGTGGATAGGGACAACGAATTTTAATGATCTTATTGTAAACAAAACTTTCGATTACAAGACTGTTCATGTTGGGCCAAGAGGCCCCATTGATGAGAATAATGAGTTTATGCCTTCTGATTTTATATTGGTTGGGAAATTCAATCACCCCACTGTAATTGTTGATGGTGTAGAAGCATCACATACCACATCTATGGATAAGGTAGACATTATAGATGAAAATTTAATTACCGATAGAATGCTTTATAATGTTATTAACACATCTATTGGAGTAACAATAAAAAGAAAAATTTATGCATCCAGTAATCAATACCATGATAATTATTTTATCCATGAGTATATATTTAAAAATACGGGCATCTATAATAAAAAAAACGATAAGCATAATCAAACACTGGAAGGTCTAATATTTTTTTTTCAATTTCGTTTTGCACCATCAAGAGAAATTGGATTGGGCGGATTACAATCATTGCCGCAATCAGCCTCTTGGGGACATAATACAATGAATCATGTCTACCATCCAAATTATGGAGATACAATTCGCGGTTTTTACTCATACCATGGTCTACATTCAGGCGCTACTTTTAATAATATTGGAGGACCAAATATAAGTGGTGACGGTCAACTAGGGGCAGCTCAATTCCCAGGTGTAATTGTTTTGCATGCAGATGTATCTGCTGAAAATAAAAATGATGATTACAATCAACCTCTATCTACCCCATTCTTAGACTCAGGAGATCCTCTAACCAGATCAAATAACCAGTTTGATCCAAATTCTATGTTAAGGAAATATGAGTTAATGAATTCTGGTCATCCTGCTTTGCCTCATGATGAAGCTGTTGGAGATGAGTATCCTGATAAATGGCAACCAGTTTCCCAATCAGGTAAAAGTCAGTGTTTGGGGTTTGGACCTTACAATTTAACCCCCAATGATAGTATCAGAATAGTTTTCGCCGAAGGTGTAAGTGGGATTAATAGGCGTTTATGTCATAAAATAGGATCAGAATGGCTCCAGGGATTTTCAACTTATGATTTGCCAAATGGCGAAACAACAAATGATAAAAATGAATTTAAAAATTCTTGGGTGTTTACAGGAATAGATTCTATTCTTAAAACGTTTAATCTTGCCAGAACTAATTGGAAACTTGGTTTTAATATACCTAACGCCCCTCCCCCTCCTGATATATTTGAAGTAAAATCTGGTGGAAATGGAATTGCTTTAAACTGGTCAAATAATGCTGAATCCTGGCCAAGTTTTGCGGGTTATAAAATTTATAGATCAATTCATAAACCTGATACCACATTTGATTTAATTTTCGAATGTGGGATGGGGACAGAAAACCAATTGGTAAATAATTATTTTGATAGTAAAGCAATACGAGGTTTCCAATACTTTTATTATATTTCATCTTTTGATAATGGAAGCACCAATATTTTTGAAGAAGGCGTACCATTAAAAAGCAATCTATTTTGGACTAGAACAAACGAACCAGCATATTTATTACGTCCGCCTGGAAATAATTTATCAGAAATTCGAATTGTTCCGAACCCATACAATCGAAAATCTGTAGATCTTCAATTTGGAGAAAGCGGGTCTGATAAAATAATGTTTTATAACCTGCCGCCATTTTGCACTATAAAAATTTTTACAGAGAGAGGAGATCTTATAAATACTATTGAACATAATGATGGAAGCGGAGACGAAGCTTGGGATTCATTAACAAAAACAAGACAAGTAATATCAAGTGGTCTGTATATTGCACATTTTGAAGTAAGCAAAGATTATTTTAATTCTAACAACCATAATCCTATATTTAAAAAAGGAGACCAAGTAATTAAAAAGTTTGTTGTTATTAGATAAATATACTTGTAATAATTAATTAATTGGAACTTGATATTTTTTTCTTAAATAGCTTAATTCCTTCTCCAGTTTTTCTTTAGTTTGGGTATAGTATTTATTTTTATACAAATTATTTAATTCGTTTGGATCTTTTTCGATATTATAAAGTTCTTTTTCACCCATCTGATAAAAATTTATTAGCTTGTAGTCTTTCGTTCGTATCCCTTCATGTCTATTTACATTATGCCAACCATGAGGATATTCATAATAATGATAATAAATGCTTTTTCTCCAAGATTGATTTTTTTTACCATTTAGTAATGGGCGGAGTGACTCACCTTGTATTTCCTCTGGAATGTTAACATCAGCAAAATCAAGTATTGTAGAACAAATATCCAGGTTTAAAACCATTGGTTCTAATACTATACCAGGCTTGATTTCTTTCGGATATCTAATTATCATAGGAATCCCCAACGATTCTTCATACATAAATCTTTTATCATACCACCCATGCTCCCCCAAATAGAATCCTTGGTCTGATGTATAAATAACAATTGTGTTGTTCACTAAATTATTTTTATCTAAATAACCTAGTAGTCTGCCTATATTTTCATCTATTGATGTAACACAACGCAAATAATCTTTTATATATCTTTGAAATTTCCATTTGGCGAGCTCCATACCAGATAAATCAGCATTTATAAAAGCATTATTTTTGGGTTCATAGGCAGAATCCCAAGCAGTTTTTTGTTCATCAGTCATATCATTATATATTTCTGTCCAATATTGCTTGGCTTTGAATCTGAATTCTTTATTCCCTCCTGAATATTTCTCAATAAAATCATTTGAGTTGATTTTCATATCTAACGAATTATATAAATCAACTATTTTCATATCCTGTTGTTTAACAGCATTGGATCGAGTTTTATAATCATCAAAAAACGTATTTGGCAGCGGGACATCTATGCTATCGTACATATTTAAATGTTTTATATCAGGCATCCAATTTCTATGTGGAGCACTATGAAAATACAAAAGACAAAATGGTCTATTTTTATCAAACTTATCGATAGTTTCTATAGCAAAATCAGTAATTAGTGTAGTAACATATCCTTGATGTCTTATTGTATCTTCCCCAGTTATAAACAAAGGGTTATAGTAGCGCCCTTGGCCAGAAAGGATTTTCCATGTATCAAATCCTTGTGGTTTGGTTTTTAAATGCCACTTTCCGATTAAAGCCGTTTGATACCCTGCATTTTGCAACATTTTTGGGAATGTCAATTGACCACTATCAAACATATCAAGATTATCTTTCAACCCATTAATATGGCTGTATTTCCCTGTTAAAAAAACTGCGCGACTTGGAGCACAAATCGAATTCGTAACAAAACTGTTTTGAAACCTGGCCCCTTCATTTGCCAATCGATCAATGTTTATTGTTTCATTAATATTGCCCCCGTAACAACTTATTGCTTTTTTTGCATGGTCATCAGACATAATAAAAATAATGTTTGGTGGTTTTTCTGATGAATATTTAAAGCTTTCTAGTATAACAAAAATTGAAACAACAAATAATATACATAAGCTTAATAGACCAAATTTTATTCTGTTGAAAGTGTTTATCATTTAATAATTATTAATTATGTTATTTGATGGATACTAATTAGATGATGTTGCAAATATCTTTGAATAACTTCTTTTTCAAACTTGGGATTTTAGCATCATTATCTGGAAAGCCAACTGGAATTAATAGCACTGCCTTTTCATTATCTGGCCTTTTCAAAATATTTTGAAGAAAACCCATAGGATGGGGGGTGTGCACCAAAGCAACAAGTCCAGAATGCTGAAGAGCTGCAAGCAAAAACCCCGAAGCAATACCTACAGATTCATTAACATAATAATTTTTTTTCTTATTTTTACCCGACACATCATAATTTTTTTTAAAAACTATTATAAGATAAGGAGCTTTTTCTAAAAAAGGCTTATTCCAATCTGTCCCAAATTGATTAAGATCTTTAAGCCATTCATCTGGAGCTCGTTTGGCATAAAACTCTTTTTCTTCTTTTTCTGCAGCAAAACGAATTTTCTTTTTAACATCTGGATCTTGAACAATTACAAAATGCCAAGGCTGTTTATTTGCACCTGAGGGTGCAGATGATGCCGTCTTAATTGCATTTTCTATAATTTCAAATGGCACAGGCTTATCAGAAAAATCTCGAACAGTGCGTCTTTTTTCCATTTTTTTTAGAAATAATCTGGAGCGATATATCATATCATCATCCAAATATTTTTTAAAATGAAACTTTTCAAACTTCATTGTTTAAATCCTCACTATATTTTTTATATCAGTATACTGATGATAAGGATTTTTTGATTTATCTATTTTTTTATATAAAATCATTAAAAAATCTGGTTCTTTATCAAACTGATTATCTAATTTACTTCATTGATTAATAAATAATCTATTTATCGCCCAGATGCATTATAAAAAATAAACAATGCGGAGTATTTTTGGTTCAACATACTTTTAGAATAATATTAGGAATTATATTGCTAATCATAGGCTTGATTGGTGGACTTATTCCTATATTTCAAGGATGGGTTTTTGGCATCCCAGGGCTTATTATCTTAGCTGATTATTTCCCGCCTATTAAAAGGATCCTAGATTGGGCAAAAAAAAAAGCAAGAATAAATAGAGGCCCTACCGATTAGGAGTTTTATTCATAGGGAATCTATCGTAATCTCACCTTCCTATTTTCTTTTATTTGTGAAAGCTAACAACCTTCTTCAAGTCTTGCCCTGGATATTTCATGTCAGCCAAAAGCTCTAAAATTACAGTAGTAGTTGGTGCCCAATGGGGAGATGAAGGCAAAGGGAAAATAACAGATTTTTTTGCTAAAGATTCAGATTATGTTGTCCGTTTTCATGGAGGAAATAATGCAGGTCACACTATTATTGTCAATGGTAATACTTTCAAGCTACATCTTATACCTTCAGGAATCGTTTATGGGAAACCAACAAATATTATTGGCAATGGGGTAGTTGTAGACCCAAAAGCTCTTTTAGACGAAATTGATTATATTTCAAACAAGGGGCTTAAAGCCAAACTAAAAGTTAGTGACCGAGCCCATGTTATTATGCCTTACCACATAGCTCTGGATGAAGCGCTTTCCAACCATCAAGGGAATTTGGCTGCAGGCAGTACTAATAGGGGTATCGCTCCTGTATATGCAGATAAAATGTTCCGAAACGGTATCCGGATGATTGATCTTTTAGAACCAGAAATATTTAAAGAAAAACTGGAAAAGGGATACTCTTTTATGAAAGGGCTGTTGGAAAAAGTACTATGTATTGATTTTCCAATCCATATGGATGATATTTTTTCAAAATATATTGAATATGGCGAAAGTTTAAAGGAATATATAGGAGATACAGCATTAGAACTTTATAAAGCACACCAAAATGGCAAATCTATTCTTTTTGAGGGTGCTCAGGGTATTAGTCTAGATGTAGATCATGGTATTTATCCTTACACAACATCTAGTAACACCGCATCTGGGTATATATCTACCGGAACAGGCGTCAGCTTTCGTGATATTAATTGCATAATTGGTGTTGTAAAGGCTTATTTAAGTAGAGTAGGAGAAAGTCCTTTACCATCAGAGATTCATGGGAAAGAAGCTAAAACACTTCGCAATAAAGGGAAGGAATACGGCACAACAACTGGTCGCCCTCGTCGAATAGGATGGCTGGACCTGGTTCAGGTTCGTCAAGCAGTAAGAGTTAGTGGACTCACAGAAATTGCTTTAACGAAATTGGATATTTTAACTGGTTTAAAATCTGTTCCTGTCTGCATTGGTTATAATGTTGATGGGAAAATAATAAAAGAAATGCCTGCCAGTCTTAGAGAGTATCGAAAAGCTAAGCCTGTCTATAACATATTAGATGGGTGGGATATTCTTCCAAAAAATGCTTGGAATTATAGCTATAGCAATCTGCCAAAATCTTTGAAAGATTATATTGGTTTTATTGAAGATGAAGTAGAGTGCCCTGTGAAAATTATTTCTGTAGGCCCACAGCGCCACGAAACCATAAAAAAATAATGGCCTTTACAAAGGAAATTATTGATTTCTCAGGACTTTCTAATGAAGAAATCAAAGAAAAATTAGCAGAATTAAATATTAATCTTACTTCAGAGGAAGCATTGGAGATACAAGATAATATGTTGGGTCGTGCACCGTCATTATCTGAGCTCATATTATTTTCTATTCAAGGCTCAGAACATTGCAGCTACAAAAGTAGTAGACTCCATATAAAACAGTTTACGACTACCAGTCCAGATGTAGTTCTAGGCGCTAAAGAAGATGCTGGGGTTGTAGCAATAACAACAGATAATGACAATCATAGATGGTGCATTGTTATGAGCCATGAGTCGCACAATCATCCTTCACAAATTGTTCCTTATGAAGGAGCAGCAACTGGAGTAGGCGGAAACGTTCGAGATGTAATTTGCATGGGAGCAAAAGTTGTTGCCTGTACTGATTCATTTAGATTTGGTGACATCAAAGAGAAAAAAACAAAGTGGATACATGATGGTGTAGTAGCAGGAATAGCAGGTTATGGAAACCCGCTGGGGATACCTAATATTGGTGGAGATATTTATTATCATAAAGGTTATAATGAAAATTGTCTGGTGACATTGGTAACGCTGGGGATTCTTCGTGAAGACCATATTATTCATTCATATGCACCAAAAAATGCTGATGATTATAATCTTATTTTGATTGGTAAGCCTACTGATAATAGCGGATTTGGAGGAGCTAGTTTTGCATCTTTAGAGTTAGAAGAAGAAGAAAAAGTTAAAAATAAAGGTGCGGTTCAGGAGCCAAATGCTTTTTTAGAAAGACATTTATTAAAGTCTACTTATGCCCTTTTTGATATTTTAAAAGAAAAAAAATTAATAGAAAAAATTGGGTTCAAAGATTTAGGAGCTGGCGGCGTAGCATGTGCCAGTGTGGAATTAGCCGAAACGGCTGGATACGGTTCTGAAATTTGGATGGATAAAATCCCTATAAGCATTAATGATTTACATCCTTCCGTTTATCTTTGCAGCGAAACCCAAGAACGTTTTATGTGGGTTGCGCCTCCTGATTTAACCCCTATGATTTTAGATCACTATAATAAGGTTTTTGATCTCCCTGGTGTTAGTGGCGGTGCGCAAGCATCAGTGATTGGAAAAATCCGGAATGATGGAAATTATATTGTACATAATGGTGATGAAGAAATTATAAATGCTCCTGCAGAAAAAATAACTAAGGGGTTTCTATATGATCGACCATACAAAGAATGTAAGAAAAAAGTTTTTGAACCAATTATATCTGAACCATATAATTATAACAAAACGCTTCTAAATATTTTGTCTCATGAAAACTTAGCCAGTCGAAAAATAATATATGAAAAATACGATAAACAAGTACAAGGAAGGGTGCTGATAGAAGCAGGCAAGGCAGACTCAGGTGTTATAATGCCATTCAATAATGAAAATTTTCCAGAAGAAATACAGAATGTTGGTATAGCATTATCAACTGACCACAACCCTCTTTATGGATTAATAGATCCATATTGGTGCGGTGTAAATGCTGTTGTAGAGGCTATGAGAAACGTAGCAGCTGTTGGTGCAACACCACACGCCGTTACGGACTGTCTTTGCTTCGGAAACCCCGAAAACGAGCACCAAATGTGGGATTTTGTGGAAGCGGTTCGCGGGGTCTCTGACGCTTGTCATAAAATAACTTTGAAAGATAATCCTGATTGTGCTACACCTATTATCGCAGGCAATGTAAGTTTTTATAATGAATCTAAAAATGGACCCATTCCCCCAAGCCCGATTGTCAGCTGCCTAGGGCTGCTCAAGGATGCACATAAAACAGTCCCTCTTGATTTTCAAAAACCCCATTCAATAATTTACATGATTGGGGAAAGAAAAGATGAACTAGGAGGATCAATATATTATAGTTTACATGGAGAACTAGGAGCTAATGTCCCAAAACCAAATTTAGAAGAAGTTAAAAATCAAATCTTTGCAATTACCGACTGCATAGAAGAAGGTCTTGTTTTATCCTGTCATGATATTTCTGATGGCGGAATAGCTTCAGCATTAGCAGAAATGACATTTAGAAATAAAATTGGGTGTGATATAAAAATAACTTGTGATATCCCAAATGATAAAATTTTATTTTCTGAAACAGGAGGTTTTATAATAGAAGTTTCGTTAAATAATGTAGGCGCTATTGAAAAACAGTTTCTAAAACATTTTATACCTATTTACAATATTGGATCAACCACATCTAAAAAGTTCATCAAAATAAATGAATTGATTATGTTGCCCATTGAAAAAGGAAAGAAGGCCTGGGATAATGGTCTGAAAGATAAATTATGATTGAAGCATTCAAAGATAAAATTATATTCAAAACCGTTAAAGATCAGTTCAAAAAAATTCCTTTCCATAATCTTATGGGAATCAACATAACGAAATTTAGATTTGAAAGTGCAAAAATAATTATTTCTCGGAATGAAAAACTTGTCGGGAATGTAGTTCAAGGTTCACTTCATGGAGGAGTAACTGCAACTCTTTTAGATTCCATTGGCGGGCTTGTCGCCATCGGGAATTTCCTTGCCCGGGAAAAGGATCAGCATCCACAATACCTTAAAGAATGTATCTCCAAAATGGGCACCATTGATTTAAGGATAGATTATTTACTTCCGGGGAAAGGAAAAAAGTTTTCTGCTACGGTCCGGGTAATTAGAGGTGGAAAAAGAGTAACTGTTTGTAGAGTGGAAGTCCACAATAACCAGAATAAATGTATCGATTTAGGAACAGGAACATATCTGTGGAGCAAATAAAATATTATGCCTAAAGGGAAAACAAGTTATAAAGATGCCGGTGTAGATATTGATGCTNGGAATGAGGCGGTATCTCGTATTAAACACAAAGTAAAGATGACTTTTACATCTAATGTCCTTACTGGCATTGGAGGATTTGGTTCTCTTTACAATTTAAAGCCTATTTTAAAATTTTATAAAAACCCAGTTTTAGTTCAGAGCATTGATGGTGTTGGCACAAAAACAATTATTGCCCGAATGGTGGGGGAGTATAAGAGTATTGGTATTGATTTATTAAGCGCCTGCTCAAATGATATTATTGTTATGGGAGCTAGGCCCCTTACGTTTCTTGACTATATTGCTAATGATAAGCTGCAACCAGATATTATTGAAGATATCGTTTCAGGAATGATAAAGGCCTGTAAAGAAACTGGCGTATCTTTAGTTGGGGGAGAAACTGCGGAAATGCCTGACACATATCTACCTGGTGAACATGATCTTGTCGGTGTAATTACTGGAATAGTGGAAAAAGAAAAAATTATAAACGGGAATTCCATAAAATCTGGAGATGTAGTAATGGGGTTACCATCAAATGGCCTTCACACTAATGGATATTCCCTCGCACGAAAAATTTTTTTTAATATTGGAAAATTCAATCCGAAAGAAAATATTTCTACACTAGATAAATCTATAGGCCATGAACTTCTAAAACCTCATATAAACTATTCCAATCATGTGTTCGCAGTATTGGATAAAAACATCAAACTAAAGGGCATTGCCCATATTACAGGTGGTGGAATGATAGAAAATATTTCCAGAATTTTACCTAGCAAAGTCAATGTTGAAATCAAAAAAGGAACTTGGCCTGAATTGCCTATCTTTAATATTATGCAATCCATAGGGAAGGTAGATGAAAAGGAAATGTTTCGAACGTTTAACATGGGAGTCGGTATGGTCTATATTGTTGATCCTGATAATATAAATAAAATAAAAAATGTATTAAAGGAGATAACCCCTATTTATGAAATTGGTTCTGTTGTTAGTGGAAGTGGGGAAGTTTTTTTAAAATAAGGAGAATTCCTTTAATTATATTTTATCCTTATTCATTATTAATGTAATTAATTGGTTTTATAAAATTTTTTATACACAGGATCATTAAGAAGAAACTCAATAAGGTAGTGAACAATCGGTCTGCTATCTTTAAGAGCCANCATTAGCTGATCNAAATTAAACCATTTACATTTGGTAATTCCTTCATCTTGGTCTGGTATCAATTTTACTTTTGGAGAACCAGTATATTGCACCAGAAACCAGAAGGTTTCTTTTACATTTATACTTCCTTTTAATTTCATATGATGATAAGTAGGAATCAATACTTGTAATATTTTTAAATCTTTTTTCTTCAAACCAGTTTCTTCACAAACTTCCCTGATAGCGGTTTTTTTTCTATTGGCTGCTTTTTTTAATTTTCCTTTAGGCAAGTCCCAGCGGCCGTTCTTCTTTATAAATAAAATCCTTTTCCCCTGAACAACAACACCGCCCGCCGCTTTAATACTTTCAACCACAGCTTAAGCGCTTCCTTTTAAGCGATACAATAATTCATATTGCTCTTTGCTTATATTCGAGAATTTCACACCATCAACTTCAATATCATATTCGGATATCTCTTTAGCCCATTTTTTATCTCGAAGTATTTTTTTTCCAGTATAGTCAGCCTTCATTAACACGTAGCGCATAGCATTTAGTCTTGCGATCATTTTATTATCAGAATTAATAACCACCCATGGATTTAAATCTGTTGATGTTTTGGAAAAAACTTGTTCTTCATAGTAGGTAATAAGATCCCATTCTTTTGCTGCTTTCAAATCATTCGCAGATAACTTCCAATATTTAAGAGGGCTGTTTTGTCTAAATTTAAATCGCTGAGCTTGATTCTCTTTGGAAACTGATAAATAAAATTTTATCAAAAGAAGTCCGTTTTCAACNTGCTGGNNCTCCCAATTATTTACTTTATTCATAAAATATCTATATTGATGCTCTGTACAATATCCCATAGCGGGCTGTATCAAACCTCGGGTATACCAAGAACGATCAAAGAAAACTATTTCACCTATTCGGGGCAAAAGTTTATTGTAAGTTTGAAACCACATCCTGTTCTGTGTTGGTGTAGGCACACCCAATTCGACTACGCGCATGGTTTTCGGAATAAGATTTTCTATGAATCTTTTTATAGTAGCCCCCTTCCCAGCAGCGTCACGTCCTTCAAATACAATGGCTAGTCTTCTGTTTGAATTAATAACCCACTCCTGCAGTTTGAGAAGTTCAATCTGAAGACGGCGTTTCTCTTTATGATACCCTTTCTGAGTTAACTCTTTATAATTTGTTCTATTATAGACAATCATTTATTTATCTTTACAAAATCTAGATCCTAAAATAGTATAACCCTATAAAAATTCAGCTATTATTTTTTNCTATGCATTTATTTTNACCTACNAAACGAATTCATAAATTCATGCTTAATCTATNAATCAATAAGTACCAAGTTTATTTGTAATTCATGTCTATAGATATTGGGATAATCCAATTCCCAGGTTCAAATACTGANCGGGAAACAATNATGGCATGTCAGCGCGCTAAAATGAANCCTATTGAGTTTTTATGGAANGAACCCGCAAAAAAGTTAAATGAATTCCACGGATATATAATTATTGGAGGTTTTTCGTATGAAGACAGATCACGCGCTGGAGTAATTGCATCCCTAGATCCCATTATAAAACAAATAAAGATAGAAGCAAAAAAAGGGAAACCCGTTTTAGGAATTTGNAATGGTGCACAAATTTTAGTTGANTCTGGNATGATACCAGGANTAAAGGATAATCGNTTAGGAATTGCGCTTACTGATAACAAAAGGATAAAGGACGGATATATATTAGGCGTTGGCTATTATAACGCTTGGACTAAATTGAAATTATCTATAACACCAGATCGCTGTGCATTTACCCGGCATATGGATAAAAATGACCAAATAAATATTCCCCTTGCTCATGGTGAAGGTAGATTTATTTTGCCTGATAATTTGCTTGAAAAAATGATCAAAAATGAGCAGGCCGCTTTCCTATACTGTGACAAAAATGGGAAAACAATAAATGAATTCCCAATAAACCCAAATGGGTCTATGCATAATATTGCGGCGGTATGCAACCCCGCAGGTAATATTATGGCAATTATGCCNCANCCTGAACGGACAAAAAATGGTGATGCTATTTTTTCATCTATGAAAGACTTTATTGAACAAGGAAANCCTGTCACAAATCATACTTTAGAATTNGAATCACATCACTATGATATAATACCATTTAGGTTAAATAAAAATTCAACAGAATGGATTATAAATATGATTATCACAGACAACGAGGAAAAGTCTGTTCAAAGCGCCATNAGNAATTTGGGNTACGATGTTTCGATCAAGAGACAAACACATTGGGAAATATCTACTAATNGCNCTATGAACAATATTATAGAACAAATTGATGCNACTGGNGAACTTTATAATTCAAACAAAGAATATATNAACNACNCCGCAATTNATAAAAANACTGCATCCTTTCTAATAAGGCAGAAAGAAGATATCAAGGGCAGAGCAAAACTTGAATCCTTGANAGANCGATTTGGAATTNNCGGGATTACCGANTTAAAACACGGTGTTTTGTGGAATGTGATTGTNAATAGCGGTAGTTTTGAACTTGTNTTAAACCATATTTTAGAAACACATATATTATTTAATCCTNTATCTCATGAATGTTATCGAATCAACTANACACTATAAAGACCGCATCAAGGNGGAAATTAAAAACACTTTAACCAAAACAAATTTNCCNANGGGAATAAAAAAAACAGGGAANGTGCGTGATCAATATGATTTAGGCGANAAAATCGCTNTAATTACAACNGATCGTCAAAGNGCTTTTGACCGCGTNCTNGCATCTATACCATTTAAAGGNCAAGTGCTTAACCTTACTAGCGCATGGTGGTTTGATCAAACTGAGGAGATAATAAAAAACCATGTAATTACTATNCCNGACCCCAACGTGACATTAGCTAAAAAATGNAATGTCTTNCCAATTGAATTCGTGGTTCGTGGTTATATTACAGGNAGNACCAGTACTTCGCTTTGGACNGTNTATAATAATGGTAACAGANAATACTGCGGNAATCTTCTACCAGAAGGCTTAATAAAAAACCAGCGACTTACTGAAAANATGCTTACCCCNACTACAAAAGAANTACTCCATGATAGACCAATTGCNCCTGATGAAATCGTGANCGANGGNTGGATGACCCAGGAAGATTGGGATATCTGCAGTCAAAAAGCCNTAGANCTTTTTTCATTCGGACAAAATAAAGCTGCAGAAAATGGATTGATACTTGTAGATACTAAATATGAAATGGGAAAAGATGAAAAAGGANACATAGTGCTNATTGATGAGATTCANACACCTGACTCTAGTCGATATTGGATTGCAGAATCATANAATCAAAGGATGGAATCAGGACAAGAACCGCAAAATATTGATAAAGAATTCTTAAGACTTTGGTTCGTNGATAATTGCGACCCATATAATGATAGCAAATTGCCCGAGGCTCCAGATGAATTAGTTGTAGAACTGTCCAGCCGCTATATCTATTTATATGAAACCATTACAGGTGGATTATTCCCATTTCCTGATTCAGGAATACCGATTAATGATAGAATTAGAAATAATTTAAAAGGGAAGTATTAAAAACCTAAAGAAAGAAAATTTTATATTCTATAATATTGTATTTTATGAAAGGAACTAAAAATGAAAACGGTAATAATCATGGGTTCTGTTTCAGATGAACCCCATGCTAAAAAAATAACAGAAAAACTTGATCAATATGGTATTTCCTGGGAACAACATGCTGCTTCAGCACACAAACAACCCCTTAAAGTTTTAGAAATTATAAAATCAAATAAAAATGAAGATAATGTTGTGTATGTAACTATCGCTGGTCGCTCAAATGCATTATCGGGATTCGTAGCTGCTAATTCTAAATTCCCTACAATTGGATGCCCTCCATTTTCAGATAAAGCAGATATGATGGTTAATATTCATTCTACACTACAAATGCCAAGTAATACACCCGTGCTTACTGTTATTGACCCTGGCAATTGCGCATTAGCCATAAAACGGATATTTGGTGTCTAATCGATTAACCTCTATTTCGCCCTTGGACGGCCGCTATGGGACAATAACAAATCCTATTTCTAATTACTTTTCTGAGATGGCTCTTATGCGCTACCGTTTAATTATTGAGATCGAATACCTTATCGCAATAAGTAATGAAAAAACAATTTATGAACTACCCCATTTTTCAAGTCGGCAAATAAAACGTCTTCGAAATATTTACGAAAAATTTGATAATAAAGATGCGCAAAAAATAAAAACTATTGAAGCAAAAACAAACCATGATGTAAAAGCAGTTGAATATTTCATCAATAGTAAAATAAAAAAAGCTTTTCACCCTTGGGTACATTTTGGAATTACATCAGAAGATATAAATAATTTAGCGTATTCTCTTATGTGGAAAGATGCTCTTAAAAAAGTTTACTTTCCTCAACTAATTCTTGCACAAAAACATATAAAAAATATAAGCAAGCGCTTCAAAAAGATCCCCATGCTTTCCCTTACCCATGGCCAACCTGCAACACCTACAACCTTCGGTAAAGAAATGGCTGTTTTTTACAAAAGGTTAAATTACCAAACGGAACAAATTAACAAACATGAATTAATGGGTAAATTCGGAGGCGCCACTGGGAATTGGGCTGCTCACATGGTAGCTTATCCAAAGATAAACTGGATTCGTTTTTCGGAAAGATTTATTAAACGAATCGGCCTCAAACCAAATCTTATAACTACTCAAATAGAACCACATGATTCTTTAGCCGAGAATTTTCACCAGCTTATACGTGTAAATAATATTTTTATAGATTTTTGTAGAGACATATGGTTCTATATAAGTAGAGGAATTTTGATTCAGAAAAAGATAGCTGGAGAAATTGGTTCATCAACAATGCCTCATAAAATTAATCCAATCCAATTTGAAAATGCAGAAGGAAACTTGGAAATTGCAAACAAGCTACTGAGCCACCTAGCAGATAAATTACCTATTTCCCGTATGCAGAGGGATCTGACAGGCAGCACAACAATACGAAACCAAGGAGTTGCATTGGGGCATTCATATATTGGAATAATCAATATTTTAAAAGGATTAAATCGCATTACGATTAATAAAAATCAAATGACTGCTGAACTAGAAAACCACTGGGAAGTGCTAGCCGAAGCTGTTCAAACTTTATTAAGAAAAGCTGGGAAACCTGATGCATATGAAAAACTTAAAGAAATCACCCGTGGAAAATCTGTTGATGTAGAATCGGTAGCAGAATTTGTATATAAACTGAATCTGTCGGATCAAGATACACAAACATTATTATCACTTACACCAGAAAGATATATTGGCCTGGCGCCTAAAGTTGTAGATTTAATATAATGTGCGGAATTATTGGTATATATAATAAAAAATATAATGTAGTAGATGAAATATGTGAGGGATTAATCCAATTACAACATAGGGGCCAAGATGCTGCAGGCGTTGCTACATTAGATAATTCTAAAATGTATTTACATAAAAACCTAGGGCTTGTTACAGAAGTTTTTAAAAAGGAAGTTTCGAGAATTAGCCTCAATGGCAATATTGGTATTGGGCATGTAAGATATCCAACTGCAGGCAGTAATGGCATTAATGACTCTCAACCATTTTACACGGCTAACCCTGTAAATATTACTCTAGCACATAATGGAACTTTAGTTAATAGTCATAAGATAAGATCAGATTTAATTAAAACTAATTTTTGTCAATTTAACACACNCTCTGATTCTGAAGTATTATTGAATTTATTTGCTTATGAATTATATAATATAAATTNTAGAAAATTGGGTANANCTCATATNTTTNAAGCCTTAGAAAAAGTTTTTANGAAATGCAAAGGAGGGTATGCGGTTACTGCTCTTATTTCTGNGATTGGAATAGTTGCTTTTAGAGACCCTAANGGAATACGGCCTCTTTGTATTGGAGAAAAANCNGATTCATANATNATAGCATCTGAAAGCAGTGCNTTATCTTCGCTTGATTTTAAATTTTTAAAGGATATTAATCCTGGGGAAGCNGTAATTATTAAACAAAATGGTCANATGTCTTCAAANCAANTAGTTAAAAACTATAAAAATATGCCNTGTTTATTTGAATTTGTTTATTTTTCNAGACCTGATACTTCTATTGATTCTATTTCGGTTCATAAGTCCAGATTAAGAATGGGGGATTTNCTAGGTGATAAAATATTACAGNANTATCCTGATTTAAGGGTTGATGTAGTAATACCAGTCCCAGATACAAGTAGAACTGCAGCAATGCAGGTAGCNCACAAATTAGGGGTAAAATATCGAGAAGGGTTCATGAAAAACAGATATATTGGNAGAACCTTTATTATGCCAAAACAGAACANAAGAAAAAAATCGGTTAAGCTAAAACTAAACCCTATAGAAATAGAATTTAAAAACAANCGCGTATTACTTGTTGANGATTCTATTGTTAGAGGGCACACTTCAAAAAAAATAATTCAAATGGTNAGAAATTGTGGCGCAAAAAAAGTGTTCTTCTCATCTTCATCTCCACCAATAAGGNATCAAAATATTTATGGTATAGATATGCCTTCAACATCAGAATTAGTAGCACATAATAGAACAATCAGCCAAATAAAGAAATTTATTAAAGCAGATGAATTAATTTATTTGGGCCTTGAAGATCTAAAACTTTCTGCTACAATTGGGAACCCAAAAATAAAAGAGTTTGAAGATTCGGTTTTCACNGGNAAATATCGTGTNGGCAAGATAACAAAACANTTTCTNAAAAATTTAGAANATACTCGATCAGATTTATTGAAATAAAAAATTTTANNTTTAATTAAGAATTATATANATGAATCATAAAATTTTANTANTAGGTAGCGGAGCAAGAGAACATGCNATTGCAAAAACATTAAAAAGATCGAATCAGTCAAACGAAGTTTTCTGCATAGGNTCNAATATGAATCCTGGAATNNAAAAANTATGCTCTAAAATAATAATTCAAGATTGTAATAANCCAGAGANNATCTTGAATTATGCAGTATCTAATTCTATAAATATTGCTATTATAGGACCAGAAAATCCTCTTGAAGCGGGTGNNGCAGATATNTTACTTAAGGAAGGTGTTAANGTTGTTGGNCCNAAAAAAAATCTTGCCCAAATTGAAACTTCAAAAAGCTTNACCAGAGANTTGTTAAAAGAATANAATATCCCNGGTATTCCTAGATATAAAATATTTAATAATATGAATGGNGTCTCTGANTTTTTANATGANTTAGGTNATAATTTTGTTGTGAAATATGATGGTCTTGCNGGNGGNAAAGGTGTAAAAGTNGCTGGTGACCATTTGNACTCTAAAAATGAAGCCTTAACATATTGTAAGGAATTAGTTAACAATAATGGCNAATTTATTATTGAAGAAAAATTTATNGGNGAAGAATTCTCACTTATGAGNTTTTGTGATGGTAACATTATGAAACACATGCCTGCNGTTCAGGANCACAAAAGAGCTTATGANGNAGATANAGGCCCTAACACTGGTGGNATGGGCACTTATTCTAATGCAGACCACAGCTTACCATTTTTAAGTGATAANGATATTATTGAAGCCCAACAAATAAATNTAAAAACAGNATTTGCNCTCAAAGATAAATTTAACGAAGGNTANAAGGGTNTTCTATATGGTGGNTTTATGGCTACTGCAAATGGGGTTAAGCTGATTGAGTATAATGCTCGNTTCGGAGATCCTGAAGCAATGAATGTTCTTTCACTTTTAGAAACTGATTTTATTGATATTTGTATTTCTATTTCAGANAGCTCATTGGANCAAATTGATGTGAAGTTTTCCAATAAAGCTACTGTNTGCAAGTATGCAGTACCAACGGGGTATCCCGAATCTCCTATTAAAGNTGANCCTATANATGGTTTAGATNTGTTAAATCCCGANTGCNTGNTTTANGCTTCAGTAGATATTATAAANGGNAAANTAATTGCANCTGGNAGCCGAACTNTTGCTGTTATTGGTATAGCCGATACTATTTCTGATGCAGAAAAAATAGCNGAAAAAAATATTTCATTAATTAAGGGNTCATTATTNCATCGATCAGANATAGGNACCAACAATTTGATTAANAAACGAATAGAACACATGAATTTATTAAGATGATAAAACTAGGTATCCTTGGNTCTTCAAATGGTACTGATCTTNAATTTATTATAAATGCTATNGATTCTGGAAAATTAAATGCNGAGATATCNGTNGTAATATCTAATTTAGAAAAAGCCTATATTTTAACTCGAGCTCATAATTGTAATATTCCTNGATNTNTTNTTTCCCATAAAGATAAAAAAAGGGAAGATTTTGATAATCAAATAACTGATGTGNTAAAANAANACTCTGTTGATCTAATCTTATTAATTGGATTTATGCGAATTTTATCAGCTGANTTTTGTCAANAATGGTATAGNAAAATCTTAAATGTTCACCCNTCTCTNTTNCCAAANTATGCTGGAGGAATNGACAAAAATGTTCATAAACAAGTAATAAAAAANGGAGANTCTGAAACAGGATGTACAATACATTATGTAAATGATAAAATTGATGGTGGNCCTATTTTATTNCAAAAAAAATGTGATGTTNATCCTGATGACACAATTGATACTCTTAAATCAAAAGTACAGANACTAGAAGGAGAAGCCTTTATAGAAGCAATAATTTTGNCTCAAAAAAANAGTGTAAAAAAAACAATTTAATNTNATCCATTNATAAACTATNCACTTAANANAATGATNAAAANCCCATNATTAAATATAAATCCAATTAANATCAAAACNGCACTAATCTCTGTTTNTGANAAAACAGGATTGGTCNNCTTAGCCAAATCATTAACNAATNAAAGNATAAAAATTTTATCAACAGGTGGNACAGAAAAATTATTACANGANGCNAACCTTCCTGTTACTAATGTAAGTGAATATACTAATTTTCCTGAGATTATGGATGGAAGAGTAAAAACTATTAATCCATTGATAGAGGGTGGNATTCTTGGNTTAAGGGATAAACACATAAANGANGCTCAATCAAATCANATNATCTGGATTGATNTAGTAGTTTGTAATCTNTACCCNTTTTTAGATACNATATCTNATAAAGANTGCGACNTCCCCTTAGCANTAGAAAATATAGATATAGGGGGNCCTACCATGATTCGTTCTGCNGCAAAAAATATGGGATGGNCTTGCGTNGTANTTGATCCNNCAGATTATCCAATAATNATAAANGAAATANATTNGGGNNAAATTTCATTTAAAACTCGTCAAAATTTATCTNNGAAGGCTTTTGGATATACAGCNCAATACGAAACNANAATTCATAATTANCTTAAAAATGAAGAATTNAGNGANACACTTTCTCTTACATATAAAAAGCATTCAACAATGCGATATGGNGAAAANCCTCATCAAAGCGCTGCANCTTATATAATTCCTGGAAACAGTGGATCNAATATTCTAAANGCTAAAACCCACCAAGGNAAAAAACTTTCATACAATAATATTATGGATTCAGACTGCGCCCTTTCATGTATNAAAGAATTTGATAAAACCGCCTGTGTAATTGTAAAGCATGGAAACCCATGTGGGGCTGCTGAAGGAGTTGATCTTCTTGATGTATACAACCGNGCTTTTAATTCAGATTCTTTATCNGCATTTGGAGGAATAATTGCTTTTAACANAAAATGTACAAAACAAGTCGCGCANGTTTTAACCTCAGTTTTTNTAGAAATTGTCATAGCACCAAGCTTTGAANAAGAGGCTTTAAATATTTTTAAAACGAAAAAGGACCTCCGCATTTTAGAAGTAAAAGAATTCAAAAATATTTCAAAGAAGATGGAGATACGGAATCTAAATGGTGGAATTCTGATACAAGATAAAGATATAAAAACTATTTCTCAAAATGATCTGAAAATTGTGACAAAAGCCAGACCAACCATTGAGGATATTAAAAGTGCATTATTTTCATGGAAGGTTTTACGCCACGCAAAATCAAATGGTATTTTGATTGCAAAAGATAGTACAACCATAGGACTTGGTGCAGGGCAAGTAAGCAGAGTTGATGCTGTACACATGGCTTTACGAAAGGGAGGAAAAAATATAAANGGAGGTGTATTGGCTTCAGATGCTTTTTTCCCATTTAGGGATAGCATAGATGCAATNAAAGATAAGGGAATAAATTTTGTAATTCAGCCAGGAGGATCCATTAAAGATANAGAAGTAATAGAAGCTTGTAATGAATATTNTATATCAATGGCCTTNACAGGTNTAAGATGTTTTAAACATTAATACATGNANAATTGNAAATTNAGAGAAAGTTTTTAGCANAGTCATTNCCTATACCTAACAAATTGGAAGGAATTAAAATTGTGCAAGGANACNTCCNGCCAGATNACAAGNGNTGCGTTAGGGTGCGNATAATAAAAAAGGAAAATATGCAATTTGAAAAACTCTTTTTTTCCTTAGAGATGAAGTGACAGGTCANATAAAATAATGTGATATTAATAAAAAATCNATTCACAATATGTTANCTACTTTTTTTATCTTATAATAATGAAATTAATTATCATAATATCAATTCTCTTATCAATATTTTTACATGCGTCAAATGTAGATTGGTCAGCAAATATACGTTTTAGATATAGAAATGATACATCCAATGATATTGAAGACGGGGTTTATTCATCATTATCAGAGGCAAGAAGCAGGTTGGGATTAAGAATACTTGGGAAAAATGCGTCAGCTAATTTTGTTCTTCAGGATTCAAGAATTTTTGGTGAGAGATCGCCCAGTGAGAACAAAGTTTTTTTTAATCAGGCTTATATACATTTTAGAATAAAAAGGAATCTTATTCAACTAGGAAGATTTGAATTGCCACTAGGAAAACAGCGACTTATAGCAAAAAGAAATTGGAATAATACCGGGCTAAGCTTTGATGGCTTTTTAATAAAAAGNAGAACCAATTTATGGCANTTTACTTTCTTGAATCTTGTTATAAANGAAAATATAAATTTATACCATGATAACAATTTTGATACCAGNTTAAGAGGAGGATATTTAACTTTAAATCAAAAATTATTTTCAAGAGTTTTAGCATCTGAATTATATTTATTTAATTATCGTGATAATATCTCAATTTATAATTTGAAACCATTATTATCTGGGGGAATAAGACTAGAATTATATTTGATTGGTCCTATTTCTTACGAAGGAGAACTAGCTTTACAGACTGGTGAAAACATTTCCTCTTATATGATTTCCGCTAACATATTTTTAAAAAGGAAAGAAAAACGTTTCTTTAATAAAGTATCAATTGGATTTGAATATATAACTGGAAATGATTCAACAAAATTATCAAATAATGCTTTTTCAAAATTATTTGGTTCTAGTCATAAATACCATGGATTCTATGATTATGCTTTACATAAAAATTTTACAGATCATGAACATCGAGGGTTAATTGAGTTTAACATAAAAGGTAAAACAAATTTTTTACTTAATACAAATCTATTAATTAGNTATCATAGTTTTTACAGCCAGGTNANTGAGGATCATTATGGCAATGAATTAGATTTTTTTCTTNTAAAAACNTTATCAGATGAAATTAATTTTTCTGCGGGATTATCATTTTATAAGCCCGCATTAGAAAATAAAATATTATTCTTGAATTATCTAATAATAACAGTAAATCTTCCTTGAAAAAACAATATAANTTTNAAANTNNAAANCACATTNNAAATTAATTAATGATANTATATATTGACACATAATCCTNTTATATATAANAAAANCAATANCATANACTGCATNATANTTTTTATTATTGTTGTAAATAATTANTTTATAACATATANGTATAAAATAATTATNATTTTTTATATACTAATATTATCATGTTTTAAATTCCATGTAATAAATGAAATAATAATATATTTATAATAGTAACCAGNTTTNAAAANAAAGCTACTTAATTCNAAATTAANTCACTATATCAATNATGCNCTATTAAATATTTAAATTAANATTNTTANAAAATANAAANTTTANTAATANGTATATTATTATTTTTNTCTATCTTTAGACAACANTTTAANAATTTGAACTATNCAATTAATAATTANTTAAAATATTGATTATANTTANTTTAGAATACACNATAAATTNTATAATTCCAAAATTAATTTTNTATTATATTTTTAATAACTATTNTTTATATGTNAATATCTCTGCATTTCCCTATCAATNTTTTTTGCCCATTCATCTATTCCNCCGCTCAAATTANCGATATTATATCCATTCNCTAATAAATAATGACANACNTGCATAGATCGTATTCCAGAATGACACATCGCAATTATTTCTTTCTCCTTATTCAAATTGGATATAGAATCAGGAATCTGATTCATTGGGATATGTACTGCTCCATCTATAGAACAAATATTTAATTCATCAATCTCTCTTACATCTAAAAGAATAAAATCGTCATTGTTATCTATTTTATTTTTTAAATCAAAAACTGAAACTTCTTTCATACGACCTCCAATAGTTGATAGTTATCAGTAATTATACCTAACACTTTCTTATCTAAACACCATTCTGCTGCATCAACGGAATTCACTGTCCATACATTTATACCAACTGAATGACTATCACAATAATTAAATATTTTATTATCAATTAATGCTGCATCTATGTGGAGATAATCTGGATGAATCCATTTAATAAAATTAAACATTCTTTTATCATCAACAAGGTATCCAACATATATACTAGGATAGAATAATCGTAAATATCCTATGACAAAAGGATTAAAACACGATACAATAAAAGAATGTTTAATTTTACCAGATTTAAACAATTTACCAATACTGATTGCTGTTGAAAAATCAAATACTGATTTACATTTTATTTCAATATTTAGATTAATATTGTCTGGCAACTTTTTTAACACATCTTTTAAGGTTGGTATTGGTTGTAAATTTTTTGGGTGACTGTACACACCTGTTTTTATCAAACTCAGATCAGATTTATTTATATTATGAACCCAATCTTTTCCGTCAGTTTCTCTTTCTAAATCCCAATTATGTGAACATATTAATGTACCGTCTTTTAGATGACAAACGTCAAATTCAATGAAATTAAAACCATATTTAACAGCATCTACAAATGATGCTGTTGTGTTCTCTGGATAATTTCTTGTGCAACCTCTATGTGCAATTATTGTTGGTTTGTTGGATTTAAAAATAATATCATGTCTTGCTTTCCAAAAATAATTATGGCGAACAATAATAAATAAAAAAAAAGTTAAAATGATAAATGACATTATTTAGGAACAAGAACTAAGTGCCTGAAATTAGGTGAACTTCTTATATCAGTTTCATCAAACTTGGTGGTGCGATATGTCCCACTATGATATAAACTTGCTTGATCCCTATAATGGGGACTATAATGAATTCCAGACTGTCCTGTTGGTAAAATAAATTGTGTTTCATTCAAATTAGAAAAATTAACAATTCTCCTCATGGATGCTCCTGATATCTGATGGAATGGATCGCTAAAGGAATATCCACCTGCATTTGGTGTTTTGTCTGACCCGCCAGAAGGATATGGACCAACACTTAAATTAAAAATCCAATCAATAAACTTTACGCCTGAAAGCATATGTCTATGTTTTAAATAATGTGCATCTCCCCACTTCCAATTAGAGTAGTTTATTCCATATGTTTTTTCTATATAATTTATAGCATCTTGAAATGATGAATAAATGATTTCATCTAATGATTCTATCTTCATTCTTGTTTCAATATTATCAATCCAAGAAGATTTTTTATTATTCAGTATCTCTCTAATATTTCTATGAACAAGGTATTTTAATCCTAAAAATTCATTTAGATATTTTTCCCCAAGCAAATTAAGCTCATCTCCATATATATTAATGGTAAAACTCCTCATAAAGGCGTGAAAAACAAGTGCGGCTTCAGAGTTGACATCTTCTATTCCATCCCAGTCCCTAATAAATTTAAAAGCTTTTCCTAAATTTCCCGTTTCATTACCCTTTTGAACGGCTAAAATATGAGGTATTATATCCAGCGCAAAACGAGAAGTCAAATCTAACTGCATTGATTTCATATCTTCCACAGAAGCATTGAGCAGAGTGTCTAACCTTATTTTTATCTGCTCTGCTCTACTTGGATCTGCCCATAGGCCACTAATATAATATGGAAATTCATTTCCGATTATTTTATTATTGGCGGTAGCAATATATCCTTCTTTAGGATTAAAAATATATGGCATTTCATTATAAGGAACTTTTCCTTTCCAATCATATTTTGAATCATGACCTGGCCTAGGAATCATGCTGAACCCTTCTTCTCTAATAGGAATAAAAACTGCTGGTCTCCAGCCAATATTTCCATTTATATCCGCGTATACAATATTTTGTCCAGGAACCCCAAAGTTTTCTACAGCTTTACTAAAATCATTCCAATTTTTCATTGTATTAACATCAATCCATGCTTCCATTTCTTTTGTAACCCAATGACCAGTCCAAGACATTGAAACAACTTTATCTGTATTTTTTGTAAGATTATGAATATCACTAATTACTGGACCATGATGCGTTAATCTAATTGTAACAGTAGTATCGCCCCCTCCTTTTAATGGAATAGTTTCTTCCATAATTGTCATTGGCACCCATTTGCCATCATGAAAATATTCGTTTGGATTTTTTTGGTTTATTTTTTCAATAAAAAAGTCAACATCATCTACCATCGTATTGGTAAAACCCCATGCTACATAATTATTTTGTCCAATTACAGGTACGGGAATTCCTGCAATACAAACACCTGAAACATCAAAGCGACCGCCTTTTAGATGCATTTCAAACCATCTAGGTGGTTGCGTATATGCGAGGTGTGGATCATTTGCTAATAATGGTTTTCCAGAAGCCGTTCTCGAACCAGAGACAACCCAATTGTTTGAACCAATATTAGCATTATGATTTCCAAAAAAATCACGCAATTTATATTCTTGTTCAATAACATTATCAAAAAAAGCCTTGAGGTGACTATAATCCACATTGACAATAGTAGGCTTATCATCTTGATATCTAGAAATTATCTCGGCAAGCTTTTCTTCGCCAAAATATGATGCAATAGCCCCATAAACAATTTCTGGCTTCCAAGAACTTTGCATTTCGTGAGCCATCATCCTTTCATATCCTGCTACAATTGTTGGATCCCATAAAGGAGGAAAAAATCCAAGTATTTTAAACTCTATTGGTAAATCTTCTTTTATTTCTTTGATGCGAAAGTTGATACCATTGCAAAACGAATTATATATAGACCTTTTATCTGAATGCATTTCTCCTACCATTTTTTTAGCAGTATCATGAATTCTCCATGTTCGTAAATAAATGTCTGTAGATAAATATTCATTTCCAAATACAGACGCCAGTTCTCCTCTAACGCCCAATGCTACAGTTGACAACTGAAAGAGTCTTTCTCTTGCGGCTAAATACCCAGCCGCATAAAATAAATCATCCTCATTTTTGGAAAATACGTGGGGCACTCCCCATTCATCAAAAAAAACATCTACAGAAGATTTTAAGCCATCAATATTTATTTCCCCTTCATATATTGGCAATGGATGATGTAACCATCGCCAAAAAAAACCAAATCCGCCAACTATAATTAATATAGATAATAAAATAGAATTCTTATGCCTGATCAAATTTTGTTTTCTCATAAAATCGTTTTAATTATAATACTCAATGTTCTTTAAGGTTAAATAAAATCCAGTTCTTAGGATCAATATCCAAACTAGAGCTTGCAGGAATTGAAATCCCTGTTGAATTTTCGGATATATTCATTATGATAGTTTCTATATCAAATTTTCCTCGGTATTTTACTTCAACTGGTAAAATAAAACCTGATTCTGTCCACCATAATTCAATAAATTTTTTTTCTCCATTTCTATATTTTTTCGACTTCATATTTAATGTGGGATAGTCATTTTTATATAGATACTGATCAAAAAACCAGCTGAGTTCAAGTCCGGAGTTTTGTTCCAAAATATTTATAAATTCTTGCGTATCAGTTTGGTTATTCTGTTTTCTTTTTGGCATTTTTATATATTCTGCCAAAGTATTATTCAATATTTTCTCCCCAACAAGGTAGCGAATCATATGAAGAACATAAGCCCCTTTATAATAAACATCGTTTCCTTCTATTGCATCCATTGTTGCTGGTTTTTTTGCAACAATTGGATATTTATTTGAAATGTTTTTTTTACATCTATTTTTTATAAAAGCATGATATGCCCCTAAACCATATTCTTCTTCAACATACAGGGCTTCAGCATATGTGACAAACCCCTCGTGAATCCAAAAGTCTGCCCAGTCTGATACACTAAGATAATTACCCCACCACTCGTGACCCATTTCATGAAATAACAAAAAATCGTAACCCAGTATTTCGTTTTTATAATTATTACCATAAGAATTAATAGTCTGATGTTCCATGCCTAGGTACGGAGTCTCTACCAGTCCAAATTTTTCATTAATCCATGGATATTGCCCAAACCGATTAGCAAAAAATTTTAGATATTTTTCTGCTTTTTCCAGTAATTTATTCGCACCGTGCCGAGACTCAGGAAGAACAAAAAACTCCATATACAATGGCTGATTTTGGATAAGCCCTCTTTGAGATACAATCTCAAAATTTCCTATTGTAACATTAATATTATATGTGCTAATCGGGTAAAGAGATTTCCAGTGCCATGTTTCTTTACGGTTCCCATCATCCTTAATCCCTTGCAATAAACCATTTGATGCTACTTTAAGAGGTTCTGAAACTGTAATATAAACATCTACACTATCAGACTTATCACTAGGGTGTTCTTTGCATGGAAACCAAATATGTGCACCATTTTGTTGACAAGAAATAGCAATCCATGGATACCCGTCTTCACTCGTTGACCAAGTAACTCCTCCATCCCATGGTGGATTTGACGCTTCAGGGGGTTTCCCTTTGTAAGCAATTTTCAAATAGTGACTTGTATTCAAACTTAGACCAGGATTTTCAATAAAAATTTTATCGCCGCGCTGAAAAAACACCATAGATTTTTCATTAATCCATGTGTTTGACACACTATAACTGGACAATAAGTCTATTTCAAGTCTTCGAGGTTTTTTTTTAAGTTTAAAACCGATAGTGACCGTACCGCCGATAGTTTTTTTTAATGGGTCAACTTCTAGTCGCAATTCATAGTGATGAACATTCATAGCTGCCTGGTTTTTTGTTATTGGGCCCCCAGAACTAGTTTTCAAAGCAAAAACAATACCTAATATAAAAACTGATTTAATTAGTGTTTTTATCATTTTCTATTAACTTTGTATTGGAATTGGTAAATACCGTCTTTTTCATTAACCTTAACAACCGAATTGAATAATAATGGTAATTCAGAAATTTTATCTGTAAACAAACGAATACCAGAACCAAACACATATGGATGAGGGGTAATATATAAATGAGTTAAGAATGGGGCGAAGCGTGAATATGTTTTACCACCTCCAATAATAAAACATCGCTTTGTTAAAATACCAGATAAAATTGATTCTGGACTATGGTTCCTGTTAACAACAATAAGGTCTCTTCCTTTTAGATTATCATGAAGCACATCAAAAGTATTAGAACCCATGATTACAGGAAAACCTTTTGTTTGTTTTTTAAATAAATGGAGATCTTTGGACCAAGTAATTACCTCGCTACTATGACGAGCAATAAAACCATCAACTGTAACTGCTGCTATTAAGATAACATCTTCTACCATCTCCTATCGGTAAACCCTGGACTTTTTCCACTTTTCTATATCTTCAAAACTACTTCTTAAGTTTTGCTTGTTTTTGTGTTGTTTGGCAAACATTATATTAGTAACCATTTTACGCGATTCTTTATTTATTGTATTAAAAAAAAGATCAGCCAAATAATTTTTATCAACTTCTTTGATAGAAGAAATAGTTTTTATATCGCGTTCGAAATCAGCGTTATGCTCAAATACAAAATCTTTTAACTTATTAGCTCGCTCAGATATACTTTTAGGTTCTCTTTCTAATTGTTCAATTACGGAATTTTTCAATTGTGCAAATTTTTCCGTGTCCATTCCCCGAATAAATTCGGGAAGTGTGGCAATAAAATCACCCGCTCTTCTATTCAAATCATCTGCTGGATACTCTCCTGACTGAATAGCAAAATTCATGTAGTGTGTTTCATCTCGGTCTACAGACCTTGACCAAACAATATATCCTAATTGTTGATTAGTGCGCATTTCAGTATAGAAAGGTTGTTGAACCGCCTGGCTAATTAAAAGAGCAGATGCGCGTATATTGGGGGAGTCATTTCCAAGCTCATATTCCCTCCAGAAACACGAATTGTTCACGCGTAGCACATCAACATATTGAATATCTTCTGCATTTTTTTGTTTAAGAAAGTCAAGTTCAAAAACCTGATCTTTCTTTATTTCTTTTGCACCAGTTCTTTTCTTAAAAACACTAAGAGTTTTTTTTGCATCAGCTTCATTAAAATCTCCATAAACAAAACCTTCTAAAAAAACTTTTTTATATAAATTTTTAGAAAAACTGTACATTTCTTGCTGTGTTATAGATTTTGCAACAGGCAAAGATTCTGACCAATTGAATTTAACATTATGGTATATATCTGCTGATTTATCACGTGTTTGTTGCCAAGCATCAGAAAGAGGGAAGTTTTGGTAGTCTCTTACTATTTTATCTTTTATGGCTTCAAACTGATCTAAAGAAACATCAAAATTCACCATATGTTCTAGCATCATTTCATAAAGTTTTATTGCCGATTCCGTATACCCTCTTACAGTTAAATATAATCCCTCATATCCCTCTACTAATGAATAATTAAGCCCCGCCTGTTTAGCAGGATACCCCAGCTCATTCATCGATTCCTTAACGCAGGAAACATAAAATTTCAAAAGAACACGATTGCGAAGATTCATTTTTTCTTTTGAAAACATTATTTTATAACTTACTATTCCTTTTGGCCTTAAAAATTCATGATCCTGGCCAAAATATAGTTTTACACCATCAGTATTTACGATTAATTCAGGTTTTAACTCCCCTTTTAGTTCTCGATCGGGAATGCTTGCCTTTCTAGGAATAAAAGGATTTGGAGTGGCGATTTTAAAACTTGGGTGTGGCTTTACTGATACAAGCTCGTCATAAAAATAATTATCTTCTGAGTATCCATAAGGAGCTTTATAAAAATTTTCGACCTGGTCTGTTTCCAAACCTTTTGCAGCTAAAAGAACAAGCATGTTGTTTGGAGTAAGATTGTTAATTATCGTTTTGAAAACCCCAGAATCAGAAGAGTCATAAATATAATTAACACGACCAGCATCTTCGAAATTGTAAAAATTTAATTCATTGGCCAAGTCTGATGCTCTCCACATGCCTTCTCCTTTGTTTGAATAAATCTCTTCAAGCCCAGCCATCGATTTTAATTCATTATATACATGTTTCTGATAACCAGATTTTTGCATCAGCTTTATAAATCCAATAGTGGACTTAATAACATTTTTGTAATTATCTAAACCCGTTGATGTAAGGCCAATCCGAATTGAAGCGATGCCATATTCGTTTGTGCGCGACCCGGCTCCTGCAGCCAATGTAGTAGCCCAACCATTAGATTTTAAGAAAGAAAGAAGACTTCCCTTCCCTTCATGTCCCAAAATAAACCCTAATTGGTTTCCTGGTTTTTGTTTATATAAACCTCTAGTACCAGGAATTGAAAATTCAATAATTAAATCTCTAATATCTTTTACCGGGTCAATTTTTACCAACCTAAACGTATTTTTTTGTTCTAAAAATTTGGGATCATGGAAATTATTTTTTACATTATTGTTTTTAATTCCAGAAAAATATTTTCTGGCCCAAGCCTCCATTTCATCTAAACTGTGAGTGCTTAAAACTGCCAGTCCCATACGGTTTGCGCTATAATGCTTATTATAAAAAGTAATCAACTCTTCTCTATCTATATCTCCAAGTGTCTGAAGGTTTCCTGTGGAAAACAACCTTTCAGGATGCCCTTCTTTAGCAAATAGGCCAGAAATTCGATATTGTCTCCATCCGTCATTCATAATATTCTTCTGATGTTCAGAGTTGACCGCGTTTACCTCCCGTTCTGTATATTTTTCAGTAAAAAGAGGACTAATAAAAAACTGGGAAAACCGATCTAATGCCCCTTCAAAACCCCCTGGCAATACCTGCAACTGATAGTTTGTATGATCACCCGCAGTATAAGCATTTGAAAAACCTCCATTGGTTTTCAAATACGAACTATATTCATCAACATCTGGATATTTTTCAGTTCCCAAAAAAAGCATATGCTCTAAAAAATGAGCTAAGCCTTGTCGGTCATCAGGGTTTTCTAATGAACCAACCATAACACTCATTGACGCAGCAGAAACATTAAAACTGGGATCTGAAAGCAAATAAACCTTTAATTTGTTATCCAGAATGATTTTTCTTGTTTTGGACTTATCGAGCGGATGCTTTATCATCTTTTTCCCTGGGTCTTCTGCACAACTCATTATCGTGGCAATCACTATTGCCAAGAATATGGATTTCATGACTCACTCCTGTTTTATATAAAATAGATTTATGTATCTAGAGCTTCTGTAATACGATATAACAAATATTCCCTATGTCCTTTTGTGGCTTCATCTACATTATATTTTTTTGAGGAATATTTCGCAATTTTTTTCAGATTATCATATGCTGCTGAAACTGATAAGTGATCATATTTAACCTTGCCTTTGTTTAATACTATTTGGATAAGGCGCTCTGTATACTCAATTTGTAGATTGCGACGAATACTAGATACACTTGTACTTGCATCTACAGCAAAACAGGAATTAGTCAAATCTCTTAGCATATCATGTAGATTATATCTATTTCCATAGATTTCAGTATCTGATATTCGTTTCAAAACATTTACATGAAGTAAATGATCAAATATATTTTTTTGAACATCTAAAACCTGATCATGAATCTTATGATCTTTTGTTCCGCTCCACCCTCTTCGCTCCCATTGCAAATGATTATATATATCTTTTGGAATTAGGAATGCTTGAGGGGAAAAGAGATATTTATTTAGAAGGGTCATCGCCCACTTTTGGGTTTCCCTGTCAATTACATTAAATGGGAATTCCCTGTCCTCCTGACCCACCATTGAACGATCCATAAAAAGACCTCCAATGTATCGGGATATTATACTAGTAGAAGTACTATACTCACGGTTAAGTATATAAAATGCGTCGGTAAATGCATGATAAGACTTTCCGTGATCTTCATACCTTTTCCTAAGAGGCTTATATAGAGAACGAATTAGATCCATTCGTTCCTCAGCATACCCCAAAGGGTCTGAGCTCATATCATATATCATAATTCTCGGATCAACGCCTTTACCTGCGGACCTCATATCATCAGCATCATTTCCAAATCTTAATTCTTGTTTCGTAGACTGCGCCAGGATTTGGTTCATTCTGGCTGCTTCATCCAGAGAGTTTTTTAAAGGTACAGAGTATCCATATTCTATAGCCCACAAATCATAAGGGCCTGGAGCTGTAGAATAATATTGACCTGTCCAATTATTATGTTTGCCAATATTGACTGCATCATAATCCATAACAGAAGACATGAGTCCCGACGGTTCAGTAGCATTTCGATCATGTACTGTATTTAAGCTTCGAAAATAGCTACCATGAAAATTATGACTTAATCCTAAGGTATGGCCAATTTCGTGCATAACTAAGCTAACCATAGCCTCATAAAGAAGACGATGTTGTTCGAATGGAGAAAATTTTCCTAAAGACTTAAGTGCCATTTCCGCAAAAAGATTACCGTGCTGCTTATTTTTACCAGAAAAACAGTAGTCTGCTTTCTCATCTTTATCATTACCTGTAAGAGGTTGCCAAAGACGTTCATATTTAACCCTGTTGGTAAAATGCACGTACTCTAACATAATATCTGCACCTAAAATCTGACCAGTTCTCGGATTCACAAAGCTTGGTCCAAGTCCCCCAAAAGCAGGATCAGGTGAAGAAGTCCAACGCAATACATTATAGCGTATATCACCAGCATCCCAGTTTGCAGTATCAGGTTGAATTTTAACTTGAACAGCATTATTAAATCCTGCTTTCTCGAATGCTTTATTCCAAGCCAAAACACCATCTTTTATAGCATCCCGAAATTCATGCGGGGTTGTGTTTTCAATCCACCATACGATGGGCTCTACTGGATCAGAAACAAATTGTTCAGGATGTTTTTGTACAAGATGCCAGCGGTGTATAAGGTCACGAAACGGGGTGACATCTTCAGGTTCCGTCATATCAGTAACCTGAGTTGTAAAATATCCAACACGCGGATCTTCAAACCTGGGCTGGTAATTATTCTCTGGAACAGCAATGAAGCTGTGCTGCAGCGCGACATTGACAGACCTGGCGTCTGTTAGTCCTTTGTCAGATCCCCAGTTAGTAGGTGTTGGATTATTATATACATATTGTACAGAAATATCGGTGTTTTCAGGATAATTTTTGATACTGGTATACTTAGATCGATTTTTTATCAATCGCCCTAGTTTAAATGGGTTTTTGTTTGGAGATCCTGGAATAATTCCGCGGGTAATTTGTTGTAATGCTTCTGTTAAAAACACATTATCAACATCAATCATGACAACGCTGTCTGACTGAGCAACAATAAATTCTGAAGCCAAAATTGCTGTGGATATATTTGCATCCGAGGCCCGGCTTAAGGGATTGTCGGGGTCAAAATAAAAAGAATGATTCTGAATTTCGAATTCTATTCGGTTAAAATATCGATTTAAAGTTATAATTTTTGAACCTCTATATACCCCACGTAGAACACCAGAATTTCGCTGACCGTCTCGTGCATGAACAAAATAAATAAATTCCTTTCCAAGTTGATCGTTTTTTAAGACCATAGACATTTTACCAGTGGCTGTGTCCTGATATAAAGTAATTAGACCTGGAATTTCTTTTTTTCCTTTTAATCCTTCTTCCATATTTTTTATTTTTGGAGGAGAAGGTTTTTTATGGCCCGATCCTGAAATATCAGACTTTGCTGGCAGGTTTTCTTTTTGCTCCTGTGCCATAGTAAAGGAACAAATAATCATGATTAAAGATAGAAACTTTTTCATTTTATAACTTTTCTTTCTTGGAAAGGTACAAATCAGTTACCGTTCCTTCAACTATTTCTGCAGCCAAACCAACAGTTTCACTGAGGGTTGGATGTGGGTGTACAGTAAGACCGACATCTTCTGCATCTGCTCCCATTTCAATTGCCAAGGTTCCTTCTGAAATCATATCTCCCGCACCAGAACCAACCATTCCCAAACCTATTATCTTTTTTGTGTCCTTATCAAAAAGTATTTTTGTTTTTCCCTGCACATCTCCAACAGCCTGCGCTCTGCCGCTGGCAACCCAGGGGAAATCGCCCTTTACATATCCTATCCCCTGCGCAGACGCTTCAGCTTCTGTGATGCCTGTCCATGCAATTTCGGGATCAGTATAAACAACACTAGGAATCGCCCTAGCATCAAAGGCCGCAGGAAGACCACATATTACTTCAGCCGCTACTTTTCCTTCATGAGTTGCCTTATGAGCTAACAATGGATTCCCAGAAATATCACCAATCGCAAATATATTAGGCACTGATGTTCTCATATATGCATCAGTGATTATAAACCCTTTTTCGTCTATTTTAATAGAAGTATTATCCAATCCTAAAATATCGGTGTTTGGCTTTCTTCCAACAGCTATTAGAATTTTTTCATAAAAATTCTTCAGCATCCCCGAATCATTTTCAATTATAGCATATAAACCTTTTGAACCATCTCTTTTTATTTCAACTACTTTAGAAGAAACCATAATTTTATGAAACTGTTTCTTTAGTTTCCGTTCCAGCGGTTTTACCAGGTCTCTGTCAGCTCCAGAAATCAGTTGTGGCAAAAACTCCACCACGCTAACCTCTGAACCCAAAGATGAATATACCTGCCCTAATTCTAGCCCTATGATTCCTCCACCAACAATCAGCAACGACTCAGGTATTGATTTTAACTCTAGAGCTGTTTTTGACATAAGAATATCGGGATCATTTTCGGCAGTTCCAGGAACAGGAAAAGATGCCGATGATGATCCTGCAGCAATCACACAGTTATCAAAAGAGATATTTATTATTTTATCATTATGGGATATTTGAATAAGATTGTCAGATTGAAACTTTGCTTCTCCCTGTATTATTTGTACTTCTCTAGCCTTTGCCATTTGAGCTATGCCCGAATTCATCTTAGAGATAATATTGTTTTTATGTTCTCTGATTTTATCCAAATCAATTTTGGGCTTCGAAAACTCTACACCAATAGATGAAAGTAGCCTTGCTTCCTGAATAATTTTAGAAATGTGTAACAATGTTTTAGATGGAATACATCCCCGATTTAAACACACACCTCCAAGCTTCTTTTCTCGGTCTACCATGATAACATTTTTCCCTAAATCAGATGCTCGAAATGCTGAAGCATATCCTCCAGGACCAGACCCGACAACTAAAACATCAGCGTGTTTTTTTTCTTCCATTAAATATTATATTTTTGATGAAAAAATATTTCTGTCCTCCAGGGCAGCTGAAAACCTGGAAGTAAAAGTGACGCCCGCGGCTCCGTCTATAACCATATGGTCATAGGAAAGCGAAAAGGGCAATATATACCTTGGGATAAATTTATTGGAGTTTTTATTATATACGGGCTCCCAGCTGCTACGAGAAACACCTATTATCGCCACCTCGGGCGGATTGATAATTGGAGTAAAAAAAGAGCCTCCTATGCCTCCAAGGCTTGATATAGTAAACGTTCCTCCTTTCATCTCATTTGGTCTTAGCTTTTTGCTTCTTGCCCTTACGCTTACATCCAACAATTCTTCTGAAAGATCTATAACAGATTTTTTATCAACATCCCGAATAACTGGAACTGTCAACCCATAAGGAGTATCAACCGCGACCCCTAAATGGTAATAATTCTTTATAACCAAATTTTTTCCACTTTGATCCAAAGAACTATTAAAAACCGGCATTTCTTTTAATACATGGACAGCAGCCTTCATTAAAAAGGGAAGGAATGTAACTTTAACATTCTTTTTTAAAGCCTTTTCTTTCAGTTCTTTTCTATACAAATCTAAATCGGTAATATCTGCAGAATCAAACTGAGTAACATGGGGAATAGACCGCCACGCACTATGAAGTTTTTTTCCAGTAATAATATTTATTTTGGTTAACTTTTTTTTCTCTATTTCTCCCCACTGAGAAAAATCTATATTGGGTCGGGGATGAGCTAAAACAGAATCAGAATCCGCGAGAGCAAGTTTTTTCTTAATGTAGACATGTAAATCGTTCTTTGTTATTCGACCTTTGGGTCCGCTTCCTTTTATAGTGTATAAATCTATTCCGAGTTCGCGGGAAAGCCGCCTCACTCCAGGGCTGGCAAAATGTTTATCTGGTCCAGAAAATGAAGTATTTAATAAAACAGGTTCGTGCTCAGATATTTCTTCGTTTTTTGTATCAGCAACAGAATCTTCATCGTTGTTTTGTTTTGACTTTGATTCTGCTTCCATATCAGAACTGGACAATTCTATTTTTACTAACACCTGTCCTGTTACAACTTCTTCACCTGCTTTAACAAAAACTTCTTTAACAGCACCTGACACTTCTGCCGGTATTTCCATAGATGCTTTTTCTGACTCTAAAATTAAAATAATATCATCTGGGCCAACTGTGTTTCCTGGCTGGATAACAACTTCACTGATTTCCGCAGATTCAATTCCTTCGCCAAGATTTGGAAGTATAATTTCTTTAATCATTGTATATCTACATACTTCTGGGGTTAGGCTTTTCTGGATCTAAATTATATTTTTTCATGGCGTCAGTAACGATTTGCGTATCCAATTGATTTTCTATTGCTAATGCTCTTAGAGCGGTTAAAACTATATAGTACCTGTCAACCTCAAAAAAACGACGCAAATTTTCTCGGGTGTCGCTTCGACCAAAGCCATCTGTGCCAAGTGCGTAGTATGGGCCTGGAACATATGGTGCAATCTGCTCTGAAAGCATTTTTACATAGTCTGATACAACAACTGTTGGAATGTTATGCGCGCTTAATGATTTTTCAATATGTGATTTTCTTTGTTTTTTATCTGGGTGCACCATATTCCATCGGTCTATTTCCTCAGCCTCTTTTCTTAATTCACTAAAAGAAGTGACATTCCAAATCCCCGGCTCAATACCCCAATCATTCTTTAATAGCCGGGAAGCTTCAATAACTTCTCCCATCAACGGACCACTACCCAAAAGACGAATTTTAGGACTTTTTGTACTATGAATTTTATATAATCCTTTTAAAACATCTTTTTCTATTCCTTCTGGCATTTCAGGATGAATGTAGTTTTCGTTTTCAACTGTTATATAATAAATCACGTCCTTTTGTTCTTGAAACATTTCCTGGATACCCCGATGAATTACCAGAGCAATTTCGTAGGCATATGCGAGATCATACGCTTTAACATTCGGCGTAACAGCAGCTGCCATGTGGCTATGGCCATCCTGATGCTGAAGACCTTCGCCATTAAGCGTTGTCCTTCCTGCTGTTCCTCCTAAAAGGAACCCTCTTACACGCATATCAGCAGCTGCCCAGATGAAATCCCACACGCGCTGAAACCCGAACATAGAATAATATATATAAAATGGGACCATCGGAATCCCGTTGGTGGTATAGCTCATACCTGCCGCAATAAAAGAAGATATTGCCCCCGCCTCATTAATTCCTTCTTCTAATATTTGTCCATCTTTTGATTCTTTGTAATACAAAAACTGGTCTGAATCAACGGGGTCATATAACTGGCCCTTATGTGCATAAATACCAAGCTGGCGAAATAGTGGATCCATTCCAAAGGTTCTTGCTTCATCGGGGATTATAGGAACAACCTGTTTTCCTATTTTTTTATCACGGCATAGAATAGTAATTAGCCTCACAAATGCCATCGTAGTTGAAATTGACCTATCGCCTGTTCCGCTAAAAAGTTCTTTAAATATAGAAACATCCGGAATATCAATTTTTTCATTCGAAACAATGCGGGCAGGTAAATATCCGCCTAAGTCTTCTCGCTTTTTTTGTAAATATTTTATCTCATCACTGTGTTTATCAGGGCTATAAAACGGAGCATTTATTGCTTCATCATCAGAAAGTTTTATATTAAACCTGTCCCTAAAATAAAGAAGCTCCTTTTCATTTAATTTTTTTTGCTGATGTGTTATGTTTCTACCTTCTCCTGCTTCACCCAACCCATAGCCTTTAATCGTTCTCGCGAGAATAACAGTAGGACTACCCCTATGATTAACTGCGCTTAAATATGCATTATACACCTTGACCGGGTCATGGCCGCCAAGCTTAAGCTTTATTAAATCATTATCGCTTATGTGAGATACCATTTCAAGCAGTTCCGGATATTTCCCAAAGAAGTGTTTCCTTAAATAAGCGCCACCCTCTACTACATATTTTAAAAAATCTCCATCCACAACTTCGTCAAAACGCTGTAAAAGTTTGTCTGATGTGCCTTGTTCAAAGAACTCATCCCAGTCACTACCCCAAATCACCTTTATAACATTCCACCCCGCACCTCGAAATGCTCCTTCCAGCTCTTGTATAACATTCCCATTTCCTCTTACAGGACCATCCAACCTCTGTAAATTACAGTTTATTACAAAAATTAAATTATCTAGCTCTTCCCGAGATGCAAGAGTTAGTGCTCCTTTTGATTCAGGCTCATCCATTTCTCCATCTCCAAGGAATGCCCAGACTTTTCTACCTGTATCCTTTACAAGATTGCGATCTGTAAGGTAGTTCAAAAAACGAGCCTGATAAATTGCCATCACAGGAGCAAGCCCCATGGATACTGTTGCAAACTGCCAAAAGGTAGGCATAAGCCATGGGTGCGGATAGGACGATAGTCCACCACCAGAAGACAGCTCTCTTCGAAAGTTTTTTAATTCAGCCTTGCCTAATCTACCTTCCATAAATGCCCTAGAATACACGCCAGGCGATGAGTGCCCTTGAAAAAAAACAAGGTCTGCTCCATGTGGATTTTCAGGTCCTTTAAAAAAATGATTAAAGCCAACTTCATAGAGAGTGGCAACTGATGCATAGGTAGAAATATGGCCTCCTATCCCATGTGATTCGTTGTTTGCCCTAACTACCATTGCCATTGCATTCCATCGAATTACTGATTTTATTTTTCGTTCTATATCCCTGTCTCCAGGAAATTCTTTTTCAAGACTGTGATGAATAGAATTAATGAAAGGTGTATTGGTGTTAAACGGAAGTCGGGCACCCTTAGATTGAGCATAATCAATTAGTTCTTCAAGTAAAAAACGTGTTCGGTCAAACCCATGGTGTTCTAAAGCATCTTCTATAGATTCAATCCACTCTTGAGTTTCTTCCGGGTCAGTGTCCTTATATATATCCGCCATTTTTATATTTTAATGATCTTTAATGACAAGCCTGAATTTACTTAATATTAAAATCACACTTCTATTTCTTTCCAGTCGCCTTTACTTATTTTCCAAACCATAATGCCTGCAAACAAACCCATGTAAACAGGAAAAAGCAACCACGGTCCTACAAAACCGACTTCCAGAACTACGCCTAGAATATAGCTGCCCAGGACAACAATGCCCCAAGTCAAACAAGACTCTACCATCGCCGGAAATAATGTATTACCAGCACCAGACAAAGCAAACCACAGAGTAAAACCAACTGCATCCAAAAACTGTACAGCGCCAAGAATTCGCAGACCAAAAATCCCCATAGAAATAATTTGAGGGTCATTCGTAAACCAATACAGAATATATTTAGGGAATAAGATAAAACAAGTACCCATCGTTCCCATAATATACTCTGATAGGCGAATTGATTCTTTTATGCTTGCTTCTGATTTGTGAATTTTTTTCTCCCCCATATATTTTCCAACAAGAGTAGCGCAGGCCTGGCCTACCCCGAGAGCTGGCATAAATGAAGCATGCATAATCGTAAACAAAAGCTGTGTCGTTGCCAGCTCAACAAGCCCGATAAGGCCCATTATTTTATAAAAAACTGACCATCCAGCAGCAATAATCATTTCTTGTAAACCCTGAGGAATTGCCAATGAAACCTGGCGCTTCATCATACTTGTATCTATTGAAAAAGAAAAAACACCGAAACGATCTCGAACATTGGGACGAAAAAGATAATAAGAATAGTGCGCGACAAGCCAGGCAGATGCTATCAGGGTAGAAATAGCTGCTCCCTTAACTCCAAGCGCTGGAAAATGTGTCCAATCCCAAAGATGAATTAAAAAAGAAAACCCAGGGGCCATGTCCTGAAAAAACCTGTTTAATCCTTCTGATCCATAAATGAGACCAGCATTAAAATAAACGTTAATAATATTACTTGTAACCGTAACTGTTAAATGAATCTTTGTCTTTTCAATTGCGGTAAAAAACCCTTGAAAAACAAAACTATTAGCCGAAAATAATAATGTTAAAAAAATTATTGATGAATATTCTGATGCCAAAGGAGTGGCTATATAATCATCTATAAAAAAAGGGACAAACTTGTGTGAAAATGCCCAACCCAACATAGATACAGGAAAGCTATAAACAGTCGCCATAAAAAGACCATTATGAAATGCAGTTGAACATTCATTATGTTTTTTTTGTCCAAGGCGCCTTGACGCAACCGTCTGTACAGACGTGCGAATTCCCATCACAACACTTAAAGCCCCCCAAAATAACATCGCTCCCATTCCTGTTGCGGCAATGGCGGCCGCGCCCAACCTGCCCACCATTGCAACATCTATAAGGCTCATAAGCACACGACTTAGATTGGATAGAATTACAGGCAGTGCAAGCGTAAAAACTTCCCGGGAAATTTCTTTATCCTTAGGGAAAATATATTTAAAAATCATTCGGGAAGCATTAACTCATTCAGGTCCATTATTGTAACACTTTTTTTATTAAGATAGGAGTTTGTCTTGCTGCAAACAGGGGCAGATGTGAACACAGATACTGATATACCGGGCTCTAAACTCCAAATTGATTTGCATTGTTCGACTATTCTGAAGCCGTCTTTCATAATAATTCTACTTTTTCGGTCTATCACAATAATAATTTCATTTTTTCTTTTATACAGTGCAGTCCTTGATGACAGCTTGTATTTTTTGGGATCAATTTTTTGCATATTAATATAAAACAGTCACTGGAAATTAGCCCTTTAAACAATCTTTACTGGCAATGAAAATTCATTATTCAAAGGAAGTAGCCAAATCCCTAAAAACAAAACGTCCAGTTTTGGCATTAGAGTCTACAATTATATCCCACGGAATGCCTCATCCTCAAAACCTTGAATTTGCACAGCTCGCTGAATCTATATGTAAAGAGCGGGGAGTTACTCCTGCTACAATAGCCATAATTGGCGGAAAGGTGTTTGTTGGTCTTGAAAAAGATCAGATTAATTTTATTTCGAAAGAGTCATCTGTAAAAAAAGTTTCCAGGCGCGAGCTTGGTATTGCAGTATCTAACAAATGGAATGGGGCCACTACTGTTTCGGCCACAATGCACCTTGCTAATCTTTCCAATATTAAAGTTTTTGCTACAGGAGGGATTGGGGGCGTACACAGAGGGGCGAAAGATTCGTTTGATATTTCGGAAGATATTTCGGCCCTCGGTTCAATTCCTATGGTTGTCATATCTGCAGGAGTAAAAGCAATTCTTGATGTTGGGCTTACGTTGGAACAGCTGGAAACCAACGGTATAACTCTGGTTGGATATAAAACCAATGAATTTCCGGTTTTTTATTCCAGAAATTCCGGTTATTACGATATCCATCAGGCCAACTCTGCAAAACATATAGCTGAAATACACAAAAACAATATTGATGTTGGAATACATTCTGCCCTACTTGTTGCAAACCCCATTCCAAAAAAGGATGAGATCCCATCAGAAAAAATGGAAAAAATCATCTTGGGTGCTTGTTCAATCGCAGCGGGAAACAATGTTACAGGTAAAATACTAACTCCGTATTTATTAGCCGAAATCTTCAAAAAAACTGATGGTCGAAGCTTAGACGCTAACAGATCCCTAGCGCTAAATAATGTCAGCCTGGGAACGGAAATAGCTTTAGAACTTTATGGATGATAATCCTAAATTTGGTTTACGTACTTACCGTGTATGCTTTCTAAAATTATTTTTTAATCAGGCCATTACAGGAAGAAATAGATTTTTCGACAAATTTTACCATCTCTTTATCATCTTTTATTGTTTCGTCCATAGCTTCATTTTTAAAGTAAAGCATGTTGACCGCATTCTCGATTGCAATACCCGAACTCTCTAAAACAGCCTGGCTCTGGGCTATCGCATTTAACATGCCATCTTGATCAGAATATAATTCATCCAGCGGTCTTTCGGGATCTGCATCTCCCAGGCGATCTAGTTTGCGTTTTATATATTTCATGTTTTCCTGGAGATAGGATATATTGGTCAACGGTTTTTCTTTATCTGCAATATTTAAATCTGTCACATTTAAATATCTCCCTTCCCGACCGCATGAATATAAATATGGTCCTTCTTCAGACTGCTTCATCATCGGACGCGTCATCATAGTGCTGCCGCTAGTGTAAATCAAGTCAGCTTTGGAAAATTCGTTTGGCAGCTTCTTGTAGCTTTCTCTTGCACTATTAACCAACATTACCAAAACATCAACCTGACTACGAATCTGATCAATTACCCTGCGACCAGAAACCAAATAATCATCCACCGCTATAGAAAGGGTCGTGTCGGATACAAGGCTGGTCAAACCGATCACGCCAATTGTAAGGCCCTGGCGTTTTACTATATGATACGGTTTAAAAACAAGTTTATTGTTGTCCGTATAGCGTAAATTGGCAGAAATAAAGGGGATAGTAGATTTGCGCTCGGACTCAATAAGAAAATCTAAACCCGCAGACAGTTCGTATCTCCCCACATTTATCGCATCACAGCCTATTTTTTCGTATCCTTTTAAAATCGCATCCGCCCGAAATTGTTCTGATAATCGATTGGTTTCATTGATTTCCGGTGTAGAAAAAAAAAGATCTCCAGCATCCAGAACCACTGGATTGCGTCCTTCATCTCGCATAGAGTTTATTGCAACAAGCTTTCTGGACAGACCGCCCAGAGGTTTTTTCTTTCATCCGCAGGGGTCTAATTGACCATGAACGCTTCCTGTAACAACTAAGGTGACTCTTGCCTGGGCGCTTACAAAAGAACTGGCCCTTATTAAAAAACAAAATAAAACTACAAGGAGCCGAAGGGTCATTTATTCTTCTGCTAAGAGCTCATCAATAACGGCGGTTAATTCTCCCTCAAAGTCTTCTCCTTCATCAAACCCTTTCTTTGCCAGGCGTATAATGCGGTATTTATCAATTACGTAAAGTCTGGGAAGCGTCTTTGCTCCATATCTTTTTTTAGCAACACCGCGATTATCATTTAAAATTGTCATGGAGATGCCTTTCTTTTCCAAAAACGGCCCCGCCTTTGGAACATTCTCTAGGCCCTTTACGGTGCGTGTTGCTTCTGTGATATCAATAAGAAAAAATTTTATCTTATCATCTTTATATTTATCATATAGATTCTGAAGATGAGGAAGCTCTTTCATACAGGGCTTACACCAAGTTGCAAAAAAACTTAACACTACAACATGTCGGTCAGGTTGAGTCATAGGTTTTTTAAGTCTTTTTCCTTTTTCTTCAGTCCATGTTTTCAAAAACTCAAACTTTCCAGGTCCTACCATTAGGGCCCAGGACGGAGCAAGGTCTCCTGCTTTCAGACCAGGGTCTTTTGTGGTGTCATCAGGAACAACTGCGACTTCACCGCTTTTACCTTCCTGCGCACTGGCTGCCATTCCTAAAAAAAGAAAAATGCCTAATAATGTTTTAAGTGTTCTAATCATTGGTGTGTTTTGTTTCCTTATTTGTTTAGTTTAATACAAACATGATACGGCAGTTTTTTAACAGACTGGCTGATCGATCTGCCGATGCCAGTTTCCCAGCATCAGAATTGCTTATGATCACATCTGTTTTTGCTGTACCTGATGCAGATGCAGCCCTCAAAATTAACGGATTCCCCTGTACCCTTGAATCTTTCTTTGCCTGTTCCAGTGTTTTAGCATATCCTACTACACCATTGGTCGCTGCATAGTCTCTGTTATACTGACCAGGCCCATAAATTATAGAACCGCTCTGGTTTAATACCTGAGGCGACATAGCAGGCCGCAACCCTAACCCGCTCCCGTCAATGATAATTCCCGTAACCCCACCAGATACGGAAATAGTTCCAGCGCCATCCTGGGATTGTATCACAGCGGAACCTCCTCCTGTTTCAGTTACAGGGTCATAATTTAACACAGGAGCTTTTTCCGCCATGGGAAGCAAAACTCTGGAGATATCTCTCATATTAACTTCATAAACAACTTCCACTGAAGTGTCACTTAAATATTTTGGATCACCAACTTTCCTGGCGCCCCGGATAGCGCCTTGCACCTGCGTCTTTATTACATCATCAAACATGGCACCAGAAACGGTAGTCTCAGATGTTACATTGACCCCGTTAACAATTTCTATAAGCTGCCTCAAAGCATCCTGCTTTGCTATGCGCATTGCAGAACGCCGTGCCTGACCAGCATTGATTACGTTGGTTGGTATAAACCCTATGCCTGTAGCCTGAATAGTACGGTTTTCATAGTTAACACTACCCCTTTCAAAAATATCGCCTATAAAATTATCCTGCCCAAATAATAATGTCACAACAAAAACCATTAGGATAAAATTTTTCATATTATACTCCTCTACTGCCCTACTTCTGCAGTAATTCTATTTCCAGTAATTCCTGTTACTTTTATTGTGAATCCATCTGGCTGTGTTTTGCTTAGTCCCATAGCCAGGTCCATTGCCTTTCCTTCAAACTCCACTTCGTATTCTGCAACGCCTTCATTTAGGCTTTTTGAAAAAGCATTTCGAACACCATCAACTGTCTGTGCTTTTAAAAATGTTTCAAACGCTGTATAGGACATAAAGTCTGCATTCTTTAAAACAATATAGCACTTGATGAAATTTGATTGTGCCGTGCTCCATTTTTCAATAAGCTGCCGGATTATCTCTTTGCCCAGCTTTCCAGCTGCTTCATTCATCGCATTCACACCGGCAGTGGAAGGAGAAATATGGGGCTTCTTTCCATGAGCATTTGGTACTACGGCAAGAATTTCACCAGTATCTACGCGCACTATTTTACCATTAATATCTGCTTGGCCGGATGTCATATTATAAAATATGCCACCGGAAGATATTTTAGCTGTTCCAATCACAATAATATCTGCTCCAAGCTGGCTCGCAACCTTAGCGGCGGCAGAAACATTGCCAGAAAGAGCTTCTTCATAGTCAGGTTTTCCCTTTAGCGCCTGCACCAATTGTCGGTCAACCACATCAAACCCTTTATCATAGAAAGCACTAAGAAGCTTTGTCTCTGCAAAGTCAGTTGCAATATTATCAATCAGATTTTGTTCACGTACAAGAAAAATAATTTTTGGCCTGTTCATAGAGTTCAATAGAGTTTGCAGCGCAGATTCATCCTGCATAACTTCATCAAGAATGGCGGTAACTTCAGCAGAAATTGTTACTTCCCAGTTTCCGTCCGGACCCTTGTTTTCATCTACCACTTTAAATGTTTTCACAAAACCCTGTGCTTTAGAATATATATTATCCGTGAGTGTTGTTGCTGTCACTACAGTTTCAGAAGATATGTATGCACCCAACCCCACCTCTACCGCATCTCTTTTTGCCTGTTCTATGGCTGCATCCTTGGTAAGGCCGTAGCCTACACCCTCAACTGTTTCCGCATACAGCGGGAAGAAAAGAACAATGATAATAAATAATTTTTTCATGTTAAAATGTCATCCTAAGTGAATTCTGGAATGAACGAATGCTTAGCAGGGCGTCTGCGCCTGAGACAGCTCCTGCCGGATCAAAACGGCCTGTGATCATATCAGCCTGCATAAAGCCGCGTTCAGCGCAAAGAGCCATTGCATTATAACCTGGGTGGCTACTGGGAACATCTTTAAAGCGGGAAGGGCTTTCACCAAAATACCGCATCTCAAGATCTGTATCTCCAGTAACAACAGTTAAGATGCGTTGAATCGCCATGCAGTATTCTGCCCGGTTAACAGACTCATCAGGGTAAAAGGGTTGCCCAGGACCTCCTTCCATGATGCCGTATTTAGAAAGCTCATTTATCCAGGTTTCTGCCCAATGGCCTTTTGAGTCAGGCGGCGCGCCTGAGCCTGATAAGCGCATCTGATCCGGTGTCTGAAAACCAGAAGCAGCGGATGTTTGTTTTTCCATAAGAACGCTTATTTTTAACTCTTCCGCAAAGAGAGCGGCCAAATCAGCTCGGGTAATTTTTTCATAAAGTGCCACTTTTTTACCCATGGATGTTCCAGGCATTGCACGTACAATTTTCTGGCTTGTCTGCCACATTTTGTCTGCTTTACTGCCATAATCGCCCTTCATTTCCACCACCATTCGAAACTGGTTTTCCGCATCACTGAATTTATGCTGATATAGATATAGCTCGCCTGTATAGTACGTTGCGCCTTCATGGTTCTTCTTTCTTTTTAAGGCTTTTTTAAGAAGTTTTTCCGCCGCCTTATACCACTTCTTTTCCTGGTTCCTAAGATCGATCCATACCCAGGCACAAAGCGTCAAAATATCTGCATCTTTCGGAGCTAAACCCTCAGCTTTACCTGCATGTTTTTTTGCTTCTTTTTTATTATTCATGTTTGCGTGGGCGACTCCCATTCCTGCATATGCAGGGGCAAATTTTTTATCCAGATCAACCGCCCGCTGAAAAGACTTCAGGGCGTCCTCATACTGTTTCATTTCCACATGCCGCATACCGGCTTTGTGATGATATTCCGGGTTGTCCATTTCGCTGGCGGGCTTCACGGCGCACCCCGGTAAATGTAAAAACAAATAAAAAACACCTGTGAAAAATATCAGCCGCTGAATAATTATTATTATTTTCTTCATAACTTTCTTCTCTTTTTATTTTAGGAGCAGCATTTTAATGGTTTTCGTAAGGCCTTTTGATCTGAACTGAGCAAAATAAACACCGGCGCCTACAGGTTGCCCGTTTTTATTTAATCCGCGCCATGCAATGCTGTGATACCCAGCTTGCATATCCGCACTTAAAAGACCTGCAACCTCTTTGCCCAGAATATCGTAAATAATTATTTCTACAGGCCCGTTCTCCGGAATCTCATAACGGACATGGGTAACCGGATTAAAAGGATTGGGGTAATTTTGTCTCAGGGCAAACTCATGAGGCACTGCAATAATATCCAGCACTTTCACCCCGCTGCTTATAACGCTCCTGTCTTTTCCGTAGCTTATGTAGTGTATGTCTATTGCTGCGGGGTTTTTATCAAGGGATATTGTTTCCAGGATTACCTTCTTTTCCATTCTCTCTTTTAAGAATGCCTTCTCAACCAAAACAATTCCATTTTCTTTTTCTTTTTTGCTGAGCTTGATCTCGTCTTCAATTTGAGAATTGTCCGGCTGCATTATTATGTCTCTGGCTTCTGCTGGATATTTTACAGCAACTTGCAGCGCAACCGTTCCCTGTGGAGGCATGATAACAATGCCGTTTCCATCCTGTACGGCAATAAGATCCGGACCTTCCTGATTTCTTCCGGCAATCACCAGTGGTGTCGCGTGAGACCAATGCCACATTCTTGTAAAGGCCATAACATCACGAAGATCTAGTGCCCCGTCAAGTGAAACTGTAACCTGTGGAACCGTACCAGTAAACGGACCGAGCTCCCCAGTTAGATCGGTGTTATTCCATACTGTAACAAACTCGGACAAGTCCTGGATGTCAATTGTAAGATCCCGGTTATAGTCTGCCAGCAGATCTGTATAAAAAGTATAATCAAGCGTCAAAGAGTCTTTTCCAGAGTAATCATCAACAAAGGTAATAATATTGAAAGTGTCAAGACTTGCAAACGGACCTAAAAACTCAATAGAGATTGAGCTGTCGAGCATTGTCGTGGATATTGACCCGGAAACATTTCCCGAAATTTCCACCGAACTGGACTTAACATCTTCAGAGAATGAATAGGATAATACGGGAATTCCATCCATGGGAAGGTATGATTCGTTTTCTAGCGTGCTTGTCAGCAATTCAAGGTCTATAAGATCAACGGTAATGCCGTTTGACACAGAAATATTAGATACATTACCCGCAAAATCTGTCGCACGAACCGCTGCATAATATGTTTGTGCATTTTCAAGCAGGAGCCCTTCTTCCAGAAAGAATTCTGTATCTGGTCCTGCGGATACCCAGCCCAGCACTTCCGCTCCACCTAAATCGGTTATTCCTATGGAATACTCAAAATATTCAATACCGCTAATATCGTCACTAAACCCGGACCATGAAGAAATAAGAGTATCGGATGATGATGTAAATGCCAGATCTTCAATCTGTCCATCAATCACTTCACCGTTCAGAGGCGGTGTCAAATCAATCAGAACCCCGTCTCCGCTTACAACATCCGAAAGGTTTCCGGCAACATCCCTGGCTCTTACGTTTGCAAAATAAGCGGCGCCGTTTTGTAGACCAAGATTAAAAAGCTCATCAGAAAAAATATTCGGGTTGTCTATAACCTTCCATGAAACAATATCGTCGCTTCCTTCAACGGTCCCTAAAGATGTCTCAAAATATTCCACACCGGAGAGCGCGTCTTGTCCGCTCCAGCTGATAATAATTGTATCCGCCTGATTCATATAATCCAAGTCAAGGCCTTCAACACCGGCAGTTTCTGATTCAATAACCCCCGTAACATCGGGAAGAACAAGATCCACAGTCAGCCCGTTTGAAAAAGAAGGCGGTCCTATATTGTCTACGCTGTCTATCCCCCTCACGCCTATATAATACTGACTTCCGTGACTGAGAGGAAGTCCCTGTATTAGTACCTGGGTTTCTAATCCGATATTTGTCCATGAGAGTATGTTTACACCTTCCGGAGAGTCTCCCACAGCATACTCATAGTTTTTTATGCCGCTGAGGGGATCATTAAAACTATTCCAGCTTGCTTCAAGTTCAGATGAAGAAATAACCCACTCTATGTCTTCCGAAATTCCATCAGAAACATATCCTATTTCCGGACCGGTCTGATCTGAAACCACACCATTGGAGCTTGCAGTCTGAGACGCGTTTTGAGCACGGTCATAGGCCTTTACTGATAAATAATAAGCCTGTCCGCTGATCAGCGAAAGCCCGTTGAACACTACTTGCGTATCAAGAGAAACACTGGTCCACGGAACAACATCCCATGACCCTATATTTGTTCCAGCCGCCGCATGATAATAAGAAAGGCCGCTTAGACCATCATCAAATCCTGTCCAGTGTCCTTCCAATGAGTTTCCTGATGCAGTAAAACTAATATCAGCACCCTGCCCGTCTGTTACTCCGCCGGCTACCGGCGGAGTTATATCAACTGTAATACCGTCAGTGCTTACAGCGCTGGAACGGTTTCCCGCCGCATCATATGCACGAATGCTGCTATAGTATGTTATTCCTTCTGATAGACTTAACCCAGTAATGGTTGCGCTGTTGTTTGCACCGGCATTTGTCCAGGAAACCATATTAGAATCTCCAGGGACTGTGCTGACCGCATACTCAAAGTAATCCATTTGCCGGTCTCTGGTGTCGGTTGCTGTCCAGTGTACGCTAAGAGAGTTTGTAGACGATTGCCAGTCCAGGTCTTCCTGGCTGCTTCCATCCAGAGGGATGCCCACCGTCGGAAGAAGAACATCTACGGTAATACCGTCCGATATTGCGACGGAACTTTGATTTCCCAAAACATCCGTGGCCCGCACGGAAACATAGTAGGTAGATCCACCTATAAGCTGTTGGTTTTGAAGAGTAAAAAAAGAATCTCTGGCAACAGGTGTCCATCCTGTAAACTGAGTTCCTCCTGGCGTTATTCCGATAGCATACTCATAGGCATTAAAAGACGGGATCCCGCTGAGGGGATCGTTAAAATGCCAGTAAGCAGAAATTGTTTCCGTTGAATTGGTCCAGTCATCATCTTCTTCGCCCAGCCCGTCAAACACGAAAACATTATCCGGCCCCTGGGTGTCTACCACAACCCCGTCTGATGATATGGGATCAGAAACGTTTCCCGCTTCATCTCCTGCTCTTACGTTTACAAAGTAAGCGACTCCGCTTGTAAGCGACATATCGCCCATGCTAAATGACGTGCTTAGACCGTTATCTACCCAATCCAGAATATTTGTATTTCCGGCAGCCGTACCTAACGAGACTTCGTATTTTGTTATTTGTGTTGCTTCTTCCGTGAAAGCAGGCCAGTTGGCAGAAAGTGCCGTGTCCGATGCTGTATATGAAATATCATCACCTGATCCGTCATTAACAACAGTTCCTGTCGGCGGAGAAATATCAATAACAACGCCGTCACTGCTCGCAACAGCAGAAACATTTCCAGCAATATCCCATGCACGAACGTTCAGATAATAAGTCTGTCCATCAGCAAGACTCAGACCTGTTATTATATCTGTTGTACCCGTTCCGATATTGGTCCATGGGCTTGCATCTATTCCGCCAGGGTAAGTTCCTACTGAGTGCTGATAATATTCAATCCCTGAATTATCATCATGCCCACTCCAGAAAACCTGAATCTGGGTTGTGCTGTTTTGAAAATCCATGTCTATAATTTCACCTTCAAAAGGAGGGGTGTGAATATCATCGCTCCAGAAGGCTCCGGAAATATTACCATTGTTTCCGTTATTGGTTTGATCTGTTAAAACCGATCCGGAACCGTCGCTGAAGTCCCAGTGGGCAACAAGGTTGTTAATCTCTGTCGGAGAGTGTTCTCCGGCCATGGTGTTAATTGTGTTTTCAGATAAAGCAGAATTCCAGATTGCCAGGCTGGATATATTACCGGAAAACGAATTTGTCCCCTGGCCACCCTGATCACCAATGCGCAGAGATGTGGGGTCTCCGGCCCAGCCCCCTCCATTGCTAATGGCAGGTTGAGAGCTGTAGTAAGGACCGTCTTGAACGCCGTTTACATAGAAATAAATTTCCAGCTCATTTCCAATATCCTCAACGGTTACAGCCATATGCTGCCACTGATCAAACTCATATGTAATTGTAGAGTTTATTGTTTCCCAACAACCGCTCTGATCCCAATAAACAAGATTCTGTGCATTGTTGGGCGAACAATTATTCGGGCCGTCCCAGGTTAGCGCAAACCCATACCCGTATTGTCCTTTCATTAGAATGGTGCTTTCACCATCATGAATTGTAGGATACAGCCAAGTGGCTATAGTCAGGGCTTTTCCGCTTTCCATCGGGTTGTTAGAAACACCGTCCCCCAGATCAAGCGAGCCACTATGGGGAATTTCAACAAAACCATTTGTACCGTCAAAGACAAGAGAATAAGTGCTTTGAGCTTGCGGCTCTGTGACATATCCTTCAACAGCATCATAGACAACCGGGGGAGTTGCATCTACGGTTACCCCGTCAGTATATACTGTGTCTGAGACTTGGGAGTCCTGATCTATGGCGCGAACACCTACGGAATACGACTCCCCGTCAATCAGGTTGAGACCTGAAATAACCGCAGATGTATCTGTGCCGTTCGATGTCCAGGGAAGGACATTGTCCACACCATATAAAACCGCAAGTGCGCTGACCCGTATCTGATCAAAACAGGCATACCAGTCATTTCCGCTTCCGTTATCATAAGCTTCAAAAACAAAATTACCGCTCTTACCGGAGAATGACGGCATAAGGATTCTTACCTCCTGCCACTCTGATGTCGGGGAATGATTGTGGTCTATGCTCCATAGAAGAGTTCTGTCGGGGGCACCGGAGGCCTCAAAATAAACACTTATTCCATCTCCGTTATTAAGCATAACGCTTCCTTCGTTTGAATAGTCAATTGCGCGATAATAAAAGAAAAGGCTATCCCCTTCATTAACCGGCCCAACTTCAGGAGATATTAAGGCAGCTATGTCTCCGACAACATATACATTGACTCGAACATATCGGCTGTTATTAACCCCGTTGTTTCCCTGTACATCAAAATTTCTTGTCGATCCATCCGATGTGAAAGATGTCTGTGTCCAGCCATCGGGAATCGACGATGAAAAGGATGAATTAAAATCTTCAGTCAAATAAGAAGCTCCAGCATCTGAAACAATATCCAGATCTCCAACAGCATATTGATAGCTAAGTATATCGTTATCTGTAAACCCCCACCAGTTAGCAGATAGAGAGCTCGTGGAATTGGACCAGGTTATGTCTGCGCCGGGACCCAGCCCGTCAACAACAGACCCGGCCTGGGGTCTTTGGCTGGAATATACTGACTCAAAGGCTCCAAGGTCAGGACTTGAACCAACCGGATCAGGGCGCGGATTTCCATATAGGTCTTTGACGGGAGCATTTATTGGTGAGCCTGCACCAATACAGGGAGAATAGTCCGATAAGCGATAATCACCGGATACCGTATCTTTAAAAACATTACTCCACCGTTCCCTGCTTAACGAAAGGTTTGTTGCTCCTCCTATATCGGGAGAAACGGCGGAGTGGGTTATGTCATAGGGGCCTTCGAAAGCCTGTTCAGAGCGGCCTTTAATTATACAATTTTCAAATTGAATAATAGAACCACTCACAAGGTCACCACCGTTGAAAACCGAGCCGCCATAGTTTATAATTGTTGAGTTTCTTATAAGCGGGCTGCAGGAGTTATTCCAATAAAAACCGTTTTTACTGCCTTCGATATAATTATAAAATAAAATATTTTCCAGGATCGCATTTGCACCGTGAAACTTTATAGAATTATTGCTTTGGTTATCATAAAATCTACAGTTGGCAATTCTTGGAGCGCCGCCGGAAGCATCTACGGAAGCCGCATCATAAGAGCTTCCTGAAAAAGAAAATCCGGTAATCTCGCTGTTTGTATTGCTAAGTGTTAGTGTGTGTGTCGATGGTTGATTGGGAACAATGTGAGTTTCAAATGGCCCCGAAAAACTCGTCAAAACAACATTCTTGCCGCTAATATAAAAATTTTCTGTATATGTGCCTGGATAAACAAGAACCGTGTCTCCATCCATAATATCACTATTATTGATAGCGCTCTGGATTATTTGATAATCTCCAGTTCCATCTTGCTTTACCGAAAAAGAAACATTGTCTCTAATGCTGCGATTGTTTTCAATGGCCCCTATATCCGGGTTGGTCCCATTTGGCGTGGGCCTGGAGTTGCCAAAAATATCGGTTGACGGAGCCATTATGGTTGAACCATAATAAGTGTCTGAAACAGTGCCTTTCCCAATGGCACTGCTACCGGATCTGAGGGCATAGTTGTTTTGATCAATATTTACAAAGGGGTCCGCAGATGTAAAAACATTTCCAGAAGAGCGCTTGATTTTGCTATTATCGCTGAAGGATTCACTTGTATAGTTATTGAGGAAAACAGTTCTTCCGTTGTTTATGGATATTTGCTCATAATAGGTAAAAAAGCTGTCTGCAGAACTACTATAACCTTTGTTTTGAGAAATAATTGAATTCATTATTAACACACTGTCTAAGGCTGATGACATGTTTATATCAAGACCCATGGCATAAAGATCAGAAACGTTTTTATTGTTTGCTATTGTCGTGTTAACCACAATAGCCGTATCAGAACCATCAAAACTTAAACCTGCGCTTGTAGTTTGAGTATTGTTGTTGCTTATGATAGTGTTGCTTATTTCAATTTTTGTAGTATGGTTGATATAAACCGGTTGTCCGTAATATGATGTGTTATTATAAATGTTTGAATTGGTTATTTTAACCAGTCTGTTTGTTTGTGAGTTTCCGGTTACTCTAATTCCCCCGCCCGTTCCCTCATGGCCAGTGTTGTTTTTTATAGTAACATGATCCACAAATAATGTGTCCAGGTCAAATGCAAATATTGCTCCGGCAGCAAAACAGGGACTACATGGAACATAAACATCTTCGTCAAAATTCCCACCGGTAACGGTGACCCCTGACAAATACATGCTTGCTTTGTCTTTGTCCCATGTATCAATATGAATTGTGGGGCCCTGGTTGTTACCGTTTATAACCGTGGCACTTATATAAGATGTGTCTTTAGTTGTTAAATACCGGCTTCCAATTGTAACAGACAGCCCTCGCAGCAGGGAAACATTCTCACTGTAAGTGCCCTGGGCCAATAAAACCGTATCTCCGGAAGATGCAATATCAAGAGCACGTTGAATTGTTAATAGTGGCGATTCTTCAGTCCCAATATTGGAGTCGCTTCCGGCTGTAGACACATTGATTATATTTAATTTTTCCGCGTAGCTGCTTTCCAGGGCGCCCATATCGGGTGATGAACCTGATGGGTTGGGGCGATCAACATCATTAATATCTTTTGTTGGAGCAAGAAGAGTATTACCATCATAGTGTGCGGATGCTATTCCGTTTCCAACGGCACCACTGAATATCCCCAGGCTGTAATCTCCGCCAGCAGAGTTAACAAAAGGGCTGGTGGTGCTAAAAAAATTGCCGCTGGATCTTTTTATTCTATCTGAACCGCTAATACCGGGGTTTACGTAGTTATTCAGCATTACTATTTTTCCGTTGTAGAATTCTACGCTACTGTACATTAAGTCGTATCGGTCTTCGTTTGAATTATACTGATAGTTTTGCGAAACTATGTTATTCATAAACAGCACACTGTCAGAGCCGGATGACAAGCTAATTAGAAACGTTTGGCTGCTGTTTTCTATCTTGTTGTTTGCTACGGTATTATTAACAATTTTCATATGCTCAACATCATTTGAAATCGAAACCACTACAGCTGCATAACTGGATTCATTTCCTTCAACCAGGGTGTTGGTCATTTCAAAATCATCAGTGTTTATTAAAACGTTATAATAATCAGGTGATATGTTGTCAGCTATCTTTGTGTCCGCAATTTTTACATAGTTAAAATTATTGGTGTGGACACCCCCAGATGTGCTGGTACTTTCAGTGCTGTTGTTTCTAATTACCGTATGGTCCAAAACAAGAGTGTCTCCTTGATAACCATAGATCCCGCCGCCAATCACACAACTGGAACAGTGATAGGGGTCATCTTCATCTACATCTATTGCGCCACCGTTGGTGAGTGTTAATCCAATAAGATTTAATGATGTGGAACTATTGTTCGTGTAAATAACCGGTCCGTTTTCATTTCCATCAATTATGGTGCTGCTAATGTAGGATGTGTCCTGAGTTGTTAGGTATTGGCTTGCCAGCGTTATGTTTGTTCCCGATGTGTGGGTAATGTTTTCCGTGTAGGTTCCAGAAGCAACCAGGACCGTATCGCCGCCAGACGTGGCGTTAATGCCTTTCTGGACAGTTAAAAACGGGGATGCTGATGTTCCCACATTAGAATCACTCCCGTTTTTGCTCACATACGCGACCGTTAGTTTTTTATTCAGGCTGTTTTCAATAGCCCCCATATCGGGAAGCGCACCTCGGGAAAGACCATTGATGTCTTTTGTCGGCGCAGAAACTGTGTTACCATCATAAAATACAGATGCGAGACCTCCCGCAATTGCATGGCTGAACGGCGTTAAGCCATAGTTGTCTTTAGACATGTCTAAGAACGGGTCCGCCTCTGTAAAAATATTCCCGACTGATCTTTTGACTCTCTGTCCTGCCCAACATGGTAATACAGACCTGTGTAGTTATTTATTAACACCACTTTACCGGTAGAAAATCCCATATCGCGATTATTTACATCATAAACTTCATCGGAGTTGTCCCACGAAGAGTTTTGGGCAACGATAGTGTTCATGATCAATATACTGTCCAAGCTGGAGCTGGTAACTACATAGAGCCCGTCTGTGCACCCTTGACAATCATTTTTATTATTAGCGATAGTACAGTTTATAATTTGTATTTCATCAGAGTATATATTTGCAGCCCCATAACCTTTGGTTGTGTTTCCTTCAATCAGTGTGTTTGTCATTTTAAACCACTTGGCACCACCAACATTAAGGCCGCCGCCTTGAGTGTCCGGTTGTCTGTTATCAGATATTTTTGAATTTTCAATTCTCACATAATCAACCCCACTAGTATAAACCCCTCCTGATGTACCACAACAATCTTCACTCGTATTGTTTCTAACAACCACATGATCTATTATAAGAGTGTCTAAGCCCACTACATGAAGACCCCCTCCATAATATTCACCTTTTGCACCATTTGTCAGGGTAAGCCCAACAAGATTCAGAGACCCTGAATTCATATGCATGTATAAAACGACATCGTCAGCATCTCCATTAATGATTGTGCTGCTGATATAGGATGTGTCCTGAGTTGTCAGGTACAGACTTGCCAGTGTTATGTTTTTATCGCTTGTACAGGTTATGTTTTCTGTATATATCCCTGAAGCCACCAAAATAGTATCACCATTTATTGCTGCGTTAATAGCTCTTTGGATCGTCAAGAACGGTGAAGATTCAGTTCCGTTATTTGAATCAGAACCGGTTTTTGATACATGCCAAACAGGACCGCCAGAAAAATCGAAGACCCGTACATGACCAGATCTACCGCCGTTACCATCGTTATCGGGTGCTCCTATGGCTACGCGGTCACCCGATGAATTGATCGAAACAGATTGACCTGAGTGGTCATAAGAGGCTTCTCCATCAATGTCCATTTTAAGCCGGGTCCAGCTCCCGCTGCTATATTCATAAACACGTACGTGACCAGAGTTATTGCCATTACCATCATTATATTTTACACCTATGGCTACGCGGTCACCCGATGAATTAACCGAAACAGATTGGCCTGAGTAGTCAGCAGAGGCTTCTCCATCAATGTCACTTCCCATCTGGGTCCAGCTCCCGCTGCTATATTCATAAACACGTACGTGACCGGAGTTGGTTCCATTACCTTCGTTATCGGGTGCTCCTATGGCTACGTGGTCACCCGATGAATTGATCGAAACAGAGTAGCCTGACTCGTCACCAGAGGCTTCTCCATCAATGTC
>PBAR01000012.1 GCA_002718285.1 Fidelibacterota bacterium
GAAAGAGTGAATAATATTTTGGACGAATATGTTTTACAAGTATTAAAAAAATCAAATAATGTTCAGGAACTATTAAATCAATATTTATTTTCATTAGAAAAAATAAAAAAAAGATTAGGTGGCAAGTTATTTAAAGAGATATCTAATCTAATGATAAAAGCTTTTAAGATGGATCATTTGGACAGTCATAAGAAATGGATATCTAAATTATTAATCGGATATTATGATCCAATGTATAACTATAAGCTAAAACTTCGTAAGGAGTATGTTGTGCATATTGGTGACGACACATCATGTTTTAATTACCTTAAAAAGCAAGAAAGCCTCAGAAAACATAAAGTTCTCTGAGGCTAACATCGAGCGGGACCGACGAGACTTGAACTCGCGACCTCCGGCTTGACAGGCCGGCGTTCTAACCAACTGAACTACGATCCCTATTTTCTAATTTTTCAGATTTTTTAACACGATATAAAAGCGCTGATGGAATGAATATAATATATCCTAGAAAGAGCATAATAGGTGATAAAGTGACACTTTCAAAACTATCTACACCTTCAGGACCTTGCTGCATTACTAAAAATCCAATGATTATAAATACAAGTCCTATACCAAAAAGAAAATAATTTATTTTTGAAAAAGACCAGCTTTCAAAATTTGGTTTATTATAATTGGTCTCTTTTTTTTCAAGCAGGTTACTCATTTCTTCTGGTAAATTACGCTCTATTCAAGCCAGACCCAAAGTTGTTTTTGAATTATAAATGTAAAATAAACCAAATTGACAAGGAAAAAGAAGCCATAATAAATTGGTATTCCAAAAATGGATAGTTTAGATAAGGGGAAAGCATATTTTCTCCATAGTGCTATTGTTATTGTATCTATGGTTGCCACTTTGTTTGTTTTGTTTTTGTTTTGGCCTCAGCAAAATTATAGTGGGATTGCAAAAGTCACTGTCAAACCAGGGATGTCCCTTATGCAGCTTGCCAATGAAATGAAAGATAATAAATTAATTACCAACAAAAATACATTTATGTGGGCTGTAAGGATTATGGGCGAGGAGCGTAGTATACCTATAGGAACTTTTCATTTGAATGATTTAAGCAATAATTATCAAATTATACAACAATTAATAAATGGTTCTCCAGAATTAAAAAAAATCACATTTTTAGAAGGTTGGACCACCCAGCAATTTTCTGATCAAATAGCATTAAAATTAGATATAGATGCTGGTAAAATATTAAAAATAGCGAATGGTGATAAATTCTTAAAGAAGCATACCATTAATGGTGCTTCTTTGGAGGGTTATCTATTTCCAGATACTTATTTATTTGATGATAATCTTACCCCAGAGTTTATTTTGACTACTCTGGTTAATGAAGGTAAAAAATTCTGGACAAATAGTAGGGAAGATAGGGCCTCTATATTAGGTTTAACTAGACATGAGATTATAACACTTGCATCTATTATTGAAGGAGAAGCTATTTATGATAATGAAAGGCCAATGATTTCTGCAGTATATCATAACAGATTAAATAGGGGTATGAGGTTACAGGCGGATCCTACAATACAATATATTATTGATGATGGCCCTCGGAGACTATTAAATCGTGATCTAAGGATAAAATCACCATATAATACTTATCTCCATNATGGATTACCACCTGGACCAATCAATTCACCTGGGGAAAAATCATTACTTGCAGCTCTATATCCAGAAAAGAATGATTATTTATTTTTTGTTGCTAAAGGGGATGGATATCACACTTTTTCAAAAACAGAAAAAGAGCATAATAGAGCAAAACAAAAATTACAAAAAATCCGTATCGCACTTAGGAGGAATAAAGGTAAATGAGTTTAAAAGGCCTAAATAAAATCCAACGTATGGGGGTTGAATCGGTAGAAGGTCCAGTACTTATATTTGCTGGAGCTGGCAGCGGTAAAACTCGTGTATTAACACATAAGATGGTATATTTGATTGAAGAAGGNCATTATCAACCTGAAGATATATTGGCAGTAACTTTTACCAACAAGGCTGCCATAGAAATGAAAGAACGTGTTTTAAATCTAATGAAAGTGGATGAGTTACCTATTACGATTGGGACTTTTCATTCTATTTGTGCTCGTCTCCTAAGAAATGAAGCTAAGCATTTAGATTTAAGNCCAAATTTTGCGATTTATGATGCCCAGGATCAATTAGATCTAATAAAAGTGATTCTTAGAAANTTANATGTTNAAAANGATATTTTAGGNNCTAATGCNGTAAGAAGTCAAGTTAGTTATTTAAAGAACAAAATGATTATGCCAGATGCCCANCTAAATAAAGCGCGNACAAAGTTAGAAAAAACTTTGGCAGANGTTTATTCATCCTATCAGACNGCATTAAAGGAAAATGAAGCNTTAGACTTTGATGATTTGTTATTATATCCTCTNCAATTATTTGATAAAGTTCCTAAANTATTAGATAAATATCAGAATATTTGGAAATATATTTTGGTGGATGAATATCAGGATACTAACAGACCCCAATATTTTTTTGTTACCCGACTATCTGAGAAAAATGAAAATATTTGTGTAGTAGGGGATGATGATCAATCAATTTATGGTTGGCGAGGAGCTGATGTTACCAATATNCTTGANTTTCAAAAATTTTTTCCAAGTTGCCAAATTATTACTTTGGAAAAAAATTATCGCTCAACTCAGCAGATACTTGATGCTGCCACTGCTGTAGTAACTCACAATGATAAGCGAGCAAAAAAAAATTTGGTAGCAGCCAATGGTTCAGGGGATTTAATAGGACTATTTGAGACTAGAGATGAATTAGAAGAATCTGATGCCATTATTTCAGCAATTGAAAAAGAAATTAAAATAAAAAAACGCACCTTCAATAATTTTGCAGTACTTTATCGGACCAACGCTCAATCTAGGGCTTTAGAAGACAATTTTCGCAGAAATGGTATCCCTTATAATATTGTAGGAGGTATTCGTTTTTATGACCGAAAAGAAATAAAGGATGTTCTAGCATATTTTCGTCTTGTTATGAATCTTAAGGATACAATTTCTCTAAGAAGAGTAGTAAATTTTCCTCCTAGAGGGATTGGTGCTAAGACTATGGATAAATGTGTTGAGCAGGCAGNACTAGATAAAGTTGAGTTATTNGATGTTTTAGAAAATGCGANAAAATTACCAATTCGTGGAAAACAAGCTGAATCACTTATATCTTTCTATAAACTTATAAAAAAATACCATGATTTACGTAAAAAATTAAGCGCTTCTGAATTGGCGCGGACATTGGTTGAAGATGCTGGGATCATTCATCATTTTAAAGAATCAAATGATCTTGATGATTCTGATAGGAAGGATAATGTTAATGAATTATTAAATAGTATTGATGAATTCTGTCATAAAATAAACGATGCGTCCTTAAGTGACTTTCTAGAAGAAGTATCACTATTATCAGATATTGATCATTGGAATGATTCTGATAATCGAGTTACTCTAATGACTGTACATTCTTCCAAAGGTCTAGAATTCCCTGTTATTTTTATTGCTGGTTTAGATGATGGTCTATTTCCCCTATATAATTCATTGGAAGATAAGCAATCACTTGAAGAGGAGCGTCGCCTTTTTTATGTAGGTATGACACGGGCAGAGGAACGAGTTTATCTTATTTATGCCACAAATCGTCGACGCNTGGGAGGTGAGAACTTACTTGGAATGCCCAGCAGGTTTATTAGTGAAATTCCTGATGAATATTTAGAAAGAATTGAATTTCAATCTACTGTAACTCACAGAGTAGTTGGAGGAAGTCGCTTAAAACGGACCCGTATAGAAGCAACTCGAACAGTAACTGCGTTTGATGATTTTAAAGTTGGAGATAAGGTTGAACATTCTATATTTGGAGTTGGAAAAATAATGGTTCTAAGTGGCACTGGGGAACACCAGCGTGTGGGTGTTATATTTAATGATGGAACAAAGAAAAAACTTATTGTTAAGTATGCGAATTTAACAAAAATAAGCTGAACTTTAGTTTTCCTAATCCTGTTTTTTTTTNCTGAGAGGAATGCTAAATTGTTGCATAGTTAGTTTCTATCAATAATGACAAAGTCTATTAGTAATATACAAATCCTAAAAAAAGTATTGAAAAAAGAGGGCCTGCGATTTACTCAACAGCGTCTTGCGATTTGGAGTGAAATTGGAGATTCCAAAGAGCATCGTGATGCAGATGATATATATATAAGTATTCGAAGTAAAGGACTCAAAGTTTCTCGTGCTACTGTTTACAGGACAATAGATGTACTCGTGCGAAATAAACTTTTAAGGAAACTGGATGTTGGTGATAGCAGAAGTCTATTTGAACCTAAAATAGATAAAGAGCACCACGATCATATGATATGTGTCGAAACTGGTGATATTATTGAATTTTATAACTCTACCCTTGAAAAGCTTCAAGAGAAGATTGCTCATGATAATGGTTATGAATTAGTTCGACATGTTCACCAGCTTTTTGTAAAACCGATTAAAAAATAGATTTTCATCAATCCAAATATTTTTCTATTTATTATTCTTAAATTCTTTTTTTCATCATAATAGAAATGAAAATTCACAATATATTTAAAGATTATAAATAATTTATTTTAATCAATTTCACTCGATCTTTGAATATTTTAATAAAACAGAATGTCGCGATCCATCTTTTTTATATCCTAATTTTTCATATAATCTTTTTGCTTTTTCATTTTTTGATGCTANAAGTANTGAGANAGATTTAGCTCCAATTCTACTTCCATGGATTTCTGCAGNTTTAATTAATTTTTTCGCAAGGCCAATTCTTCTTTGTTTTGGATCGACAATTAAATGTAATAATTGAGCATTTTTATTATTATTATCAAAATCAAGACTTAAGTGTCCTAATATCCATCCATTATTTTTTATGACAAATGTTACTATTTCAGAATTATCTTGGTAATAGTTTAGCCATTTAGAGAATGCAAATGGGAACTTCATNTTCGGNGANACATAATTCAATATTTTTGGTGAAACAAGCCATTGTTTTAAACAAGCTTTCATTATCCGGCGTTCTTCTGGATTTTGGTAAGACATCTTATTAATTGAATATTTTAGATTTTTCATGAATCAATTTAGTTAAATTTATTTTCTTGACTGGACTGATATTCCATTTCAAAATTCATTCGTAATGAAACGACTTACTACTATAGAGAAATTTAAAGAAGGGATTTCTATTCAAGGATTTTATCTNTGTGTTGAAAAACATCTTCGGCATACNCGAAGTGGTGATCTATATATTGATCTTGTTCTTAGAGATAAGACAGGGCATATCTCTGCAAAAATTTGGGATAAAGTTTCCAATTTAAATTCNTTATTTGAAACAGGAGATGCGGTTGCGGTCTCAGGCGATGTGGAATGTTTTATGGACCGTTTAAACCTTATTGTACGCAAAATTCGCAAGGCTACAATCCAAAGTTATGGCAGATATGGTTTTGATCCAGTAAAAATAGTCCCTTCATCTGTATTTAATCCAAATAAAATGTGGAAAGAGATAGAACAAGTAATTAATAGAATAAGTAACAAATATCTGAAGAAGTTGGTATCAAATATTTATAAAAAAAGTAAGAAAAAATTATTAGTCTATCCTGCATCTATAAAAAGGCACCATAATTATCGTTCTGGACTATTAGAACATATATTAATAATGGTTCGTATTGGTAAAAAAATTGCCCCACTATATCGGGTAGATATTGATTTATTACTTTCGGGTATACTGTTACACAATATAGGAAAGCTAGATGAAATTTGTTCGGGATATGATGCAGAACCCACAATATCGGGNAATCTTATTGGCCATATTATTCTTGGCAGGGACTTAGTCCGTCAAGAAATAAAAAAAATTAAAGGNTTTCCAGAATATTTAGCACTAAAAGTTGAACATATTATCTTGGCATATAATGGTCGCTATGATAGAAAATCCCCTGCAAACCCATCATTTAAAGAAGCGCTCTTAGTACATTTAATTGATAATCTNGATGCTAATATGAATCTCATGGAAATTGTNTACAATGAAGATCGAGAAAAAAGTAATTTTACCAATCGCCATAATTATTTCCGTATTCCTCTTTTAAAAGATAATGAATCTGAGTAACCTAGTCCGGGCTGCAGTATTCTCTGCAGCAGCTGTAGCATTAGGTTTTATGTTTATACTTATACCAAATGTGGAGTTTATTTCTATAACAGTATTTTTATCTGGAATGACACTTGGATTACCTTGGGGTATTGGAGTAGGAGCTAGCTCAATGCTTATTTACTCCACTTTTAACCCATTAGGCTCTGGATTAATCTATTTTACATTACTACTCAGCCAAGTTATTGCTATGTCATTTATAGGAATATTAGGCTCTATATCCATTAAAATTATTAAAAATCTTTCATCAACATATCAGGGAATATTTGCAGGGTTTTTAGGATTTTTTGGTACTCTTATTTATAATATTTTCACAAGCNTGGCATANCCTTTAAGCGCTGGTTATTCTTTAAAAGAGGTAATTGTATATTGTGTTTCGGGTATCCTATTCACAGGCACCCACTTGATTTCCAACACAGCTATATTTTTGCTTGTCGTTCCAGGTTTCTTGCGTAAAGTGAAATTATCAGCGTGAAATTTATTTTATTACTTATCTATATCAGTGTATTGTCTGCTTCCGAATTAGAATCTGTTGGATATGATTGGTGTGACCATTTTGGTTATGTGAATCGNAATGGTTCTNTAATGTGGAATAGGGATTGGTATTCNGGGTCTTATTTTTTTGATGGTACATGGTCTAATAATCCTGGGCTAATGGGTCCCGAAATAAAAGATGGTTTTTTTTACCAGTCTATAGATACGATTCAATATGATTCATCTATCGTAAAATCTTATTTTGATTACACTCAAGGTGATTATTTGCAAGATGAATTTTCTGCTGTTCTAAANTATANAGGTAATGATAGTAANATTGGTATTAATGGATTTAAAAGATCATTTGCAGGAAGATTTAACCAATATACACCACCAAACCGATTCCCAGAACCTATTCATCAAACATATACACTTCAATATAAATTCAAAAAAGATTTAGAGGAAATAGATGTAGCAGTAGGACATTTTAATACCTACTCTGGGCTTCCTGATACTATGGGTAAGTCATTATATAACTCTCGCATAACTACAAATAATATTACATGGAAAAAATCTTTCAGGTCTTATTCAGCTGAGATCATTGGAAATAATTTTTTACAAAGGATGATATCTAATTATCGCTATCCTGATTCATTAAGTAATTTTTTTGAATCGTATAAAAACCTTCGTTATCTTACTAGATCTCAATATTCAGGAGTATTGAAATGGAAAAAATCTGAAAATTTAGATTTATTTTCAAGCATTGTTTTGCATTCACGAAGTGTTCGTATGGATGCTCTAAGAAATGAACACTGGCAACAATTACTAATTGGTATCAAGGCTAATAACTTCTATTTGAGTGGCGGCTTAGTTAATACTTTATTAGAAAGAAAACCGNTAATTAATATTTCATTCTTTTTCAATAGTAACGATTTTTTTACAAAATTATATTTTGAACGTCAACCTCTGCCTATACACCCTTTTTTCAAAAGCCCGGGTTTACTAACATCCAATTCTTTAATTGGTATCACTGGAAAAATAAATAAAGAACATTGGATCCTTTCGGTTACGGCAAACCATGTAAATTATGTTTCAAATCTAGCGATTGATAAAACTNAAGATATTTATCCTAATAACGAATCCAATTTAAGTTTTAGTTCAGAGCTAGATATCCTTCTAATTGATTCTTTTCATTTGATGTTTGGATTTATTGGTCAACAAGGAAAAAGTCTAATNTCTGATGGTGTTAAACGGAAGCTGAANCTTGCGGGAAGATGGGATTTTAAAATTTTTAAAGGAATTATGAATTTNGAAACTGATTTGGAGNTCAATGGTTGGNTTGGTAGANAACAAGCTGGATTTATACTGCCAGTCGAAGCTGTNCCTGCTTCATTAAATNATAATAGTTTNAGNGAAAATATTTGGTTTATTAATGCCAGTATCAGGGCTNTGGTATCATCATTTACGATTTCCTATACTTGGAACAACCTNTCGGAGATTATTTTNAATGCNAGNGGTTCTAAAAGGNANAATTCGNTAAAAATACATCCNCTAATGCCAGTTTTAGGTCNTCANTCCAGCATGACTGTGACTTGGAANTTTNTGGATTAATAAATNACTANNNCTATAACTTAATTGTAATTCTTGNTTTTATTCCTAAACCTGGCTCNGGATAATCAGGGAAGAAAGCAATATNNTTATTTAAAATATTTTCAGCCATTAAATGCAATTGGANAGNATNCTTAAATAAGGATAAAGTAANTAGTNCCCCAGCATTTAGATTTATAAAAGGNTCAATANTCCTATCATTAATNTCAAAATTGGANCCGTATCCTTGGTAAAATCTTTCACCTGTATAATTACTNTGAAGCTCCAGACGTATATTTTCANGAGTATAAGNTAATATTATATTACCTGAAGCATTTGGAATGAANTCTAAGGGTTTACCNGTTCNNAANTCTTCTGTATCNGTTTTTNNGATAGTNCCAGAGATNNNCCAATAATANCTATTTTCAGGAATGGATGCGGNAATAATTANGTTNCGACGATATGNCTTATCNAAATTTTGAGGCTTCCAGAAATAATTATTATCAGGAGCCCATAAAATNAAATTATCGCTCTNTCTATCACGANATTCAATTTTATAATTTATGTATTNCCCAATCCTGTTTTCCCATCTAATGATTTTNAATTNACTTTTCTCCATTTNTAAATTAGGGTTNCCTTGACTATANNGNTCTGCNGGCCAGTAAAGATCATTAAATGTAGGTGAATGNAAACCTGAACCAANTATTATTGTANAATTCCCAAAATTTTGGNANTTAATTNTNGATTNAAAATCAAATGTTGAGACCCTTTTTTNATCAATAAAGTCTATTCTTGTTCCAGGTCTTAAAATTAATGNTGATATTGGCCGAATAGATACCTGAAGTCCNANTGCATTACTTTTTCTTTTTTTTTGTCCTATNTNAGTACTTNTGATTGATTCAAATTTNGTAGAGAATAANNCTTCTAATTCNATGTNNTTATTTAGATGATATNNAGTATTAAAGTCTAANCCTGTAGAACTGACATCATGGCGACTATTTGTNCCCAAATCAGTATCTTTAAATATTTCATCACTTGAACGTTGGAANGNAGCAATACGCAAATGACCTCTTTCAATCATTTCTACAATTTCTATACCAGATAAAAATAGTGTATTATTTCGTCGAGCATTTGGACTTGGAAAGGTGAGTGACCCCGCTACACCTCTATTGCACCAGACGGATAAAATAGAGCCTTTTATAAATCTATTGGGATTCAGTTGCCTCTGATACTGACTACTAATAAATCTTTGTTTGTAATCATTGTTTTCGCGACTATGATTTGAATAATTATGGTTGAATAAATAATTTCCTTTTGATGTTGTTTGCCCTGCCTGCATTTGAAAATTTGTATTTTGTGATGATTGTCTGAAACCGCCGGAGCCATCTATAAAGCCAAATGAACCATTACTAATACTAAAATAGGAATTATTTATAAGGGAACGTATATGAATTACGCCATCAAATGAACCAGACCCAAATCGGATATTCGGAGATCTCCCCAAATTTATGTTTTGTAGAGTACTTATAGGTATATTTGATAAATCAGTAAGTCCATTCTGAATATCCGTGAGATCAATTCCATCTAAAACAACCTTAGTATGGGTAGGTTGTCCTCCATCCATACTTAACGTTGTTATGCCTGATAAACCCCCATAGGTTCTGATTGTTGCTCCTGGCAATCGATTCAGTGCATTATTCCTAGATAGAGCATCCATTGCCAAAAAATTTATTTTATTTAATCCAATTTCTCTTTTCCCATCGATATGGACAGAGTCTATAGGGAGCACCATTTGCTTTAAAAATATTTTTAGATTCCCTGGTTTTTCAATCCTTTGATAAGAAGTTAAAAAACCAATTCTGAAAACTGCTAGGGAATCTTTGATATTTGTTCCGGCTGGAATTTGGAAAAATCCAGATTCATCTGTCACTGACCATGATTTAGTCCGAGCATTTATAACAGATGCGAATGGAATGGGCTCACCAGATGAAGAAAAAATATAACCATTTCCAGTTATTTCTGGATAGGTGTATGTAGATGATACACTTACGATTATTAATATTATTGTAGAAAATCTTATCTTATTTAAATTAGAAATTAATTTACAATAAATTATATATAATGGACTCATTACTTTTTCTCCCGAAAGTTTTTGATCTGCCCAATTATGCAGGTCTCCTGACTAATGCAGTATCAACTAGATTCGCCTTCTCCCTAATTAAGGATGGCATTTGAATCAGTATTCTGCAATTACAGTAGCGGGAGCTGTACCCGATTTTAACGGGTTTCCCTGCNGTAATTGGANNANATGTTATNCNTNANTTTANNNNATCTNANTTAAATATNNANANTATGAAATCACATTTTTAATNAAAAAAAGATGAAATAATTTCTACCNTATGTCAAAAAGTATAAATTCNTGGTTTGTTATTACATCTCCTCTAGCACCAGCATATTCTCAACCNAAATTCAATTCNNGTAANGTCACAGAAATNGTTGGAGGAGAATCAGNCAAGGTTTTGAAAAGGAGCGGAGATTGGCTATTTGTTGAACAAGANGATAGTTANCAGAGCTGGATAAANCAGTTTTATGGNTGTCTTAGNNATAGACCTTTTTCTGCTACCCACATGATTGTTGAAGGAGGNNAAATTCCATTTGGGACTCGCNTTAAANAAAAAAAACAAAATNTTATTACAGCTGATGGGGNATGTAGAANGTTNAAACAAAAGNTTAANANNTTANANAATGTTNNAAGTCCAGATCAAATAATCCCTTTNGCGATAGGCTTGCTTGGNAGTCCGTATCGTTGGGGAGGAAAAACATCATTTGGATTTGATTGTTCTGGATTTGTGCAAATNGTATGTTTAGCAGCTGGAATAATNTTACCNCGAGATTCTTGGCAACAACTAGAATTTTTAAANGATNATATTATTNATGNAGATAATGCGAGACCAGGGGATCTNCATTTTTTTGGGAAAAATCATAAAGTAACNCATGTTGGATTTTCNANGGGAGGTAAAGGTATTATCCATTGCCAAGGTATTGTAAAAGAAGAAACTTTTCAAAAAGGATATTCTAACTTTAATGNAAAACTCGAAGATATGTACATATCTACTCATTCCATCAGACTTAAATTTAAGANATGAGAAACCCTGTTTCTAAAGCAANTAATGGTCAGCTNCTTAATCGCGCTGTTTTGGTTTTAAATGCNAATTATACACCAATGTCNATTTGTACNGCNCAGCGTGCTATCTGTATGTACGTATTGAAAAAAATTGAAGTTTTGGCAAAGTATCAAGAGCAAGTACATAGCCCATCTACTNTAATNGATTTACCAAGTGTTGTTAAAATACATGATTATGTNCGTTATGATAATATGGCAATTGAAATNAACCGTAAAAATATNCTGGCTCGTGATGAATATATCTGTCAATATTGNAATAAAATGNATGGNCCATTAACTATNGATCATATTGTACCAAAGGTTCAGGGAGGATTGGATATTTGGGAGAATTTGGTAACCGCATGNAGACCTTGTAATCAAAAAAAAGGTGATCGCACTCCNGAAAANGCNAAAATGCCATTGATNCGAATGCCGAAACGGCCCAATAGAATTCATTATTTTCAAAGATTTGTTAAGGATCTGCAAAGTGANTGGAGGCCTTATTTATTTATGGAGTCTTTCTGAACTCGTTATGCCAGATATGATTATCATCAATCAAATTCACATCTATGTCTAATAAAAGACATCTTCGAATATTAAGTGGAATTCAACCATCTGGCAGGCTTCATTTAGGTAATTATTTTGGGATGATGTCAAGGATGATTCGATATCAACAGGAAAGTGAGCTATTTTGTTTTATTGCTAATTACCATGCTTTAACAGGCTTGCCTGATAGAACAACTTTAAAACAAAATACATTTAATGCTGCCTGCGACTTTTTAGCATTGGGTATGGATCCAGATCGGTCTACCTTTTGGATTCAATCTGATGTTCCACAGGTTACAGAATTAACTTGGATATTNGCTTCTATGACAAGTGTGGGNTTNATGGATAGATCCACTTCCTATAAGGATAAAATAACTCAAGGTTTCAAAACTAATATGGGTCTATTTTCTTATCCAATCTTGATGGCATCAGACATATTATGTTTCGATTCACGGATAGTCCCAGTAGGAAAAGATCAGAAGCAACATTTAGAAATTACCAGAGATATTGCAAATCGATTTAATTATACCTATGGTGAAACACTTGTTATCCCTAAACCGGATATTGAAAAAACTACCCAACTTTTGCCTGGGATTGATGGACAAAAAATGAGTAAATCTTATAATAACATAATTCCAATATTTGAAGATGAGAAAGTAATTCGTAAACAAGTTATGTCAATTGTCACCGATAACACACCTATTGATAAACCAAAAAATAAAGATACTCCTCTTTTCTCTCTTTTTTCATTGTTTTTAGATGAAAGTGAACAGAAAGATTTAGAGCAAAGGTACGATGGTAGCGGCCTTCGATATGGTGATATTAAAATGGAATTATTTGAAAAAATTATGAATTATTTTAGTCCATTCCGAGCGAAAAGAGATCAATATTTTTCTAATAAAAAACAAGTAATAGATATTTTACAATTTGGTGCAGAGAAAGCTAATAAAGTCGCTGATTCTGTATTAGATCGGGTTCGTTCAGCTACTGGCATTGGGAAATATTAATATGACTTTTCAGGTAAAATTACAAAATTTTCAGGGTCCTATGGATCTATTGCTATATTTTATTCGAAGAGATGAGCTAGATATATATGATATACCTATCGCAAAAATTACCCATGAGTTTATTCAAGTTATAGAAGAATGGAAACGCTTAAATATGATAGTGGCTGGGGAATTTATTGATATGGCTTCTATNTTGATGCGTATCAAAGCTAAATTNTTAATACCTCGNCCAGAAATNGATGAAGATGGAGAAATTATTGATCCTCGGATTGAGNTGATGNANAAATTAATTGATTATAAACGTTATCGTGATGCNGCNGGAATGTTGGNGTCNTTAGCNNATCAAAAAAGTCANAATTTTTCTAGGCANTTTAACCAGNTCTTACCTAGATCTAATGTAGATGANATAGAACAATTATTTAAGGATGTAACTCTTTATGATTTAGCACGAGTTTTTAAAAAAACAATAGANAATCGACCAGTTATNACTCAATTTGAATTAAATCGTGAACCAGTAAAACTNGANCAGCAAAAGGAAATCATTTTTAGATATTTTGATGGCGATGGTCGTTTGAAATTTTCAAATCTTTTAAAACACTTAAAAACAAGAATGGAATTAATTGTAACATTTCTTGCTATTCTTGATTTAGTTCGAGAAGGGATCTGCAATTTAGAACAATTAAATGTCTTTGGAGATATTGAACTTGTATACTTAGGTACTCAAGCCTGATGCAACAATCTGAATATCAGAAGATTATTGAAGCATTGCTATTTGCTAGTCCAGAGCCATTAACTCAGGCCAAGGTTAATGGTGTTTTTGATAAAGAGTCTCCAAATCTTCAAGACATTGCTTCAAAATTAAATGGTATATATGAAAAAGAAAACCACGCTTTCGAGATAAAGAAAATTGCAGGAGGATACCAACTAGTATCTCGTTCTGAATATGAACATTACATTCGTAGAATGCTAAATAAAACTGGTAAACTTGCTCTTTCTTCTGCTGCCTTGGATACATTGGCGATTATTGCTTATAAACAACCTATTAGTCGGTATGAAATAGAAGCAATCCGTGGAGTAGATTCTAGCGGGGTTATAAAAACACTTTTAAATAGAAATTTACTTAAAATTAAAGGTCGTGATAGTGGGCCAGGAAGACCTTTGTTATATCAGACTACTAAAATATTTCTAGAACATTTTGGCCTAAATCGTTTGTCAGATATGCCAAAATTAAAAGAAATTTCAGAACTCATGGAAGGTGACCCTGCGCTAGGAGAACAACTTGAAGCATTCCAGGTCGCAAATAATGAATTAGAACAAAATAGAGATCATCATTCTACTAGGCACAAAGCAACTAAATAATGAGGTTAAATAAATATCTTTCCAAGGCGGGGATAGGTTCTCGACGTAAATCTGATTATTTAATCCAAATGGCTACCACTACTGTCAACGGGGAATTATGTTTGAATCCTGCATATGATGTCAAAGATACTGATATTGTTAGGTTTGACGATCAAATAGTCATTCATGAAATAAAACAAATTGTTGTTTTATTATATAAGCCTAAAGGTTATATCACAACTCTAAAAGATACACATGGTCGGAAAACAGTTTTAGATTTGATACCTAATTTTTCAAGAATTGTGCCTATTGGAAGATTAGACAAAAATACCACTGGTATATTACTTCTTAGTAATGATGGTTACTTGCATGAATATCTAACGCATCCGAGAAACCAAATACCAAAAGATTATGAAGCAATAATTGAAGGACGAATGGCACCTAATCATATTGATAAATTAAAATATGGTATCTACATTGGTAGTCGAGAATATGGTAAAGCAGAGATTTTGAAACAATATACGTTAAAACAAAGAACCAAGGTTACTCTTCGATTGCACCAAGGAAAAAAACGTGAAATTCGCAGAATTATGAATCGTCTAAAATTCAAACTTATATCCTTAAAAAGAATTCGTTTTGCAGGAATGGGATTAGGAAGTCTGCAACCAGGGCAATATAGGATTTTAGATTCTAGTGAAGTTGATAATTTGAAAAAGTGATATTTTAGATTTTTAAATGAGTTTCTTAATTGGGTTTCTGCTTTCACAAAGGTAACTTCGCCGGCTTATTGAGAGTTAATATTAATGATAATAGCCATAGACGGACCGGCTGCGTCTGGAAAAAGTACAACAGCTCGAGCCGTTGCAAAGAGGTTAAGTATTATGTATCTTAATACTGGATCTATGTATAGGGCTTTAACCTTGGGGATAATGAAGTCTAACATTGATTTGAATGATAAAAATGCTATACAAAAATTTCTGGATGGTACTACCATCGGATTTGATAAAAATAATCAAATCTTACTTAATGGTCGTAATGTATCCACAGAAATTCAGGCTGGCTCAATTTCAGATAAGGTTAGTGCAATTAGTGCCAATTCGGTAATAAGGAAGACTATGGTTAAATTGCAAAGGGAGATTGCAGGTGAAAATGATTGTGTTTTGGAGGGGCGAGATATTGGGACTGTAGTCTTTCCAAATGCAGAGTTTAAATTTTTTCTTTTGGCTGACATTTCAGTTCGTGCGACCAGAAGAATGAAAGATCTTCAGAAATTGGGAGAATCGCGTAGTTTAAATAGATTGAAAAAAGAGATTTTAAAGAGAGATGAATTTGATTCAACTAGAGAATATTCACCTTTATTGAAAGCTGATGATGCAATCTCTATCGATACAACAGAAATAACAATAAATCAGACAATAGAAAAAATAATAAACTATATAACCAAAGTAAAAAATGAGGAAGCATCATAGAATGTTTGTAGAAAAAAAAGAAGAAAAAGCAGTTGAAGGGGCTTCGGAAAATCTTTTAGAAAGTTTTGAAAAAGTCAGCGATGATAAATCGCCAACAGCTAATGAAGAATCACCTGTAGATGAATTAAAAAATTACCTTAATCCTCAATTATTTGATGATGTTCGGGTTGTTTCCCTTTCAGAATTGGAAGAAGGAGGAAATGAAACTGATAAAATTGATCCAGAACTAGAAAAAGCTTATTTTGGAACTCTTATTGATATTTCTGAGAATCAATTGATAAAGGGGCGTGTTGTTGGAATGAATGATCGAGATGTNNTAATTGATATTGGATTTAAATCGGAAGGGATTATTGATCGTTCCGAATTCAATGAAAAAGAACTCCCTACGATTGGCGATCAGGTAGAAGTTTACCTTGAGTTTATTGAGGATGCTAGTGGTAATACTATTCTTTCAAAAGAAAAAGCTGATTTTATGCGTAGGTGGCGGGATCTCCAATCAGCATTTGAGAATGAAACCGTAATTACTGGAACTGTAGTTAGACGAATTAAAGGTGGTTTAATAGTAGATCTNGGTATTGTACAGGCCTTCTTNCCAGGATCNCAGATTGATATAAGACCTATNCAAGATTTTGANGTTTACCTTGATAAAGAAATAGATATTAGGATTGTTAAACTTAATGAATCTCGAAAAAATATTGTGGTTTCGCATAAGGTTATATTAGAAGAGAGTCTTAAAGAACAAAGAGACGCATTATTTAAGGAACTAGATGTTGGATCAATTCTAGACGGACGGGTGAAAAATATTACTGACTTTGGTGTTTTTGTTGATTTGGGTGGCATTGATGGTTTATTGCATATTACTGATCTATCTTGGGGACGGGTTAATCATCCTACTGAAGTATTAAAAATGGATGATAAAATAACTGTGAAAGTTATTGAATATGATAAAGAACGTAAGCGTGTTTCACTTGGACTTAAGCAACTTACTCCTCATCCATGGGATGATGTGCAGATTAAATATCCTGTTNGNAATATTGTTAAAGGGAAAGTAGTCAGTCTTACCAACTATGGTTGTTTTATTGAACTAGAACCTGGAATTGAAGGATTAATACATGTATCTGAAATATCGTGGACAAAGCATATAAAAAATCCATCTGAATACTATTCAATGGGAGATCAAGTTAAAGCAAAAGTATTATCTATAGATTCAGATGAAAGAAAAATAAGTCTAGGAGTTAAGCAGCTGACTCCAGATCCTTGGGATGAAATTGAAGAAAAATTTACNGTTGGNAGCCTTNAAAAGGGTNTAATCCAAAACCTCACNCAGTTTGGTGCTTTTGTTGAGTTAGAAGAGGGTATTGATGGNTTAATACATGTATCAGATCTTTCTTGGACAAAAATTATAAAACATCCAAAAGAGATGTTAGAAAAGTCGCAGGAAGTAGAAGTAAGGATATTAGAAGTATCAAGGGAAAATCGAAGAATTTCTCTTGGTTTCCGTCAAGTACAAGATGATCCTTGGCCTGAGATTGTTGATTTTTATAATTCTGGCAAAGAGGTTAGTGGAAAAATAATTCGTGTTCTGGAAAAAGGAATTATAATTCAATTGGATAAGGAAGTTGAAGGTATTATTCCTTTTGGAAAAATGTCAAAACGAGATCGAAGGGCTATGGCAGGTCAATTTGAAATTGGAGCTAACCTTTCTGGTATTGTAATGAAAGTCTCACCTGAAGACAAAAAAGTAATTCTGTATAAAGAAGAACTTGCAGGTGCTGGTGGTATAAAGGCTGCTTCGGCTAATGATGAAGTAAAGGATTATTTGAAAAATCAAGATATTGAATCGGGTGGAAAACTTGAATTTCCTGAGGAGTTGCTAGAACAAGCAAAACAGGCTGAACAGGAGAGTATATCTAAAGAAACTAAAGATGATCAATCTGTTTCGGAGTCTGAATAATAGTTTAACATTATGAGATAGGTTTTTTATTTTCTTTGAAACCATCTATTNANTCTGATTACATCCAAAGATTATTNTTNCCTCTAGGAACTTTTGGNTTAGCCCTGCTNTTATGGATTTTTGTTGTAAGTGAAAANGAATATTCTATGGTTTTTGAATTACCTATAGAAGCTAGAAACTTAAATGCACAAAAAGCTCATAAAGAAGAAGTGCCAAAATATGCCCAAGTTCGATTAAAAGGAATGGGGCGCGACTTATTTTCANCATATTTATTTAGGGAATTTACAGATTTTAAAATAGTTCTTGATCTAGAAGGTATTTCTAAAGAATATGAATTTGTACTAAATGATTATTTTGAGCGGTATCCACAAAAAATCGTTTTGCCAACCAAATATAATTTAACTTTTATTGAAGTTATTTATCCAAATCGGATAAAAATCAGTTTAGACGCTTATGAGGAAAAGTTTGTTCCAATCCTATCTGATTTGGTAATCAGGCCACAGTCTGGTTATACCCAGATTGGTGAAATTGAGTTTGAACCTCAAATGGTTAAGATTGCTGGGCCAAAAAAAGCTTTAGCTCTTATAAATCATGTTAAAATAAATAAAGACACGCTTTTGGAGATAACAACATCACAGTATGGTGAAATAGGTTTAGAATCACGTGGTCGACTTATTGAATATTCCCATAATCAAGTCAGATATAATATTAATATCCAAGAAATAAGCGAAAGAATAATAGTTGATATTCCAGTAAAGGTAAAAAATAGGGTTGATGATATACGAGTATTTCCATCTCCACAGACAGTATCATTAACTGTGATCGGAGGATTAAAACGAATCGCTAGATTAAAACCAGATGAAATTAATGTGATTATTGATTTTAACAATTGGTCTAGAAAAAAGCAATTTTATGAACCTGATATAATAATTCCAGAAAATATTATTGGATGGCGTGATTTATCGCCGCGTAGTCTAGAATTAGGTGTTGCTAGACAGGNTAAATGATTGTTCTTGGTATTGAAACATCTTGCGATGAAACAGGAGTCTCGGTTTGCCAAAATGGCAAAATTTTATCAAATACTGTAAGCTCTCAGTTAATTCATAATTCTCACGGAGGTGTAGTTCCAGAGTTAGCATCAAGAGAACATGAAAAACTTTTAAATATTATTATTAATGAATCCTTGATTGAAGCTGAAATCGATGTAAAAGAACTAGATGCGATAGCTGTAACTCAAGGTCCNGGACTTGCTGGAACTCTTTTGACAGGTATTAGTTTTGCTAAAGGATTAGCCCTTGGATTAAATATTCCGTTGGTACCTATCAATCATTTGGAAGCACATATTTTTGCCAATTTTTTATTTGAACGTAATTTAAAATTTCCATTTGTTTGTCTTTTAGTTTCAGGGGGTCATACTCAACTTTGGAATGTAAAAGATATGGATTCTTATTCTTTACTTGGTGAAACTCGTGATGATGCAGCAGGAGAAGCATTTGATAAAGGAGCTCGTATTCTAGATCTAGGTTATCCTGGAGGTCCGGCAATTGAAAAGGAAGCTATTGGTGGAAATTCTAGTGCTGTTGATTTTCCTAGAGGATTAATGGACATTGATTCACTTGAATTTAGCTATAGCGGATTAAAGACATCTTTGCTTTACTTTATGGATAATTATAAAGAGAATCATAAAATAAAAAGAAAAGATATAGCAGCTAGTTATCAGCAGGCAATTGTTGATTCTTTAGTTGAAAAAATGATTAGAGCTGTTAATTATACAAAATCTAAAACTTGTGTTGTTGCGGGAGGTGTTGCTGCAAATAAAACTCTAAGATTTTGTTTACAAAATAATCTGAAAAATATAAAAATTTTATTTCCAGAATCAGCATTTTGTACTGATAATGGTGCTATGATTAGTTATCTTGGATGGGTNAAATTAAAAGCTGGNCAGNTNTCNAATTTTGAATTTGGTGCAAAACCTAACCTGAAAATGACAAAACATTGAAAATAACTGTTTCAGAACCTGATCAGTTTTTTTGGATTATTTTTTTTATTAGTCTGATAATAATCTATTATTCATTTATATCTCCAAGTTTTTCCAAAAGGATTTGGTCAATTATTTTTCTTCGCTTTTCAGTTATATCATTACTCATTTTTTTATTCTTAGATCCGAAAATAGAATTCGAAAAGAAAATAACTAATGATTTAAACTGGAACATTTATGTTGATAGATCTTTAAGTATGTCATATCATTCTCATCCTTCATCGGTCTCATTAGTATCAGGTATAGACGAGTTTAGAAAGAAATTAAATAAGAAAGGTGTTTCTACTTCTATTATAGGTTTTGGTTCTGTACTTGATTCAATCTGGAATGAGGGAAATAAAAAACTAGATGGTATTGCAACAAATGTTGGCATAGTCCTAGACCATATTGAAGAGAATAATTATCAGGGTATTGCTGGTGCAATACTATTTACTGATGGACAAGTTAATATTGGTTCTGGAATTCCTGCAGAAGGATTAAAAAAAGGAATACCAATTCATATAGTAGGCATAGGAGATGCAAACCCTATGGTTGATGTTGAAGTCAATTCAATAGATGTTCCACCCTTGGCCATTAAAGGGAGTGAAGTAGATTTGAATATAACATTATTAAGTCATGGTGATATAAATGAACGTTCTAATGTTACATTATATCAAGGGGATAAATTAATTGGATCGAAGGTAATATCATTATCTGGAAACGGTAGTCAAGAGAGAGTTCGTTTTCGATTAAAGCCTTCGAAAACTGGCCTTGCTACTTATGTGGTACAAGTTAATGCTCTTGCTGAAGAGGTTAATATAAAGAATAATAAGCAAACAGTCCAAATCCAAGTTTTAAAGGATGAATATAAAATTGCTATTTTAACTGGAGCACCTAATTTTAACACATTTGTTTTAAAAAAAATTATAATTAGTAATCCAGAATTCAGATTAGATCATTATGTATACCGCCAAAATGGCTTTTATCCACCACTTAATAAATTCTGGGATAAACAATATGATCTTATTCTTTTTGATAATCACCCTATTACAGATAATTTTAAGATTTGGAGAAATTATTTAAAGGCATTTGCTAAAAAACTAGTATCTCATCAATCCAATTTTGCAATAATTAATGGACCCAATATGAATACAAATTCTGCGAAAGATTTTTTTTCTTTGCTTGATTTAAAATTAACTGATTCAATTTTTGAAGACGAGAGCGCTACCCAATGGAATTTAACAGAAAATTGGTTTAGCCTATTTCCATTTAAATTCGTTGTTGGCAGCAATAAATCAGATAATGATTTACCACCTCTATTACCAGGTATGGTAATTGATACAACAAACATAAAAGTTCTAGCAAATTTTACTAGTTCAGATTTAGAAATTCCGCTATTTCTAGTAGGCCAAAAGAATTCATTAAGGTTTTTTGTTTGTACTTCTCCAGAGCTTTATACATTATTTTACAGAACACAGGATACACATTTATCGGGGATATTACCCGATATTTTAAATCCAATATTTGGCTGGCTTATAAATACAGGAGGGAATCAAGATATTTATTTTCGTTCTAATAAAAACTCTTATCAACAAGGAGAAAGTATATTATTAATAGGGGAACCTCTATCGAGCAACCAATTTTTTGGTGAAGGAGTTGTGAACCTTTATTTAGATGGAAAACTAATAAATAAAAAACCTTTGCTTTTTGATCAAGTCACAGGATTATTTCGTAGTCAATTTTGGGCTTCACAATCAGGAAAAATTGATTACGAAATTGAGTTTAGTCAATCTGGGAAAAATTTTATCATGAATCGAGGATCATTTCAGGTACAAGAAAGCCAGCTTGAAATGAATAAAGTATATCTTAATGAAAAACCATTACAGAGATTAGCTACCCTTTCCAATGGTGTTTATAAAAACTGGGATAAAAGAAGTGATTTAATTAGTATGATTCGCCCAATATCTAAAAATCAGAATTTTTCTTATAAAATTGCACTAAATGAAAATATTATATTTTTTCTGTTGATTCTAGTTTTACTTACATTAGAATGGATAATTCGAAAAAAAATAGGTTTAATGTGAATTTTAGTAAGAAATTGAAGATCACGTTAAATTTAATTTTGAAAATGAAAGGTAATAAGTGAAAAAAATTACTGTAATTGGTACAGGATATGTTGGATTAGTAAGTGGAGCAGGGATATCTGAATTTGGTCATAAAGTAATCTGCACTGATATAAATGTCGAAAAGATCAATAAGTTGAAGGAGGGCGAGATTCCTATTTATGAGCCAGGTCTTGCTGAATTAATAAAACGCAATATGGATGGGGATCGTCTTTCATTTTCTTTAGATGTGAGCCAATCTATTCGCAAATCTGATGTTATATTTATTGCAGTAGGTACGCCACAAGGTGCTAATGGAGAAGCAGATATTGGTGCTGTTGAGAGTGTAGCTCATACCATTGGAAAAAATTTAAATTCCTATAAAATAATTTGTACGAAAAGTACAGTACCAATTGGAACTGGGAAGAAGATCTATAATATTATAAAGGATGTTGGTTCTAAAGAAAATATGTTTGATTATGTATCTAATCCAGAATTTTTAAGAGAAGGATCTGCAGTAAAAGATTTTCTTTGGCCAGATCGGGTTGTAATTGGTGCCACAAATAAAAAGGCTTTTGATATTTTGAAAGATGTTTATAGTCCTCTGTATGTTAATGAAACACCTATCCTACATACAAATATAGAAACTGCTGAAATGATTAAATATGCAGCTAACGCATTTCTAGCACTTAAAATAAGTTATATTAATGAAGTCGCAAACCTATGCGAGGAAGTTGGTGCAGATGTACACCAAGTTGCAAAAGCGATGGGACAAGATGGTCGAATAAGCCCAAAATTTTTGCATCCAGGACCAGGATTTGGGGGATCCTGTTTTCCTAAGGATACGCAAGCAATTGCTGAATTAGCACGGAAAAAAGGTGCTCCGATGAATACAATTGATGCAGCTATCATAACGAATACTAATCAGAGGAAGAGGATGTCTGAAAAGTTAAGAAATTTATTAGATGGTAGTTTTTACGGTAAAAAAGTGGGTGTTCTAGGACTTGCTTTTAAACCAAATACTGATGATGTTCGAGAATCATCATCTATTGATATAATTAGATCTATTTTAAATGGTCATGGAAAAGTCAAGGCTTATGATCCGATCGCAAATATACAAATGGAAAATTTTTTTCCTAATGTAGATTATTATAATTCTTGGTCAGAAGCTTGTAATGGAACTGATGCGGTTGCTATTATGACTGATTGGAATGAATTTAGAGGAATGGATCTTCATTATTTACAGTCTATTATGAATGCCCCAGTAATTTTAGATACTAGGAATATTTTAAATGTAGAACAACTATTGGGGAATGGATTTCGCTTTGATAGCGTAGGTAGAGAAAATAATCTATGAAAGTTGTAAATTCAAAACTTCCTGGTGTAATGATTATTACTCCTAATATCTTCAAAGATGTAAGAGGATACTTTTTTGAATCCTATCGAAAATCTTGGTTTAAGGAAAATGGTATTCCTTATGATTTTGTGCAGGATAATGAGGTTAAATCAAAAAAAGGAGTGCTTCGTGGTCTACATTATCAGCTAAATCAGCCCCAGGGTAAACTAATTCGAGTTAATTCGGGTAGTATTTTAGACGTCGTAGTAGATATCCGTAAAGGGTCTCCTTATTTTGGCCAATCAGAAGTCGTAGAGCTTGATAGCAATGACTGCAAAATGTTGTACGTTCCTGAAGGATTCGCACATGGATATCTAGTTACTTCAGATGTAGCTTTCGTAGCATATAAATGTACAAAAGAATATTCTCCATCCGATCAGTATGGAATTATGTGGAGTGATCCGTTTTTGGATTTAAACTGGGGCATTGATAATCCTATCTTATCAAAGATGGATCGGAAATGGCCAACACTTCAAAAACAAATTAACCTTCCAGTTTATTCATGAGCACGTATTTAATCACTGGAGGATGCGGATTTATCGGTTCAAACTTCATACGATTTATTACTAATAATAATTCGAATATTAATATTATTAATCTAGATAAAATGACCTACGCGGGCAATTCTCATAATCTTGATGGTATTGATAAATCTCGCTATCACTTTGTTCATGGTGATATATGTGATTCTCAATTAGTAGGCCAATTGTTTAGTAAATACCAATTTGACAGTTTGATCCATTTTGCAGCCGAGAGTCATGTAGATCGTTCTATTGATGGTCCTGCTGACTTTATACAGACAAACATAGTTGGAACATTAAATTTACTAAATCAGTGTAAAGAATATTTGGGTAAGGAGAATAAATCTAATTTTAGGTTCATCCATGTATCTACAGATGAAGTATATGGTTCATTAAATAGTAAGGGTAAATTTATAGAAAGTACTCCTTATGACCCAAGCTCCCCCTATTCTGCATCTAAAGCAGGTTCAGATCATCTTGTACGAGCATGGTACCGTACTTTTGGATTACCAACATTGATAACAAATTGTTCTAATAATTATGGCCCCTACCAGTTTCCCGAAAAATTAATTCCGCTTATGATTATTAATTGCTTGCAAAATAAAAAATTACCATTATATGGTAATGGAGAGAATGTAAGAGATTGGTTATATGTCGAAGATCATTGTCTAGCCATTCAAACTGTATTGAATTCAGGTGAAGTAGGGCAGACTTATAATATTGGTGGTAATAGTGAGGTTAAGAATTTAGATGTAGTATTGACAATTTGTTCTATATTAGATCAAATTTTGCCAAAGGAGGATGGATCAAATTATGCTGAATTAATTACGTATGTTGAGGATCGACCAGGCCATGATTTCAGATATGCTATTGATGCATCAAAGATTAATAACAAATTAGGATGGTCACCTTCTGAGTCCTTTGAATCTGGGATGCAAAAAACAATTAATTGGTATTTAAATAACCAGGAATGGTGGCAATCAATACAACAAAATACATATCAACAGGAAAGGTTAGGTATATTTTAATCATGAAGGGAATAATTTTAGCAGGTGGTAGTGGAACGAGACTATATCCTATTACAAAAGTTATATCCAAGCAATTGCTTCCTATTTACGATAAACCAATGATATACTATCCATTGTCTACTTTAATGTTGTCNGGAATTAGAGATATACTAATTATTTCTACTCCAGAGGATACTNANAGGTTTGAACANTTATTTAGTGANGGTTCACAATATGGANTTAATATTTCCTATATNGTTCAACCCAGTCCAAAAGGATTNGCNCAGGCATTTATCTTAGGACNAAATTTTATTGGTGATGATAATGTAACACTTATCTTAGGAGATAATATATTTTTTGGACATGGTTTGGTAGAGCTATTATGCAAAAGTGTTAAAACTGTTCAGGAAAAACAAGAAGCTGTAGTATTTGGATACAATGTTAAAAATCCAAAGGAATATGGAGTTGTAGGTTTTGATGAATATGGAAAGGTATCTAGTATAGTTGAAAAACCATCTCATCCTGAATCAAATTACGCAGTAGTGGGGCTATACTATTATCCAAACAGTGTAGTAGAAATAGCAGAATGCGTACAGCCATCAAACCGAGGAGAGTTAGAAATAACATCAATTAACAGATCTTATTTGGAATTAGGTAAACTAAGAGTCGAATTAATGGGTCGTGGTTACGCTTGGCTTGATACTGGGACTCAAGAGGCTATGAATAATGCGTCTAACTTTATTAAAACTATTGAAGAACGTCAAGGATTAAAAATTGCATGTCTTGAGGAAATTGCTTTTCACAAGGGTTTTATTACAGCTGAAGACCTTAGAAAACATGCAAGTAATTATAGTAATGATTATGGTGAATACCTATTTAGATTATTAGAGTTACAGGATCAATAAGAATTGAAATTGTAGAGAATAGCAGTATTCACAGATAATTTGCTTATATCCGTTACTGCTATAGAATCAGGTTGAAAAATATTAAACCCTGCATTCATCCAATGGATCCAATCAAAACCAAGTTGAATACTGAGTCCATTAATTTTTGTTTCTTTCCTTAGAATCAATTCTAATAACGATTTTTGTTCAAAACCTAATTTATTACTGAAACGAAAATCTTGAATATCATGATATTTATTATAAATCATTTCATTAGTTAGTGCCCCGCGTTTCACATTAGACATAGTTATAAAAATCTGATTATTATTAAATATATATTGATAATTTATTAATAGTTCCTCAGCATGTGGACCAGCCCAATATCCTAGAGGCTGACCATGACTATAATAATCATTTATAGGGAATTTATGCTTATAAATACGGTGGTCAGTCCAGTTATATTCAAAAGTTAGCTGATCTGAACCTGAAAGTAGGTTTTTCCAGCTGAATCCAAATTGCCACGCAAACCAATTATGGTTAATTTTTTTTAATAACCATTCTGGAGTTAGCTCATCCATATAAAATGATAAATATAATTGTAACATAGGATTTATCTTGTATATAATATCGCACCCCATCTGCACATTATCAGTATCACCAAGATAATTTTCAATTTGATAAAATGGTATAAAAGGTAATAAATAATGAAAATCAATTCCTCTAGTTCCATAAATTACTGATTCATTTGCACTCAGTTTTATTTTTTTAGATGGTTGCCATTCAATTCTATGGGTAGCAAGGGAACGGCTAAGATTAAATGATCTATTACTAACTTGATTATTATAATAACCAATTCTACTTGTGTCTGGAATATTACTTTTTAATAGGCCATGGAAATAGATTAGCTTTAGATTTTGATTAATCTTCCACTCAAATCCAAATTGTGGATAGGATGGAGTTTTATTGGAAATATGCAATGATCTTATTCCAGGTCCCCATTGACGATCAAATTTCCCAAATTCAAATTTTACTGGATCCAAATTATAAGAGACTTTCATAGTAGCTATCTCGGTCCAAAATCCATCGGCATCTTTAGAACCATCAATATANGGGAATGATTGAGTAGGAGAGAAGTNCATTAATTCATGGTTTATATTTCCAANTAAACCAAGTTGTATATATCTACTATCTATAGACCATCGATTTAATATAGATTTTGCAACAATCCCAATTCCGTTTATTGAAATATATTTATCCTCATAATGCCAATCTCCACCTGCAGATTTATATGTCGAAAACATTATAGGATAAAAATCAAAATTATTATTGGAGAATAAATTTCCTATAATAAGAAAAAGAAAACTTAAAACATTACACTTTAATAACTTCATCGATACTAATTGCTTCGAGCACCAGAGAACACAATATTATAAATAGCTTGGATTAAGTATTTTAAATCAGTGAAAAAGGAGTTTTTATTTTTTAGCTTCAAGTATTTTCTTTCACTAGATATTATTTGGTTAAACGATTTAGGTAAATCAGCGTAATAAGGTGGAATTAAACCTGGCTTAAAATTAATCCTTAATTCCTGTAAATCTTTTGGATATAAGCTGTAATAATGTTCACTAAGTGCTCTGACACCTATTAATTTTAAATCTCCACGTAGCCAATTATATAACTGCGGTAATTCATCAATAAAGTATTTTCTTAGTATTTTTCCCCAAGAAGTAATACGATAGTCATTCCGCAATTTCCCTGATTTATCTAAATGATATTTTTCATAGATATCTCCTTGGATAAATTCACTATAAGGATGCATTGTTCTAAACTTATATATTGGTATTATGTTACCTTGATATCCTATGCGTTTCAATTTTACTATCGGTCCGTAGGATGGAGATTCTTCTAATGATATTGTTTTTAATTTTTTACATATAAAATAAATACGTTCTCCAATCATTTCATTATTTACCATTTCAAAACCGCAAAATGAAAGTCTCCCAAATATTTCTGCCTTTGAAAATATTCTATTTTTTCCTTTAGTAATTATAAAATAAAGTTGTTTTGTTATAGGAATTTTTGGAAAAACACGATGAAAAATAAAATGTATTGGGAAAATGATTGCAAATAAAAAATGAGGCATTTTGCTTCTCAAGTTTTCCCTAAATTTTTCTAATGGAATAAAACTACCTATAATTAAGCCACCATTTTTTAATTTTTTATAAGTTGCTAATAAATAATAATTTAAATATCGAAAATCATTTATATCATGAAAATTAATCAATAGGTCTTGGCTCTGGTTAGGTAGAACTTGAATATTATCTGTAGATAAGGTATTTAATATGGAAACTTTATCTCTACTAATTTTTTCATTTTTTAAGCTATCGGAAATTAACTTAAGGATTTTGGAACGGTTAATAATGTGAATATCATTCAAACTTTGTATCAGATCTTGGATCGACCAGTGAATATTATTTTGACTATCAAATTTATCTGCTATTAAATTTTTTTGACCATTAGTGTGATTAGGTGATGAAGAATCTTTTAATCTATAATTACCGTTTATTTTAGACTGACTAAAAAAGTACAAATAGAATCCAAAGACTTCTAAACTGGAAAAGACAAAATTGGTTTTAAACATTAAGTTAGCAGCATAAGGATCTAGCCGTAAGAAAAAATAAAAAAATCCTAAAAAGAAAAAGGTCATAATAGCAGCTTTTATATATGGCGCAATTTCGTAATAATGATTTAATGTGTTTGGTGCTTTGTATCGATTTGTGATTAGTGTAGAAATGCCCCAAGCCATTATAATAATCAATAAACTTTGCTCGTTAAAAGGATTATATATAAAATTCCCTTCCACTATCCAAATAATCGATATATAAATAATAATAAGTAATATAACTCCTGGGATCATCCATTTAAAGAAATATTGATTATTCAGATTTTCGGCGTCATTGTTTTGTATTTTAACTTTTTCTATATCAATAGTAGGTTGTACTATAGAAATAATAGCAGCAAAAATTATTTCTGTAAGAAAGACTACCGCAGTTACTAAGAGAATGAAAATCCTAGAAGTGCTCCATAGGTCAGTGAATGAAACAGTGATAGTAATTGTTAAAAAACACATTAAGGTAGACCACGAAATAATTCTTATTGCTAGCCAATACGGTTTAATAATTACAATACGATATTTATCGTAGTATATTGAAAAGATTACCCAGAAAAAAATAAAAGTAAATAATAAAATCAAATATTCATTTTCAGGAATGATTTGGCTGAATTTATTATAATTGAATATTCCAAAGACCAATATGAGGACCAATAGATCTCCAAGAAATAGGAACTTCAATTTGGATTTGATATTGTGCATAAGTACTCAGCGACTTATATCAAACTGATGTTTTAAATTGGATATAGACCTACTTGAAGACGTAAAAGTAGTTTTAAATGTCGATTTTTTTATTCTATACCGACCCGAGCGTAATTGGAACATATTTGTAAAACACTTTCATTTTCAGTGGATTAGGAAAACCCATTATTTGTTATTAAAAAGATAGCGTTTTACTACAATACAAGATATCCTTTGTCGAGATAAAGTTACTGTTGTTTATTGAATAGTTGCAAAAATTTAATCAATATTATTTCTGAATAATCGCTGATATTTTGGTTCTTTTATTAATTTCATCTTACTGTGAGGATAATGGGTTATGAACCAGCTTATAAATTCAGTAACATTAACTTTATTTTTTAAATAATCTTTANTGCGNTTTATTTGCTTCNGTTTTGCATTTCTATCTTTTAATATTTNTNNTGCTTTTTCAATCACACTCATTGNATTATTAAANACATATAANAAACCATTTTTATTTTGCTCTTGCAATGTNCCAGCAGATAGTGTATTNACATAAATTGCTGGAGTACCAAGCATGGCACATTCCGAAGCCATTGTAGCACCTTCTCCAATATATAATGCTGCATATGCCAGTACATCATGTATTTGATGTGCTTTAATATTAATTTTATANTTTTTTAANTCTAATGGGATTGAAGATTCAGCGGAAATAAAAACTTTGGCATATTTCTCAATAGTATTTATCATAGTCAGTAGTTTTTTGTATTTAAATCCACTTTCATTTCTATCATGACTGGCTTTCCAAGATACAAGCCTAATTAATACGTACCTTTCATTCAATTGGACACCCAATTTTTTTAGAATATTAGAATTTGGCTGAAAATAATTTGGATGGAGATAGCTTAATTCCATAAAACTATCAAACCGCAATTGTTTTTTTCCNAAATTTNTATTAAATGAATTTGGNGTCATAATTGTTTCTGTGAATGGTGCATAAAGAAAAAATTGTTCGGTAGAATGTTCAGTATCATCCAATGCTATATGNGGTTTACCAAAAATAAAAGCANTTTGAGCTGCATAAATTGANCCAAANCTAAGAAANAAATCTGGTTTAAAATATTTNGATATTTTANATAACTGAAGATTTATTGTTATGANATNAANTAGTTTCATTANCAAATTANTATNACCTCTATGNCTAGTATAATAATTGATATTATAATGGTTTAATAGATCAGNTATAATTTTTGTATTTCTAGCNGTAACTAAAAAAGTAAANCCCTTTTCCTTTTTTGATAAAATGAGATTTNTAAAATAATGTACATGGGCTGGATGCCCTATATCTATTAAAATACGCATTTAATTATTTTATTAATGAATAAANAAATTTTGCCAATTTATAATTTCTAGNTTGATGAATTTTTTGNAATCTNCCNTAGTTAACTAANTNCCCGCCAAATTTTTTTTTGTAATCTCTCACTCCATANTCTTTATTTGGTTTTCCAGCTCCACCAAAATCAAAAATTTTGTAATTATTTTCTTTGCTCCATAACATAACAGTCCANGGNATTAGATCATTTGGATTTTTTTTATAATGTTTTCTTTCNCTTCCTGCATAAAGATCATAAANTCTATTTTTATATGCAATTACTATCATNCAGCCTATTATTTTATTATCATAAACTGCGCAAAAGTTAATGGCTTTATAATTGTCGTTATTATTATAAAATAGGGATAAAAAAAATGATTCATCTGCTAATGGTATTTTTGCATTTCTATACACTGATTTAAGTACTNTATAAGANTTNTTAACTGANTTTATATCATTTTTTATTTTTATTATAATATTAGACTTCATNGCNTTTCTTATAGAGTTTCGGCGNTTACCATTCATTTCTTTCCAAAGTTTCTCTNTAGATTTATTTAGATCAATAATTATATTAAGGTGTTCTTCATAAGAATATTTATGNTCGNTAAANACTNGCTTATAAGCNAACATANTTTTCATATTNCTATATTGCGTGTANACTACTTTATCCTTAATAAATTTTTCNTAATAANTGATTATTTTTATNAAGTGANTTGGATTATCTNCCAAAATCAAAGGNCCTCCTTGTATAANCGACCGAGNAGTATAATTNTCNAAACCCCATTTAAAATTTTTTATTATTACTGCGAGGAGNATAGCTAAGATATTTCCATCANTATCTTTNCCNATAATGCATATTGGCTTATGGTTTTTAGTATTNTGGTAAATATTAAATAANTCGGGAGATTGAAAAAAGTTTCCATCAGGATGATTTATNACAAATCTNNTCCAANNANGTAATTCAGTTTCNGTTTTNNATAATAAGGANATTNTCANTTTNGATTAATTATTTTTTTAATANTATTNTTCANATTTTGAAAAATTAATTCAATTAGCCATGGTGAGAATTCATTGCACCATCTTTGAGGATGNACATTTATTATNATCTTATCTGATATTTCTCNCCCTTTAATTCCATTAATCAAATCAAAAGTNGATTTATATTTTGATTGTTTATTTTNATTNACAATATCTCTAATATTNTCATTANCGCTNTTCCATTTTCTACCAGTATCTGTAAAATAATCTATATAAGTGTAATCAATATCGAAATATGGTTCACCAATTATTCCATAGTCATTATAGCTTATTTTCCCCCAAATTAAACTATTATCCCACCTAGATAAAGGGCTTCCATGCATACAAATAGTTTTTATAGGATAAAACTTTTTAAAATAATCTAGATTTTTTTCAAAAGTTATAATTGCTTGATCAAAATTCCCATTTGCTAATGTTAGGTCTTCATAATGATATCCTATCTCATGTCCCATTTTAATAATTTTTTTAATAATTTTAGGATTGTTGCTTTTTTTTACAATCCTAAAATAATAAGAAGCTGAGATATTTTTTTTATTTTCTATTTCTGCTATTCTAAGAGCTTTATTGGGATATTTATCTACATCATGCCTTAAAACAACAATTTTATTATTTTCTTCTGAAAAGAACTTCTCTAGAGTTACAAAGGAATATCCATGATCAATAAGTGTGCATAATAATTTATCGTAGATATCTAAAGTAAAATCTCTATACATAAAAATTTTTATACTATATATTTTTGGTTTAATGTAGCCTTCAAATTTGATTCTATCTACTTGTTTTAATCTTTAACTAACAAAGTTTAATGAAAAGTGTTTTCATTTCCCTTGCTGTATTGTGTAATGAATATTGACTAGAGAATTTTTTAGTATTTGTTACTAATGAATGTAAAATTAATCTATTATTTAACAATTCCTTTATTTTTAAATAAAGATCATAGCTATTCCCAGATTGAAATAATATACCATTATGGGAATCTATAAGAAATGTAGGTATACCACCAATATTTGATCCAATAACTGGAGTCCCTGTTGCCAATGACTCAAGGCCAACTAAGCCTAGTGGTTCTTCTCTTGAAGGGAAAATTAAAACATCAGCTATATTATATAGCTCATTAAGTTTTGTCTGTAACATTTTATCAATAAATTTTATATTGTTACTTAGACTAGTTGATATATTAATCTTCAGCTTTATATTTTTTAACTCGGGTCCTTCTGTACAAGCTATAAGAAAAATTTGTTTTAATTCTTTTGCTGAAAAATGACAAAGTGCATCAATTAAAATATCTAATCCTTTTCTTCGAATAGCATTGCCAACAAAAAGAAGAATAATTTTATTTGAAGGAATTTTATAGGATGATTTTAATTCACTGATATTTTTCTTTGGGAAAAAAGTATTTTGATCTACTCCTGGAGAAATTATTTTTATTTTTTCCAAAGATATATTAAAGGTTGAGATTACCTTATTTTTTATATACGCACTATTAACTATAATAAAATCACAATGATTAATAGTATAGGAATAAATATTCTTGTAATAATCTTTTTGTTTAGGATAAATATCAAGATCTCCTCCATGTATATATAAAACAACCTTTTTCTTCATTAACTTCCCTAAAATGGTTGTGATAAAACCAGACATAATTACACCATGAGGGTTAAATAAATCATATTGACGAGAATTTTTTATTAACTTGAAAATAGTCAGTGAAAAAAATGAATATTTAATAATGTTTGATATAATACTCTTGTAATTGCTTGCATCTCTCCAATAATCATAAATTTTATTATAGTAAACATCACAATTAACTTTTTCAGATTTTAATGCATTACTTATATTTTTTATAAATATTTGATTTGTCTGATTAATGTTAGTTGGATAACTGTTACATATAATGGCGATATTTAGTTTATTCATGTATTGTATTAAAGATTAATGGATATATTTTTTTTATAATTTTATATTTTCAGAATGAAACACATTTCTTTTAGAAACATAAGCATTATAAAAATAAAATAAGGTACCTGAAGTTGTACTTGCAATGACATGGCCCCCAAAAAATGCATATCCAAAAAAGAATAGGATAATAAAAAAGTCTCTTGTTGAACATTTTTTTATAATATTTTTGAAATCTTTTAGCAAGATTATACTTAAAATAACAATCCCGATTAATCCATACTTAAAGAAAAAATCAAAAAAATCCATTGAAGCATTAGGAAAAGTAAACTCTCCTCTTTTTTCCCAAAATATGACTTGTCCTGAATGGCTAAAACCAAAAAGAAAATTTCTAAGACTTGATAGCGATTCACTCATTTGGGCATTTAATGAAGCATATCTTCTAAAATTTATAGAAGCAACTCTATTCATTGTTTTATTATTATAAAGGCCTCCTACTTTTTCTGCAGCGCTTAATGATTTTTTTATATTTAATCCAAATCTTTTTTCATATTGTTTAACAGTGCTGTCAATAATTATTTCTAAAGAAATCCCTATAACCAAACAAAGTACAGTAATAAAAATAAATTTGTTAATTTGTAAAATATTTTTCTTTAGAGCAAAAAATAAAGGAATTATAAAACCAACAATGCTTTTTGAAGCTATAATGTAACCATTGAATATTGTAAATATTGAAGGTATAAAGTATCTTCTGAATTTGCCATTTAATATAAAATAAGTAAAGAATATAAGGTTCAGTATGGATACATCATTACCTCCTTGAAACATACCTTTTGAAGTCCCTTCCAGCCTGTATGATTGCATACCAAAATTAAATATATACCCTAGCAAAAGTGATATCGTAAAAATAAAAAAATTATTTTTTATTATTTTTGAAACTAAATCCTTATCTATTTTCATTCTATTTTTCATATATACAAATAAAAATAACAAAAACTGAAACCTAAGGATATATGGAAAATCATCAGTTATTATTCTATGACTGAAATTTGGTGAATAATTAATAATTATATTAATTACAAGATATATAAATAGAATTATGCATAATGTTTCATCTAAATATAGTTTTTTTAGATATAGTTGATATACGTAGTAAAATATAAATAGTAATAGTAAAGGGCCTCTTACCCAATATCCTATATTTGCCAGTGGAGATATTATTCCAAGATAAACCCTTGTAAAACCACTGATAAAATCAATCATTAAAAAATATAGTAAGTAATATCTAATTATAACTGGTAATCTAATCATAATAAAAAATAATTCTTTGGTTTGTGAGGCAGGATAAGTTTTACCTTAATTAAGGCCATTATTATTTGGTATCCGTAACCTGATATCACTCCAAAAAGATATCCGATTGCTATACCGTGCAATTGATATTCCGGAACTAGAATTGCCCAACTACTAACTGAAATTATTAATATAATAACTCCACCAGTACTTGATATATTTACAAATTTTGTGGAAGTTAATAGAGTAATCAATGGGACCGAAACCATTTGGATAAAAATACCAGGTATCATTATTCTTAGAATCCATTTCCCGCTAGAGAATGATTTTCCAAACAATAAAAGAATGTCTTCGGCAAATAGATAGATAGATAGATTAATTATTAGAGATATAAAAAATAGTGGCCAAAAGAATGATTTTAATGTATTAATTATTGAAGATTTGTCTTCAGCACCAAATAATTTAGATAGTTCTGGTAAAAGCACCTGAGTGACAAGTCTTGGTAAAAACATCATAATACTAATGATGGTCATTACAGCAGTATATAATCCTGCGTCTTTTATAGATAAAAAATGTGCAGTAAATAATATTGATAAATAACCACTACCAGTGCTCGATGCGATACCTATCATAGTGATTAATCCATATTTATAATATTTAATCAAGATGGGCTTAAATTTGTAATCAACATCTAGTTTTAATGGTTGTAAAAATGATTTATATTTTAATAATAAGGTAAAAGCACTGAATAGAATAAATATTGAATACCCGATTACAAAACTATATATAACTAGATGAGCAGTTTTATAAAAACACATAATTATTATTAAAGTAATAATAATTATATCTGCAATAATTTCATTGCGGGCATAAAAAATTATTAAGTCTACACCATATTGAATTTGTCTACCAATTATATAAAAGGTTCGTGCACATATATATGAAATTATGGGAATAAATAAATCGAACTCTAATGAAAAAATAGATACAAAATAGGTCCAATAATATTTTAATAATAAACAAATAAATAATAATACAATAATCGGACCAATAATGATATTTAAAAATATTAGTTTAAATGATTGAAGTTTTTTACTGCCTCTATATTCAGATAAAAACTTATTACCCGAAGTCCCAAAAAAATTTGTAATAAACACAGTAATCAAAAGAGAAAAACTGATAGCAATATTTATAGAGCCAAGAATTTCTTGTCCAAATGTTCTAGCAACTAAAATATTGAAAATAAAGGGTACCAAACCAACAAAACCTAGAGCGATCCCAGTATATAAAGAATTCTTTAATAAACGATTTTCCAATATAATTTGGCTTTTCCGAAAAATATTATTTTTCTTTTCTATCAATAAATAATGCAATTGGCACCGCAATTGCAAATCCTCCTAGCAAGGATAAAAATACAATTAGAGTACGTTGTGGTTTTGCCTTTTTTACTGCTGGTTCAGCATTATCTAGTATATTTACAAGTAAATTTTCTTTTGCTTCATCAATTTTTGCAATTTCAAATTGTTGACGCAAAGTAATATAAACCGCACGGTTTTCTTCAACACTATATTCAAGGCGGCTCCTTATCATTTGCAGCTCTGGTGTATCTAATTGAAAGGGATGTTTTTTCCGGAAATCGGTTAACATCTCCTCAGATTTTTCTAACTGATATTTAGCATCAATCTTTTGATTTTCGACGAACTCTCGGTTCCTTGTGGCTTCCCGTTGTTGTTCAAGAGATATAAATTCCTTTACAAATTCTGCAATGTAATTTGCGATATTCGATGAAAGGTTAGGATCCTGCATTAATACAGAGACTGTAATCAATCCTGAGATTTCTTCTTTGACTGATAATAATTCATCAAGCTCTAAAATTGCTTCATAACTTAATTTATCATGAGGATCTGAAGAGAAATCTGTTTTTGGCAGCAATTTTGATATCCATTTCCGAGGAGAAAATAGTTTTTCTTTATCTAGTTGCCAGTACTTTATTAGATTTGAACCTTGAGGATATTTTGTTGTTACCCAGGTTTTTAATACTATATCTTTCTTTAAACGCCTACTCTCAATGATATCTGGAATATTATATGTAGGTGCAGGACTAAGGCCACCTACACCGAATGTTTTAGCAAGACCTTGAAATTCTCCTAATACTCCTCCAGTTTTCCCAAGCTCACCTGCCGGGTACATGGAAATTGTTGATTCAAAGTATACGGTTGCAGCAATTGCATAAATCAATCCCATGATTGCAAAAATTGATGAGGTTTTTATTATAAATCCCCGCTTTGATTTTATTGTATCCCATATTGCCGAAAGATTAATCTCATCGTATTCAGTTATTAGAGGTTTTTTTTCTTTTTGAACTTTATCTGACTTTAAGTTAATTAACCCTCGTTTTTTCAATTCTGCTATTCGATTTCTAAGAGTTTTTTCCGTCAAACCATATGTTTTTGCGATAGAGCTCCGTTTTTCAGGATTATTAACTATAGATGGGTGCATATTAACAATATCTAAAATCTTTTTTTCGTGAGCTGTTAACTTCATTTTATTAACCAGAATTTGCAACGCGATCTATATAAAATAGCAGTACCGCAATCTGACTTGCAGTCGATAGAACATCTTTTAATACAACCCATTTATTATACTCCATTTTTTCTGCTATAAAAATTATATCACTTGTATCTATCTTAATTTTTTTTCTAGCAGGAAGTCTTTGCCCAGAACCAGCTTTTATAATAAATTTGTTTCTAGTAGCATTAGATGTTATTCCTCCAGCAATTTCAATATAATCATCTAAATTATATGATTTAATAAATGGGTACCTTCCTGGTCTTTTTACTGCGCCTAGAATTTCAACGTAATCAAAATTTTCGGGAACATGGATAATATCATTCTTTGCTAATAGAAAATCTTTAACGTATTGCGCTTGTACTATAGAATTGGTTTCTAATGCCCCTTTATGAGTCATCATCCTTGCCTTGATATAAGCTCGCTCTGATAAAGCACGATTCTCTTCTGGTATAAGTAAAATGCGTTCAAGCTCACGATCAGGAATCTCATATATATCACGATTATTTATAGTAATCTTTGATGAATCGGCTCTTTCAGTATATCCTTTGGTTTTTAGAAGGATATCTCCTACAGTAGTTTGTCCTGGATCTATTGAATAAACACCTGGATAAACTACTTCGCCTGTAACATAGACTACTTCTTGTCGTTTATATTGTTTCGAGTATTGGACCATTATATGGTCTTCAGGGTTTAATTTAATATTTTTGGATTCTTGGTAATTTGAAAAGAAGGAAGTCTTTTCCATAGGTCCATTATACCTTGTTATTTCTATTTTTTTTTGGTCTGCATCTGGCCTTAGGCCGCCTGCAAGATGAATGATATCATATAAGGATTCACCGTAGACATATTCATAAATATCTGGTTTTTTCACACCTCCATAGATTCCTATTGATTGATTGCGTAAAGGTATAAATAATATGTCTTCCTGTTGTAGATAAGGGTTTAAATAATTATGCCCAGTAATACCAAATTGTGCCAAATCAATTTTAATTGAATCTTTATTTCGAATTAGAATTAGGTTACGACTCGAGATTTGGACAAATTCATCTTTTGTTTTCAGATCTCCTATTTTTCTTTCGTAAAGATCCTCGATTTGTGATTTTTGATCATAATAAGTTAATTTTTCATTTTCCATATTAGACAATTCTTTATTCGATTTTTCATCACCTCTAATGATATTAATATTATTATCAATTATAAATTGATAAAGATCTGATACTCTAGTCATCGGAGTTACATCGTAGAGTCCAGGTGTTTCTATTTGTCCCACCACTTTAACTTTAAACTTTCGTATTTGCTCAAGTGTTATGTATATCTTTGCATTTTGATTCCATTCTTTCACGGTTTTTTTAATAGCATTTATTCCTTGCTTAAGATTTAAACCATAAATAGGTATGACAGCTACTGATGGAATTAATATTTCTCCAGTAGGAGAAACAGTCAAAGAATAATTAAATGCCTCATTACTAGAAATAATATTGACCCGAAATTGATCGCCCGGGCCTATTAGATATTTATTAGGATTTACTGGTTGATCTAAAATAATTAGTCCTTGATCTTGTTTGTCTTGGGTTAGTTTTGTACGATCAAGGCTTAATTTAGATCCTTGAGAATGCCCAAGAGTACGTAGAGCATTTACGTCTATTGTTTGATTATAGGCTAGAGCGCAGAACACCCACAATCTGATAATATTTTTCATAATTAGATTTTCTTGTATTATATTGTGGAACTAAAGCAAGGAATAGAAATCCTACCGATACGCATATAGATCCAATTGTTCATGTTGCCTTTTATTTGTAAACTGGGCGCAGTATTTTCGATAGATTTCCTTGTAGATACAGCTAAGTTTATTTTATTCTAGTTTTAAATACAATAGAATTATGCCCGGGCAGATGCCCATTTCAGATAACTTGTTATAATATTATATTAGGATTTAATTAATAAGGCTCTATATCTTTAGAATTATATTCAAATTACGAAAGAAATTATAAATGATATCTCTGAAAAAATTAAGAAATAGTCCAGAAGAATATGGTGCCAAAATCCGTTCAAAGGGAGAGGATATCGATATCACTTATATACTTACATTAGATGAAAAGGTTAGATCCTTAAAATATCAGGCTAATGAAATCCGTGCTGAACGAAATCGTGCTTCAGATGCAATTGGATTGGCAAAACAAAATAATGAAGAAGTAAGTGAAGCAATTGAAAAAACAAAGCAATTGGTGGATTCATTAAACGAAATTGAGAATGAATTAGATGATGTTGAAAAGGAGTTAATTGAATTAATGTGCTCAATTCCTAATCTTCCTCACAAATCAGTTCCAATAGGTGAAAATACTGCGGAAAATAAAATAATAAGAGAGTGGGGTGATAAACCCCAATATCCTTATTCTATAAAGAATCATATGGAATTAGGCGAAACATTGAATCTTTTTGATTTTAAACGAGGATCGAAAATATCGGGAAGTGGATTTCCCCTATATACTGACAAAGGTGCACAACTAGAAAGAATTCTTATCAATGCAATGATAATGTACCATGCAGATAAATTTGGGTTTATGGAAATTTTTCCCCCTGTATTAATGAAAAAAGAATCTATGTTTACTACAGGTCAGTTACCAAAATTTCAAGATGATATGTATCATACAGAAATCGATAATCTTTATTTGGCTCCTACCGCGGAAGTCCCACTGACTAATATGCATAGAGATGAAATATTAAAAGAAAATGATTTACCTTTAAAGTATGTTGCGTATACACCTTGTTTTAGGAGAGAGGCAGGTTCATACGGGAAAGACACAAGAGGATTGCTAAGAGTTCATCAATTTAACAAAGTTGAGTTGGTAAAATTCACTAATCCCGAATCTTCTTATGATGAATTAGAATCTCTTACTTTACAGGCTGAGTCTTTATTACAAATTTTAGGCTTGCATTATAGGGTAGTTTTATTATGTACTGGGGATTTAAGTTTTTCAGCTGCAAAGTGCTATGATTTGGAGGTATGGTCCCCAGGAGAAAAAAAGTGGTTGGAGGTGTCTTCTTGTAGTAATTTCGAGAATTTCCAATCTCGCCGTGGAAATATTCGTTACAGAGATATTTCTAAAAATAGTGTCGATTTTGTACATACTCTTAATGCATCTGGATTGGCTACTCCCAGACTAATGGTGGCGTTAATTGAAACATACCAAACAAGTTATGGCACGATTGAATTTCCAAAATCCATCGCTGATTTTATTGGTATAGAGGAAATAAGATAATTGATTCGCGCATTCTGGGTCCTATTTAATGTTAGTCTTTGGACAGCTATATTTGGAACTGCAGGTGCTATTGCTTCTCTTTTTGAAAAGAAAAAAGGAAAAATTCTTGGATATTGTGCCCGTTTCTGGGCACATTTAATATTATTTACTTCTGGTATCCCTTATAAGGTTTCTGGTTTAAAAAACTTAAATCTTTCCAATCAATATATTTTTGTAGCCAATCATGGATCAGGATTTGATATTCCTCTTGCATTTGCAGCATTACCCTATTGGCTTGTCCCTGTATCTAAAATTGAATTGAAAAAATTTCCACTATTGGGTTGGGTCATGAGATCTGGGGGCCATATTTTTGTAGATCGAGGTAGCCATGAAAAATCAATTGCATCTATGAAAAATGCAAAAGATTCATTGATAAAAACACCGCGTTCAATAATAATATGGCCCGAAGGAAGTCGCACAAATAATGGGAATATTGGCCCATTTAAAAGAGGTGGTTTATTAATAAGTATTGAAACTGGGATGCCTGTTGTACCTCTAGCATTTGTAAACTCTTATAAATTACATAAAAAAAATACTTGGATAGTTAATAAAGTACCCGTTGAAGTTCGAATTGGAAAACCAATAGTGGCTGATAATTATTTGAAAGAAAAACCCAGAGATTTTGTAAATATAATTAGAAATGCTGTGATAGAACTGAATGAGAATCCTTTATCCTAATTTCTTACTGAAGCTGCATTTTTTCAATGTGTCTTGCGAAGTATTTGGATGGATATATTATTAAAATTAATTTTATTTATAGTTTCCATGCAATAGACTATATCCAAACATGTTTTAAAAAAAAATAGAAGATCTTGATTGCACGTTAATAATACAATTAATTTTAGGTAATCAATTCCACATACTTTTTGATTAATTATTATAAATTTATAGCCATACTGTTTTTGCTGTATGGGAGTTTCGGCCGAGTATTATATGGAGAGTCGAATCCCAAAACATCGAAAACCCAGGTTTTGGTCGCTGATTCCAATATAAAAGAGGATTTTGACGAAACAAGTAACCGATTCCCTGAAATATTACATGATGTAAAATTACTTCTATCCGATGTGATTATTGCTGACTTTCATCGTGATACTTTAGAAGTCATTTATACCCTAAGTCGAATATACGATCTTCTTATGGAGGCAGACCAAATTGGAGAGAAAAACCTTGAAGATCAGGAAGAATTTGAGCGATTTGAAAGATCTTTTATGGATATTTATAATCAAAAACTTTCAACTATTAGAACTGGTGATGCTCCTATAACTGCTGAAAGAATAAGAAAAGATGTAACTGAAACTTTGGATCCAATTGAAATTGAGATGGGAGACACCAAATTTATTGTTGTAGATGATCGAGATGGTCATATTCCATTGGTTAGAAATAAGCAGGTAGATCAATTTATTAATTATTTTAAAAATAAAGGTCGAAAACAATTTGAGATCTGGCTAGAACGTTATGCTAAATATGAAGATATAATTTTACCAATACTATCAGAGCATGAATTGCCAGATGAACTGATGGTTTTGGCTATGATTGAGTCTGGATTGAATCCCAAGGCCTATAGTAGGGCAAATGCTTCTGGTATGTGGCAATTCATATATTCAACTGGTAAGAAATATGGTCTTTCTCGCGATTGGTATATAGATGAGCGAAGAGACCCAATTAAAGCTACTCACGCAGCTTGTGCATATTTGAAAGATCTTAATGAAATATTTGATAATTGGTATCTTGCCCTTGCTGCATATAATGCAGGAGAGGGCAGAGTATTGAGAGCTTCAAGATTGCACCAAACATACGATTTTTGGCAACTTCATTCTCTGCCTAGAGAAACAAGAAACTATATCCCTTATTTTTTAGCAGCTGCAATTATTACTAAAGATCAAAGAGCTTATGGATTTAAACCTCCTAAAAAAATTCCTTTAGTATACGATGAAGTGGAATTGCAAAATAGTGCTGACTTGGCCGTATTAGCTCGAGTAGCTGGTGTAAAGGCTAAAACTTTAAGGGATTATAATCCCGAACTGCGCCAATCTGCAACACCTGCAGATTCTCCGTATAAAATAAAATTACCTAAAGGTACCAAACAAAATTTTCTCAATTCATGGAACTCTATACCTGAAGAAGAAAGATTTGCGCCTCAATTTGTAGTTCATCGTGTAAAATATGGTGAAAGCTTATGGACAATTTCTAAGAAGTATGGTGTGTCAATTCATGATATTGCAGGAGTTAATAAAATTCGTAATCGTCACAAAATTGCAATTGGCCAAAAAATGAAAATTCCCGTTAAAGGTGGAAGAACTTGGGGTACAGGTTCAAATGGTGGGCCTACTGGTCATTATAAACTTGTTCACAAAGTTAAACGTGGAAATACACTAGGACAGATTGCCGAAGATTATGGTACTACTGCTAGCAAAATTAGGCGATGGAATAATATGCAATATGGTACACACTTAATCCATGAAGGACAAAAACTCACAATTTGGGTAAGAGATGGTTATCAGGTCCAAAACCGAAAATCTTACAAAAAACAAAAAGGTAGCAATTGGGGGCCACCGGGACATTATAAAATTACATATAGAGTTAAAAGGGGAGATACAATTGGACAAATTGCCGATGATTACGGTATACGTTCTAGTAGAATAAGAAGGTGGAATAATTTAAAAAGTGGTTCACATATTATCTATCCTGGACAAAAACTCACCCTTTGGGTTAAAGAAGGATAGTAAATTCTGACTATCTTACTGTAAGAAAAAGATAAATATGACAAAACAGGAAATAGTTGATTTAGTATCAAAAGCCACTGGATTAACGAAAGTAGAAACTGAGGCCGTAATGAATGGTATAATGACAACCATTATTGATTCTTTGGCAGAAAATAAGCGGGTTGAGTTACGTGGATTTGGGACTTTTGGTATAAAACATCGTATGCCAAAAAAGGCTCGTAATCCAGGTACTGGAGATCCTATTTATCTTCCAGAAAGATTTGTACCTACTTTTAAGCCTAGCAAGCTGATGCGCTCGCGCGTAAATGAACTGATAAACAAATAAGTGAGGATAAAACATGCCGTGTGGCAGTAAAAGAAAAAAGCGTAAAATGAATACACACAAGCGCAAAAAACGCCTTCGCGCTAATCGACACAAAAAGAAAAATAAATAATTAAGGATCTCTTCCAACCTGATTGGAAGTATTCTTATAGTTCCCTACCAATTGGAGCATTAATTTTTTATGGTCCGTTTTGATACCAAATTTACTGTCTCTGAGTTAAATAACAAGTTGCGCTCAACTCTGGAAGGGTCCTTTACTAATATCTGTGTTATTGGTGAGATTTCAAATTTTCATCAACATTCATCTTCTGGCCATATTTACTTTACTCTAAAAGATGGAAAATCCGAGCTAAAGTGTGTTATGTTTCGAGGTGTAAACCAGTTCTTGCGTTTTGTTCCCGAGGACGGTCAAAATGTACATGCTTATGGTTCAGTTTCAATTTTCGAGCAACGTGGTCAAGTACAATTAATCCTAACATTGATGGAACCTGTGGGTCTTGGAGACCTTTTCCAATCTTTTGAAGCATTAAAGAAAAAACTTTCATTAGAAGGATTATTTAGTGATGGAAATAAATTAACTATACCTAAGATTCCACGTTCTGTGGGTATTATTACATCCAGTAGCGGTGCTGCTTTAAAGGATGTAATTAATATTCTTGGAAGAAGAGCTCCTCATGTTAAAATTTTTTTAAGAGATTCTAAAGTTCAGGGTCAAGATGCGGCAAAAGATATTGTTGAAAGTATTAAAGATCTTGAAAAAGATGGTATTGTTGATACTATTATTATTTGTCGTGGAGGAGGATCACTGGAAGATCTATGGGCATTTAACGAGGAAATAGTCGCAAGAGCTATTTATAAATGTACTATTCCAATTATTTCTGCTGTTGGGCATGAGACAGATTTTACAATCTCTGATCTTGTATCTGATCTACGTGCGCCTACTCCTTCCGCAGGAGCTGAATTAGTAAGTTTATCTAAAGATGAAATTTTATCCCAATTTTTTAAAAAAATTGTAGATATGGAACATTATCTTTCAATCAAAATCAACAGTTTGTTCCAAAGTATAGATCATATGGAAAATAGAATGGTTTTACAGCGACCTAGTAAACAAATTCAAAGAAATAATGAAAAACTAATTCAGTTCTCAGAAAGACTAATCCATGATATCAATATTTTATTATCTAAACTAAAAGACAAAAATAGGTTTATTTATAAACAGCTAGTCAACCTAGGACCAAAGCAAATAATGAATCGTGGTTATACTATCGCTCTTTCTGAAAAAGGAAAAGTTATTGTCTCTGCAAGTGATATTGCTTTGGGTGATCATTTTAAACTCTTAACTGGAAACGGATCCTTCGAAGCAAAAAAAATATCTAATTCGCAGAATGACCAAAGATGCTAATTTAGCTTATGTCAAATAAAGAAAAAAAACCATCTTTCGAGAATGCTATTCAGCGACTTGAAACCATAGTAAATAAAATGGAATCTGGCAATGCAACTCTAGAAAATAGCTTGGATTGGTTCGAAGAAGGCATGGAGTTAATCAAATCTTGTAGAAATGAATTGGAACATGCTGAGCAAAAAGTTAAGGAATTGGCAAAAAAAAGTGGTGATGGTTTTGATATTCAGGATAAAGATTGATTCATCCGAAAAAATTTGGTATTTGGGGAAACACAGATAAAAGAATATTCTGGAAAACATTGCCAAAAATTTTAGATTGGTCAAGGAAAAAAGGGATTAAAGCTCATTTCACTGAAAGGATATTGTTTGGAGCAACCAAAAAGAATTATAACCAGCCAATAATACATTCGAAAGAAGATATTGGCCAATTAGATTTTATGTTGGTACTTGGCGGTGATGGTACTTTTTTATCTTGTGCACGTGCTGTTGGAAAACAAAATACACCAATCTTGGGTATCCATCTAGGAGACTTGGGTTTTCTTGCTAAAGTAACTTTAGATAATATTTTTCAACGACTTGATCAAGTCGCTATTGGAGATTATACTATAGAAAAAAGAGCTTTGGCTAAGGCATTGGTAAAAATAGATGGAGATGAAAAAGAATATATCGGGCTTAATGATTTTGTCGTGAAAAACAATGAGTCACACCGTATGCTTAATTGTAGAGTTCAAATAAATGATCACTTAGTATCAATATATAAGTCAGATGGCTTAATTGTAGCTACTCCTACTGGTTCTACAGCATATTCACTATCTTCTAGTGGTCCTATTATAACCCCAGATGTTGACAGTTTTGTAGTCACAGCTATTTCACCACACTCATTGACATCAAGACCATTGGTTATCTCTGCAAATTCGAAGGTTTTTATAGATTTTCCTAATGAAGAAAACAATATAACTTTTACAACAGATGGGCAGATTCATGAAACCTTAGATGCAACTAGTTCTATCCAGATTACACGTGCAGATTTTAGGATTGGTTTAATAGATTTTATAGGCAATGATTATTTTCAGACTTTACGTGCAAAAATGGATTGGGGAAAAAGAGGAGAAAACTAAAGCTTAATATATTTTGAAAACTAATCAATAATTCATTTTAAAAGACTTCTAAAATACATAATCTAAAAATTAATTAATCTCCTATCAGGTATATATTATTTCTAGATAGAAAAAATAGACTAGTTTTTATTAAAAGAGGGCGACCAAAAAGCTTTCTTGAAAATGGTATTCTAGTAAAAGATCCAATTTCATCATATATTTTTAAACCCGAAAAATCTAAAAGAGCACTGATATTTTGATATGTAAAAGACGCAATATGCCCTTGATCGTCCTTTTTTTTTGTTAGATTTGCGATTAATTCATTCCAGCAGTAAGGATTTGGAACAGATAAAATAAGTTTACCATTTTTCTTCAAAACCCTTTTTATTTCTTCCAAAAAGAATGTAGGATTTTCTATATGTTCCATAATTTCCAAACAAATGATATAATCAGCTGATTTATCATCAAAAGGGACTCCTTCATTTACATCACTGCAAATAAACTCGTTTGGATTATAAGGTTTAATTTTTTTTAGTGTATCAAAATCTATTTCAACTCCTCTATAGGAGAAATTATCGATATTATTATTTAAAATATTTCTTAGTTCTCCATATTTGCAACCAATTTCATATATTTGTATTTCATAGTCAGTATTAATCCATTTTAAAATATTATGATAACGAATAATTGCTTCAGGATCATTTTTTTCATAAAACTTACCTTTTAAATTATAAAATTCATTTTTTTTCATTTTTAAATCCTAAGCATATTATTTATGGAAGATTTATAAATAATTATTATCATTATTACTTAAGCCTGTTAGACCTCTAATGGTGGCGTAGTATATAATTGTGCCAACAATTAAACCAATTATAAATCCATAACGAATTCCACCTGAAATCAAACCTACTAGAATAGCAATCATAAATTCTGACTTTGATTCTACAATATCCTGGATTAGAATCATTAATCCAATACTTTCAAATAATAGCAGTACTCCCAATACTGGTAATGGGAAAATCTGAACTATTAAATCAAATCCTTGACTTAAAAATAAACCAAGGAAAATATATAGAAATCCATAAATGATTACAGAACCCCCTGTTCTCCCGCCAAAAGTGTGATGTCCTACTATTCCTCCTGAACCATGGCAGGTGGGAATGCCACTAAAAAAAGGATTAATAAAATTAATTATGGAATAGGTATTGGTTATCTTATTAATTGTAATAGACTTTGAAGGATATAAATCTTTGGCAATCTGATTGGTAGCAAGAATCGAGTTACCAATTGAAAGAGGAATCTGAGGTATAGTAAGAATCAAAAACCCAGTGATTATATCAGGCCAAGTTGGTATGTGAAAATTAGGGATTTGTATATTAACAATATTAAAAATAGAATAGCTTTTTATCTTAAAAACATAGGCATATGCAATACCCAATATAATAATCAATATAGCTGGCGGGTATTTACGATTACCAAGGAATAAAATTGCAATTATAAATGAAGCTGCCGCTAAATAATAACCACTTACACCATCTGCAGTTACATAATCTTGCATGGCCAGAAGTCCGAGTTTTATTCCTAAGCCTAGTTGTATGCCTCGAATTACTGTTTTTGGAACAATCCTTCCTATCCAATGAATCAATCTTGTAATGTTCAGAATAAACATAGATAGACCTATAGTAAGCCCAGCTCCATATAAAATATTTGCACTGATCTTTTGGGTTATCACAATAGTTGCCATGGCTTTGAGAGGTTGAACAGGCATGGGCATTTTATAGAAACTACCCGTAAATATTTGCATAANTCCAAACATAATTAATACACTGGCACTNTCCAATCCAGCAGCTAGAATCATNCCNACAATTAAAGGAAAATCTGTACCAATATCTCCNAATGCTCCAGATAGNTCATTTCGATCAAACTTTATATCTTTNAAATAATTAAGCATTGAGTTGTTTAACTAATTGGATTTGATTTAATACCAGCCAGGTCCACGATTTTCCCTGAAAAATTTTATTAATATTACTCACTTTTTAGCATATTTTTAAAAATATAACCTATTATATCAGGGTTCTCTTTTAATCTACGAACTGAATAATCAAACCAATCTGGGCCAAAAGGTATATATATTCTTATTTTATACCCTTTATTTTTTAATTCTTCTAATCGACCAGACATAGGAACTCCGTATAAAACTTGGAATTCAAATTTGTTACTTGGGATATTTTCTGATATTATTAGATCCAGAATTCGATCGATAAGTTTTTGGTCATGAGTAGCATAGCAAGAATAAGAACCATTACTNAATAGTGTTTTTGCAATCGATAAAAAATTCTCTTTAATTTTAGTTCTGTCTTGGAAACAAATAGATTCCGATTCATTATAAATCCCCTTACAGATTCGTGCATTAAAATCAGTTGTTGATAAATATTTCACATCATCCATACTTCGATACAAATAAGACTGTATAGCAATACCGACATTATTATAAATAGTTTTGCAATGATTATATATTTCAAAAGTTTTATCTGTGTATACTGAATTTTCCATATCCAGACGAAGGAAATTTTTATATTTCTTAGCTTGTCTGAGGATAGTTGATATATTTGAAATCGCTTCATCTAAAGAAATCGATAAACCTACATGTGTGGGCTTAATAGATATATTACAGTCCAAACTGTTTTTATCTATCTGATTATATAATTCGCAATACTGATTAGTAATGTTTTGTGCCAAATCTTTATTTTTAACATGTTCTCCTAGAATATCCAGAGTTGCGGAAAAACCATTTTCATTAATTTTTTTTACCTTTTCTAAAGCTTCANTCGATGTNTNNCCTGCTATATAAGGTTTGGAAAAGGGGGTTGCTATCCACTTAGGCATTAAATGTAATATAGACGCTAATAAAGAATTGAGATGTACCACTGGAAAAAATTAGGCTAAATATTAATAATTGACTAATCAGTTTCATTATTTTCTTAATTTTAAAATAGTAAAGTAATTGGGCAACTTTGGATTGACTAAAGGAAAACCCAGATTCTAAATTAGGTGCTTGTATTACCACAAATTATTCATTAATCATAAGTTATAATCCATGTACCGTGATTTTGGGACTATTCTTTTTGCTGTAGCTCTAGCTATTGTAATGGTAGCAATTCCATTGGTTATCCAGAAACTGATTGCTCCTTCATCCAATAAATCCAGAGAGAAACTAGAGACGTATGAATGTGGGGAAGAAGCTGAAGGTCCAGCTTGGATGCAATTCAATATTCGTTTTTATGTAATCGCATTAATCTTTCTTATCTTTGATGTGGAAGTCGTTTTTCTTTTTCCATGGGCAGTTGTTTTTAAGGATATGGGGCTTGTCGCGCTCATTGAGATGGGTATTTTTCTTACAATACTTATTGTCGGTCTTGCTTATGTTTGGGTTAAAGGTGACTTGGAATGGGTAAAGCGACGGGTTAGGTATGCNACTGGNCGCTACAAAAATATTGCATTAAAATNGGANAGTTAATATGGGAATATTAGAAAACAGGTTTCAAGATAATATAATTGTTGAAAAACTTGATAAGTTGCTAAGCTGGTCTAGATCAACTTCTCCTTGGTTTTTTCAGTTTGGTACTGCATGCTGTGCTATTGAAATGATGGCTGCTGCAGCTCCAAGACATGATTTAATGAGAATCGGAATGATACCCCGTTCATCTCCTAGGCAGGCAGATGTAATGATTGTGGCAGGTACGGTAACTATGAAGATGGCTCTTCGTGTTAAAAAACTNTATGAGCAAATGGCTGATCCAAAATATGTAGTNGCTATGGGATCCTGTGCTACTAGCGGAGGNCCTTATTGGCAANATGGGTATCATGTTCTTAAAGGAGTTGATATTGTTATACCAGTTGATGTCTATGTTCCTGGTTGTCCACCAAGGCCTGAAGCGTTAATTGAAGGATTGCTAAAGCTTCAGGAGCAAATACTTGATGAACGTCCTCTTACCAGAAAAATGGCATGAGTGAAGATCAGGAAAAATTTATTGCTAGGCTTGTCGAAAAAGGTTTGACTGGTGATATGGAGCCTATCAATGAGATTCAAGATAGGGTTCTCCGGTCAAAGGTTAAAGCGGCATTAGTAAAAGCCAAAAGAGTAGCAAAAACNCAAGATACGAAAGAAATAAAAAATGATGTTTCAGATAAAACACTTCCTGGTGAGCAATCAGTATCTGAAACTTTGAATGAAAAAATCGGGAAAATGATTAAGGAAAAATTTCCTGGTTCCTTGGATAATGAAAATATTGAAAACTACATTCAGCTTAGTCCCGATCGCTGGTTTGAAATAGCAACATTTTTGAAAACAGAGCCTTCTTTATNCTTTGATTCTCTCCAGTGCCAAACTGGAATTGATATAGGCGATAATCTACTAGAGGCTAGATATAATTTTCATTCAATGGAACATAATCATTGTATTGAAATANGAATATCAGTTCCAAAAGAAAAAGCAATAATCCCTTCAACAGAACAAATTTGGAGGATAGCAGATTGGTTTGAGCGTGAGACATATGATATGCTGGGGATTCAATTTTCTGGTCATAGAGATTTAAGACGTATTCTTCTTCCTGATGATTGGGAAGGATGGCCNTTAAGAAAGGATTATCAGGAACAAGAAACTTACCACGGGATTGTGGTTCCAAAAATTAAAGAGGGATGGGAGTAGTACACGGACAGGAAATGGTCCTCAATATTGGNCCACAGCATCCAGCAACCCATGGGGTTTTGAGGTTGCAGGTTAAAACTGATGGAGAGGTGGTATCGCAGATAACACCTTATCTTGGATATCTTCATCGATGTTTTGAAAAACATTGTGAAAATGTGACTTATGAACAGGTAATTCCCTTTACAGATCGATGTGATTATCTTGCATCAATGACAAATAATTTTGGTTATGTCGTTGCTGTAGAATCTTTAATGGATATAAAAGTTAATGATAGGGTNGAGCACATTCGAGTAATAATGGCTGAACTACAGCGNATCGCAAGTCATCTTCTTGGGNTGGGTGCATTTGGATTGGATATNGGTGCTTTTACTCCATTTTTGCATATGCTGAGNGATNGGGAGCGGATAATTGACCTTTTTGAAATGACATGCGGAGCGCGATTATTGTATAATTATATGTGGGTNGGTGGTTTAAGTCANGATTTNCCAGTAGGCTTTGTAGAAGCTACTTATAAGTTTCTTGATTATTTTGAGCCTAAAATAGATGAATTTGTGAATCTNCTTATGCATAATAAGATATTTGTGGAACGTACTGCAGATATCGGTCAAATGCCTAGGGAAGTNGCNATAAGCTATGGAGTAACNGGNCCAAATTTGAGAGCGTCTGGTTGTAAATGGGATCTCAGAAAGAATGATCCTTATTCCATCTATGANCAGTTTGAATTTGATGTTCCAATTGGCGAAGGTATCAAAGGTTCAATAGGTGATTGTTGGGATCGATTCTATGTAAGGGTTCTTGAGATGAAAGAAAGTATTAAAATATTGCGTCAAGCTCTAGCCAGCTTACCTAAAGAAGGCGATGTGCATCAATCGATACCAAAAAAAATTCGCCCGCCTAAAGGAACTATATATAAGAGAACTGAATCTCCTAGAGGAGATCTTGGGTACTATATTGAGAGCGACGGAACAAATATTCCTTATAGATTAAAAATGCGTTCTCCCGCATTCACTGCCTTATCTGTCATTGATGAGATTGCAGCAGGATGGTTNTTATCTGATGTGTTAGCAATACTGGGAAGTCTAGATATTGTTTTAGGTGAGATTGACCGGTGACTGTTGATTTTATTTATCATCTCTTGAGCCAGTTTCTTCCAGGTTTATCAGATAGTGGAATCTTAATAGTGGTATCAATGCTGATCCCTTGTTTACTTCTATTTGGTTTTATTACTATTTATGCACTGGTGGTAATTTATACTGAATTAAAAGTTTCATCATTTATACAAGATAAGGTTGGCCCTATGGGGCAGGGGGTTGGAATTCATGCAGGGAAATGGGGCCTTTTGCAGCCCATTGCTGATGCTTTAAAGCTATTAACAAAAGAAGATATTATTCCAAGTGGTGCNAATANTGTGTTATTTATCATGGCTCCTTTTATGATATTTATTGGTGCTTTTATTAGTTTTGTTGCAATACCATTTGGTGAATCAATTATCATATCGGATTTAAATATAGGCTTATTTTATATCTTGGGGGTAGGAAGTCTCGCAGTAATAGCGCTAATACTTGCAGGATGGTCTTCAAATAATAAATGGTCTTTATATGGAGCAATGCGTTCNGCTGCGCAAATTGTCAGCTATGAGATTCCTGCTGGAATTTCTTTGATTACAGTTATTNTNCTTACTGGCTCTTTAAACATGCAGGAAATTATTGACTATCAAAAGGGTGGGATATTCAATTGGATTTTATTTGATAATCCATTTATACCAGTAGCATTTGTTGTATACTTTATTAGTGCACTTGCTNAGACAAACAGGACGCCATTTGATCTNCCAGAATCNGAATCTGAATTAGTNGCTGGTTTTGTAACTGAATATTCAGGAATGCGTTANGCNTTTTTTTTCTTAAGTGAGTATGCAAATATGTTTGTTGTATGTGCTGTTGCTGCTGCAGGATTTCTTGGAGGATGGCAAAGCCCAATACCTGGATATCTTGACTCTCCAGGATGGGGTGTGTTTTGGATGATAAGTAAAACTGCATTTTTGATTTTTATTATGATCTGGATTCGATGGACAGTGCCAAGGTTAAGAGTTGATCAGCTAATGAATTTATGTTGGAAGGTATTTTTGCCTATTGGATTAATAAATGTTTTTGGTGTTGCAATCTGGACAGTTTTATTTGGATAATNTAGGATAAATTATGAAGACCTATCTANNTAATATATTTGAGACCATTGTTACCATTCTTGGAGGAATGNGGATTACTCTGAAACATCTATTGTTTGCAAAAAGAGGNATTGCGACTCTTCANTATCCAGAAGAGAGGTGGCCGAGGCCNGATCGCAATATAGGTTTTGAACATAATAGCTATAATGTAATTAGGTCGAGGTTGCATGTAGATATGGATGATTGTATTGGTTGCCTAAAATGCGAGCGTGCATGTCCNGTAGANTGTATCAAAATTGAAACAGAAAANGCACCNAACCGNGGAGAAGATATTAAAGAAATCGGACANGTNGGAGTTACTTCTAATGGAACCCGTAAAGCTCTCGTTGTNTCTCGCTTTGACATTGATATGACAGAATGCTGTTATTGTAACCTATGTACATATCCATGCCCTGAAGAGTGTATTTTTATGACTGGTGGTCCGAATAGCAATAAGCATCCTATTGATTATGAATTTTCTGAACCAAATCGCAGTGACCTTATATACCGTTTTGCTAAACCAGAATCAAAATCTGGATTGGAAAAAATAATTAATGATCAAAATACAGAGGTTTAAAAAACTATGGCAGATATAGTTTTCTGGTTTGTTTCCGCTCTTACAGTAATATCTGCAATTTTTGTAGTTTTCAACAATCAACTGTTGTATGCAGCGGTAGCATTACTTTTTTCTCTTTTTGGTGTTGCTGGCCTATATGTTTTTCTTTGGGCAGATTTTATCGCAGGTGTTCAGTTACTTGTTTATATTGGAGGGATACTGGTTCTTATTATTTTTGGTATTATGCTTACAAATCAAATTTCTTCAGTTCGTTTGTCTCAAACCAATGTGCAGCAAGGTGTTGGTGCTGTGGTAGTGGTGTGGTTATTAATTTTTTTAAGCATGGTAATCACAAAAACGCCTTGGTTTACTCAGCCTGCTATAGAACCTGAGAGTACCGTCGCTGGAGTTGGCATACTTTTGCTCACAAAGTATTTACTTCCCTTTGAAGTAATATCTGTTTTATTGTTAGGTGCGTTAATTGGTGCCGCTGTTTTATGCAGAGAAGCGAACTAATGGATCAGTTAACGAATTACTTATTTATTTCTTCAGCTTTATTCTCCCTTGGAGTATTTGGCGTGATAACACGTCGCAACGGTATTGCAGTACTAATGGGTGTGGAGCTTATTCTTAACGCAGCAAATTTAAATTTTGTAGCATTTTCTCGCTTTGGAGGAATGAATTTAGACGGACATATATTTGGGCTCATCGTTATTGTTCTTGCGGCGGCAGAAGCAGCAGTTGCCCTTGCTATAATAATTAATATATATAATAATTTGAATACTATAAATGTTGATGATGCATCTAGCTTAAAACAATAATGGAACAGTATTTCATCAAATTTTCACTTCTAATTTTGTTTTTGCCACTGGTTGCTTTTATTGTGCAAATCTTTTTTGGAAAGCGATTGCCTAGACAAGGCGATTGGGTATCTATTAGCGCAATCGCAGGAACTCTTATTCTATCATTGATAATGTTTGTTAGTATGCTTACATCCTATGATGTGGAGTTTTCAAAATCAGCGAGTTTTACTTGGCTGGATATGGGAGAATTTTCTATTCGCCTCGGATTTTTAATTGATAACATAACTATTATTATGCTTCTTGTAGTAGCTCTTATCTCTACATGTACCCATATATTTTCATTGAAGTATATGGCAGGGGATATCCGATATGCGCGCTATTATGCTTACCTGGGACTTTTTACCTTTTCTATGAATGGTATCGTGCTTGCTAACAATCTAATTTCAATGTACATGTTTTGGGAATTGGTTGGCGTAAGTTCTTTTCTACTCATAGGCCACTGGTTTGAAAAAGATAGTGCCGCAAATGCAGCAAAAAAAGCATTTCTGACAAATAGAGTAGGGGATATAGGTTTTTTTATTGGCATTATGCTTTTATATACAGCGATTGGATCTTTCGCTTTCAGCGATATATTCGAAGGAGTCGCGAGTGGACAAATTGCTGGTACAATTCTGACTTTGGCTGGTCTAGGCCTATTTATGGGAGCAATGGGTAAATCATCGCAATTTCCGCTTCATATCTGGCTACCCGATGCTATGGAGGGCCCTACTCCTGTATCTGCTTTAATGCATGCCGCAACTATGGTAGCAGCTGGAG
>PBAR01000013.1 GCA_002718285.1 Fidelibacterota bacterium
TAACAAATCTGAATTTTCATATTCTGTTTCATTATTCAATAGAAAAAGAATTGCGTTGCTTGCACCAAGGGCATTGGAAATTGCAGACTTATCACTACCCCAATCACTATCTGGAATATTTGTCAAATAGAATTGAAGAATAGTTCGAGCATGTAGAATCTGTGTGTTTGTGAAGTTTTCCTGGATTAAAATAGGAATTAAATCACCGTTTGGAGTACTAACATGAGTGTATCTTGATCCGACAGCTCTAAATAAGCTATCCACATTATTAGGTAAATCAACGATCCCATTCTCTCCAACAGTAATATCGATATAAGGAAGCGTTGGAGATGCACTCTCACCTTCAACAGTCAGGTTAACTGGCACAAACATAGGATCGACTTCAAAAGAAGTTACATTAATTCTGGCTTCATATGGCCCTGGATCAAGTCCTGATGTTAGCACCTGTACATTAATGTTGTTACTTTCTCCAGCAAACAATACACCATTGAGTTCACCAGTATTGGATGAAATTACAAGCCAAGGGACTTCATCTTCAACTGCTGCTGCTGCCCATGATATTCCATTTCCAACAAACTGCGTATCAAAAGCTATCTCTGTTCCTTGCTGTCCACTCCCATTCTGAAAACCTATTGTACCTGAATTGGTTACACCATCCATTTGGTTGTAGTTAACTTGAAATAACCCATCTGGATATAGAACAATTTGAAAATCGTATAATCCAGAATAATCAGTATTTCCACCAGGCAGCCATCTGGCGATATTATTAAACCATATTACTGCCCTATTGCTATCTGTATGAAAATATATATCTCCATTTGCAGATGCATTAGCATTATTGTTTATCGGGTTTAAATCATCCCAAAAGCCAAAAATTCCAGGACGTGGCGCATCTGCTGAAGGAAGTTCAGAGTTACTCCAATCAGTTGAGTTAACACCAGTCCATCCAATCCAGCCATTGGCATTAACTTTCACGTAGTCATAGCTCTCTCCATAGAAAGGGAATACAAAAGGTAGTTCTATATCTGATGTTGAAAATTGATCATTGTGAGGTAGAGTTAATTGAGTACCAGTTCCGCTTATATCAATCCAGTCATAGTCAATTCCTGATTGAATTTCGGAGCTGCTCCAATAATAGTCACCCGCATCAGGTCCGCCCTGATAATTATCAAATGGGAATGCCTGAGACAGACCTATATCGTATGAAAGTTGGATACCTTCTTCGCTTGTGTTAGTAATTTCAATAACTTGTGCGCCAATATTTCCGGCATCAAGGAAAAAAGCTAGATTCTCAGGGTTAATTTCCAAAGTTGGAAGACCAAAAGAGATAGAAAAAGAAATTGTTTCTTCAGATGTGGTAACATTATACAGATTTAGGCCACCATCTCCCCCATTACCAGAATTGTATAAAAAAGCTGATGGATTTGTATCATCATTTATTGCAGTGTGATCATAATAAAAGCTATAGGGTGCATTATTAAAATTTCCATTACTGACTAGAGTACCACCAGGACGATAAAGATATATTTCATCTGGAGGCCCAGAGGCATTCCCGTCTCCAGCTTCTGTATTAATCCTGTATACAAGTAAGCCCGATCGATCGCCAGGCGTATTAATTTCATAAATCCCTTCTTTTTTTCGATACTCGATAACGAAGTACTCCGTCTCCGAATTTGGAGATGAAATTTTGTATAAAACATTTACGTTCTCCTGTAGCGGGCTAAGGATATAGGTTCCACCCACAGTTATCTCTGTCATCCCAATCCAGTCACCATATTTCCACTTCATAAACGCACAGGGATATTGGGGTGGATTTGTATTCGATTCCATTAAATCCCAACCACCAACGGCAGAAGGAGCACCGCCTCCATCGTAATGGTATAGGTCAGGAGCCCCAAGAACATGGAAAAACTCATGGCAAAGAACACCAACATTGAAATACCAAGATTCAGAAAGCATAAATAAATAGTCCCGCACTATAGAACCACTAATTTCGACATCTTGAGTATATAATGACCAGCGATGTGGCCATAGAAGATCCGACCAATCTCCTGGGGAACCATAAACAACAAAGGAAACTGCATCAACATAGCCATCATCATCAGCATCAAGAATTATATTCTGAGGTATATTGGGTGATATAGCATTTATCGCATTTGCCAATAAGGTATGCTCACGCTGAGCTCTGTCATTCCCGTCTTGGTAACCATTTGGATTATCAGCAGAAAATGGTTCATAGTAGCTCCTCGGGTTATCATCCTGGTAAGATGTATTTAAATCACCAATACTGCCAGGATAATGAAACGTATTGACTTCCAAAGTATTATAAGATATTTCACTAAAATAATGTTTGAGTGAAGCCTGACCATCATCACTATTTTGAAAAACGGAATCAAAATAGGATCTTGCTTCAGAAAAATTTGGATCATCGGAAAAACGGATAAAAATATTTATTTGGTTTATTATACCAGAAGTTGGAGCATCTCTGTATGATCTATCTCCATCTAAGCTCAAGAAAGACATCTTATTTGTATTATATACATCAAGACTTATGGAAACTCCAGGATTGAAACCATACTCCGCTGGATTACTGGATCCCACCATAATTTCAGAAGGTTCCAAATTCCCATTCACTTCAATCGCATAATAAAAATATCCATCAGAAGGATTCATAATAATGGTATAATCATTTTTATCATGAAGACGACGGCCAAACTGGTCTCCAGTTATAAAGCAATGAAGTATAGAACCGTCAGGAAGCGTTATTATCCTAGGAATAGATTCGAACCAAGTGCCAAAACCAAAACCATGTAAAAATAGAATAAAAAGAAGTATGTGGAAAATCTTCATCTACGATTTAGCTATTTGTATTATAAATATGATACTTATTTAAATAATACCATCTTGCGTGAAACTTCACGACCATTTAAGCGTAAACGGTATATGTAGGTCCCGCTGCTTACAAGATTACCCCTCCAGTCTTTTCCATTCCAATGGTAAACAGACCTACCTGATCTAAAGGTTCCTGCAAATATTGTTTTAACCAGCTCTCCCTTTAGATTATAGATGGATAAATCTCCAATTGAACCAGTCTCAGAGTCGACAGCAATCTCGGTATTGGGATTAAATGGATTAGGATAATTTTGCTTAAGTAAGAATGAGTCAGGTTGATCATTGTCAATGCCTAAAGCTGAACGGCCCAAAATTATTTTATGTGTTAAGTGACCGTCCTGAGAAATATGGTTCAAAACCATAGAATTACCAGTCCATTCAACAACATTATATCTCATTTCCTGATTTCCTAATACCCCTATCGGTGTATTATACCGTCTCAGAAATAATACCTGGGCATCTTCTTTATCATAGCTGCAATAATGATGTGCCCAAGATAGATTTTCATTATACATCACTGAAGAACTTGATTTATAAATTAAAAACCCTTTTCTATCACCACCTTCATCAATATTAATAAATATATCTTTATCATCAAATATTTCCACCTGACTGGACAAGGATTCCTTGCCAGTCCACTCTCCTACAAGATCCCTTATTGTTTGAGCGGTAAGGCCTGACAGAAACAATAGTGAACTGATAAGAATTACATATTTGTGATAGATTAAATTCATACTGTTTTTTTGTAAAATGGAATATAACCTGTTCATGGGTTCAATATTACAAAATATTAATATTTTTTTTCCAGATTATAATTGGATATCAATTTCAATATTAGATTAATAAAAATATAATTAAACAATGATATTTTAATTATAGATAAAATAATCTATAAAATAAAATATAAATTTTCATGGTTTTACAATATGGATGTAGTCTATACATATTGTAATTTTTCGATTAATTTTAGTCTTTTTTTATAAGGATAAGTTTTGATAGCTGCCATACCTAAGGAAATACAACCCTTTGAAACTCGTGTTTCTGCAACACCCTCAACTGTAAATGAGCTCACCAAAGCGGGACTAACATTGCAAGTGGAAAAAGGTGCAGGACTCAATTCTTTTATTTCAGATAGTGAATACTTAGATGCTGGTGCTCAAATTATTGATTCTGCATCAGAGCTATATTCAAATGCAGATATCATTCTGAAAGTCCAGAGTGCAACGATTAAAGAAATTTCAAAATTCAAACCTGAAGCGTACTATATTTCATTTATGCAGACTACACGTTCAATTGACCTTGTTCTAAAAATGGCTGATATTCCTTTGACTGCTTTTTCAATGCACTTAATACCACGAACAACACTGGCACAAAAAATGGATGCACTTTCATCTCAAGCAAATATTGCAGGATACAAAGCAGTGCTTACCGCTTCGAGCAGACTTGGAAAATATATGCCACTTCTAATGACAGCTGCAGGTACAATCCGACCATCAAAAACGCTTGTTTTAGGCGCTGGAGTTGCAGGACTACAGGCAATTGCCACAGCAAAACGGCTTGGCGCACAGGTAGAAGCATTTGATGTTCGTCCAATCGTTAAGGAACAAGTTGAATCTTTGGGAGCTAAATTTATTGAAGTAGAAAACAATCTGGAAGATGCTGAAGGAGAAGGTGGTTATGCTAAAGAAACATCGGAAGACTATAAACGTAAACAGCAAGATTTAATTCATAAACATATTTCTAATGCTGATGTAGTAATCACTACTGCACTTATTCCAGGAAAACCAGCACCTCTATTAATTCCCAAATCAATGGTTTTAGATATGAATCCTGGTTCAGTCATTATGGATTTAGCTGCTGAAAATGGTGGTAATTGCGAACTTACTAAAAAAGATGAAGTGATTGAAGTCAACCAAGTTATCATAGATGGAACTTCCAATATCCCTGCAACAATGCCAGTACACGCCAGTGAACTTTATGCAAAAAATATATCAACATTCCTTATTCATACATTAAATGATGCTAAGGTCAATTTAGACCTTAATGATGAAATAATTTCTGGTGCACTTTTTACCCATCAGGGTAAAATCACTCACCAACCCACAGAAGAAGCAATAAATCAATCAAAAGGCTCCTAATGGATATAAATATTTTAACTGTTTTCATCCTCGCCATTTTTGTTGGCTTTGAAATTATCACAAAAGTTCCTCCTACCCTGCACACACCTCTTATGAGCGGATCAAATGCCATATCTGGAATAGCAATTGTAGGTGCTATTATTTCCACAAAGATTGGAGGTGGAATAGGGTCCTATCTAGGGCTTTTAGCTGTTATTTTTGCAACAATCAATGTAGTAGGCGGTTTTATGGTTACCGATAGAATGCTCAAAATGTTCAAGCGGAAATAATTCATAAAGTGAATATACCCGATATTTCGTACGTACTAGCTTCCATTCTGTTTATTATTGGGATTAAAAGACTTAGTCATCCTAAAAGTGCCCAAAATGGGAATTCCATCTCAGCCCTTGGGATGCTTGTAGCTATTATTGCTACTCTACTATTAGAATCTTCACTCAATTTTGAACTAATTATTATTGGAATGGTCATTGGTGCAGCAATAGGTATTGTTTTTGCTACAAAGGTTGAGATGACACAAATGCCTCAAATGGTAGCAATATTTAACGGCTTTGGTGGTGGAGCAAGTGCACTTGTTGCTGCTTCAGAATTTCTTAAGTCCGGTTCAATTTCAACTTTTACAATTACCATAATAATTTTTTCAGTCTTTATAGGAACTTTAACATTCACTGGAAGTTTTATCGCATTTGGGAAACTGCAGGGATTCGTAACTGGTAAACCCGTAGTCTTTAAGGGGCAAAAACTTTTCAATGTATTTTTAACTCTTCTTTTTATCTTTATAGGTTATAACCTCATTAATAATCAATTTATTATTCCAAATCAAAAGGTTGACTTCCAATTTTTTTATTACCTGGTAATTATCTCAGCATTAATGGGAATTACACTGACAATGCCTATTGGCGGTGCTGATATGCCTGTAGTGATTTCACTATTAAATTCCTATTCGGGGATTGCCGCAGCAGCAACTGGTTTTGTACTAATGAATAACGGACTGATCATTGCCGGTTCATTGGTGGGAGCTTCTGGGATAATCTTAACAAATATTATGTGCAAGGGGATGAATCGTTCACTGGTAAATGTAATATTTGGTGCAGTTGGACTGGAGAAGGAATCAACAGGAACTGATAGCGCAAAACAACTAAATATAAAAAGTTATTCTACTGAAGAAGCAGCCATGATTTTTGATGCAGCAGAGAAAGTTATTATTGTTCCAGGGTATGGACTAGCCGTTGCTCAAGCACAGCATGCTGTCAGAGAAGTAGCCGAATTCCTGCAAACGGAAGGTAAGCAGGTATTATATGCAATTCATCCTGTTGCGGGGAGAATGCCAGGGCATATGAATGTTTTACTTGCCGAAGCAAATATCCCCTACGAACAATTAAAAGACCTTGATGAAATAAATCCTGAATTTGAAGATTGTGATGTGGCTCTTATACTTGGCGCAAACGACGTTGTAAATCCAGCCGCAAGGCATGATACATTATCTCCTATCTATGGAATGCCCATTCTCGATGTGGATAAATCCAGAACGGTTATGATTAACAAGCGTACCATGAACCCAGGATTTGCTGGCATCCAAAATGAATTATTTGGTTATGAAAATTCTATTATGATATTCGGTGACGCAAAAGATATGCTACAGCAATTATTAAAAGATCTAAAAGAATTATAAATTAATTTTCTTCTATATCAGGTTTGATTCTAACTGAGTTTGAATATAGACCTAGAGCAATATATTTTTCACATACGGCATTAGCATAATCTTCTGAGAAAAATTTACCTACTTTAAATACTTGCCCACCTCTATCCTTTACTGGATTTAAATCAGGAAGTAAATCTTTAATGGCTTCCATTTGCTTATCGCCCTGAGGAACGATATTTACTTCAAACATTTCAACTGTTCCACCTTTTTCAGAACTAACATAATGAGCAATCATACCGCTGAACTCAGCAACTGCCATAGCTTCTTCTTCTGTCACTTCATCATCAGCTTCTGCCATTAGGTTGATCAAATCAGTTAACCCCTCAGCCACTTCAACATCCGGTTTCTCATCTAGATAAGACTGGACAAGCTCTTTTAACTCAACTAGATTTGTTACTTCTTCTGGCTTACCCGCTTTGATGTCAGGTATGACAATATTCCATTTATCTGCAAATTCAGTAATTAGATCAATCTCTTCTTGCGCTACTTCATCATCAATAGCAGCAAGTTTTATTAATATTTGAATAATTTTTTTTGCACCATGTGGTCGTAGCATTGCACTGATAAGATCAGTAGATTCATTTTTTTCTGCAGACAGGGCATTAATTAGTAAACGTATCAAACCTTTACCCCGATTCTCTTCTACAAAATAACCAACACTTATTAATGAGAAAAGTGCGGCCAAGAAAAGGCCAATTAAAGATTTACCAGCAGCAGGATAATCATTTGTTATGATTAGGCTATTCATCAAAAATGGAAACAAAACGGCAAAACCCATTAATGAAGCAACGATAGATATGCTGTTTGCAACTTCTTTAATTTTTCTCCGCTTCCAGATCTTATTAAGTTTCAGGTAAGCTTGAAATATTGAAATAAAAAGTGCACTTCCAACAAGAATAGCAATTAATTTGTTCAAAAGGCTTGGCCTTTTGTATAAAGTGAAAGTAGCTACCTGATTGTTTCCTCTATTGATTAAACTAAATTTTTCTTTGTTATCAACCTTTATATCATAGTAATGGTCTTCTGGAAAAGCTTCATACCTGTACTTCCCCGCATCGGTTATATTAAAATGTATCCTTTCACCATCCATCATAGATAATATAATCTGTTGATCAGATCCTTCAATCTGGACAGAATCTGAGCCAAATTGATCTACATAATATCCATCCACAAGTATCGAAACTTTATCAGCAACTAAAACCTGTACTAGAACCAGTAGAGCGGAATAGATTCTACACATTAAAACTTTCCTTCAATTATTAAAAGACAAATATAATATAAATTTATTTTCAAATAAACACACCTTAATATATCATATTTAGGAAAGTTTGGTTGTTCATAAAAATACCACATTAAAATGAACTTAAATATTTAGATTATAAATTAGTTAAGCCTATGGTGAGGCAATGTATAGTTTACATATCCATTCTTTTTAAATACTAATTTCTCATTTGTTAGTGATAACTCCCGATCATTATTTCTTGTATAATTGTTAATACTAACTATATCTGGTGTGAGAACCGTTTCAGATAAATTTTTATCTTTTAGAATAATTGTACCTGGATATATATTGCTGATTCCTTGTTCATCCTTCATCGTGATGGATTTTACAACAATGTGTCCAAGATTCTTTTTCGTAACATTTACAGTCCTCGCTCCTATAAACATTATTATACTTGTTGTAAATAAAATTCCAGTAATAAGACCTGTAAAATATTGTTTCATTATTACCTCCTTATACAAATAATAGTGGGAAGATTTTTTTAAAAATTTCGTAAAAATATAGACCTGAAATAATAAATATTAAGTACTCGCATCTATACTTTATCCTTTTTTATAATCTTTCCATTTTTGTAGATTATATTTTCTACATGACTGCCATCTTCATTATAGATTTTCCATACACCGTCTCTTTCACCATTATTATTAATACCTTCTTCCTTAATAAAACCATTTTCATAATAATTAGTAACGGGTCCTACCAATCCAGAATTACTTTTATCAACAATTTCACCATTAAGATAACTTGTTGTTCGAATAAGTTTACCTCTAGTACTATATAAAAGCCATTCTCCATTCCTTTTTCCATTTTTCAACATCCCTTTTTCTTTGATACGACCATTATTATGGTATGAAATAAAAGGTTTTATTTTTTGCCTGCTTTGTTCATTTATCACTTTACCTTTATTATAAATTTTTATTTTTAATAATTTACCTCGGGAGTCATACTCTTTCCACTCTCCATCTTTCTTTCCTTTTGAATATCTTCCAGTTTCTTTAATTCGTCCATTATCATGGTATGTAACAGCAGTTCCTTCTCGAAGCTTGGGGCCACTTTCTTTAACCAAAGATATTGTTTTAAGAATTGTTCCATTGGTATAGGTCACATTTTTTACATGTATACCTCGAGAATTATAAAATTTCCAAACTCCTTCTCGTTTTTTATCCCTAATCATTCCTTCAGCTTTAAGTCGTCCATTATCATGGTAAAGAGTAATATCTTCAATCGCCCCAGGATTCTCTTGGCTAATAATCTTCCCAAAATCGTAAATAGTAATGGTAAGTAGTTTCCCCTTTCTATCGTAGCGTTTCCATTCTCCATGTCGCATACCAGAATTTGTCAGACCCTGCATCTTTATCCTTCCATTATCATGGTATATCACAGAATCTTGAATGGAACCAGGATTTTCTGTCTTCACAATATTACCATTTTTGTAGGTAATAATAGTAGTTAGCTTCCCTTTTGAAGTAAATGTCATCCAATCTCCATCTTTTTCCCCTGCTATATACTGCCCTTTCTGCTTTACTCGACCATTAGTATGATATGTAATAACTGGGCCATCTTTTAAATCGGACCGTTTCTTTTGTTTGCTTTTTAATTCCATATTATTAAAATATGTTCTTACAGCTGATTCATTGGCAACTACATCTATATCACTACTTGAACCAAACTCACGAATCACATTTTCCTGATATATCTTAAAAAAGGTATTATCATCATCTTCATTTAATTCAAGCTTTATTTTATCAAATGTCTTATTTATCTCTTCAATGTACAAACGATACTGCTCTATTTTATGGTTTAATTTGATATCACGATTTCTCTTCAATACTATTGTTTTAAAGTTATTTTTAAAGTTTCTATCTTGGCTTGCACTTAGATCTACTCCAGAGCGTGAAAGGCTTTTTGCTATTAAGGTTTGGTATAATTCAACAATCTTATCAATATTAATTTTAATTTGAGAGTAGTCGGCTCTAACAGAGCGAGCTAATCGAACGTATTGAATACCATACATTGGTTCGGATAACCGATGACAAACATAAACAAATTTCTGCTGCATTGTATTACTGAAGCGAGATATAATCCCATATGGAAGCGTATTCGACTGAGCTACTTCTGGACGACTTTGATGATTTTGCATTTCTTTAACAAGAGCTTTATTTAATTCAGAATCTGCAATAACCACGCCATCCTTATCAATGAGAGTTATCCTAATATCTGATGATTGTGCATATGTTTCAGAAGAAAGTTGAAGCTTATTTTTCCCCTCTTTAAGATATTCTAAAACAGTAGGAACCTCAAGTTTCAGATGCTCAGCAATTTCCTGGCTTTTTTCTTCTAGCTTCAGAGTGAAAACTCTTACAACTTCTTCATTTTTTTTCAAATCAGAATCTATATTTTTCTCAGCTAACTTGGACTTCATATTCAATAAAAAAGTGGCTAGAAAAGTTTTCTTTTGAGATGAGTCAATGTTAATATCTGATTCTGCAAGAGCTTTTAAAAGTTCTTGTTCATAGATTCTTAAAGCATGGTCTTCATTTATATCCTGCATTGTCTTTGAAAAGCGTACATAAATCCTTCTGGAGTCATCTTCTTCTTCATATCCATGAGCTACATATAACAACTTTTTATTTAGAGTTTCACTATAACGTGTTGCTACTCCATATTCTGATGTTTTTGCAGCGATGATCTCAGGACGATCACCATGATTATCCATTTTAGAAATATCATTCTCTTCCAAATGAGACTCCGCTAATACATCACCATCCATATCAATAAGAGTAATTCTTACTTGTGATGTCGAACGATATAATTGTACACCATTTTGGAGTGAACCGTCTTCATTATTCATATGATAAATAAAATTCTGGATTTCATTCTTAAGAAAGGAAATTTCTTCTTCCAGAAATAGTGCATTCACTTCAATATCAGATTCAGAAATCTGAGCCTGGAAATTGATCGAAAAATCAAGTTTTTGTTTATCACTCAGTTTCAACCCAGTCACTTCTTTTAAAGCATTAGCGACCTGAGTGGTATATACATTATCTAACTCATCTCGGGTAATAGCTACAACCTTTGATGTTTTATTTTGACTAGCAGGAAATAAAATTTCTAATTCTGTTGTTACAGCAACAGTTTCTCCATCTAGACTAGCAGGTGTAAAAGGTGTATTTTCAATTGCACTCATGGCGGCTTGATCTATAGTATTATTACCCGAACTATTCAGTATTTTACTTCTACTAGCCTTGCCGTTAGAACTAACAAAAAACTGAACCATTACTGAAGTCCCAGAATGATTTATATTCACTGTTGGTGCAATTGGAGATTTTGGTATAGGTGCTATGTCAAATTGCCTAAACTGATTAGATTCTTTTACATAGTTATCCTTAGACTCTTTTCCACAGCCTGTAAAAATGGTTAAGATTAATAAAAAATATGTAATTTTTCTCAAAACAGATTCCTTTAATATTTATGAATTTTTGTTATTTAATATATTTAGCAAAATAATTCTTATTAAAAATTCAATAGCAGTGGTTTAAAATTACGTATTTATTAATGTTAGTGGTTATTACTCTTACTACAATAAATAGTAAATTAAACTTGAACATTATATGTTAATTATTACTCCAATATTTACGGCCATATTAATGGGAATTGTTTTTTTGAGTATTATCCTCAGGATTTATAACATGAATAATTCAAGTGCGCCATATATCAGTACTGCAAAAATTTTCATGAGAATTTTTCAAAATAAGAAAAAAAATAAGCTGAGAATCAAAAAATATAAATCTTAATATTGTTATAGCAAGTTTATAAAGATGTATCTTGATCAATTACATCACCAACCAGGTAGAGAATTGTCTTTTTTAATTCACCTTTTTCATTATAGAATTTCCACTTTCCGTCCCGATGCCCCATATATGTCTGACCCTGCTCTTTGATACGACCATTGTCATGGAAAGTGACATAATCATCTAGTTTATCTGGATCCTTTTCAATAATAATTTGACCATTTTCATACAAAACTATTTTAGATAGATCTCCTTTGGAATTATACATTTTCCATTCACCAGCACGTATATTTTTTTTCGTTATACCTTTTTCTTTAAGTCGACCATTATCATGATAAGAAATAAATTCCTGGAGATCATCTGGATTCTCTTGAGTTACTACTTGGCCAAGCAAATAATAAACAGTTTTAGTTAATTGACCATTCTCATTATAGAAATTCCACTTACCATCTCTATGGCCGTGAAAAGTTTTTCCTTCTTCTTTAACTCGACCATTATCATGATAAGAAATAAAATTTTTCGTTATATCTGTGTCTCTCTCGACAACGAGCTCACCAAAATCAAAATAGGACACTTTCTCCAGATCTCCTTTTTGATTAAAAATCTTCCATTCACCATCTCTTTCACCATTATTTATAAGCCCTTGGGCCTTTACACGACCATTATCATGATAAGTCGCAAATTTTTGAATCACCCCTGGTTTTTTAAGATCTTCTATTTTTCCTGATGAATAAATTTCTAGCTGTAAAATCTGACCCTTTGAATTATATGATCGCCATTCCCCTTCTTTTTTACCATTAACATATTTCCCTTTTTCTTTTATCATACCATTATCATGGAGGGTCACATAAGAACCTTCAGTTTGCTTTTCAGTATTAGAAAGATTCTCTTCTTTTACAATTTCAGGAGTAACCTTTTGTTTATTTAAAGGAACTTGCTTCCTTTTTGATGAAGAATTTTTCTTTAATGAACCACCGCTTTCAGACCAATAATCCCACTCTCCTACTGGCTTACCATCTTTATTTAAACCTTCTTTTTTCTTTTGGCCATTTTGCCACCAGACAGTTGTCTTACCATGGCGTTTACCTTTTTTATATAAGATTTCCTGACGCTTTTGACCATTTTCATGCCAATAAGTATACAATCCTTCCTTTTCTCCAACATTGAAATTACCTTCTTCTCTACGCTGACCATTTTCATTCCAATAAGTAAAATAACCAGAAGGTTTTCCATTTTTATAAATACCAGATTCTTTTTTCTGCCCTCCACTGTACCATATAGAGCTTTTCCCATTTAATCGGCCCTTCTTATATGTATGTTCATACTTTTTTTGTCCATTTTGAAACCAAGTATTATGTATGCCATTTTTCTTTCCATCAGAAGTGTAATATTCTTCTTTTTTCTGTCCATTCATATACCAATAGTTAACTGCACCATCTGGCTGATCATCTCTATAATTGATTTCTTCTTTTTTATTTCCATTAGGCCACCAAGTAATATAAGGTCCATCTAGTTTCTCAGAGCTATAGTGGATTTCTTTTTCAAGAATACCACTTTCCAACCAGCTTTTATAGATACCATCAAGCATTCCGCTAGAATAGTTTGCTTCTTCTTTTTTAAAATGATTCTGATTTGGGGATCCAAAAGGTCCATTAATTTCATTCCCATTAATTTTCCTTTTCTTATACCACCATGTTATACTTGGACCATGAAGCCTACCATTCTGATAACTTTTCTGTTTTAACATTGCACCGGTGGTAGACCAGCTACTGTAGACACCATCCAATTTACCATTTATATACCTTGCTTCTTCCTTAACATTAGCATTTTCATACCAAGTTTTTCTCTGACCATGCAATTGGCCATCCCTATAGGATATTTGCTGCTGCTTACTTCCATCATCATGGTAAACAAAATTCAAACCATGTTTCCTCCCATTGTTGTAATGCCCCTGCTCAATCTTCACNCCGTCTTCATTCCAAAAAACAAATTTTCCGTTCTTGACTCCATTAGAGTATCGTATCTCTTCTTTCACTTTACTATTTTCATACCAAAAGGTGTATTTCCCATGCCACTTCCCTTTTCGGAGCATTACTTTCATCTGGGGGTTACTATTTGGATACCAAGATTTATAGTAACCATCTTCTACACACCATTTTTATAGACTTTCTCCCAATGTTTTTCACCATTATCATACAGCTCAAATACTTTTCCGCTAAAAGGCTTTTCAGAGAATGGCATATATTTTAGACCACCATACTCTAAAAGGTGGTTTACATTAACTTTGTGCTGAGCATTACNTATTGACACCANCNATAGNAACAAAGATAATAAACTAATTTTTCTAATTNTNNNTTTCATNAAAAATTTCCTCAAAAATCAAATTTAACNATTTTTTTTNAAAAACAAATGAATAATTAACANNCANTNTNNCATATTATCTAAAATGATCTTGTTNTNATNAGAGCACCGTTCTGATAGAATTCTTCAAATTTTTTATTTCCATTATCATAATACCCTCTCCAGATTCCTTCNTTACCCCAATCTTTATAATTNCCTTGCAGTATTATTTCTCCTTTATCATTCCATTCAGTGTACATTCCATTNTATAGACTNCCNTCTTTAAAATTACCTTCACTTTTTTTCTGNCCATTACCATACCAGNAANTCCANATNTTATCTTTCATNTCTTCNTTATAGCTGCCTTCCCAGTATCTGGTCCCGTCNCTCCGATANCTCTCCCAATTACCATNTANTCTACCTTTGTGATATGTCTTTTCTAAAATTAAAAATCCACTATCTGTCCATTCTTTCCANGATCCNTCTTTNTGATCTTGNTTATAGGANCCTTCAAATTTTTTTAATCCACTNAAAAAATATTCAGNTGATATTCCGTGNTTCCTACCTTCNAAATATTCNACATCTGAAAGTTTATANCCATTNTCATCCCATAGTGTCCATTNNCCATCTTTTTTACCGCTTTTATAGGAGCCATCNATTTTCTTTTGACCATTAGNAAACCATTCNGTATATATNCCATTATAGAGTCTATTTTTTTTATANCTTCCTTCTTGTTTTTTTTGTCCACTTTCATACCAGAATGACCATTTNCCATCCTTTTCACCNTCANNATAGTTACCCTCATATTCTTTTTGTCCATTTGCATACCATAATGTCCAGATACCATGNTTCTTTCCAGATTTCCATACTTGTTTTTCCTTTTTCTGGCCAGATTTATACCATTTATTNCAATATCCATCATTGTCNCCAATTACAAAATTNCTCTCNTCTTTTTTTTGGCCATTCCTATACCACTNAACATAATGAGNTTCCCCATNAGGTAAACCATCCTTATAAANCACAAGCTCGATNACATTTCCAGTTTCATCCAATTCAAATACTTCNCCNGTATAAGGCAACTTGGATACAGGNGCATANANCAAGCCGTTAATTTTTCTNATATAACTTTTTTCCCAGCTNNAATTCTGAGCTAGAATACANCTNCAAAGAANTGTTATTATAGTNNNACANTTTACTATCTGATACATCTTTTANTGAATTATTTNAAATAAATGTTAATCTTNCCAACATTATCAANACCANCTAAAATATTCANGNAGTATTATTTTTCAGGAAATATTATATNTTTTTCAGAGTAGCACATTTTTTTTNCCATCGTTGGTATTTNANACGCTTTCTNACAAAATGATCAATTGAACATCTAGCCTCAGCTTCAAGNATCTCAGAATCCATATTNCTCCCATCTGGATGCATAATAACNACAAATTTATCAAAAGGTCTTTTTGCATACTGNCANACACTGGCCATTGCCGCCACTGTATAATCCATTTCTCCTTCAAAACGNTTACGATTCACCTTTATTTCCAGNTGAAATACTTTTTTCCCATTTTCACCATAAATACGGGTTCTNGTAATTGGTGGAGAATTATGATCCCGGGCAAAGTATTTTGGAATCATCAACGCAACCTGCCGATCAGTAAATTGAGTTTTTGCATTACAAAGTGTCATAAAAAGAGAAATTATTATAAATTTTTTCACATTAGATCCTTTTAGAAAGTAGCTAAATTTACCCGCACTTTTCCCAAAATAAATACATCGCTGATTATTATTTTGATTAANAATAAAAAAGCTTTTATTATTGATCTTGATGGCACAATTGTTGATAGTTTGCAAGATCTGATTATATCTGTCAATCTTACCCTAGCAGAGCTTGGCTATCCTACAAAAAATGAAAATTTTATAAAAAATGCTATTGGAGATGGTGCCAGAACTTTATTAAAAGTATGCCTTCCAAATCATCGGTTACCTGATAAGCATACCTATGAACTATTCATGAAACACTATCATTCTAACTCTCTCAAAAAAACAAAGTTATATCCAGGAGTAATGGATTTTTTAGAAAACACAATTTATATAAAAAAGGCAATTCTTACAAATAAACCTATTGCTCCTGCAAAAAAAATTATTAGCGCACTGGGCATAAATAAATTTTTTGAATTCATTTATGGATGTGATAGTTTTCCTCATCCCAAACCCCATCCCATCGGTCTAAAAAGCATTATGAAATCTTTCAATATTCGAGTATCACAGGCAATTATGATTGGAGATAGTTTTCAGGATATTCGGGTTGCAAATTCCATCGGCATGGACTCAATCGCTATTACCAACGGGATTGGTGAGAAAACAGCATTGCTCCTTGAAAAACCTACTTATACAGTGAAAAATTTTGAAGATATTCTTCCAATGCTCTCTATAACTTCATAAAGTTTAAATAATATCCATATTTTTCATCAATCAATGAGCCTTAATCTAAACCCAGTCTATATTCCATTGGATAGGCATCCAGCATAGATTTAGCAATTAAAAGTTCAATTTTTTCATTCCTCTCATTCGGATGATGTTTCAAATACCTTTCAATAATCAGAAATACCTGCTCCCAGCCAACGATTTGATTTTTGGGATATAATTCAATTTTTATAATGGACGATTCGAGAAATTTATTATATCTAATATCATTAGGATATCTTTCATCGAATTTATTATAGGGATTCAAGCCATCCAGAGCGGACCAATGTCCAGTAACAAATCCAGCAATAAAGTATTTCCCATAATTTTTTTCAGTTTCATTAACTGATGTTAGTGCAGTATACAGGTCATTACCAGTCTTCATTTGTCCATTTGCATAACCAAAAAAGAAGCAAAAAAATAATATCTTTCGCATTTCATCTTCCTTATAATAATAAGATTTAACTATTTTTCATTAATAATGTCTTTTGCACCATTCTTTTAATTGACAATTCAGGATTTAATTTCACTGCTTNTTGCCTATATANCCATTTTACATCATAAGACTCATCACTAANAATAACTTTGCTANTTAGTGGGTCAGCTTCNAATATAAATCGGACATCATAGTGCTTATGNGNAGGATGAGTAATTTGTTCNGGTATTTCATGAATATCNAGNTCAAATATTTCTGTACTTAATTTTGTAAAATGCTGNATACCNGATTCTTCTCTGGCTTCACGCATAGCAACCTTNAATAGGTTTTCTTCACCATCNGCATGGCCTCCAAATTGAAGCCANTTATTNANTTTTTTATGGTGATGCATTAAAATTTGATTTTTATCTGGACTAACNATCCAAGCCGANCCNGTGAAATGACCATTGTAATTATTATTAGAAAAACAATCNTCATAATTNAGATATTCCAACATNTTNAAAGGAGCGCACTCATCAGGATACAAAAAAGCATAATTTTTGATTAATTTTTTCAAAGACAAAATCTAAACCNTAAAAAGTGTAATTATTACCTTCCTGCTTCGTNTTGGCCCGTCAAATTCNCACAGCATTACACTCTGCCAGGTACCNANCAATAATNGACTATTCTCAAATGGAATGGACTCACTGGGTCCGATAATAGCAGATTTCACATGTGCATCGCCATTACCATCAATACGATCATGCAAAAATGAACCTTTGGGCGCAATTTTTCGTAATACTCCTAACACATCATGAATAATANTGGGATCATCATTTTCATTNANCAATACACCAGATGTAGCATGTGGAACATATATGTTGCANATTCCAGAATTAATTCCNGAATCNGAAATTAATGAGTTTATTTCCGAAGTAATNTCAACTANATCTTCNTGATGATNGGTTGAAAAATTAAGTACTTTTTGAAAGGACAATTTATTCGCCTATGATTTTAACTAGTACCCGTTTATCTCTTCTCCCATCAAATTNACCATAAAATATCCTTTCCCANGTACCAAAGTGTAATNCCCCATTNGTTATGGCAACCACAACTTCCCTCCCCATAATTTGCCGCTTATGGTGTGCATCGCCATTATCTTCTCCGGTTCTGTTATGCTGATAACGCTCTGGACTGGGATCAAAAGGTGCAATTTTTTCCAGCCAATTTTTGTAATCTTCGTGGAGTCCAGATTCATCATCATTAATAAATACAGAAGCGGTAATATGCATGGCATTAACAAGACACAGTCCATTTTGTATTCTACTCTCATTAATTACTTCTTCTACATCTGATGTAATGTTAATGAATCCCATTCTCTCAGGTACATGGAACCATAGTTCTTTATGAAATGATTTCATTCTATATCCTTGTCTCTTTTGCGGAGAGGGAGGGATTCGAACCCCCGTTTGGGTTACCCCAAAACCGCATTTCGAGTGCGGCGCATTCAGCCAGGCTCTGCCACCTCTCCTTTTACTATACAAAATCCAAATAGAATTAAATATATAATGGACAAAATTATTTATGTTCTGGCTTTTCTAATAAAAAATTCTCTCAATAAACTAAAGCACCTTTCTTCTTCTACTCCGCCTTGAACGGCCGTATTAGAGTCTAAGCGCTGATCTCCACATAGTTGATATAAAGAACCACAGCATCCTTTTTTTTCATCGTATGCCCCAAATACGAGTAGACGGATTCTGGAATTAATAATTGCTCCAGCACACATTGAACAAGGTTCTTTNGTTACGTATAAGGTACAATCAGAAAGACGCCAGTCATCCAATGNACCAGAGGCTGCTGTTATAGCAANAATTTCTGCATGGGCCGTAGGATCTTTTAAACGTTCACGTTGATTAAATCCTTTTCCAATAACCTTATTATTANGAACTACCAANGCTCCNACTGGTANCTCACCTTCTCGGTATGCTTGNTCTGCTAATTTAAGTGCCTNTGCCATCCAGGTAGAATGATCAGNCTTGGATGGGAATACATCCATAATTTGATTCATGAGNTNTTAATTACTGAGNAGATTTTGCAGTTTCTCAAGNTCTTTTGCAATGATGTTNCGCCCATGAACAGTAGATATATCAGGCTCGAAAGCTCCAGNAATAGCAGCATCTTCCCAAATTATTCTTATATTNGAGACACAATCTGCAAACTGACTTGAGTTATACTGAGCCATCGCCCATGCAAGGCGTACATCCTGGGCATCAATTTTTGAATCGAAACCAAGAGAATTAAATAAAACTGCTTTAAGGGTCCATCGATAATCACCATCACCCAAATCCACCTGAATCTGTGTCTGCTTAAAATCAAATTCCTGGCTGTACGCAATTGTCAAAGAGTCGTCACCTATAGCACTGCTGGAAAATACAAGACCACCTACAATATCGATAGGTAAATTGACCTGATTTGGAAATCTAACGTCATCATATATCATATCCTTACCTAAATAAAAATAATGATAAGCAGAGTCTGCGTAACCNAGCTTACCGCTAGCCCATCCAATNCCACAATANCCATCCATATANGTCGAATCTTTATCTATAGAACGCTGAAACCAATCTCTCGCGCCTACGTAATCACCCTGGCTATATAATACCCATCCGTAATCAGCTAATTCATCATCAGTAGGTACATAATTTTGTCTACAACCCAAACCGATGGATAGTATATATAGGATAAACGATATATGGATTATTATTTTATAATATTTTATCATTTCAAGAGCATCATTTTTGAATTTTTTACTATACCAGTGCCAGTGGTTAGCTGAACAAAGTATATACCAGTTGGCATATCTTTCCCAGTTTCATTACGTCCATCCCATTGTATGGTAAATTGACCAAGCTGGTCAACATTTTCTACCAATCTACGGATACGCTGCCCAAGCAGATTATATACATTTATCGAAACATTTTGACTTAAACCATCTAAAAGCCCTATATCATACCGAATATTGGTTAACGGATTAAACGGGTTTGGATAATTGGGGTACAGATTTGTTATTTCAGGAACAATAATTGTCTTAGGCCCTAATCGATAATATCCTGCTCCATCTGAATAGGTAATAATAGCCCCTTCAGTACTAATCGACGGAAGCTCTTTCCAGGATCCATTATCCCTATGATAGAGTGCCCTGTCGGGATCTCTACTTGCCATAGATAATCGTACAGGAGCATTAAATTCATAATTTTCATTACCAATTATATACGAAGCACGATCAGTAAAGCTCTTACTAAAAAGAGTTGAATCAACAATTAATAATGGCTGATCAGATGATACACTCCCAATTCCACCTGCAATTGTAAAAGAGCCATCTGAACTAGAGCCAAACCATCTTCCCGCAGACTTTGCCAATGCCAGCACAAAAGCATTGCCCCACATCGTATCTCCGACAACTGCTTCAGCACGAATTTCAAATGAATAGCTTTTCTCTACTCCAAAATTAAAATTTGATGTCCAGGTATACGGAGCAATAGTATCCAGAACCATTGGCTCACTCTGGACATCAAAAGAGATATTTGTCGTCTTCTGAACAGTATCTACAATAATGATATCCAGGTAGTGAGAAAAAACATTGTTCTGGACTATTGATACTGCAGGGGCTGGACGCTGTACGCGGATAATATCCAGTAAAAACTTAGATGTATCAGATGCNGCTTNATCCNTAGCTACTACCTGAATCTCNGCTTTATCAGACCATAGAGATTGAGGTTTTAAAATAACAGAGTCACCTAAACCAGATGAAAGGAATGAATCAGGAGAAATTGTCATAAAATTAGCATTGGTNAGTGCCTTAATTACAAAGGTTAANACTGAATCATCTACATCANAAGTATAGNTTCCAAAATCCAATACCAATGAATCATTTTCAGCAATAGTCCAATCATCTATTTCCTGTACTACTGGAAAATCATTTTCTTCTTTAACACTAACAATTATTGTATCCCTTGCTTCTAATCTAGAAAAAGGGTCACCAGGGACAAAGGGATCTTGAACAATAAATATTACACGATGTTCATCACCATAATAATTAGAATCACTGTCAAATACAGCCATAATTTCACCAGTTGCTATCGTATCCAATGAAATTGAGATAGGATGAGCCCCTAAACTTCTGTTTGATGCTATTGTTCTGGCTTGACTTTCACTCTTCATTCTATTTCTTGATTGATGAATAAATTCGAACTCAGGGTTAAATCCCATAAATTCTTTCATCAAAGATACTTTCTGTTTCATAGATGTNCCNGGNCCTNCGATAACTTGTCCCATGGGGTATGGTTTNCCCAGTTGGTTTGTATCAAGAATAACAGCCTGCCAGGTNATCTCAGTTGAATCATTATTATCCACATCANTAACATACTGTGTAAGATTTAACGTAGTTTTTTCTTGNACATCTTCATCAAAACTAAAGACTAGAACACTATCTGGATTAATCAAAAACCCCATAGANTCTACGAATACAAGCTCNGGAGCATCATTAACAGCAATCACTTCAAGNGTAAACTCNGTACTGTCNATTAGCTGGTTAAGGTCNTCCGCAATCACNCTGATATTGTAATTNCCAACATCAGACTGGANCGGCATCCAGCTTAGTACATTNCCATTAATNTCAANNGGGTGTTGAGTATACAAATTATTATCCNGGAATGTTTTTACCGACCAGTTAATTATTTCTCCCTGAAACGTAANAGAATCAATATCTGTNGTAATAATNTTCTGGAATCCANTNTAAACTGAATCTTCATACATCGTCCAGGGATTTATTGCAGAAAGAATTGGTTTAGAATTAACCTTTATCTTTAAACCTGAAGAAACTGTATCAGACATATTTCCAGCCAAATCTTGGGCGAATATTAAAAATTCATATATCTCATTATGTTTGAGAGTATCTACAGCAGCAGAATTAAAAACAAATTCAGCCGTGTCGTTAGCGGTTTCTACTTCAACCCAATCCTGCCATATCTCTGTATCATGAATCACACCATCATTATTTATATCTAGATATCCCGTCATTGTGGTATCATGCAGTGTATCTCCTAATGCTGTAACTCTATGACGGGCCACTGTGAATGTGTATTTCCAAAATCCNGAAGCACCTGTGCCNCCAGGATCNAGGAAAGGNGTCCACATAGCTTTAAGTGTATCCGTAGAGACTAAAGTATCTTGGTTGACTANATTACCACCAACCAATTGCCCNACATTCATTTGGGTACGATCAAAGAAAAATTTATGTTTATCACCGGAATCAAGAGTATTATAAGTTTTATTACCGTGGATATCAGTCTGGCTGACACGAACTATCAGGGAATCTCCAAGTACCAATTCATTAAGGATAAGATTATTTACAATAGTCGTATCCCTGTAGAATAAAGTTGAATCAAAATCAACTTGAGGATCAAGGGTATCAGGAGGCCCAATTTGTACCCACTCCTGCCCATTCATTAATCCCCTCAGATTTTTAAACTCGATACCAACTAATCCTCCCCACATTGTGGTATCTGTTAAACCAGCTATATCATATGGAGGCAAGGGTACATTTACAAAAAAGTGAGTTACTCTCTTATTATACCAATGATGAATGGGATCATTATCCATATCTTTCCATTGGCTACCCAAATCCTGCCAGTCTACCACAAGAGACGGATTAACAGAACTTAAACGAATATTACTTAAATCAAAAGCTGCAGGAGGTTTGTTATCTACTTTAAACAGTTCATCAGATGAAATTGCATACTGCGATACAGCATTTGTAGAGCGATCCAAAGCATTCAGTTCAATTTTTAACACACCATCATTTTGAATACTGTCTAGTAATACAATATTATTAAATGTCCAGACAGAATCACCTTTAGAAGCGACAGCCCCGTTAATAGTTCTTGTATCTCCNGCACCTGAGTTGTACTTCAANGTCAGGNTCGGNGCNGGACTNGNAAGTAAAGGCTCATTCATTGTTACCTTGATNTTTATAGTATCTCCACCNATTCCTACGTTCCATAATGTATCAGGAGGAGAAGCGGGATGGTATACAAGTATCGTATCCTGNGTAATATTGGTATATTCCAAAGTTGCAGTAGCAACCGTATTATCAAGGTATAGTGAATCGGCNGTNGCGATTTTTAATGAATCATTATCATTTNCNGGNTAATTTTCAGAAACGTACAAAGCATTGGTCGCCAGATCTTTCGCATAGACAGTTGGNTTAACATATCCCTGATTAATTNCNCCTCCGGGCATAGTTGCAGTATAGACCCAGATTGAATCATCAGCCGTAGCAGTCATGGCNACNCTGTCAATATCATCAGCAGTGCTTNCTGTTCCGCCATAATCAANACTGATACGGGGNGTNGCCAACATAGGTTCATTAAATTTTACCGTGCATACNACAGTGGTATCTTCGCTGGCNAACAGACGACTAAAGTTTAAATTTGCTGAAGGAAGCGTGGTATCNTATCTTACGCTGAAAACGGTATCTAAACCTGTATTNCCAGCTATATCTATACCTTGATAGGTTATATTATANAAACTTCCATCTTTAAGNACNGGTGGACCATTTATTAACCCAGNAGCATTAGTTTGAAAACCGTAATTAGTTAATTCAGTTCCTGTTAAATTAACTTGTATATCAGATTCAGCAGGCAAAGTGAGATTATCAAANTGAACAATTCCGGACTGAAGTTTNTCAGTTAATATCCAGCTNAATTCACTCAGTACATTNATATAGGAATTGGCACCTGGTGTTATATTTCTAAATTGTGATTTTGTATTGTCAAAAAGAAGATTATCTTCTCCAACAAGATTAGNAGATGAAACAGGATTTCCNGCAATATCATCAGCTGTGATNAAAATATTCATATAACCATCGATAGCCTGATATGCCGGTTCATCTAAATCAATTGTGTACCGCCATTTTTTATTCACACCATTATCATCATTAACAAGATTAATAGGCCCTACTGTTCCACCACCGCCTGGATATGTTAATGTAATAGTAGGTCTGGGAGAAATAGAGATTGCTTCATTAAAATTTATCGTAGCAATTGTTGATGAATTGCCAGCCCAAACTGTGTCATCTGCATCACTGTATGTCACAATTCCGGTTGGATCCTTAAAATCATACCACATGGTCAAATCAGGTCCTTCTGTAGAATTTCCTGCTGAATCTATGGTAACCGGGTAGTATACAAACCTGGCAGAGTCCCCATTTGCAATCTCATCCTCTAATTTATAGGTTTTGGTACCATCAGAACCAACAATGAAATCTGCAGAAGCCGCATAAGTTGCAGAAACCTGAGTAGTGTCGATAGGGACTGCATCCATGTTTATACGATACAAGTATCCTCTGGTATTAGATTCCAGATAATCAATTTTAATGTCTACTATATTGGTATCAGTTTTATTATCATCAACAAGTTCACCAAGATCGGTCAATGTGAGCAGATCGGGCTGAGCAGGAGCAGCAGGAGCAGTAAAATCGAATATTACAGTCAATGAATCACTCTTAACACTTACGTTACCGGCATCATCATGCATTACATAATATAACCCGTACTTGCCATTAGATGTGATCTGGTTCTGTACTGTAATAGTGTGACTATACTGACTTGCCATTCTATCACTTGATACCAATATTGGCGCTGTGACCGGGTTTAAACCTCTTGAATAAAGATCGATGGAATCCAAAACAGTAGTTAAACCCGTTATCTCAAAACTAGGTGCAGGTACATTCGTAGTATTATCATTGTTAAACCATCCAGTATCATCATTGTCTACAAGGTTTAATACAGAACCTGGAGTTGGAATTTCTGTATCAACTTTGACTGTAATATCCGGTGACGGATCCGAAAGATTTCCAGCAGGATCACGAATATAAACTTTTACCTCATGACCCGTATTAACTTCATGCGTCATATCGGAATCTAACTGAATCTCGGAAAATGATGTAATACCAACCCCAACCACTTCCCTGTATATAATTACGTCATCTACTGCTACCAAAACACTGTCACCTGTAGTCAGAATACCTCCCGTATTGGAAATATCAAACTTAGGCCTGACTAGTTTTGTCAATTTATCAGCATCATCTATTCCGGTATCGCTTCCAGAACTAAGAGAAATAACAATATTATTGGATAGCGGCTTAGATCTATCATACGTAATGGATGAGGCATTTGATATATCCGAATTTTTCAATGTATCGGATACATTCCCCGCGGAATCTGTTAAGGCAACTTTAAATGTGACTACGCCTTCCCAATCTGTTGGCTGCATTATATATGTACTGGCCCATGTTTTATCACTGTTACTTGAAGAAACTGCATTTGCCGCAGTATAAGTATCACCAGCACCAGAAACAGCCGTTTTAATAAAAGTTGATGATGTCCAGAGCGGCTCATTACTAATGGCAGTAACTGTGACTGTATTACCGGATATAGCATATAGGTCTGAATTTATAGGATGGCCCAGACCGTAATCATCCCAGGTATTATTTGATGCTATGGTGAGGGTGCCTGCACTCGGAGCTGTTTTATCAAATATAACAAAACTTCCATCTGTCCCTGCAGTGGCATTAATCGCCGTCCCGGTATTCCCTGCTGAATCAGTCATCGAAATAGTAAAATTCATCCTATTCCCATCTTCAATATCCGCTAAAGTCATACTGTATACGGCTGACCAGATAGTCCTGTCGACTCCTTCGGTTACATCAGTTGCTGAAATTGAATTCCCTGCGATAGTTATTGAAGGCTTCATAATCTCATCATTAAAAACCATCGCTAAAGTGACAACCTCATTTGTTTTCACACGCCTGGATGTTAATGTGTTCACTTCCGTACAATTTAAAGTATACGTATTTGCTGCAGGATTTGTTTTGTCAAAAGTAACGTTCTCTCCCCCTGTGATTGCAACCACACTAGTACCAGAATTTCCGGCTATATCTTCGAATGCGATCACAAACTTCACTGTTCCTTCTACATCTGCAACACCACCACTACCCATAGTATACGTTGCTGAATAATTATAAACTCCTGCAGAAACACCGATACGAGTAACAGAAGCAGAATTACCGGCTCCACCGGAAGGCAGAGCACCCGCCATGGATACCGTTGGTAATTGGCGGGTATCAATATCTTCATCAGAACTAAAGAGAAGTGTAATTAAATCGGTAACTTTGGCAAAATTGGTATAGGTATTGTCTGAACTAATTGATACAGACGATAAGGCATTGGTCGTACCATCAAATGTTACATTATCGTTACCTGCAGTAACGGCACTTACTCTGGTACCTGTATTTCCAGATGCATCTGTAAAATCAATGGTAAATGCTACTGTACCATCTGGCGTAGCGGGAGTTGTTGTATACGTAGCCTCCCAGTTCATCTCATCTCCAGATGCATTTGTCAGAGTTGTAGGAGTTTGCGCTGTAATAGTTACGACCGGTGACGCAATCGGTTCAGAAAATGTAAATGATAAGGTAATTATATCTCCAGGCTTCGCTAAAGTACCAGCAGGATTTGATGCTGTAGAATTTGTATTATTAGATGCAATTGAAACCGGACTTACAGTTGGAGATGTCTTATCATATGCAATATTTGGAGTTGGGGCTTGCGATACACCTGCATTTCCAGCTAAATCTGTGTATGATAACGTTGATGCTATAATGGAAATATCATCATCCGCACCTCTCATAGTATAAGTCGCAGTCCAGGTCTTTTTATTGCCTCCTTGATTAATGGCAACTAACCCTCCTGCTTTTGTCTGCCCTGCAATAGTAATTACCGGCTCATCTAAATCTTCATTCGCAACCAGAGTCAAAGTAATCACGTCATTTTGTTTTGCATAATTTGTTCCACTGCTGGAAGTCGCAGTATAGCTGACTATAGTTGGAATGTTCCTGTCAAAAGTCATGGCGGCGAGAGCAGATGTCTCAGTTACCTGCGTACCAGCATATCCGTTCAAGTCAACAAAATCAATTGTAAAGGGAATTTCTATATCGCTCTGGCCGACATAATCAGTTGAGCTTAATGTATAAGTTGCCGCCCATGTTTCTTTTGTATTTCCACTAGCAGCCCAAGTTTCAGTTATAGACGGAGAAACGGTTTCTGTAGCAATAGTGACTACATTCAAAGCACTGTTTAACTGTTCACTAGCGCTATAAGTAAGAGTAATGATACTATTCTCTCTGCCATAGGCATTTGTAATCGAATTATCAGAGACTAAAGTTATGTTACTAAGCGTAGGCTGGGTTTTATCAAAAGAAACTGCCCCGTCTGAATCACCAACCAGTGCAGTCTGAGCTGATGCAGCATCATTGCCTGCCCTGTCTTTATAGGTAATCGAAAATGCAACCGTACCATCACTTTCATTGGAAGTCATATCATAGTAATAAACCCATGTATCTGTGGGAATACCACTCGCAGCTGCAGGAGTCTGTCTTATAGCAGCTTGTGTCGCTATTGTAACAGTCGGCTCCTGAATCGGCTCAGTTGCTTTAAAACTGAGCGTAACCCGATTATCAGGTACAGCCAAGGTTGGGGCCGGTATTCCATTATTCGAATTATTAGAAGCAATCGTAACATAGGTACCACTTATCGGGTTNCCTCCCCCATCTGCAAACNTTGGANCTGTAAAATCAATAGAGACTGTACCCGCNTTATCCGCAAGGGCGTCACCNTTTATATCTCCNGTTCCCNTCAAAACTTTATAGGCACTTGCAGTGGAACTATTNCCTGCTGCATCTGTAACCGAGATATCAAAAAAGGNCGGATCACTNGGATTTAATGTTATTGGAGAAACTANAGCATCATAGNCTGCNTGTGCNGTTGCATCAATNGNCTTCGTAAAAGTCCANGTACGGTTTGTGGGTGCATCNGCAGCGGCAATAGTAATCCCNGTATTATCACCCAACAATTGAGTNGANGTAAGCGTTGCCNCTTCTTCNGATGTATATATTGTCAAGACTATATTNTCACCATCTTTTGCAAATAATGGACTATAATTTGCTCCTGTTGAAGTTGATGTTATTGCGANTCCATCAACAGTGGGGAGTGTTCTGTCATAAGTAACTGAACCACTTGTGGGTATAAGTACTGTCACTCCTGCATTCCCCGTAGGGTCTTCAAAACCTGATACAGAAAACAAATTAGCATCAGCATTAGTGGCATCTATGGTACCTTGCGTTTCAGAGCCCGCAAGCGTATGCGTTGCTGTAAAAAGCTTATCCGTCGCACCCCTTGTAGTACTGACAGCTGTACCAAAAATATTCACTGTGGGGTTATTTGAATCCCCTGTCTTAATATCTTCAAGACTTGTAATTTGAACAGTAACGACATTACTGGTTTTTGCATATGTACCTCCAGCACCGTTTGAAGATATTACTACGCCAGTAAGTGTGGGAGCTGTTTTGTCAAATGCAACTGTAGATGCATTAGTTGGCGTTGCTCGGGTTGCTTGATTACCAGCCAGGTCNGTTAAAGTAACTGAGATCGGGATTGGGTCTATTTCCTGATCAGCATCGCTCAGTGTCATTGTTGCCTGCCAGATTGAAGCCGATCCATTTTGACTCACGCTAACCCTGGAACCAGAACTCAATTCACCATGTATGGAAACAAGTGGAGTTGATATGGGATTATCAGCAGTGATATCTAGAGTTATAGTATTTCCTGATGTAGATAATGTTGTTACTGTATTATTCGACTGATATGTAAGAGCATTGAAACTAGGTACAGTCTCATCATAAGTAATATTTGCCGGAGTTGCTGATAAATGCTTAAGATTGGTGTTCTCAGCACCTGCATTACCCACAAGGTCAGTATATGTAATTTTGTGCTCCATTACCCCTTCTTCCAAGCCGCCCACAGTTGGGATAGTTAATACAGCAACCCAATTCTTTGCATTAGCCCCTTGGGAAACTGTAGCTTTGTTAGCATCTGCAAAGGAAGCGGACCCGGAGTTTTTCCCNATCCATACTACAGGACTGGATGTTAAGTCCTCATTTGATACAATTTTCATCGTAATAGCCTGATCAGCTTTTGCATACTGTGCAGCAGTCCAGGTTGCCTGAACATCGGCACCTGTGGTGGAATTATAGTAATAAACATTATTAAGGACTGGGGGCGATTCATCATATGTAACAGTTGTAGCTACATCAGCATGCGTAACTGTCGTACCGGCATTCCCAGCCGCATCAGTAAAATCAATGCTCAGAGTTACCTGACCATCATCATGAGACGCCTGATCCATTTGCAGTTTATAAATATAGGTACGATTGGTCTGGCTTTCTTTAGTTGCAGCAGCAGAAAAAATTAATACAGTCGGATCTGCAATAAGATCTTCTTCTGCCGTAAAAGTTATCCTGGCCCAGTCATCATCCTTAGCAAGAGTAGTTACATCATTATCGGATACNAATGACAAATCTGTTAAGGTTGGCAGTGTTTTGTCNTATGTAACTGTTCCACTCGTTATATCTGCATTTGTAAGCNCTTTAAGGTTGCCTGCTAANTCATACATATTAATTGCAATTTGAAGTTCTTCTTCAGGATGAGCATCACCCATTGTGGCAGTTAGAGCCCANACCTTCGCNGATTGACGGGTAGCAGTTGCAGNGATACCNCCTATTGTGCCTGTAATACCGTCANCGTTAATTTCCCTCAAATTATCATTTGATGTCACAGTAACTGTAACAGTTTGATCTTTCTTAGCGTAAGAATTACCAGAACTGGAAGCTATAACAAGAGTATTAATTGTTGGGACACTATAGTCAATAGTCACTCTGGTATTTTCATCGCTAAGAGCAGTATGCGCTGAAGCTATTTGATTATCTGCAAGATCTGTAACTGTAACATTAAAATTTAGTCTACCTTCATCAATGCCTGTTGTCACATCCAAAACAGCATCCCAGAAAAGAACACCGCCCGAACCTTGGGAAACAACACCGTTATAAATGGTCCCAGAACCGTTTCCTCCTTGGAATGTAACTGTAGGAGGATTCTGACACTGTTCATTTGTTTCAATACTGAGCGTAACAGTCTGACCGTCAGCTGCATATAAAGTATTTGAATTTGTGGTCGTGATTGTTGCGTTATCTACTGTAGGNGTAGCACTATCATAAAAAACATATTTACCNTCTGTTGGAGCAGATATGTTACTTGCCGTATTGCCAGCACGATCATAGATCCCAGACAGGGTAAATGGAATATTCTGGTTATGTGTTGCATTTGCATCTGTTACAGTTAACGTTGCACTGAATACGCTGCTTGCTGCGCTTTGTGATCCAGAAACTGTAGGAGTTATGGTTACATCAGTCGCATTTGCCAAATTAAGAGATAAATATCCTGTATCATCATCTCCATCTTCATCAAAATCTCCTTGGACTAATACTTCGCTAGCCTGCATATTGACTATAATATTATCACCGCTCTTTGCGTAATAATCATTGGCTGGTGTCGTTTTTATTGTAAANTAACATGAAAGNCAAGATAAATTGGGNGCTTCAGTATCAACAATAACACTGCTNGTATTCGGGATAGCTGCAGTTAATTGATCACTCTCATTCCCATTTTCATCTGTGACCTTTATGACAAATGGCACAGTACCTGTTGGGTAAGCAGTTGTAACCGTAACAGCGGCAGTTGGAGATGTCCCATTTAATCCACCTGCACTAATTGCGAAACCGGCAATCGTGCCTGATACAGCTGTAACAGCCTGGTCTGTTGTCATCGATACTCTAATAATATCATCTTCTTTTGCATAATGAGGATAGTGCTGGTTAAATGGNGCAGNTTTTGCACANGANATAGTTGCGTTCGAAATCTCAGGAACATCTAAATCAAATACAAATGTTTCAATTCTATCCGAACCAATATTCACTGATGAACCATATGCATGAATAGCAACCGTAATACTCCCACTATAACTTGTTCCCGGCCAATTATCTAAAGCGACTAAAGTTGCGTGCGATATTAATTCATTAACCTCAGAACTGCTATTCACTAGTAATGTAGAAAAATTACCGCTTAAATTGTCAACCAATACCCACGTCTCACCAGCCCCTGCTGTATTACTGGTATGAAACGCTATGGATACCACATAAAGACCAGCTACACTAGATCCAGTAACTTTAAATCCGCCCTGTACCGTAGCAGACTGATCATAAATAGACGCAGGAACATTGTATGCACTGGAACTATTTGATGTCCTAATAGTAAAGGTCTGTGCCCAAAGATTGGATAACCCAAAAAGAATAAAAAAGGAAAGAATCCCTATTTTTTGTTTTAATCTAATCATCAAAAGATTACCCAATTATAAATTAATCCCAATAGATAATAATCCATCCCACCAGGCAGCACGTATAGGCATATTTTCATTGGTTTTTGCACCTAGAACTTCAGTTGTTCGGGCTCCAGATCGAATATCCATAGGCCCAATTCGGAGTCCATAGGTGGCTTCCGCCATAAAGCCAAATGCTTTCCCGAACAAACCAGCACCAATCTTCACTTTCCCTGGCCCCGCAGGGAAAGCTAATATTCCTATCGCAGTGATACCTTTCAAGGTAGCTGTTTGCGGCGGCATAGCATCCTCAAAACCAAAATTNCCGATTTCNGCTCCAAAACGAAATTTAGTTCCCAAAACCTGCATCAATAGNGGAAACTCNATACTAATGCGGGCATTNACACTGGAATTCCATTTAAGAAGTTCTTCATTAACATAACGGGGGGAACTNGCAGTAATATCAATAGTATAGCCCAGTCGGTCTGCCTGATCAGCNAGNTGNGCNTCTTCTTCTTCATCAGTCAATTCACTTTCATCTTCTTGATCTCCNTCTNCATCCTCCTCATCAGAAAATTCTTCTTCATCGGAAAATTCTTCTTCATCCAGGTATTCTTCCTCATCCTCAAAAAATTCCTCATCATCACCAAAAAATTCTTGCAAATCTTCTTCATCATCTAAATCTTGTGCATAAAGATTCGTCGCTGGTACCAAGATAACCAGGGNAATAAATACCCATAGGATATATAAGGGCAAACGTCTCCGGTAGGAGNAGTAATTACTCTTTAACATGTTGAACTCCGCATTTGGCATTACAATAGTGTACGCCGGTTTTAATGATATAACTACATCTACCACTCCATCAAGGGAATTTCCAATAGTAGTAATATCCTTATTAAATATAGTGATGAGCTACTTTCATTGTCAATTTCAAAATATTTATTAATCTGTAACGTAAAATAGTGAATATTTTAAATTCTATTGTGTATAAATATTCAATTTTTTTTAANAATCAAAATAAAATATCATANACAATAAACCCGTCTATTAAAACGGATTTATTGATGAGTACGCCCGGTAGGATTCGAACCCACAACCTTCTGGTCCGTAGCCAGACACTCTATCCAGTTGAGCTACGGGCGCATCTCTATTGAATTCTATATAACTTAAATTGGTTTGATCTCAAAATAAAAACAAGTTGCAATTGCTTACCAAACCAAGACCTGAAACCAAAGGTAATTTACACATTCAAATTTAGATTTTCAGATATGAAAAAGAGACAGTTTAATTGTAAAGCTGGATCTTTTTGCTAATTATTTTCCTTTTTTCGGACTCAGAATACAGCAGAATAAGAAAAGTTAAGACCATCATTGAAAGCGGGAATTACTCTACATATTCCATTGCTGCAAAAAAGGCCACCTTTTATAGATCCATATTGTATAGAAATCCGTTGAGCAGGTGTAAGGTAATAATCAATCTTTATAGAAGCCCATCGCTTTTGAATAAAATTAGGNGGTTTCAATTTATTCCTTTCTCCTAAAAAGTATTTAATGTCACCGTAAATGAATGCTTCAAGAGGATTATAGTAAGGATCCAAAGTTTTTTGACCTTCAAAAGCATTCGTCTGATCATGTGTCAATGTAACTGACCATTTTGAAGCCTTACTGAATGTAATGGAAATCATTCTATTAAATTGGGTTTTAGTACCATCACTAAATTGCGTATCATAATTTTCGCTAAATAAACCAGGGTTATCAGGGTTGGTTAAAGACCAAGAAGAATCAGAATAATTAAATGTAGTTGCATTCCCCTTAGAGATATTCTTTTTTTCCCTTTCTTGGTATTCAAAATTAATAACCGTTGAATAGCCGCTATCAAAAGTGTAGGATAATTCAAATGGGAATGTAATAGATTTACTTTCCTGCCATAGTTTTGTTGNTANTGAATAATTAGAAGTATCAATACTNGATAACACAGAGTCAGTATAAACCCAGTTGTNATTCCATTCTATTGAATCAGTATAAGTCCAATTATTTTTTATAAACTGTCCTGCACCTTCAAAATATCTCATTATTATCGGGACTGTATAATTTTCGCCACGACCTAATTTAAAATATAATTTATTATCAAAATGATACCCGTTAAGCTCCTGATAGTTTTCGGTGTATGGTAGCGCAGAAGGATTCATACTTGGTAGTATACCATCCAGAATTACACCTCTCCAATCAGTAGGTGTTAAGGATTGCCATTTTTCATTTCTACTCAATTTACTATATTGAGCTAATAAGTAATATCCATTTGGAAGNGTACCATTTATCGATATTTGAAATCCTCTTTCGTCATTNTAATTATAGTTATGTGTAACGCGCCCCATTAAAGTAGAATTCTTTTCCCGAACTAGGTTTGGCATAGTTTGAAAATCAATTCGATTTCCATAATCATTNACTGNAAATTGTGAGTGACTTCTATCGAAAGAATATCGCTTGTATTCAGTGGATAAACCCCAGCTGCCATAATAAATATTCAAATTAGAATATAAACCATAACCACTTTTTAAACTATCATGAGCGGNGTTATCAATGAAATTTATTTTTTCAGAAGCCTTCTTATCTACATACTCTATAAAGATATCCGCATTGGTTCTTACCCACGATAGATATATACCATTTATTTTGTGGTTTACATAAGATTCACCAAATATTTTTTGGTGAGTTTNATTTGAGTGTAGTTGTGTTAATCCTATTAAAATAGTATTCAAATTATATTCAATCTGGTTAGCATGCATATTGTATGCATGCACGTACTGAGGAACTCTTAGATTACTACCCAATTGCCAAACATTTGCATTTCCATTTATATGACTNATTTTTAATGGACCTCTGGAATAGCCCAGATAGATACCTCTTGTNCCATTATCAAAGTTTGTAGTTTGGTCATCAAACTGATTTAAAACAAGCCCTCTGCCCCAGAACTCATAAATATCACCGATCTTTATTGTAAAATTCCGTGGCATGTATTCAATACGAAATTTCCTAATTTCATTAGAAGAAAAACCAATTTCTGGTGGATTGGAAAATTCATACTGGACCCAGGCGTGAACATTATCTGAAAAAAGATTTAGGTCTAATCGATTCTCTGAATAAGAATAAAAATCATAGCTATCGCCATAATTCACAGAAATAGCAGCATTATAATCAATTCCAAAAATAAAAGTCAAAGACAAAATAATAGCATATAATATTTTACATTGCATGCTTTATTAATACCTTGAAATCAGATTATATTTCATTAAGACCGAATAGCATTTTAATCTGGCGCTCAATCTCAATTTCTTCTCCAGGAATATAGCCTTGGTGCCTCCATCTAATTATCCCATCTTTATCAATAAGTATTAAAGTTGGCATAACTTGGCCATTAAGCTTTTTTGCGATCTTTTGATTAGGGTCAATAGCCACATGGAATGTATACCTTTGGCTTCTAATATAGGATTTCACCTTTCCCATGCTTCGTGGTGTATCCTGATTTATCATAAGAACCTTAAATCCATTTTCCGCATATGCATCATGGTATTCATCTAAATATTTCATCACTTTTTTACATGGTTTGCACCAGGTAGCCCAAAAATCTATTAGCAAGGGTCCATCTTCCAAAAGTTTATAAATAGATGATTGTTTTCCATCCAATAAATTAATCTTCAGGTCTGGAATAGTTCGTACAGATTGATTTTCTTTTCCAAATAATACAACAAATAATAATAATAATATTCGCGTTAATTTTCTCATAATTAATCTAGGTGAACTTTAAAAGAGCTTTTAGACATAGTTTCATATAAAATCTAAAAAAACCTGCCTGATATAATTAAACAGAATATTTTNATANNAAAAAAGACAATCAAATGTTAGTCTTTAATAATCCAAATAGTTTATTCTAATTATATTCGCCATTTAGGATATTACGCACCAGTACAACAACATCTAAAATATTTATAAAATAATCATCATTTATATTGGTAACTTGCATAAGACATTCATTCCCATCATTGGTAATAAGAAAGTCAACTAGCGCGAGAGCATCAAATAGATTAATGATAGGTTTATTATCTAAGGTGTAATCACCATTTATATTACCAAGCACATAAACAAGATTATTACATGGGTCACACATATTTCCAATANTATCATTATCATCATCAATTTGATCNGGATTGTAAATCTCTACACAATTATCATCATTATTATAGATACCATCATCATCAACATCAGGATCCATATCGTTGATATTAACTGCTATAGCCTGGTAAATCTGCTTCGATGCATAATTTTGGACAATTGAAATGATTTTAATNCTATCAGGNTNCCAACTGCTTCTCAATTCAAAAGTGCCAGAAAACATTTCTGTTTCACCAGAATTACTNATAGACAAATCCTCTGAAGCCAACCAATCACGGGCAACATTTCTTGCATGATGATAAGAGCTGGANCCTGTCCAGTAAGACCAAATATTATCTTCTACAACAAAAATATCAACCTTTTGGTTTGCATTACTCATTTCAGAATCCATGGTCACAGTAACATCATATGAAACCGTAATATCATCAATTAACCCATTGATATCTATCTCATATGGTGTATTAACTCCAACCATNCTATTGTAGATTGGGAGAAAAGAATTATACATTGGCTGCCAGTTACCATCTGGATAACCACCAGTTGTTTCTTCGACNCCATTCCATTGTGTATGGGGGATACCTCCTACCCCGTACATTCCAGCTCTATTACTGTATTCGGGAATATCAAAATCAGAATTTCCAGGCGTAAAACTTGGGCTGTGCCACTCTATACTAATAAGGGTCTCCGGAAATTCATCAATTAGTTCTGATACTGCGAAACTCGCAGACGGACAATAGGGTCATTGTAGCCCAGTAAAATCTTCAACAAAAACTCTATTAGATGCACGGGATGCGTTTTCAAGTATTACGCGAAAATCCTGTTTGGATATATTAACTATATCCAGTCCATTTAATAGGGATATCGTTAAAATAAATGTAATTGAAAGTTTACTCATTGAATGGTAAAATAATTTTTATAATCAATTAGGCCCTATACACTGAATTTAAAACATTTTTTATTAATACAAATATAAGCATTGTGATTCTTTTTATAAGAGAGGAGTTAAAAAATTAATCAATTCAGTTTCTTTAATAAATTTCAGGCTGACATTACTTAGACTTTTAACCTCACTTACTGGAAGTATCATTTCATATACTGCATTTATCTCCACTGTTTCCATAGCCACCTGCATTGACCATCCACCTACAGTAAATTCTATTAATGGGGAAAATTGATTTTGAGGCAAATATAGAATTTTATTGCTTTGTTTTTGATGGATAGAATTTTCTGGAGAGTCAGCAATAACTATTAGAATATTCTCATTCTTATCAAATATACGTATCACAGGTACTGAGCGATAGGATCCAGTTTTTATTGTTTCTACAATGTCCGGAGGAAAATTAAATGACTCTTTATCAAAATAGAAGATTGTTAGACTACCATTCTGCTCAAGACCTGTATAAGGAAGTGTAGTAAGCATATCTTTGATAATCTGTTCTTTAAGTTTGTATATAACAGGAAATCGAACTGTCATATATAATTCATCATCATCGTGATAAATAAACTCTGGGCGCTGAAGTTCTATATCATAAGGGTTGTTTATAAGTTGTTCAAGAACAGTAGAAAGCATCCGTGTATTAGCTGCATTCTCTGGATTGGGTTCCATTTTACGATCTACATCNAAATCCAGTGTCCATTCTCCAGCTATTTTACGCATTNGGTTTTTNTTTGNNCTNACATCATCTCGTTTTCTAGCTCCCAATAATGCATCCATNGATGCTTCCAGCTCTAGGATTTGTGANTCAAGNTTACTTACTACTTTTTGTGATTCTTTGAATAATGGTTGATTTTTTTTTTCTAATTTTGGTTCTGNCTGGTAAGAAAATAGANTACGATTTGATNNTNNTTTTTTAGGCAAAAATGGAGATACCATTTTCTTTACAGTCTTTCCAACAGCTTGATTTAACGCAGGGATAGCGCTGTATACTTCAATTATTTTCTGACTGTCTTCTTCTTGCCAAGTGGCTACGTCAACTAGCTGTATATTGACATGAATTTTATCCAGCTTGCGAATATACTTACCAAGGAATAACATATTTTTTGATCCACGGGCCTGTTTTAACATTAAAGAACGGTCATTCATAATAACTTCCAGATCATCCTTTGTTTGTATTTTTATGCCAAATTCAGTTTTTAGTTGTTCTCTGGCCATATCAGATAATCCAGGTGCTATCCACTCTATTGTGGGATCATTTTCTGTATTTTCAAATGGAATTAAGTATAAATATAGAAAAGATTCCTGACCTACTAACTGATTGAGCAGGGCAGAAAATATAAAGATTTTCCAGATTCGTAGGTCTGGTTTCATAAATACAAATTAGGGTTAAACAAGGGTATTAGCTAAACAAAATTATACATTAACTGTTTATTACTTCTTCTGATGTTTCGATATTTTATTCCAAGAGTCTCTCAAAGATACAGCACGATTATAAACAATTTTATCATCAGTAGAATTTTGTTTTTCTTGTTTAAAATATCCCTGGCGCTCAAATTGGTATATAATATCAGGATCGGCATTTAACATAGAATGTTCTAGTTTTGCTTTAGATAAAATTATAAGCGAATTAGAGTTGATATTTTCTAAAAAGTCATTGTCTTCTTCTGGATTATTTTTCAAAAATAATCGCTCATACAGACGTACTTCAGCTTTTATAAAATACTCTGCACTAACCCAATGCAATGTCCCTTTTACTTTACGTCCATCTGGTGCACTCCCTCCTCTTGTATTTGGGTCATAGCTACAAATTAATTGAGTAATTTCTCCATCACCATCCTTTACAATATCATGGCAGGTAATAAAATAAGCATACCTTAGTCTCACTTCTCTTCCTGGTCCTAGACGAAAGAAATTTTTTGATGGATTTTCCATAAAATCAGAACGTTCAATGAAAATTTCCCTTGAAAATGGTATCATACGCGTTCCTTCCTTAGAATCCTCGGGGTTATTTATTGCTTCCAATTCTTCTATTTCCCCCTCTGGGTAATTGGTAATGATAACTTTTAAAGGATTCAGAACTGCCATTACTCTTGGTGCCCTTTTATTTAAATCTTCCCTCAAGGAATTTTCCAAGCGAGAAATATCAACAATAGTATCTCTTTTAGTAACCCCAATATCTTCTACAAAATTGCGAATAGATCTTGCTGTATATCCCCTACGCCGCAAACCAGAAATCGTTGGCATTCTCGGATCATCCCACCCATCAACAACTCCTTCTTCAACCAACCTTTTAAGTTTACGTTTACTTACAACAGTGTAATTGAGATTTAACCGGGCAAATTCTATTTGCTGAGGATGATAAACATTTAATTGATCAAGATACCAGTCATAAAGTAGTCGATGATCTTCAAATTCCAAGGTGCATATTGAATGGGTTATCCCCTCTATAGAATCTTCGAGCCCGTGAGCCCAATCATACATAGGGTAAATACACCATTTGTTACCCGTATTATGATGTCTTGTATGAAGAATACGGTAAATTACTGGATCCATCATATTTAAGTTCGAATGGCACATATCAATTTTTGCTCTTAGGGTACGAGCTCCATCGGGAAACTCGCCCGCTTTCATTCTTGAAAATAGATCAAGGTTCTCATCAATGGATCGATTTCGATTAGGGCTATCTTTACCAGGCATAGTCAAAGTGCCTCTCGTTTCACGAATTTTTTCGGTAGAAAGGTCACAGACATATGCCAAACCTTTTTCAATCAGAGTTAAAGCGTGATTATAAAACTCCTGAAAATAATCGGATGCAAAAAATAATCTCTCTCCCCAATCGAACCCGAGCCATTTTACATCTTCTTTAATCGCCTGAACAAATTCTTCATCTTCTTTTAAAGGGTTAGTATCATCAAAACGAAGATTGCAAAAACCGTTATTCTTTTCAGCAAGCCCAAAGTTTAGACAAATAGATTTTGCGTGCCCAATATGAAGATATCCATTTGGCTCTGGAGGAAATCTAGTATGGACGCGATTTTCCCACTTTCCCGATGTATTATCTTCATCAATTATTTTCTGTATAAAATTTTCCGACTGTTTTCTATTATCCATAATATTAACTTTTGGTTTAATCTAGAAATTCAATGGCGTAATCCAATCGAGTAATACAGGATTTGCGACCCAATAAAACCATGACATCATAGAGTGACGGTCCATTCATTACTCCGCAAATGAAATACCTTACAGGTTTTATTATTTGTCCAAGCGTGAGATTTTCATCATTCATTAAGATTTTAAATTCCTTTTCAATATTATCATTGTCCCAACTAGATAGACCATTTAATTTATCCCGCAATAATATTATAGTTAGCTTGGCATTTTCTTCTAAGTTTAATTTTCCATCCCGCATAAATTTTTCAGGATTGTAAAAAAAATATTCTGATTGTTGAATTAAATCATCTAAGGATTTAGATCTTTGCTTTAAAAGATCTATCACGCTATAGCAATATTTACTATCCTTAGGTCTACCCCACTCTGGATAAATATTTCTAACTGCGTTAAATATATCTTCAGACGATTGGACTACTAGATGTTTCCCACTTATCCAGTTCAACTTTTTGCGATCAAATACAGCACTCTTCTTATTAACTTTTTCGAGTCTAAAGTTTGAAATTAATTGATTCAAATCCATAATTTCTTCTTCTGTACCTGGATTCCATCCTAAAAATGCTAAATAATTTAATAATGCAACTGGTTGATAACCTTCGTTTCTATAAGTATGTACTCCAGTAGCATCATGTCGCTTACTAAGTCTTTTACCATCAAAACCATTAATCATTGGTAGATGTGCAAATTTTGGGATAGGCCAATTTAAAGCATTATAAATCAATATTTGTTTTGGAGTATTAGAGATATGATCTTCACCTCTGATAACATGGCTGATATTCATATCATGGTCATCAACAGGAACAACCAGATTATATACTGGCGAACCATCTGATCGCATGAGAATAAAATCATCTAATTCTGAGTTCATAATTTTAATATTACCATAAATTATATCATCAACGATTATGTAGCCTGAATTAGGAGAGCGTAATCGGATAGTGTAGGGCCTTCCTTTTGATAATTCAATTTTCACTTCTTTCATACTTCGATCACGCCAAATTCCAGGATATCGATGATTTCCAGTCTTTTTCCTGATTTCTTCAAGTTCATCTTTAGATGAAAAACAATAGTAGGCTTTATCCTGCTTTATCAGACTATGTATAATATCTTTGTAGCGTTCAGTTCTTAAAGATTGAAAAACTAATTCATCATCCCAATTAAGTCCAAGCCAAGATAAAGAATTACATATTTGATCGGTATATTCCTGCTTAGATCTATGTTTATCAGTATCTTCTATCCTAACAAGAAATTTCCCGTTATTATTTTTTGCAAATAGAAAATTGTAAAGTGCAGTTCGCACTCCTCCAATATGCAATTGTCCAGTGGGACTTGGAGCGAAGCGGACACACACATTCATACGCTAAGTTTATCGAATCTTATTCTAGTTATTTTATTTAAATTGAATCCAAGCAATACTTGCGCGGAGGGGGAGGGATTCGAACCCCCGAAGGGCGTAAACCCTTGCTGGTTTTCAAGACCAGTGCATTCAGCCAGACTCTGCCACCCCTCCAGATGAGAAATATAACACACAAAAATACTTGAGTTCCATTTTT
>PBAR01000014.1 GCA_002718285.1 Fidelibacterota bacterium
AGATAGAAGATTACAGAAAATTACTATTAATCCTGCTTCTATATCAGAGTCTATAGATATATTGAATGGATTAAAAGAAAAATATCAAGAACATCATAAAGTTATTTATACAAATGATGCTATTGAAAATTGTGTTTACCTATCTGAACGGTATATTTCAGATAAATATTTACCGGATAAGGCTATTGATGTTATGGATGAGGCTGGCGCTAGAGCCCATATGTATAATTTGGAAGTTCCAAAGGATATTTTAAATGCAGAAGATGAGCTACAAAAGACTAGGGAAAAAAAAGAGTTAAAAGTATCCGAACAGTTATTTGAAGAAGCAGCCGTTTTACGTGATAAAGAGAAAAAATTATTTACTAAACTATCCAAAGCACAACAAAAATGGGAAAAAATGGAGGGGGATAATTTTGTTGAGCTTACTGAAGATCATATAGCTGATGTAGTTTCAATTATGACTGGGGTCCCTGTATCTAAGGTGGCGGAGACTGAAAGTGAAAAACTACTTTCACTTTCAAATGAATTAAGTAAACATATTATTGGCCAAGATGATGCAATTTCCAGTTTATCAAAAGCGATACGGCGATCTCGCGTAGGTTTGAAAGATCCCAAAAAACCAATTGGTGTTTTTTTATTTTTAGGTCCAACTGGTGTTGGTAAAACAGAGTTAGCTAAGGTATTGGCAAAATATCTTTTCACTCATAATAAAGCACTTATTAAAGTTGATATGACTGAGTTTGCTGAAAGATTTTCAATTTCCAGATTGATTGGTGCACCTCCTGGGTATGTAGGGTATGAGGAAGGAGGCGAATTAACTGAAAAAGTAAGACGAAATCCGTATTCAGTTGTTTTATTGGATGAAGTTGAAAAAGCTCACCCAGATATTTTCAATATTCTCCTGCAATTGTTTGATGAGGGTATTTTGACAGATGGTTTGGGTAGAAAAGTTGATTTTAGAAACACAATTATAATTATGACATCTAATATAGGTAGTGGAAGTCTAAAACAATTTGAATTTGGTTTTGATGCAGAAAAAGACTCAGTGGAAAGATTCAGTTCAATGAAAGCGATTTTGTTTGATGAGGTAAAGAAGATGTTTACACCCGAGCTATTGAACCGAATTGATGAAACAATTGTATTTCATGCTTTGGATGAAAAGAATGTTTTTGAGATTATAGATTTACAATTATTAGATTTATATCAAAATTTAGATAAATTAGGATTAAGATTAAAAATAACGAATTCCGCAAAAAAATTAATTGTAAAAAAAGGATTTAGCTCTGAATACGGAGTAAGAAATTTGAGAAGAGAAATTAGAACTTCTTTAGAAGATCCTATTTCAGAAATATTACTCAAACAAGTTCTGAAAAAGGGGACATTGATTAACGTAAATTCCTTAAAAAACCAGCTTATATTTGATCTTAAACAAAAACTAGTATCAAAAAGAAAAACCACTAGATCAACACCTTAATTATAATTCTGCCAAAAAGGATGATAATTCAATAAAATACGCCATAATGAATTAATATTTAAGATGGTATGTTACTTGTTTATATATTAGTTGGTAAAATTAATCTAATTTTTCTTTTTCCTTAAGGAGCGTAAATAATGGCAAAAATTATTGGAATTGATCTTGGAACTACCAATTCATGTGTTGCTGTATTAGAGGGCGGTGAACCTACAGTAATAAATAATCCAGAAGGAGGTCGAACGACACCATCCGTGGTAGCTTTTATTAAGGATGGAGAAAGGCTTGTAGGTCAAACGGCTAAACGCCAGGCAGTAACAAATCCTGAGAATACAGTATTCTCAATAAAGAGATTTATGGGTAGGATGTTTGATGAGGTTGGAACAGAAATTGGAGAAGTTCCATATAAGGTAGATAAAAATTCAAATGGTGCTGTTATTGTTAATGCAGGCGATAAAGAATACACACCGCCTGAGATCAGTGCTATGATCCTTCAGAAATTAAAACAGCAAGCAGAAGAATATTTAGGAACAAAAGTATCGGATGCTGTAATCACTGTTCCAGCATATTTTAATGATTCTCAGCGTCAAGCAACTAAGGATGCAGGTAAAATAGCGGGTTTAAATGTACAAAGAATAATTAATGAACCGACTGCAGCAGCTTTAGCATACGGGCTTGATAAGAAAAAAGAAGAGAAAATAGCTGTATTTGATCTTGGTGGAGGAACATTTGATATATCAATTCTTGAACTAGGAGATGGTGTTTTCGAAGTAAAATCATCTAATGGAGACGGACATTTAGGTGGAGATGATTTTGACCAGAAAGTCATTGATTGGATTGCTGATGAATTTAATAAATCTGATGGTATAGATTTACGTAAAGATCCGATGGCTTTACAACGGTTAAAAGAAGCAGCTGAAACAGCAAAAAAAGAACTTTCATCATCAAAGCAGACTGACATAAATCTACCATTCATTACTGCAGATGGATCTGGTCCTAAACATCTGAATTTATCATTAACTCGAGCAAAATTCGAGGAATTGGTCAGTGATCTTGTTGAACGTACAATTAATCCTTGTTTACAAGCTTTGGATGATGCTGGTCTTTCTGCGAATGATATAAATGAAATAATATTAGTTGGTGGGTCGTCTCGGATTCCTAAAATCCAAGAAAAAGTAAAGGAAATTTTTAATCAAGAGCCAAATCATAGTGTAAACCCAGATGAAGTAGTAGCTCTAGGTGCATCAATACAGGGTGGTGTATTAGCAGGAGATGTCGATGATATTTTATTGCTTGATGTAACACCACTGTCATTAGGTATTGAGACGCTTGGTAACATTAGTACTAAGTTAATTGATCGAAATACAACTATTCCTACAAAAAAATCACAAGTATTTAGCACTGCCGCTGATAATCAGACAACTGTGGAGATTCACGTATTGCAGGGTGAGCGTGAAATGGCTGTTGATAATAAGACAATTGGTAGGTTCCATCTTGCTGATATCCCAGCTGCTCCACGAGGCGTTCCGCAAATAGAAGTAACCTTTGATATTGATGCTAATGGTATTTTAAATGTCAATGCAAAAGATAAAGCTACTGGAAAAGAACAGAGTATCAGAATTGAGGCTTCGAGTGGTCTTTCAGAATCTGAAATTGATAAAATGGTAAATGATGCTAAAAAGCATGAAAAGGATGATAAAATAAAAAGAGAGGAAATTGATCTTAATAATCAAATAGAAAATTTGATATATGAAACAGAAAAAAATATCAATGAACATGGTGATAAGCTTGATGAAAAAGAAAAAGATTTATTAAGGGAAAAAGTTGATGCTCTTAAAAAAGCGAAGGATAGTACAAATATTGAAAATATGAAATCAGCAATGGAACAGCTTAATACTACTTGGAGCTCTTTGGCTTCTAAAATGTATGAATCTTCTCAAAAGGAAGAAACTGGGAATAAATCTGAATCTGGTGATATCAATGCAGGGAAAAGCCAAAAAGGTAAAGGTAAAAAAGAAGGCGAAATTGAAGATGCTGATTTTGAAGTAGTTGATTAATGAGAAATTAGTAATCTATAATAATAAAAAGCGCCCACTCGGGCGTTTTTTTGTATGGAACTCACTTCCTATTTTAAAATTCACTATGTAATGTTACAATAGTGAAAACTTATAAAAAATTAATACTTGGATTCGCTACTTTTCTAGTTATCAGTAGCTTAGTTTTTTTAGATTCCAATTATTGGAAAAATTTCCTTGTAAAAAAAGCTAATGAGACTGCATCCATCTATGGATGGGAAATGGATATAAAGAGGGTATCAGGACATTTACTTGGAAAAACTCAATTTTTTGATATCATGCTATTCCACAGCAAATTTGACTCAATTTATATAGATAAATTGGATATAAATATAGGTATAATAAAAAGTTTGTTTGGATTACCTACCCTTGATTTGTTATTTGCAGAATCTGTTTCATTTAAATTATCAAAAGATGTTTTAGAATATGAATCAAAAAAAGAGATACCAGATAAAGATTTTCAAATTCCATTGAATATTAAATCTTTTTATTGTTCAGGAAATATGGAAATTATTTCTGATAAAAAAGAAACGATATTTAAAACAGTCATTTCGGGTGAACTTATTGGAGGATCTAATCCTGTAATATTTTTTGATATGTTTCATTTAGATCTACTTAACACTCTAATTCAAGAGGTAAACTTAAAGAGTTTAGAATTATCTTATATAAGCTCAAATATCCAATTTAATAATCTCATTGGAACTTTTCTGGGATTACCGTTAATGGGATCTTTTAAGATTGATAATAAAAGTTCACTGATAGAAGGAAAAATAAAAATTAATGATTTTAACATTCCAGAAGAATTATTTACCAAACTTCCATTAAAAACCAAATTTTCAAATTTTTCTGGTGCTTTTGATTTTTATTCAGATTTCAAAAATTATTCTGGAGAATTATCTCTTACAAATGGTCTTGGATTAAATATGATGGGTGAATTTCATTTTAAAAAGCTAAATAATAAATCTTGGACTCTTAAAAATCTACTACTTAAAGGAGAAAATTCTGAATTATTAATGAGTGGATTATTAAGTCAAGATGGCCGCATAAATAGTTACCTTAATCTGAAAAACTTGGATTTAGCAAGATGGATTGATCATGAAGATATCTCAACTAACCTTACAGGATTGGCTATTTTGGACGGGGATTTAACTCCAGATGGCTATTTGGAACAAATAGATTTAACCCTTGAAGTCTTAGAAACAGAATATTTAGAAGTAGGAGAAACTTCTTTCCATGGCCAATTNTCATATAAAGATAGCATNTTAACTACTACTAGTCCTGTNATGCTTTTAATTGATAATAGTAGATTAACATTNGATGGGTNNTTGAATTTTAAGNAAAAAGATNTGAATATAANTGCTGACTTGGAAAANGCAGATATAGAANTGNTAAATCAATTTTTGCCTGGAAATTTCAATTCTGGAAANGCGACNGGNGGNATGCAAATTANTGGNCCATTTAAGTCACCCTCAGCAACTNCTGAATTAATTTGTAATAATATTGTTTATGNTAGTTTTTTTCTTGAATCANTAGAGTTTAATTCAAGAATGGATGTAAAAAATGANTCAANNAANGGTANTATAGNTCTNAAAGNAAGCAGAGGTACCTGGAAANATAACTCATTNCAAAGTGGNACAGTTGATGCGATTATTGATAATGGAAAAGTTATTATTGAAAATTGCCATTTTAAATCNGGCGATGATTATTTTCAAATTTCTGGAAAATATGATGGATTGAATTCNTATATAGTNGATAGAATTCAANTNGCATTTGAAAAAAATTATCTTGTTAACTCNNATCCTATTTCNTTTAGTNTAATTGATACATTATTNNGAGTTGATCCATTNGAATTACATATAAACGATGGTATACTGGAAGGAGTTATTTCAGGAGGCCATCGATCAGAGGGNCATATAAANATGTCTAACTTTGATGCATCAGTTATCNCTCATTTTATACNNGATCAACGNTTAAATATATCTGGNATTGTTTTTGGTGAAATATTAGTAAGGNAAAGAGATGATGAAATTGTATTAGATNTCGATATCTCTTTGAAAAAGGGCATATATATGCGAGAGCCTTTTGATGAAATNAATATTTCATTTTTATATAAAGATGNAATGNTNCATATAGATGATATATCAATGACTCGNGGNAAAACNTTNGGAGTTCAGGCCANTGGAGTNATCCCATTGANGATCAAAGATTACCATAANGCACCAATTTCATTNAATACTACATTCACAAATTTACCCTTATCTCTTATTAGTAATATTATTCCTGATTATTATGCTTTAGGCGGATTAGCATCAGGTTCATTGTTTTTAAATCAACATTCTGCGAAAGGTAAAAAGACCCAATTTGATTATGATATTGATATCATTAATGCATCTTTTGATTTAATCTCTTTAGGTAATGTAAAAGTATCAGGAGATTATGATGGTGAATACTTCAATATAGATCAATTAAGCTCGGTTTATAAGGAAGATCTTATTACTTCAAAAGGATCGATTCCTTTTGATTTGAATTTAGTCTCTAAAAATTTTGGTAGCATTTCCCCTAATGGAATATTTAGCCTTAAAACAAAAGGGGATCTTTATTCTTTATATTTTCTTTCTCCTTATGTATCTGATTTAGATTCAGTAAGAGGTAAGATTGAGATTGAATTGAATATTGAAGGAAAGGCTGAATCTTTAAAACGAAACGGGAAAATTTCTATAAGCAATGGGACAATGTCCACTTTATTAATCGATGATGATATCACTAATATTGAAGGCCAAGCGGAAATAATTAATAATCATATGATTATTAATTATTTTAATGCGTATACCAATCATTCAAATATCGGTATTCAAAAATTGGAGAATAATAATATTAATGTTTCGGGATCAATTGATTTTTCTCAATTTTTTTCACCAAGCTATAATTTGACTGTTAAAGCCAATGAGGTTTCTTTTAAGACTTTGCCTATAGATATTATTGGTGTAGGAAATGTTGATATTTTGATTTCCGGAAAAGATACAGTAAATATTGAAGGGATTATAGAAACATTAGATGCAAAGGTTTTTTATGAGTTTCTAACTACTGAAGTCGGAGAAACACTTCCTCAGGGATCTGGTACGATTATTTCATATAATTTGAATATACCTATCCGTGGTCAAGCACTATTCCAAAATTCACAGATAGATGCTAAAGTGGGTGGAGAACTGAATTTAAATCAAATAGGAAATCAGGATATGAATTTTGGAGGTGAAATATTTGTTGATGATGGGAATGTATTTGCATATATGGATAACTTTAANGGNTTACAAGGNCATATAANCTTTGATAATAAAGGATTTAATCCAGTTATGAANTTAGTTGCTCATACTGACATNGATGATGAACGCATTAACCTCCGCATTATNGGCAGTATGACTGANCTTGATATTGTANTNGAATCAGNAAGTGGTTTTTCTGAAAGTGATATCTTAGAATTATTGACATGGGGTAACCGTTTCGAAGATCAAGGTATGTCGTCCACAGGATTTGGAACCCAGACAGTTTCAATACTAGGTTCGATTCTTGAAAATCAACTTNAAAAAAACTTAAGGGAAATGCCNGGTATGATGGCGATGAATTTGGTGGATGATATAGATATTTCTGGGACCGCAAGTTTAATCAATCCCGATACGAATGAAAAATTTGAANTAGCTGCNAAAAGAAANATNGGTGATAAAACTTATCTAAATTTATCNTATATAAGATCATTNTCATTNACAAATAATACCCAAATTGGNGTAGAGTATAAATTAAATCGGCATTTTTCTGTGGTTGGGAATATAGATAATACNGGANCNTATAGTGTTAAATACCGNTATCGTTATGCATANTAGCTNANTAATGACATCAAAATACCCTTTAATATGGTNCCTATTNGTATCTTTGGGATNTTTATATTCNCAAGANAATCAAATTATNATCANATCTCTTGAATTAACNGGTAATAAATCTGTTTCCGAAAAAGAAATATTGTTTATTATTAGGCAAAAACCACCNAATATAATATATCGAANACCAATATTNGATGCGCGAATTNTGAAACTAGATGCNTTATCTTTAAAGAATTACTATCATTCAAAAGGNTTTNTTGACGTNNATATANATGAATCATTTGTAATTCAAGNCGAAAATGTTGANATACTTTATAAAATTGAAGAAGGAAAACAGTACTCGATTTCTNCAGTTGAAATAGAAGGTAATTCAGTTATTTCTTCAGATAATATTTTTTCTATGCTTGGTATAGATGTGGGTGAAATATATAATCCTGTAAAAGTAAATGAGAGCATTTCATTAGTTGAAAATGAATATCATGAACTTGGGAAGCTATTTTTTGATATGGAGATTAAGCACGAAATTACAGATTCTATCCATTTAAGCATTGTAATTCATGAAGGAAAAGATATAATTATTCAAAGAACTCACTTTGAAGGAATTGCGAATATTGATACTCTTTTAGTACAGAGAGAACTTTTATATGAATTTGGCGAAAAATATAAAAAAAGTATCATTGATAAAACTGAATTACGGTTACGGGATACAGGTGTATTCTCAATGGTGCAATTTATCCCCGTGAGAAAAGTAAAATCAGATTCATTAGTAGATTTAGTCATAGAATTAAAGCCATTCAAACAGCGTGAATGGAATTCAACAGGAGGATATGATCCCATTCGCTTTGCAGAAGGTACAGAACCAATAACAGCTTATAGCGCGACAATTGAGTGGAAAAATAGATCTATTTTTGAATTACCAACCCAATTTTCAACAAAACTTCTAGCAGGTATCCCAGTTGAGGAAGAATTTGTTCGTCCTAGAATACGTTATGATATAAATCTTTCTACTAATTGGATTTTTAATTTGCGCTTTCCTTCAAAGCTAACATCCTACTTTGAAACTTTTATTAATTATAAAGACTCTATAGAAACCATAGATCGTTATGGAATAAATCTAACCCAGAAGTTTAGATTTTTAGATAGATCATTTTTTGAAACTAATGCAGTATGGGAATCATTTAGCGATAATTCTAAAAAAGAAAATATAGAGGGACGGTCAATTGAGCAAAAATCTATTTCTATAAAAATACAAATTGATAAAAGGGACAGCCCTTTGTTTACGAAGAGAGGATTTTTTTTTACGGGATTATTTAAATCTTCTGGTTACTTCCTAGGAGGGCAGCGGGATTATTTGAAAGCGGATATTGCAGTCCATGCATACACTGCAATTGGTTATAAGTCTGTTTTTGCTGTCAGAATGAAAACAGGATACATATGGAACTGGGACACAACAATCCCAGATTATAGTTTTGAAAAGTTTTATTTAGGAGGGAGTACAAGTATGCGTGGATGGGATGTTCTACGCTTTGAAGAAAAAAATGGTAAACCTTGGGGTGATATTTATCGCCTTATGACCAATATTGAATATAGAGTTCCTATCTATAGATCCATTGGTATGACTATATTTACGGATGGTGGTATTTTAAATAATAATTTAGAAAAAATAACGATTAAAAACTTGAATTGGGATGGAGGAATTGGTATAACNTTAAATACTCCATTAGGACCCGCTCGTCTTGATTATGCANTNCAATTTAACCNNCNNAAAAAAGGTAAAATNCAACTTGGTGTTCAAANTTTATTTTNAANANAANATTATTNGGAACNTTTATAAGTATTTCACATATTATTAGCNTATGCTTGCACTTTTTAAATAAGAGNTAGAGTTTTAATTTTTATTGNTAAAAATATAGGATAATAATGAGATACANATTACAATTAATATTTNTTTGGATATTTATTATAGCTAGTTGCTCAAAAACAGCAAGTGAATATTTTGAAATTGCTGAAGTGAGTTTAAATGAAGATCAGATAGAAATAGCTATNGAAAATTTGGAAGCAATTGTGAAAAAGTACCCTAGAGATAGNTTAGCNTCCTTAGCACAATATAAGNTAGCTAGAATTNATCTTAACTGGAAAAATGATTTNCCAGCTGGNTTTTTAGCCTTNAANAAAACAGTTAATAAATATGGATTGTCNGTACAAGGNAAGCAAGCCGAAAAAGAANTAATAGACTTTCCAGAATGGATNCTTAANCAATCNGAATCCCTCCGAAAAAAGAAAATGATAAAAGAATCTCTTTCTCATCTTATTTATTTGATTGAACAATATCCTAATNATGATATTACACCNAAAGGNCAGTATTTAATTGGTGATATTTATATGAANGACCTAAGAGATTTTACTACAGCTATTCAAGAGTATNGAAAANTTTCTGAAAAGTATAAAGGNTCTGATCAGGAACCNCATGCNCAATTTATGATTGGTTATATTTTTGCTAATGTTATTAATGATTTTGAAAGTGCAAAGATAGAATATCAGGAATTTTTAAAAATGTTTCCAGAGCATGAACTTGTACCTTCTGTAAAGTTTGAAATGGAATATCTTGGAAAAAATATTAATGAAATTCCTGCGCTAAAACATATTACTTCATAATAATATACAATGAGTGAATTCAGTTTAACTAAAATCAATGATAAAATTTCCCAAGCATCAATTTTTGTAGATGAACTAAAAAAAACAATGAACCAAGTCATTGTAGGGCAAGATGAATTGATCAACAAAATATTAATCGGAATGCTGGCAAATGGACATATTTTATTGGAAGGAGTACCTGGTTTAGCTAAGACTTTAACTGTGAATCTGCTATCAAAGTTAATTAGTNCAGATTTTCAAAGAATTCAATTTACTCCAGATATGTTACCTGCTGATCTTCTTGGTACTTTAATATTTAATCAAAGNACAGGTGNATTTGATACAAGGAAAGGTCCAATATTTTCCAATATTATTCTTGCTGATGAAATAAATCGTTCTCCTGCAAAGGTNCAAAGTGCTCTNCTTGAGGCNATGCAAGAACAACAAGTTACCATTGGTGAAAATACATTTAAATTAGATGAACCATTTCTCGTTCTTGCTACTCAAAATCCAATTGAGCAAGAAGGAACCTACCCTCTTCCTGAAGCCCAAGTAGATCGATTTATGTTTAAATTAATTGTTAATTATCCTAAACAAGAATCAGAACGATTAATTTTACGACAAAATACAAAAAAGGTTCAGTTGTCTGAATTTAGTCCTATTGTTTCTCCCAATGATATCTTAAATGCTCAAGATGTGATTACTGATATTTATGTGGATGAAAAGGTGGAGGATTATGTATTAAATCTGATTTTTGCTACTCGCAACCCAAAAAAATATAAACTGGAAGATNTGGAAGGAATTATTGATTTTGGTGCTTCNCCTCGAGCAACNATAAATCTTATTAGAGCTGCAAAAGCAAGAGCCTTTACAGANCATCGTGGTTATATAACNCCAGAAGATATTAGGTATATTGGNACAGATATACTTCGACATCGGATTATTCTTACATATGAAGCGGAAGCAGAAGAACTAACTTCAGACGATATTATAAACCGACTTTTTGAAGTCGTAGAAATACCTTAGANNCTAAAATGATTCCCCGTCAGATCCTTAAAAAGGTGAAACGGATTGAAATTCGAACCCGNGGATTGGTTAATGATNTATTTGGNGGNGAATATCATTCTGTGTTTAAAGGTAGGGGCATGACTTTTTCAGAAGTACGAGAGTATCAACCAGGCGATGATATTCGACTTATAGATTGGAATGTAACTGCCAGAACTGGATCTCCTTTTATAAAAATATTTGAGGAAGAAAGAGAGCTTACTGTATATCTTCTAGTTGATATTTCTGCATCGGGAGAATTTGGATCTAGGAAGCAGTTGAAACGTGATCTAGGTTCTGAGATTGCTGCGGTATTGGGTTTTTCTGCTATTAAAAATAACGATAAAGTTGGTTTGATACTTTTTTCTGATGAAATAGAAAAATATGTAGCTCCAAAAAAAGGTAAAAGTCATGTCCTAAGGGTTATTCGAGAACTTTTGTATGTATCGNCAAATAANANTGGNACNTCTTTGAAAAATGCTCTTGANTATTTTTTAAATGTGGNTAAAAGAAGAAGTGTAGTGTTTTTAATATCAGATTTTTTAGATANTGATTATTGGNCTACACTNAAAGCTGCAAATCGTAAACATGATATTATTGGGATTCGTTTGTTTGACCCTGCTGAAATAAAATTACCAAATTTTGGTCTTGCCAAAGTGGAAGACCCAGAGACTAATAAAATATTTTGGGTCGATTCATCTTCTAAATCTTATAGAAAGAAACTTGCAAAGAAGATTGATGATCAAATCGAAAATTTTAATAAAAAATGTCGCAAAATTCGCTTTGATATGATTTCCATAGCAACCAATGAGGATTATGTAGAACCCTTGTTATCTTTTTTTAAAATGAGAGAAAAAAGATTTTGATTCAAATAAAAAGAAGTTTAATTATCCTATATACTTTTTCTCTTCTATTAGGCCAATCTTTATCCGTCTTATCTGATTTAGACACTACTTCAGGATTTATTGGTGATGTTTTTAATTGGAGCATTAGTATTGAAAATTCTGGTAACCAAAAGATCGATTTTCCAGACATCATAATAGATAATGATTCTATTAGCATAAGAAACAAAATTCCAATTCAAGATAATGGACTACAAAGTGGGGTAGTATTTGAACTTATATTTTGGGATACTGGTCAATACCAAACACCAGAATATCAAATTAATATATTAAATCAAAGTGGACAAAAAGAATACTCACTAAATGTTCCAATTTTGGAAGTTCAGATTAAAAGTATGCTTTTAGCTGAAAATGAAAATACACTTCGACCTTTAATAGGTCCTGTTCCTGTAAAAGGAGTCATTAATTTTAAAAATATTTTAACTTGGATTTTACTTTTTGGATTATTTATAGCAATGATTTGGACTTGGAAAAAACGTCAACTAAAAAATTATGTTAAACTAGACCATATAATTTTAGAAAACCCAGAAGAAAGAGCTTTAAATCGTTTAAGTCAATTAAATCCAAAAGGTTTTTCCAAAGAATTTTATATTAGATTATCACATATATCCCGTGAATATGTAGAAACAAAATATTTTGTTAGAGCTCTGGAGATGACCACTGCCGAAATCAAAGAAAATCGTAATCTATTTCCTTTTTCCGATGAAAAATTTGATACTTGGTTAAAAATTTTACAATGTTCGGATTTGGTTAAATATGCGAAGGAAACTTTAGATACAAACCAAATAGAATCTGATCTAAATAAAATTAAATTCATAATTGGTAAGATTTAATTTCTTTATAACTTTACAAAATAAATTAATTCAAGTTTAACCTTATAATTGTAATCTGTAAATTCTGTTTCTATATTGATTTAGCAATTAATTAAAATGGGCACGACAGCAGATATTCGTAATGGCGCTGTAATTCTATACAAAGACAAAAGAATGAAGGTATTGGAATTTCAGCATGTAAAACCTGGCAAGGGTGGTGCTTTTGTTAGAACTAAACTAAAAGATATATTGTCAGGAAAAATTATTGATGAAACATTTAATGCTGGATCTAAGCTTGAGTTCATCCGTTTAGAAGCAAGAGAAATGCAATTTCTTTACAATGATGATCATTTTCATNTCTTTATGGATAATAATANCTTTGATCAATTAAATGTTGAATGTAGTTTTATTGGAGATAAGAAATATTATCTTCAAGGAGGTATGAATNTTGACCTTNTNTTNGATGGAGATGANGTNCTAGATATNCGACTTCCATCTCACGTNGTATTNNAGGTAAAGGATACTGAACCTGGTCTTAANGGGAACACCGCTACAGGTGCGACTAAACCCGCNACAGTTGAGACTGGATTGACACTCAATGTGCCANTATTCATTANNGAANGAGATAANNTACGNATTGATACTAGGACAGGTGAATACNTAGAACGTGCAAAAAATAGNAATTTATAAAGGTAAGATTATGTGGCAAGATAAATTAAAGGAGATTATTTATATACTTGAAAACTCGAANGTAAATGAAATTGAGGTTACTTTTTGGGGTNGGAAATANCGTGTGAATAAAAGTTCGAGCTTTATTANNNCAGAANANGAATCTAATATNGNATCANCTNCTATTTTAGAATCAGAATCAAAGGNAAATTTATCNCNAGANNNNTCAGAANAAANTGAAAGTAAGTCAAATAATAAACTTATGGCTCCAATGCCAGGTACTTTTTATACNGGGCCTTCTCCAGATGACCCACCATTTGTTTCTGTAGGAGATCATGTAAAAACAGGTCAAGTAGTTTGTATTATTGAAGCTATGAAAATCATGAATGAAATTGAAGCTGAATGTGATGGTATTATTCAAAATATTTTGGTTAATAACTCTGATCCAGTAGAATATAACCAACCTTTATTTGTTATTGATCCTTCATAGAAATTGATGTTTAAAAAAATTCTTATTGCCAATCGCGGTGAAATTGGTCTTCGAATTATCCGGGCCTGCCATGAGATGGGAGTTAAGACCGTTGCCGTATATTCATCTGCAGATGAATTGTCTTTACATGTTAAATTTGCTGATGAAGCAGTATGTATAGGAGCTCCACCCAGTGCTGATAGTTATTTAAATATCCCAAGAATTATTGCTGCTGGTGAAATCACNAATGCNGANGCAATNCATCCTGGATACGGATTTTTATCAGANTCAGCNCAGTTTTCAAAAATTTGTGCTNAAAACNATTTTACNTTTTTAGGACCAAATCCAGAGATTATTTCNGCAATGGGGGANAANTCAAAAGCAAAAGAAACTATGAAAGCTGCTGGTGTNCCTGTAATACCNGGCGNAGATGGAATACTTTCTGGACCAGGTGATGCATTGGAAAAAGCAGATAATATAGGTTATCCAATAATGCTGAAAGCTTCAGCTGGTGGTGGTGGTCGAGGTATGCGCTTCGTTAGAGGGAAAAATGAAATTCTGAGTGCTTATAAAGCTGCTAGCCAGGAAGCGCTTAATGCATTTGGTAANGGTGACATTTATATAGAGAAATTTATAGAGAATCCGCGCCATATTGAGGTGCAAATCTTATCCGATACCCACGGGAATACTATACATTTGGGGGAAAGGGAATGTTCTATTCAAAGAAGACATCAAAAATTGATTGAAGAATCGCCTTCTCCTATAGTAGATGATAAGGTTCGTAAAAAAATTGGTGAATCTGCCATCAAGGCTGCTAAATCTGTTGGATATGTTGGTGCAGGAACTATTGAATTCTTAATGGATAAAGAAAAGAAATTTTATTTTATGGAAATGAACACTCGCATTCAGGTTGAACATCCAGTTACTGAAATGGTAACTGGCACAGATATTGTCAAACAGCAGATTAGGATGCATGCTGGATTAAAATGTCCTGAATATCTACAGAATTTTAAATTACGTGGACATGCCATTGAATGCAGAATTAATGCGGAAGATCCATCTAATAATTTTGCACCTTTCCCAGCTGAAATAACCAGTTTTCATATGCCTGGAGGGAAAGGAGTTCGTATAGATTCACATGCATATGCTGGGTATAAAATTCCTACTCAATATGATTCGATGATAGGTAAACTGATTGTAAAAGCAAAAAATCGAGATCGTGCGATTATACGTATGCAACGTGCACTAGCAGAAACAATCATTGAAGGTCCAAAAACTACCATCCCTTACCATCTAGCCATTATGAATGATAAAAAATTTAAGTCGGGTGACTTTGATACTAGTTTTTTAGAGAAATTTGATTTTAATTATTCTGAATAGGATAAAAGTGAATATACATCCAAAATTATTTTACTCTAAGGAACACGAGTGGATCCGTATAAATGAATGCGAGGTTACTATTGGGATCACAGATTATGCACAGAGTCAGTTAGGAGATATAATTTTTATTGAAATGCCAGAAATAGAGGATCAATTTTCTGCTGGTGAAGTAATTGGTGAAATTGAAGCTGTAAAAACAGTATCTGAGCTTTATGCGCCAGTATCAGGAGCAATTATCGAAATTAATAATCAAATTGATGACAAACCTGAATTGGTAAATTCGGATCCTTATGGGAAAGGATGGCTACTTAAGATACAATGCCCAAAATTATTTGATGAGAAATCCAGCCTTTTGTCACCGTTAGAGTATGAAAAAATTATATCTTAAAATGAATGTTTTTAATCAACTATTAGATATAATATCAAAAAAAGGAGCTGCATATATAGTATTAATTGACCCAGATAAAAAAAATGAAAATCTAATTGAAGCTTGCGTTTCCANGGCTAATGAATCAGGTGTGGATGCCTTATTTGTAGGNGGTAGTCTCATAATGGATGGAGGATATATAGATCGTGTAAAAAGAATTAAGGAGATTGCTATGATCCCTGTAATATTTTTTCCAGGAGGAATAAGTCAGCTNAATNCGAATTATGATGCTATGTTATTTATGTCTATAATTTCNGGACGTAATCCCCANTACCTTATTGGTGAACAAGTTATTGCCTCGCCTACTATANTGGATTTAGGTATTGAAACAATNTCTACTGGGTATATGATANTAGATGGTGGTTCTGGATCAGCAGTTGAATTTATGAGTGNNACTAGACCCATACCTATGCATAGGACAGATATTACTGTAGCTCATGCNCTTGCTGGGCAATTNCTNGGAATGAAACTTATTTACCTNGAAGCAGGAAGTGGTGCAAAAAATCCTGTTGAANTAGATGTTATTCANCAGGTAAATCANGCAATNGATATTCCTATTATTGTNGGAGGGGGTATTTGTACACCAGAAGCAGCCTCNGATCGNGTCAANGCTGGAGCATCNATTATAGTAACAGGNACTGCTATTGAAAGTNATATGTTTTTGATGAAGGAGTTTTCNGAAGCTGTNCATAGGANGAATTCATGAAAGAAANAATCACNAAAAANATATTTGAAAGTGNTTCAGTGAAAGAAAAAATGGCTNAACTATGTGTNAATGATATTGAATCTTCAGCANNAATGATGATTGACTCGATTAANAATGGTGGAAAAATATTTTGGTGCGGTAATGGAGGAAGTGCCAGTGACGCACAACACCTTGCTACAGAACTTATGGGTGGTATGGATAATCATGATCGTAAAGCGATCCCTTCAATTGCATTGACTACNGATACTTCATTTTTAACNGCATGGACTAANGATACTGATTTTCAATCTATATTNTCAAGNCAGATTCAGGGTTTAGGGGATAAAGGTGATGTTCTTGTTGGTATCTCTACNAGTGGNAATTCTGAAAATGTNATAGCAGCTGTTAAGCAGGCCAAATATAAAGAATTGAAGACGATTGTTTTTACAGGGCAATCAGGAGGAATGATCGCTGATCTTGCTGATATTACTATTTATATACCAAGTAATAATACCCAAAGAATACAAGAATGTCATATTATGACTGGCCAGATCATATGTGCTTTGGTGGAAGATGCCTTTATGGATTAAAATGCAAACATATTTTAAAGATTATTTAACAATGCTTCGAGTGGAACTAAATCTATCTTCNCAAACACTTGATGCCTATAAGCGAGATATAGCTAGATACCTATCTTTTTTAACAAGAAAAAATATTTCTTCCTTAAATGCTATTTCTCAAAGGTTTGTTAGGGAATATATTCGTTATTTAAGTAAAAAAGGTCTTGCTCCGGCAAGTATAAAACGTAATGTCTCATCCATAAAAAATTACCATAAATATTTATCAGAAGAGAATATGGTTAATAATAATCCAACTTTAAATTTAAGTACTCCTAAAATTCCCAAAAAACTTCCAGATATCCTTTCTGTTGATGATGTTGAAAAAATTATAAATGCAATTGATCCTAAGTCTAAATATCATAATCGTGATAGAGCAATAATAGAAATTCTTTATTCCTGCGGACTTCGCGTTTCTGAAATGTGTGATCTTAAATTGCGCAATTTATTCCTGGAAGATGATTTGATCCGGGTTATGGGTAAAGGATTAAAAGAACGGCTAATTCCTATTGGTGGTAAAGCAAAGAAAGACCTGGATCAATATTTAAAATACACTCGTCCACTTTTAAATAAAAAAACTGGTTCAAGCTCAGTTTTTTTAAGCAGAAATGGTAACCCTTTAACAAGATCGATGATAAATAAAATCCTGGAAAAATGGAAAAAAGTGTCTGGGATAGAAAAGAATTTATCTCCTCATACTTTACGCCATTCNTTTGCTACACATCTTTTGAAAGGAGGGGCTGATCTTCGATTTGTACAGTTAATGTTAGGGCATAAGGATATTTCTACAACACAGATCTACACTCATTTGGATAAAAGCGCTTTAGAAATAGTATATAAAAAGGCCCATCCCAATGAAAGAAAGAAGCATTTTAGGAGTTAATTTTGTTATTTCGTTTACCTCCCGAAGCATTAGTATTATTAATTCCTACATTAGTTTTCGCACTATCTTTCCATGAATTTGCCCACGCCTGGATGGCATATAAATGTGGAGATAATACGGCTGCAAGAATGGGTAGGTTAACTCTCAATCCTATGGCTCATCTAGATTTAATAGGTTCATTGATGATAATTTTTGCTGGGTTTGGCTGGGCTAAACCTGTACCAGTTAACAGTAGTTTACTTAATAATCCTAGAAAAGATATGATGAGAATTGCTGCAGCTGGACCAATTTCAAATATGCTATTGGCTATGTTTGGTGGTATATTGCTCCGGATTTTAAATAGCTTTGGATTATTAACTGAAGTAACACTAATCCTAATCATTTATTTTACTCGGATCAATATTGCCTTAGCGGTATTTAATTTGATCCCAATTTCCCCTCTAGATGGTTCACAAATATTTTCAGGCTATTTAATGAAACGCAATCCTGGGTTGGCATGGAAAATCCAAACATATGGCCCTCAGGTTTTATTTGGACTTATTCTTTTTGGTTATATAACAGGTTTTTCCATTATTTGGCTGGTAATGGAACCTTTTGTCAGCTTTTTTATGTTGTTATTTGCAGGCATATCTATTTAGTTCAATGAGTTATTTTCGTCATATTATTCCAGATCGAAATAAAAGAAATAGACCATTATGGTGGTTATTAACAATGATATTTTTTGTATTTTTTTTAATATTTAACCTTAATCAGATTGCTACAAATTAGAAAATGATAAAACTTATAGAATGTGTACCTAATTTCTCTGAAGGAAGGGATAAACAAAAAATTGATGAAATTATTAACCAAATGGATTCAATTCATCAGGTTACAGTACTGGATGTAGATCAAGGTATTGATACAAATCGAACTGTAGTAACAATTGTAGGAAATCCAGATGCTATAGCGGAAGCTGCATTTAAAGGAATTCAAAAAGCTTCGGAATTATTGGATATGAGTAAACATAATGGTACTCACCCTCGGATTGGTGCCACTGATGTTTGTCCATTTATTCCTATTAGTGGTGTCAGTGAACAAGAATGTATAGCTCTATCAATTCAGGTTGCGAGACGAGTAGGAGAAGAATTAAATATTCCTATTTATCTTTATGAAAAATCGGCTAGTTCACCAAATCGACAGAAGCTACCTGATATCAGGAAAGGTGAATACGAAGGATTAATAGAAAAATTAAAAGATAAAAACTGGAAACCAGATTTTGGGCCAGTAAAATTTAATGCTAAATCTGGCGCAACTATTATAGGATGCCGTGAATTATTAATTGCTTATAATATAAATCTGAATACTAAAGACCACCGATTAGCAACAGATATTGCCTTTGAATTAAGGGAGATAGGTAGAAGTAAACGTATTCCACATCCAAAATCGAAAAATTTATTGGATGGGGAAATAATGCGATATAAAAATGGTAAACCAATAAAAATTCCTGGAAAATTTAAATATATAAAAGCGATTGGCTGGTACGTAGATATCTATAATTGTGCTCAGATATCGATAAACTTTAATAACTATAAAATATCCACTATTCATGATGTATTTGATGCAGCTTGCCAACTCGCCAATGATCGAGGTGTCCGTGTTACTGGAAGTGAATTGGTAGGTCTAATTCCACTTGATGCGTTAAAGATGGCAGGTCGACATTACTTAAGGGAACAAGGTCGCACACAAGGTGTATCTGAAAAATATATTGTAGAATGTGCTATACAATCTCTGGGCCTTAATGATCTAAATGAATTTATACCAAAGCAGAAAATAATTGAATATGCAGTAAATAAAAAAGTAGCACCTCTTTTAGATATGAAAGTCAATGGATTTATTGATGAATTATCAAGTAGAAGTCCAGCACCTGGAGGTGGAAGTACTTCAGCAATTGCAGGTTCCTTGGGAGCTTCTTTAACTAGTATGGTTGCTGCTTTATCGCATGAAAAAAAAGAATTTTTAGATAATAGAGATTTATTGAATAAAATTGGAGTTAAATCACAGAAATTAAAAGAACGGCTTGCATTCTTAGTTGATGAAGACACATACGCATTTAACCAAGTTTTATCGGCAGGTCGTCTCGCGGATGTAACTGAAGAAGAAAAATTATATAAAATTAATGCTTTAATCTCCGCAAATAAATATGCTATTTCTATTCCATTTGAAACAGCTGAAAAATGTTTTCGTGTCATTCAGTTAGCTGAAAAATTGTTGGATAAAAGCAGCACTAATTCAGTATCTGATATTGGTGTTGCCTCAGAAATTGCTCTTTCTGGTGTTCGCGGTGGTTGTATGAATGTATTAATTAATTTAAAAGGTATAGATGATAAAAAATACTTAAAAAAGATGAAATCTGCTGTCAAAACACTTATTCAAAGGGCAGAATTATTGCATCAGAAAGTTTTTATCAAAACAATGAAAATTATAGATGATTAAAGCCTTACCAGAAAATCTTCGCAATAAAATTGCTGCTGGAGAAATCGTAGAACGTCCTGCTTCTGTGGTTAAGGAGCTCATTGAAAATAGTCTAGATGCTGGAGCAACTGAAATATCTATTATAGTTGAAAAAGGAGGACTTCAAACTATTCAAGTGAATGATAATGGTGAAGGTATGGCGGCAGACCAGTTGCCAAATGCAATACTGCGTTATCACACAAGTAAAATATCTAAAGTTGATGATCTTTTTGCAATTCATACACTCGGTTTTCGTGGGGAAGCTTTAGCCAGTATTGCATCTGTCGCTGAAATGTCGATCATATCTAGTAATGGTAATGGGCAAGGCGCAGAACTTATTATTGAAAATGGAAAACCTGATGATGTCCGACCAGCAGCAGTAATCGGAGGAACAGAAATCACAATTAGAAACCTATTCCATAATATACCTGCACGTAAAAAGTTTATGAAAACACCTCGAACAGAGTTGAGAAAAGTGGTAGATATTGTGCGAAGGTTTGGTTTAGGTTTTCCAGAAATTTCTTTTAAGCTGGTATCAGACAATCGAAATATTTTCCAGGTAAAAGAGGAAAACCTAGAACAGCGTATAGATCATTTGTTAGATCCAACTTATTCCAGAAATTTAATGCCTTTGACACTTGCAAAATCTGATTATGCATTTTCTGGTTTTGTCGGAAGTCTTAATTTGGTTCGTAAGCGTCCTGGTGAACAATATATATTCTTAAATAGGAGATATATTAAGGACCGTTTACTGAATTCTGCTGTTTATAAAGCTTTTGAGTCATTAGTAAAGCGGGGTGAATATCCTTTCTTTGTCTTAAACCTAATTATTCCTACTGATGAGGTTGATGTCAATGTACACCCTATGAAAACTGAAGTAAAGTTCAAAGATGAATGGCGGATTTTTAATTTGTTGAAAGCATCAGTAGCTGAAACTCTTGATGATTTACTTAAAACCATTCCTGATTTAAACAAGGATGAAAGGTCTTATGGAAAGACTATTAATCAAGGAGGATTATTTACAGGAAGTTCACTGCAAATTCCTGGGGAGACATATGTTCCAGAATCCAATCAATCCAGATTGTTATTTCCTAAAAACCAAGATAATTCAGATTCTTTGAATATGCCTAATTTACAGCGTGCTAAGGAATATGTCTCACGTTTAGCAGAAACATCATTTGATGATCAACAATCGATTGTAACTGAAAATATTTGGCAGATACATAAAAAATATATTATTTCGGAGATCAGTAGTGGATTGGTGATTATTGACCAGCATGTTGCCCATGAAAGAGTACTGTATGAAGAAGCGTTGATTGCCTTTCAAAATACGTCAATGGCTTCTCAGACATTGTTATTTTCTGAAATCATTGAGTTTTCACCAGATGATTTTGATAATCTACTCGATATTCTTCCTTATCTGGAAAAAATTGGATTTAAAGTGAAAAAAGAAAGTGATTCTTCTATTCGTATTCTAGCTATTCCATCTGGAATTGCCCTTGGAAATGAGCGACAAGTTATCCGTGAAATAATTGATCATTTTTTAAATGAAGGAAAACATTATAGCTCTCATAAGGAAGGCTTAGCTGCAAGTTTTGCTTGCAAGTCTGCTGTGAAAGCTGGTGATGAATTAACCAGGGAAGAAATGCAGGAATTAGTAAATAGGCTTTTTGCTACTGAACACCCATATTTTTGTCCTCACGGTCGTCCTATCATCATTCAACTTTCCATAGATGAACTCGATAGGCGATTTGAACGTAATTAAACTAATTCTTTAGGTCGTGTTAACCAACATAAGTTTATTTTTGATCTAGCTACGTTACACCAATTATTTGTAAAAAAATCGATTCTTGCCATAGTTGCGGTAGGAAATTTTTGGTAACCTGAATCTGTATACTTGTTAATAAATAAGGACATTGTTGGCTCATGCCCAGTAATACAGATGGAATCATATTTATCATCTTGGTTGCATAAAATATTCATTACAATCTCTGGTGTTGCTCCATAAAGATTTTGATCCAAATTTAATTTCCTGTTCCATTCTCCAGAACTAATTGCTAGTTGAGCAGTATCATAAGCTCTCACTGCAGGAGAAGAAATAACTAAATCGGGGATATTGTTGATTTCATGAAGATATATTCCCATGAGTTTTGCAGCCTTTATGCCACGATTTGAAACTGGACGGTCAAGATCCTGATAAAAATTTGCTTTCCAGTCTGATTTACCATGACGAAAAAGAATAATTGTTTTCATAATTGTTAATTAATTATTTCTATTTTTTGAATTTTATCTTTTAATTCTTGTATTTGATCTGTTGCGGTAAGTTATTGGATATTTGATATAATATCTATACAGAAATTACTTAACCAAAAGTCGCAAAGTCCTTACTATTCAATCTGAAAATGGAGTATAGATATCATCAATTTCTATTGAAAAAATAGGGAGGGATGGGGATGAAGATTATAGGTGTTTATTTTTAATTTTGTTTTCCCAAATGATAAAATTTTTATCTTCGAGATATGATTACAAGAAACTAGTTTTTTCCAATTTCATTAAAAGTTTTTTGCTTTAGATCAACTATCAGACTTGGTGAAAAAAATTAATAGGTTTTGGTAACATAATTTATAATATAAAATTACTTTAAAATTATAATATGACTTTTTAATATCTAATTTCTTCAGACAAAATGAAAAAAATAATAACTATAATTGGTCCCACGGCGACTGGTAAAACATCGCTAGCAATTCAATTAGCAAAATTAATAGATGGTGAAATTATCGGTTTAGATTCTAGACAAATCTATAAAGGGATGCCAATTGGTACCGCACAACCAATAAAAAAGGAAATGAAAGGAGTTTATTATCATTTATTAGGATTTCAAGACCCATCACAACCTATTTCCGCAGGTCAATATTCTAAAATGGTTAGGGAAAAGGTAAAAAATATTAAATCCCGAGATAAAATCCCTATTATTTGTGGTGGTGCTGGGCTTTATTACAGGGCTTTAACCAAAGGTATATTTAATGAAAGTATCACAGATTTACCAACACGATTACGCCTTGAGAAATTTTATAAAAAGGATCCTGATAGACTTTATAAAAGGTTACAATTTATTGATCCAGAATATGCAGATATTGTACATATCAATAATAAAAACCGTTTAATAAGAGCTATAGAAATATATGAAACAACAGGTAAATCCCCTACCGAACAATTTAAAAACCAAAAAATAAATCCCGCTGAAACATTAGATCTTTTTACGATTTTATTAAGGTGGGAACGATCATTATTGAATCAGAGAATTACATTCCGTACAAAGTTAATGCTGAATAATGGATGGATTAAAGAGGTTAAAACATTATTAAATAAACAATCAGAAAACGGAACCATCTTTCCAGCATTAAACTCTATTGGTTATAGCCAAATTCAAGCATATTTAAATGGCAAGATAAATAGGGAAAAGATGGAAAAGGAAATTGTGATTAAAACTCAACAATTTTCTCGGCGCCAAATTAAGTGGTTTAATAAAGAAACGATTGATTTAACTATTGAAATGGACCATATAGACCTTAATATTATTCCTGAAATTCTGCATTGTATCTTCAAGGATATATCATAATTTCAATTACTTTTAAATCCCCTTTAAATTGGTCCAGTGAGGCTGGAAAGGGCAGAGAATAAACCTCCAGGTGAGTTATTAACTTCTGCTGGAGGTTTTTTTTTGAAGGGGAAAATGGAATATATGAAAAATGAATAATAAGGTATTAATGGATGGTTTAGCCATGGATCGTACGGTTACTCGCATAGGTCATGAGATAATAGAACGTAACCAACACCCAGAACAAATAGTCCTCATTGGGATACACAATAGGGGTGTTCCTTTGGCATATCGAATCAGAGAAAAAATTAATGAGTTTACTGGTTTGAGTTTAAAAATAGGTTCTCTAGATATAACATTTCATAGGGATGATTTTAGGCAACGACTTGTAATGCCTGAGGTAAAAGGAACTGAAATAACCTTTCTAATCGATGGTAAGATAGTTATTCTTGTAGATGACGTGTTATATACTGGTCGTACTATTAGAGCGGCTTTAGATGAATTAAATAGTTTTGGGAGGGCTGCAAAGGTTCAGCTGGCCGTCTTGGTTGATCGAGGGCATCGTGAATTACCAATAAAAGCAGATTTTGTTGGTAAAAATATACCGACTCATGAAGGAGAGCATGTGAGAGTCCTTTTAAAGGAAAAAGATAATAAAGACAGTGTTTTTCTCTTAATGGATAAATGATGGGTAGATTATGCCAAAAACATTTGATAGGTTTAGAAGGATATCCCAGTCAAGATATTAAAACTATTATTGATACAGCCTTTAATTTTCGTGAGGTTTTGGATCGCCCTATAAAAAAAGTTCCTTCATTGCAGGGTATAACTATTGTAAACTTATTTTTTGAAAACTCTACACGAACCAGACTCAGTTTTGAGTTGGCTCAGAAACGTTTGACCGCTGACACGGTAAATTTTTCGGCATCTTCAAGTAGTCTAAAAAAAGGAGAAAGTTTTAAGGATACTGTGCAGAATATAGAGGCTATGAAAATTGATGCTGTAGTGATGAGACATCCTACGCCAGGTTCTTGTAATCATCTTACAAGATTTGTAGATGCAATAGTTATTAATGCTGGCGATGGTACTCACGAGCATCCAACTCAGGCTATATTGGATATAATGAGCTTATCAGAAAAATTTGGAGAAATTAAAGGACTTAATATTGGAATTATTGGTGATATATCTCATAGCAGAGTAGCCTTGAGTAATATTTATGGTTTAACTACTTTAGGGGCAAATGTTACATTGTGTGGGCCTCCAAATCTTATGCCATCATTTATTGAAAATTTTGACATTTCTGTAAATACAAATGTGGATGAAGTAATTGATTGGGCAGATGCTTTAAATGTTCTTCGAATTCAGAAAGAAAGAATGGGTTTTGGTCTAATACCTTCAATACGTGAGTACAGATCTATGTTTGGAATTACAAAGGAGCGAGTAGATCAACATAAAAAAGAAATTGTGATTATGCATCCTGGTCCGGTCAACCGAGGAGTTGAAATTGATAGTGCGGTGGCGGATAGCGATCAGGCAATTATTTTAGATCAAGTGTTGAATGGGGTAGCATCCCGTATGGCAATTCTATATTTACTTTGTAGTGCAAAAACGGATAACGGAAAGCAGCCATGAAGATTACTAAGCTTAAAAAAGAGATATTACTGAAAAATGGTACGATTATTGACCCATATACTAAAAAAATATTTGATGGAGATATTTGGTTAAAAAATGGAAAAATTGCTGGAGTTGGTAAAACTGGGGCTTCTAAAACTGCTGGGACTATTGATTGTACTGGTAGAGTTATTACCCATGGTTTTTGTGATATCCACGTTCATTTTCGAGAACCTGGTAGAGAGGATAAAGAAACATTGTTTACTGGTGCTCAAGCTGCTATGGCTGGCGGTTTCACTCGGGTTTGCGTGATGCCAAATACTTATCCACCTCTTGACAGTCCAGAATCAATCAATTTTATTTATCAAAAAGCTGAAAAATGCCCTATCAATATTCATCCTATTGGTGCAGTAACAAAATCCCAGAATGGTGAAAAACTTACGGAAATGGGACTTATGCATCAGGCAGGAGCGGTTGCATTTAGCGATGACGGTTTGCCCATCCAGAATGGTTCTATAATGAGAAGTGCATTGGAATATTCAACATTAATGGATGTCCCTATTATAAACCACGCTGAAGATGAATGTCTTCGTTCGAATGGTGTTATGAATGAAAGTTTTGTTTCCAATAAATTAGGTTTACCTGGAAATCCAGACTTTTCAGAATCTGTAATGGTTCACAGAGATTTAGAACTGGCAAAGTTTACTGGTGCAAAGCTACATGTTCCACACATAAGCTCTGCAAAAACAGTTGATCTTCTTCGGGAAACGAAAAAAAAGAATAATAGAATAACTGCAGAAGTTACTCCACATCATCTTTTTTTTAATGATGAAGCCTTAAAATCCTTTAATACAAATCTTAAAGTAGCTCCTCCNATTCGAACTGAAAAAGATCGTCAGGTTNTTATTGATGCTATAAAAGATGGTACTATTGATTGTATTGCCACTGATCACGCGCCACACACATTAGAGGATAAGGAAACTACTTTTGACTTGGCTTCTTTTGGCATGATAGGATTGGAGTCTTGTTTTGGAGTAGTTTTTAAAGTGTTGGTAATAAATGAAAAAGTAATTACTCTTGAAAAATTAATTGGTTTAATGACGCAAAAACCGAGGAAGATAATGGGATTTAAAACAGACCTTTTTCAACTTGGAACACCTGCAGAGATTACTATTTTAAATCCAGATGCAAAATGGACCTTTGGTTTGAATCATATTTATTCCAAATCCTTGAATTCTCCNTATTTAGGTGAAACTCTTTTTGGNAAAGTTGATATGACAATTTCATGCGGTTTTTTGGCTACAAATTAAATTATAATAAAATTGATTATTTGTTGACTAGGGTNAGAAGGTACGTCTAANTTTGCCGGCTTCNTTCGAAGTTATAAATGAAAACATTATCAATAAAACAATCTGAAGTAGAAAAAAACTGGTGGATAGCTGATGCTGAAGGCCAGGTATTGGGAAGGTTTGCCTCTAAAATAGCTGAGGTTCTTCGTGGGAAGCATAAGGTTAATTTTTCTCCCCATATGGACATGGGTGACTGTGTAGTTGTTATTAATGCTGAAAAAGTACGCCTGACTGGTAAAAAAGAAACAAAAAAAACCTACTTCTCTCATACTGGTTACCCTGGGGGAGGTAAAGAAATTAGTTTGGATCACCTTCGTCGAACATACCCAGATAGAATTATAAAAAATGCTGTTAAAGGAATGTTGCCTCATAATCGTTTGGGTCGTAAAACACTTTCGCATCTAAAAGTTTATGTAGGTGTTGAACATCCGCATCATGCACAAAAACCTGTGGAATTAACGATTAAATAAATATGAGTGAAGCAATATACTATGGTACTGGAAGACGTAAAAGTTCCGTCGCTCGAGTTTTTATGGTCTCCGGGAAAGGTGATATTACAGTAAATGGTAAACCATTCCGTGATTATTTATGTAGGGCTACCTTAGCTACAGTAGTTATGCAGCCTTTGGTGGCAGTTCAAGGAGAAAAAGATTATAATATAAAGATTAATGTTCGAGGTGGAGGACTAACTGGACAAGCAGGTGCAATCCGTCTTGGTATTTCAAGAGCTTTGCTAAATATGAGTGACGATTATCGCTCTGTTTTAAAGGAAAAAGGATTCCTTACTCGTGATGCCCGAAAAGTAGAGCGGAAAAAACCAGGACAACCCGGTGCAAGGAAAAATTTCCAGTTTTCGAAACGTTGATATATTATGGCGAATATTAAATTTAAAGATTTATTAGGTACTGGTGCTCACTTCGGTCATGTGACCCGTAAATGGGACCCAAATTTCAAACCTTATATTCTGCTTGAAAAAAATGGAGTTCATATTATTAACCTNGATGAAACAATTCGGGCAATTGATAATGCACAAAAATTTATTAAAGGAATTATTAGTAAAAAGGGTGAAATTTTATTTGTAGGAACAAAAAAACAAGCAAAGGATATTGTTCAANAAGAAGCNGACCGGTGTAGCATGTTCTATGTGGTCGAACGATGGCTAGGTGGTACTTTAACGAATTTTTCTACCATAAAAAAAAGTATCAAGCGTCTTAAGTTATTGGAAAAAGAGGGATCGAGCCTTTATAATAATCTGACAAAAAAAGAAACGCAAACTCTCAATCGAGAAAAAGTTAAACTTTCCGATCAGCACAGAGGTATTAAAGACATGCGTCGTCTTCCTGATGCAATCCTTGTGGTAGATGCACAATATGAAGATACTGCCATACGGGAGGCAAAAAGATTAGATATTCCAGTTATTGCAATTGTCGATTCAAATACAGATCCAGAAAAAGTTGATTACCCCATTCCTGCGAATGACGATTCCATTAGGACTATCCAATTGATTATTGCTTCTTTGGCTGATTCTATAAATGAGGCTAAGGGTTTGGAAAACCCGAAAAATGAGAATATGAATAATGATGATATTAATAATTCTGATTGGCAGACTGAAAAAACTTCTTCTGAAACTGAAATATTAAACCAAGAAATATCTGAAGAATTAATTGAAGAGGAAGAATAGTTAAAATGAGCATTGATGCAAATTTAGTGAAGGAATTACGAGATAAAACTGGTGCTGGTATGATGGATTGTAAAAAGGCTTTAGTAAAATCAGATGGAGATTTAGATAAAGCAGTAGACCATTTAAGAAAATCGGGTATTGCAAAAGCTGAAAAAAAAGGAATTAGAGAAACTAAAGATGGCTTAATATATTCTTATATTCACACAGGTGGACGTTTGGGCGTGCTATTAGAATTGAACTGTGAAACTGATTTTGTGGCGAAGACCGATGATTTCTCAGATTTAGGACATAATTTTGCGATGCAAATTGCAGCTACTAACCCATTAGCAATTGATAAGGAATCTATTCCTGATAAAATTATTGAAAAAGAGAAAGAGATTTATACTGAGCAGGCCAAAGCAGATGGAAAACCAAAAGAAATAATTGATAAGATGGTTGAAGGGAGACTAAATAAATTTTTTCAAGAAAACTGTCTATTAGATCAAGCATATGTTAAAGACCCCGATATAAAAGTTAGAGATTTATTAACAGAGTCTATAGCCACTTTAGGTGAAAATATCAGTATAAAACGATTTGTAAGATTCGCAATCGGCGAAAATCCTTCAGAAAACGGAAAAATTTAATTTTTTTATATATACTGTGGCTGAGCCTGTATTTCGTCGAGTTCTTCTTAAATTAAGTGGCGAAATATTGTCTGGTGAAACAGGATTTGGAATCGATCCAAAAAGAGCTGTATACCTGGCTAATGAAGTGAGATCAATAAGGAAGTTAGGAGTTGGTGTTGGACTTATTATTGGTGCAGGGAATATTTTTAGAGGCATAAAAGCAGCTTCGAAAGGGATGGATCGTGTCACTGGAGATTATCTTGGTATGCTTGCTACAATTATGAATGCTATTTCAGTTCAAGATGCGCTTGAAAAAGTAGGCTGTGAAACCCGGACTCTCTCAGCAATTAATGTGACACAAATAGCGGAACCTTATATTCGAAGAAGGGCAATTAGGCATCTTGAAAAAGATAGAATCGTAATTGTAGCTGGTGGTACTGGAAACCCCTTTTTTACTACAGATTCAGCAGCAGCATTACGCGCTACTGAATTAGGTGCGGAAATAGTTCTGAAAGGTACTAAAGTTGATGGAGTCTACAATAAGGACCCGATGAAGCATAAAGATGCATTTAAATACGAAACAGTTGATTTTAATACAATATTAAAAAAAAATCTACAAGTGATGGATTTAACAGCAATCACTTTGTGTAAGGAGAATAATTTGCCGATCAGAGTATTTAACATTAATCATGAAGGAGACTTGAAAGCTCTAATCTTAGGTGCTAATATAGGAACTCTTGTTAAAGAAAATTATGATTGATAAAATATTAAAAGATACTGCACGCCGTATGGACCAATCTATCTTACATACTCAAGGAGAATTGAATAAAGTTCGTACAGGAAGAGCGAACCCTGAGATGTTTAATTCTATTACTATAGATTATTATGGAAATAAAACTCCATTAAATCAGCTGGCAACAATTTCGGTTCCCGAATCGAGGGTAATTAATATTCAGCCCTATGAAAAAACTCTTATTCCAATTATAGAGAAGGAAATTATGGATGCAAACATGGGTTTCACTCCAGGAAATAATGGGACATCTGTAATAATACCAATTCCTCCTCTAAGCGAGGAGCGTCGCAAGGAATTAACCCGTTTTGTTCATAAGTTAATTGAAGAAGGACGTATTGCAGTTAGAAATGTGCGCCGGGATGCAATACACCACCTGCATGACTATGGGAAAGATGAACATATTTCAGAGGATGAGATTAAAAGAAGAGATAATGACATTCAGAAATTAACGGATGATCATATTTCTAATCTAAATAAACTACAAGAGGAAAAAGAAAAAGATATAATGGAAATTTAGAAAAACGACCAATAAAATATCTAAAATTTTTTATTTATATAAATATTACTTTAATCTTCGCATTTAGACCAACCGCATTCACGACATGTGAGGCATCCTCCTTCATTTACCACGCTGTGATTATGACATTTAGTACAAATCATTAGACTATTTTCTGTGGTATCAATATTCTCCATTTCTGGATTTCCTGCCATGGTGATTAATAATTTTTTTTCATCATCATCTACAATCGATGATTTAGAATTATTTTTCTCATTTAAATAGTCATCTAATGCTTTTCCTATCGCATCGGGAGTAGAGAGGATAAGACGCCCATCCTCCCATGTAGGATTGGGTCCTGAGATCCCTTTAAGTTGCCTAACAATAGAATGTGGATCCAAACCCGAGCGGAGTGAAAGAGAAATTAATCTGCTAATAGCTTCAGACTGAGCAGCCGCGTTTCCACCAGCCTTTCCTATCGTTGTAAATACTTCACATAGTCCATTTTCATCTTCATTTATAGTAATATAAAGAGTTCCTTCGCCAGTACGAATTCTCCTAGTAACCCCTTTTGTCTGAACTGGCCGAACCCTAGGCTTTTTATCAATATCAATTTGGTCTGAAGTCTTTTTCTTATTATCATCATTGATTACATTTTTATTATTATCTGTAACTAAAATTCCTTCGCGACTTCCTTCACGATAAACAGTAATTCCTTTTAAAGCTGCATCGTATGCTGAAATATAGATATCAGCTACTGTTTCTACTGAAGTATCATTAGGCAGATTAACTGTAGATGAAATAGATGAATCAATATATTTTTGAATAATACCTTGCATTTTCACTCTAAAAAAAGGATCAATATTATGGGCAGTAACTATGTGGTCTGGCAAATTTTCATCATTTCCAAATAATTTTTTTATTACTGGGTGATATACAGTATATTCATCAAATTCCTTACCATTTCCACTACTTTGTTTTACTCGTCTTTTATAGGATGTAGCAAAAATAGGTTCAATTCCTGATGTTACTCTAGAAACAATTGCACCACTACCAGTAGGGGCAACTGTTGTTAGCGTACTATTTCTAATACCATTCTTTTTAATTTTATTTTGAAAAGATTTAGAAAATTGCTTTATAAATTTACTTTTACTATAACCTTCCCAGTCAAAATACGGGAAAGGATTCTTTTCTTTGGCTAGTTCATGACTTGTTTCATAGGCCGTGTCCCGAAAAATTTGCATTATTTGTTCTACAGTATGCAAGGCATCTTCACTATCATATTTTATACCCATACGTACTAACATATCACCAAGTCCAAGTATTCCTAAACCAATACGACGATCATTTTCTGCGTTTTTCTTTTGAACTTCCAAAGCATGGCGATCTATATTATAATCTATTACATTATCAAGGAATCTTGTTCCTGTAGCTACAGTTTCTTTAAAATCTTCTATCAAGAAATTTCCTTGATTATCAACAAAACGATCTAGGTTTACGGCGCCAAGGTTACAGCAACCTCCATCTGGTAGTGGTTGTTCAGCGCATGGGTTGGTAGATACTAGTGGTGAACAATATTCAGCATTATGATATTCTGTCATTGTATCCCAAAATAATATTCCTGGCTCAGCACTAGCGTGAGCATTTTCAATAACTTTTTTCCATAAATATTTTGCTTTGATAGTTTTATAAATCTTACTATTGTATTTTAAATCAAAATCAAGATTATTTTTTACTGCGTTCATAAAATCATGAGTGAGTAGTACTGATATATTTGAATATTTTATCATATCAATATCACCTGTTTTCATCTCGATAAATTTTTCGATATCTGGATGATCAATTCTAAGAGTCTGCATATTGGCACCACGTCTACCATGTTGGGCAATAGTATTTGTGTTTTCACTAAACAGGTTCATAAAACCTGTAGGCCCACAAGATTCTCCTCCAGTACCATTAATTGCTTCGCCTGATGGTCTTAATACAGATAGGTCGTGTCCACATCCACCACCATATTTGTAGGTCAATGCCTCATTAATAATAGTTTCATAAATCGATTTTACTGAATCATCTTTAACAGCAACTACATAGCAATTATTTAAAGTAGTAGTGATATCCTCGCGTCCAGCGCCATGCATAATTCGACCACCAGGAACAAATTTGAAATTTTTTAATATAGCGAAGAACTTTTTCTCCCATTTGTTCCGTAGTGCTTTTGTTTTTTCAACTGAAGCGATTGCAACTGCTTGACGATTCCATAATTGCCATGGGTGTTTTTCCCAAGGAGCAAGATATTTGTTTTTTAATACATCAGATCCTAGTTGATCATCTTTATAAAATTCTTCTATAGTGTGTTTTTTAGGAATATCTGAATTCTCTCCATCTTGAATGGTATCCAAGATAGGTTTTAACTGATGCTTTGTTGTTTTTATTCCNGGCTGATTTAATGTCAAGTCTAATTCAATCGCTTCTGCCATTCTNTCTCCTTAGGGTTGGTTTGGTATGTGAATGATAAATTAGCATNTGGCTANTTTATCCATTTCGTTGAGGTATTCCTCAGGCAGACAAATAAATGNGNGATAAATCGCTNGGTTGGCTANANTNAATATAGAAAACTNGATTAAAAAAANACAAGNGGTAATATTATNTTTAATGNAATTTTNATANAGATCAGAATNAAATANAAAAANTTGNAATTATGCTATCGCAATAATCCAAGATTAAATATCTTAAATTACTCTATGGAATATNTTTATATGNCANCATNATCACTGTTNTCTATATGANAAAAANTTCTATACCGATAAAAAANTCACGTNGTTTATTAAANTANATNTNAAAACTNAGCCGAAACTATTAAAGAGAAATAATATAGATGGNTTTTAAAACATATAAAATATNTAAANNTGCAATTTTCTGCTTTTTATNNTCAAATCTTTTTATGGGATTTATTTTTGGAGGAGANAAAGTTCAACATGTNGTAAAAGATAGATTTAATAATAGGAAAAAGGTCACNTGTTATACTAAAACNGNANAAGGATTCTTAATAACTCAAATAGTGGATTANTATGATGATGGTACACGGTACAGNATATATACCTANAAGAATGGTCTAAAACATGGAAANTACTTAAANTGGAAACGNNTNAANAAAAAAAATAACNATGNAATTTTAAAGCANANNTATTNTCTATCAGAAAAAGGNAATTATAANAATGGAAATAGAAGTGGTGGTATGAAAGTTTTTCATAGAGANGGTCAATTACATTGGAAAGGGATATANAGAGATGGNAAAATAATTGGTCCAGTCAATGAATTTNATCCNAATGGTNAGTTGCACAGGGAACTCTTTTATTTAGATGGTGAAAAAAANGGCAAGATANAAAGCTTATTATNTAAATGGATCATTNGAAATAGAAGGANAATATTNNAGAGGAATGAGAGTTGGNANCTGGAAATTCTATAGTCCTGATCATAATCTAATCGAAAATATTACCTATAAAGAAGGTCAGCCNTGGGAGGGTACTTATACAAATTGGNACCATAGGAAAAAAATCATANCTTGTATAGATGATTCCATGGTNTTNGGATTNTCGTATGAAAATGGGGNTCTNTCACNAATATATAGAGACNAAAATAAAAAANTATTTATNTGTACTTCNAAAAATAAATNGCTGGAAATTAANCAAAATATATNANGGAAGAGAAAATTGAAAATAAAGANAANCATTAAATAATCAATATCAAATACAGTAATTCNTTGTATAGATTAATAAATTAGNCTTGTATTAGAACTAANAGGAGTCCTTNATGAGAAAGAAATTNTATTNTATTATTCTTGGNCTGCTTATCNTTNNTTCATATAGAATATNTGGATCAGAGAATAANNATNTAATAATTGGTTCTTGGNTATTTCAATCNATGTCTACGANTTATTATAGTGATCCCGNGGAAAAAGAAATCATAAAAAANGACNATNATNATAATGAGATATTAATATTTTCTNAAGATGGTACTTTTAATTACAAAGGAAAANCNGATGGAGACCTAGATCAGGGAGNTGGATTGTGGATTATTANTGNAGAAAAACTCACTACANTAGTTGATAATGAAAAAACAATTAGTGAATACAGTATAATNGANGNNGTTCTCACAATTACTACAAATGAAATAGAAACTGAAGAATATTTTGCAACAAAANCAATAATTGTTTATCAAAAACAATAATTAATTTATGATCNTAATCNAGAACATATTGTTTAGTTGTTNTCTATGTNNATAAAAANATANTATCCGAACCAACTAATACACATTTTAAGACGACTATTTATTAACAAAAAAATTGNTTNCTCNATCNNTATTGTAAGATTAAGANATTGAATNGAGTACNAACAAATCCTATTTTTAGCGGGCTACATACTGCTAAAATTTCATAAGGATATTATTNCACTTCTTTTNAANTTCAGAATTGATTNAANTTTNAAAAAATAATATACAAAAATGAAACGAATTTTATTATATCCAACTATTACTAATCTNCAGGANCCNGCTTCTGATAATTANCTACGTTTTTTAAGAAAAATGATATATTCCTTATCTTTACTTCGTAATGATATTTACTGGTATTGTATAATTCCAAAGTATAGCGATAGATATAAATATAGAACTCGGTTGATGAAAAAAATGTTAAGACTTTCTAATACGAAACATATTGAAATTTCGGTACCCACGCCGCCATCAAATAGAAATAATGTTGATTACCAAGAGTTGCAAAAAATTAAATGGCAGGATTATTCAATCGATAGTGTTTTTTTAAATCTTCCTCATCATGCTACGCAGTTGAAAAACTATTTCACAGAATTCACTAACATAAATCCAACTTTCTTTGGGTTTACCCATTTTAGGGATTATCTAGATATTATGCAAAGACAGAGCTTATTTCGAATGCATGCGATCGGAATTCTTGATATGGATGTCTGTTATTTTAATTCCAATTCCAAAAAAGATCATTTTATTGAACAGGCAAGTAGAGTATTTAATGTCAATGTTATTAGAAAACTGAATCAAATAATAACAGTATTCCCAAGAGAGATTCTACCTTCCAAGATAGAAGAAGTTTCCATTTTTGATCATGATCCACTGAGAATTATTGTTTTTAATCATAAGCCAGAACTGGAAAAAAGTTTCCCATTATTTTGCGCAGCTATTGAAGAATTATGGATAAAAAGGAAGGATTTTAGAGTTTGGGTGCCATTCTATACAAAAAGAAGAGCACCATTTGAATGGATGATTACTGATATTCCAAAAGCAACGAAAAAGGAATATTATTATGGATTAGGAAGATGCTGTTTAGGTGTTTCTCCAAAACAAATAGGTGGTAATTGGACTACATCGACTGCAGACGGATTACTGAGTGGACTACCATATATAGTTTATGATGATCAAAATTATAAACAATTAAATCCAAGAGCAGATATTTATAAAAACCGAAGACAATTAAATAAGTTAATATCATTTTATCTAGATAATGTAGAATATAGAAATAAGAAAGTGGAAGAAGGCTTATCGTACATTCATGAAAATTTTATGTTAGAAGAAATTTCTCAGAATATTAGTGCACAAATTAATTCACAATACAATTCTCAAAAAAAGATTATATCGGCAATATCAAGACAAATAGTATCTTTAATTAAGGAAGAAAAATCAATTACACACAGGGTTCTTTTAAAAAAAATGCATTGGGATTCATCTGTAAAGTTTAATGGGTATAGAAGATATATATTAGATGACAAACAGATTGACGAAGAACCAGGTAACTGGAAGTCCATTTATACTAATATCGAATAATCAGTAGGGTTATAATGTCTAAATATAAAATTAAAGTAAATAAAAAAAATAAACTTGTAAATGTTGATTCGTCAACTCCCCTTTTATGGGTTCTAAGGGATGAGTTAAAACTTACTGGTACGAAATTTGGCTGTGGAAGAGGACTTTGCGGGGCTTGTACAGTACATGTAAATGGTGTTGAAAGACGATCATGCCAGACTTCTATTGATAGTATAGAAGAGGATGATTGGATAACAACAATCGAAGGATTATCAAACGATGGTGATCATCCAGTCCAAAAGGCGTGGGTCCAACATGATGTACCTCAGTGTGGATACTGTCAATCAGGACAAATCATGACTGCATCAGCATTTTTGACTAGAAATCAGAATCCAAATGATTCAGATATAGAAAATGCAATGAAAATGAATATATGTAGGTGTGGGACCTACCAAAGGATAAAAAAAGCCATNTATACAGCATCGAAAGAGNTAAGAAATGGGTAGCCAGAATATGTTTACTCGAAGAGATTTTTTGAAAGTTGGTTCAATCATAGGATCAGGACTTGCGATTGGATTTTATTTTCCTTTTGGNAATAAGTTAATAGGANCACAAGAAAAAAGNTTCAGACCGAATATTTTTATCAATATANTGCCTGATGATAAAATTNTTATTTCAGTTACAAAGGCTGAAATGGGACAAGGAGTCTGGACTTCTTTGCCAATGTTAATNGCAGAAGAAATGGAAGCAGATTGGTCAAAAATAGAAGTAATACAAAGNCCNGATTCTTCATTTATNGGGACTGGCGGAAGTAGTAGCATNAGTANATNTGGTTGGAAAAAGATGCGTGAAGCAGGTGCAATCGCAAAACACATGCTGATTGAAGCAGCNTCAATGAAATGGAAAGTCAGTCCAGTNGAATGTGAAGCAAAATCTGGTATGATTTATCATAGACCTAGTANGAAAAAAGTATCGTATGGNTCTGTTACTGATTTGGCTTCAACATTAAANATTCCTAAAAAAATAAATCTAAAGAATNNAAAAAATTATTCTATTATTGGTAAAGATATGCTTAGAACNGATAGTGTAATTAAAACAAATGGGACAGCTNCTTATGCAATGGATATTAATTTAAAAGGAATGGTTTATGCTATGGTTGAAAGGCCATCNTCATTTGGTGCAACCTATTTGAGTTCAAACGCTGAGCAAATAAAAAAACAGCCAGGTATATTNGATGTTTTTGTAATACCNAGAGGTCTCGCTGTGATCGGTAAAAATACTTGGTCTGTCATTCAGGCAANGAANCTATTAANNATAAAATGGAAAAAGAAAAAACCCAAGAATAATGATAGTAAAATATATAATNAAGTNATGCAAAAATTAATTTTNAAAAAAGCTGACTCNGTACGCAAGGANGGNANNCCCAATAAGATTGCAAAAAAAACAGATAACTTATTTGAAGCACAATANCATCTTCCTTTCCAAACCCATGCCGCTATGGAGCCGTGNAATTGTGTGGTAAATGTAAATGATAATTNATGTGAAATATGGGCGGGAACTCAAAATCCNAAAAATGCAGTAGATAGAGCTTCAACTATTACNGGCTTTGATAAGAAAGATATAAAAATNAATNTTNCTTTCCTTGGTGGTGGTTTCGGTCGAAAATCCTTTAATGATTTCATTGATGAAGGGGTATATATATCACAAAAANTAAAAAAACCTACTAAATTAATATGGATGAGAGAAGATGATACTAGACACGGATTNAACAGGCCTTCGAGTATNCATCANCTAGTAGGAAATATAAAAAANAATAAAATAGATTTNTGGAAACANAAAATTGTATCTCCTGATGTAGCTGGNCANCAAATGATCTATCAATATGGAGCATCTCTTCCTGGATTGGCAAAAGGGATCATGAGCTTAAATTTTGTTAAAAGAAAAATTTCATTTATTGCAGAAGGAGCGAAAACTATAAAGTACAATTTCCCTAATATGCTTATAGAAACAAAACCGTTTGAAACAGATATTCCACTTGGATTTTGGAGAGCAGTTTATGATTCCCAAAATTCATTTGCGAATGAGTCATTTATTGATGAACTAGCCAATCTNGNTAATATNGACCCAGTAGANCTNCGTCTTAANCANTTNNATTTGAATTCACGATCAGCAGTGGTCATAAANAAAGCCGCCATGGAATCTCGTTGGGGTAAAAAACTTAAAGAAGGGCGATTTCATGGTTTTGCATATCACTACTCTTTTGGTAGTCATGTTGCAGAAGTAGCCGAAATTTCCATTTTGAAATCAAAAAAAGTTAGAGTTCATAATGTAACTTGTGTAATTGATTGTGGACAAACAGTAAATCCAATGACTATTAGGGCACAGATGCAGAGTGCGATTGTTTTCGGTATTGGAGCTACCCTAAAAAGTGAGATTACCGTAAATAAAGGAAAAATAGATCAAGGTAATTATGATGATTATAAGGTGCTCAGAATGCATGAGATGCCTAAAATAAAGGTGCACATAATTAATAATAATGAATATCCTGGCGGTGTAGGAGAACCAGGTTTACCCCCTATTGCACCAGCTATAGCAAATGCTGTTTATGCTGCAACTGGAAAGAGAATAAGAAAACTGCCTATTACACCAACAGATCTTAGATCTTAATAATTGAAATTCTTTCTATATTATTAATTGCAATATTCTTTCTTAATTAGAAAAAATAATAGGCAATTTTGCTAGAAAACTTAGGTTGGTATAATATCATTTTTCTTTAATTATCCTTTCAATATGATCCAAAGTTATTTTAATATCATCTTTTGTATTATAAAAGTGTGGAGAAAATCTCAGGTTACCTGCTCTGATGGATATGAAAATACCTTGCTCCTTTAATGCTTTAACAAGATCTCTTGAATTATAGTCTTCAAATTTTGCAACTACAATTGCCGATCTTTCCTTATCATTTTCCGGGGACAATATCAAGGCATTTTGTTTTTTAAGACCACTAATTAAACGGCTAGTTAATGAATAATTATGATCACATATTGCATTTAAGCCAATGTTTAAAATATATTTTATAGAAGCTCCTAAACCTATAGCACAACCGAATGCCATAGTGCTGAATTCAAATTTTTTTGCTGATTCAGGATATTCTAGTCTGCCTGGATCTAGATGCCACATGTGTTTGTGACTTCGAAAACCTACAAGCCCAGGTACTATCTTTTTTCGCAAATCGGGATTAATATACATAATTGCAGTACCAAACGGCCCACAAAGCCATTTGTATGCACCGCAAACTAATGCATCAATCCTACATTTTTTTAAGTCAATTGGTATTGCTCCTGCCGACTGTGTTGCATCTACAATAAAAAGTGCGTCAACTGCACGTGCTGCGTCAGATAATTTTTGAAGATTGTATAACTGGCCATTCCCGTATTCTACATGAGATATGCACACTATTGCTGTATTTTGATTAATCGCTTTAACAATATCTTCTTGATCAAGATAATTATCTTTAGCTTTGATAAGAATTACGTTTGCACCAGTAGAATCAGCAACTCGCTTCCAGGGATATACAGTACTTGGAAATACAATATCAGTACTTAAAATATTTTCTCCTTTTTTTGGTGCAATTGCCCAGGCAAGAGAACTGAGTAATTCAGTTGCACTGGATCCTATAGCAATATCATTGGGATCGACATTAAATAGCTTTGCAGAAAGATGATGAATTTCATAAAAAACCTCTTTTTCAGCTAATTCATTAAAATTGATACTTCCATTCCATGCAACGTCATTATACCAATCAGAAATGGCAATTCTACAACCTTCATACATCAAGGATACATTTGCAGTATTTAGATATACAAAATCGTTTTTTTTTGGAAAATCAACGCTTGACGAAACTAGTTCCATTAATTTACCAGATTAATTCTTTGGAAGAGCTAAAAATTATGCAGCCCATTGTAAGTAGCCGTAAATATTCATCACCATAATAATAAAAGACATAATGGCAGTGGAATATGCTTTTTTATGGATAGAAAAAAGGCCTACAAAAAGGTTTCCTGTAAACCAGACTAACCAAGATGATGTAAACTCATTTGCATTAAGATAATAACCAAATATGACCAGAAATGCTCCAATCCATCCAAGATATTTCCATGTTAATTTGGATACTAATTCTGATTTACTAGAAAATATTTTCTTCATATTGTTTCCTTAAAAAGATAAATAAAGATGCCATTTTGGAATTTAGTGTTTCAAATGAATGATTCCCTAATAAAGAACTGTTTTCTTATAGGGTGTTTTTTAATTATGGTAGTACCATGTTTAGATTTGAACTGTGAAAACACATTCCATTTTATTATCCATGATTGTATTTATCTTTTTGGACTGTAGTGAACCGAATAAAGAACTGAAAGATACGATAGCTCCCGAAGTATATATTTTAAATCCTATAACTGGAGCAGTAATTAGTGAATTAACCTCTATTACAGCTTACGCTTCAGATAACATAGGTATTAAGAAGGTTGAATTTTTAATCAATGATACTATTTCATATTTGGCAGATACCNTAGATACAGTTTATATAATTGAATGGAATAGCAGCCATTATTCAAACGATGAATATACACTTCAAGCTGTTGCGACTGATTTTTCCGATAATTCATCTTTATCGTTACCAATATCATTTATAGTGGATAATTCAAATTCTTCTCCTAAAGCACAAAATATTAAAAATATCATTTATAATCGAACAAAGATGACAATAACCTGGGAACCATCAGTAGAAACAGATTTTCAAGCCTATCAAATCCTTATTTCAGAATCTTATAATGGACAGAAAAGTTCTATAGTTACAATAATGGACTCAAGTAGGACAANCTATACAACATCNGAATTTAANCCAGGTATTGTACACTATTATTGGCTTAAGGTAATAGATGATTACAACTATACATCAATTGGTNATGGTTATCGATTGGTGGANGCAGCNCCAACACCTGTNGANTTGGATTTTAATGATTTAGGAAACGGNATNTATCGAATTTTCTGGACTATGAATACAGATTCAGATTTTGTTTCCTATACGTTGAATATGCTTCAATATGATAATATGAATAATGATTCTATTTTATTCGTTTCAAATAACAACCAAGATACATCTTTTACACCAGCGTTTGTACTTACTGAAAGATTTTATCAAATTACTATTCAAGATTATTGGGATATCATCACAAGAAGTAACATACTTGAAGTGGATTTTGGTCCTCCGCCAGCTATTTTAAATACCAATATTCCAGATACTATTTTTAAATCTGGCTTAAATGAAGANAGTTTATATTTGGTTAGAGCTATGGTTACNGATGAAAATGGGCTTGAATCAATAGATAATGTAGGCTTTACATCTTATATAATTTTAGATGACAGTATTCGAAGTGACAGTGCNTTTTATTTTCTATTTGATGATGGTGGAATGGATACATTATTTGAATCTGGATATTCAAGCGGAGATATAGTTGAAGGAGATGGACTTTATTGTAACCAGATTTTAATCAATAACCAATTTGGAGTTGGGGTTTATGATTGGGTTTTTAAAGCANAAGACATTAATCAGCAGTTAAGCCATCCATTTGAAATAAGAGTTGTTATTGAATAGGCTAAAAATGATTAAATTATTTTTTTAAAAAATGGGTCGAGCAGTTTCAGGATTTAGCTCAATTTTTGAATCGNTAAAAATAGCAAGNATTATTGGCTTCAAGAAATTTTATCATTCTATCACATCAAAAAATACATGTAAAACCTGCGCATTAGGAATGGGTGGCCAAAATGGAGGAATGGTAAATGAAGCAGAGAAGTTCCCGGAAATCTGTAAAAAGAGCATTCAGGCACAGCTTACCGATATACAAAGTCCAATTTCGAATAGATTNTTTTATGATAATACCATAAAACAATTCCAAAATTTTCGCCCTAGTGATTTAGAACGACTCGGTCGGCTTAATACACCTTTATTAAANAGTAAGAAAAGTGATTATTTTATTCCGATTAAGTGGGATGACGCTTTATTTGAATTAATACAAGCATTAAAAAATATTGATCCAAACCGGACCTTTTTTTACAGTTCTGGTAGATCATCTAATGAAGCAGCTTTTATTTTACAGTTATTTGCGAGAATATTTGGGACNAACAATATAAATAANTGCTCTTATTACTGCCATCAGGCTTCAGGAACTGGANTAAGTGGNACAATTGGCAGTGGAACTGCCACATTGACTCTTGATGATTTACAAGGCGTTGATATGTTCTGGGTACAGGGNGCNAATCCTTCTTCTAATCACCCACGGTTNATGAAAGANCTTCTNCGTTGCCGTAGAAGAGGGGGTGAAGTCATTTTCATNAATCCTCTNAANGAGCCAGGNTTGGAAAACTATAAGGTNCCAAGTGATTTTCGTGCTATGGCTTTTGGNGATCATAAAATTGCTACTGATTATATACAACCTAATATTGGGGGTGATATTGCGNTNTTAAAAGGAGTCTGTAAGGCACTGATAGATCAGAAGNTNGTAGATGAAAAATTTATTGAGNAATACACAAATNGTTATANTGATTTTNCAGANGATATTATTTCTACNTCCTGGGATGATATTGAGCGTTCATCTGGTATTGATTCAAAAAAGATTTTTAAACTGGCCAAAAAATATGCTAAGGCAGAAAATGTTGCCTTTGCNTGGTCGATGGGTATAACTCAACATCTGCATGGAGTAGCTAATGTGGAATCCATTGTGAATTTGGCTTTGCTGAGGGGAATGGTNGGNAAAAAAAAATCGGGATTGCTTCCTTTAAGGGGTCATTCCAATGTTCAAGGTGTCGGTTCTATGGGTTTAACTCCTTCTTTAAAAAAGGATGTACTTTCAAAAATAACCAAAGAGCTTGGTGTCGACTATCCTGAATCTCCTGGAATGGATACTATTTCATGCCTTAAGGCTGCTGAGATGGGTGAAATTGATTTTTCTTTTTTAATGGGTGGTAACCTTTTTTCGGCCTCTCCCGATAGATCATTTTCAGACCGGGCTCTAGGTAATATCCCTTTTAAAGTTTTTCTGACTACCACTTTGAATGAAGGTCATTTTTCAGGGATAGGTAAAAAAACTCTAATTCTACCAGTTGCTGCCAGAGATGAAGAAAGGCAATCGACTACACAAGAATCCATGTTCAATTTTGTACGTATGAGTGATGGAGGAATGGTGAGGCTTGATAATGTACGTTCTGAAGTAGATATTATCTCCACAATTGCTGAAAAAGTTGTTGGTAATGAAAAAATTAATTTTTCCGTGCTAAAAAGTCACAGCAATATTCGAGAGACCATTGGTACTGTAATTCCAGGTTACGAAAAGATAAAATCAATTGATAAGACAAAAGAAGAATTTCAAATTAGTGGCAGAATTTTTGATAAACCAACGTTTGCAACACCAGATAAGAAGGCAAATTTTAAAATGGTTAACATACCGCAGATAAAGGATGAAAAGTATAAGTTCAGGATGGCAAGCATTCGAAGTGAAGGACAGTTTAATACAATAATCTATGAAGAGCATGATTCTTTCAGAAAGGTAAACCATCGATGGACCGTATTAATGAATATTAATGATATGTTATCACTTAATCTTAAGGAAAAAGACAAGGTTACTATTCAGAATAATATTGGTTCTATGGAACATGTAACTGTGAAAAGATTCAACCTTCCTCCAGGGAATGTAGCTACCTATTTCCCGGAAAGTAATATACTTATTCCGAAAGATATTGATTTACGTAGCAATACACCTAGTTTTAAATCGATATTCGTAGATGTAATTCCAGTCAGCTAGCAAAATAATCCAATTAATCTATTCTATGTTTAAATCAAATTTCATAACTGTAATAACTTTATATCTTATTTTAGGAATTTGCAGAGGAAAAAATTTAAACCCTTATTTTGATAGCGCTAAAAGTCATCATACACCCGAAGGATTTACAAATCCTTATCTTAATAATGAAGATGAAAAAAAATCCCTTATTGATTTGATTAATATGCTCAAAGAAGACCGACCACTTGTCAATAGTATGAAATATAATGAAATTACTTTATTTAATGTTGATAATATTGAGAATCTACCGGATAAGTTTGCAGTCTGGGGGGGGCATTCAACTCTACTCTTGAATTTAAATGGAAAATTAATATTAACTGATCCGATTCTTTCAGAATACTGTTCTCCTGTACAATTTGTAGGTCCGAAAAGATATACAAAACCGGCTCTTGATAAAACAATATTAAATTTGGTTGACCTTGTTATTATAAGTCACAATCATTATGATCATCTGGACTATAATACTGTAATGTTGATTGGTAACAATGCATCCTGGATCGTGCCATTAGGTTTGAGATCATGGTTTAAAGAGCAGGGGATTCATACGGTTAATGAATATGATTGGTGGGATGAAGACTTAGTTGAAGGAATATCAATTACTTGTTTACCCTCACAACACTGGTCCAAACGTACATTATTTAAAGAATTTGATACCCTTTGGTCTTCCTGGTCAATAGAGTATGAAGGTTTCAAATTTTGGTTTGCCGGTGATACGGGATATAATTTGCATCAGTTTAAGGAAATTGGTAATAGGGTTGGTCCATTCGATTTTGCTGCAATTCCCATTGGTGGATATGAACCTAGATGGTTTATGAAAAATTTTCACATTGATCCTTTTGAAGCTTTAAAAATCCATTCTGATGTAAAATCAAAAAAAAGTATTGGTATCCACTGGGGAACTTTTATCTTAACAACTGAGCCTGTAGATGATCCACCTAAAAAATTGAGATGGCATATGGAAAAGCAAGGATTAGATTCGATGAAATTTATAACTCCATCTCATGGTGAAATAATAACTTTTGAGTGAATAAATAATTATCAGTATTTGATATTTTTTATATTACTCCAGAGTCTTGTTCAATTATATATGCCTTACCGCCTGTTCGTTCAATTGCCATGGCAATTTCTTCAGTATTTCTGTGACTATAGGCAAACATACAACCTCCACCTCCAGAGCCATTGATTTTACCTCCTAAAGCTCCTGCTTCCATGGATGCATCCAACATATTTTCAATCTTTGGAGTGCTTATCTGTAGTACATCCCTTAAAACTTTATGTTGATCTAACAATAACTTGCCGATATTTTTATGGCTCATTTTATTTTTTTTTAGCTCAATAAAACCTTTTTCAAGAATATTTCTGTTATGTATAGTACCCTCAAATAAAAATTTTTCGTTGTCATTTAATCCTGTAAGATCAACTTCTTTTCCACAGGAAAGAAGATTTAATCCTGGATTATTTTTCTGTAGTTTTTCGATGATTTTTAAACGGAAACTTCGACAACGTTGTAAAATCTCCATAGTGTTTTTTGGCTCTTTTGAATCCCCCAAAACAAATTTACCCAGTTTTGATTTTAGAGGTTGAATAGCTAAATCCGGTTCTGTTTTTAAATAGATTAAATTTCCTATAGAGGCTGTGTACTGATCCATCATTCCTCCAGGCTCATTGAATTCTTCGACTTCTGATTTGTATGCTAATTCTCCGATTTTTTTTTGATTCCATTTTATCGGAACATCCGCAATTTGAGATAAAAACTGAATCCAGCTTGTAGAAATAGCAGATGAACTGCTGACACCGGCTCGGACGGGTATATTACTTTTAATTTCACATTCAAATCCCTTGGAAAAGTTAAGACCTGATTTTTGACATACTATAATTCCACTTTTAAAATAATCTCTTGATTTGGAATAGGTTAAATCATCCAGCGAGAAATTTTCATATTCATTTAGGTCTGGTTTATGTATTATAACCTGATTGTCTACTCTTTTGCGACCTGTGATAATAGCGCGCAAAGAAATGGCCATGGCAATAACAGGAAGGCCCAGGTAATCCTGGTGCTCACCAAATAAACAAATTCTTCCTGGTGCACTTACTATCATACGATACAAAATTTTGTAAAGTAAATGTTAAATAATATAGGTTGAATAAATGTAAGTATATATTTATACAGAAATGAAAAATTGCTAAAAATAAATCCTGAAGCAAAAAACATGGCAGAAAAAATATGATATATAAACAGACTATGTTCCAGCACAGAGGAAAGACTATCATAAAAATTAACTTTATAGATCTAGATTACCTTCCATAGACGTTTCCAGTGTTCTGGCTTGATTTAAAAACTTGTTAATGGTTAATTCTTTTAAAAATACAAGACCATGGGTTGCCCGAATTCTAGGATGATGATTTTGGTACCAGAAATCACGACCAAGGACTAGCTCCATTAGTCCATGCTGCTCAACCCAAATTTTCTGGGTTAATTCAGAAAATGGTCCATCCAATTCATAACTGGGAAAGGAAGCATTTTTTTGGCTTAAATAACAAGTCATAAAAGTATCTTTCAAAGTGGCCATAGAGTTTAAAGAAACAGGGATCATGATATCTGTTTCAGCAGGATCAAAACGATACCAAACATTTCGGTATCCCCAAATTCTTAGATTGCTAAGATCTTTTTCCAGTTTCCATAGTCTTAATGCTTCTGCAATTGCCTGTAAAACCTTATAGTGTGTGTCTGGGCCACTTCCTTCTGGATCCATTGCAAGAGTAATCACTGTAGGTTCCAGAGTGCGAAACAATTCCAAAATAGGTTCTACATCCCTTTTTTTATCGGGAACTTCGGTAAAAATATCTCCTTTATAAAACCCCAATCTTAGATGACTAACATCCTTAACCTGTACACCATAATGTGACCATACGAGTTCTTCTTCAAATTCTCTAAGCATCCCTTTAATTTTTTGTATATCAGGGATATTTCTTTCACCTTCATAGCAGTTATCCAGATATGATATAATTTTATTGATAGTTTTTATAAGGTCTGGTTTTGATTTAATTTTGTATACTTTTACTAAAATTCGTACCATGCGATGACTGAGACCCCTGTCCTGACCAATTTTATTGTTTGCAGCAACCCGGTCGAGATAATGATAGACATCTTTATCCCATTTGGTCTTGTAACCAGCTTTAAAAAAATCAGAATATTCAATCATCTGTATCTTTCCTTTATTAAGAAAATCTATCGTATTTTGTAATATTTCTTTGAGATAATTATTAGTTACAGAAGTAAATCCAGATGTCATGTTCACAAAATGATGTTTGTTGCCTGATGACCGAAACAAGTGAATTAAATGAGGCAAATAACCAAGCATAATATCATCGTGATGCGGACCTGTATGAAGGAAACTCTCTTCAGTTGGAATTGTAAGTCCTTTTTTTATCTTGGATTTAAAAGATTTAATTATACCTGGTATTGTATTTTTATCTAATCCAGGTATTTTAGAGCAAGCGATATCACTTTTAAGATCTTCTAAAGTTAAATGATGCCCATATTTTTTTAACCTTTTACATAATTGCACTACTGCTCTCTCTTGCTTTTCATTATCCCAAGGATCATTAATAAGTTTTTCATTAATTACATCCTGCAAGCATAAAGCAGCACCTTGAGTCAAATAAAATCTACTTCCTTTTATATTATTTAAAATGGTAGCAGGATAAAGAATATCAGGTTTTTGTTCAAGAGATTTTCGTACAATTCCTGCTTTAGCTTCTCCAGCGGCAATTATTATAACTGTAGCATCTGGATTATAAGTAATGGTAGAAAGACCAATAGTTATAACAAGACGATTTCTGGACACTTCTATTCCACCAAGGTCTGTTGCCGCTGCTGCCTGGGTTTCAAAATTAGTGGGTATCAGTCTGGTCGTTGAATTATGATCAGAACCGCGGACGTTAAAAGCAATATGACCATCTGGGCCTATTCCTCCGAGAAAAAAACCAATACCCCCCATCTCTCTTATTTTTGCTTCATATTCTGAACACCATTGATCTATCATAAGAAGTGTGTCCTGCTGGGTTTCTTCTAATAAATTTTCAGGATCCCGGTTTCGCAAAGAGAGATCAATTTTATAATCGGGGAAAATATCCAGGATATTTTTATTACCAGATCTGGGTATGGCATCGCAGTCAATAAATAAGCTTTTTTCTTTACTGAGTCCAAATCCATCGATATAATATTTTTTCACATAATGGCAAAAGCTGTTATTTTGACCAGGATCTATAGGATAAAATTCGTCAATCTGAATAAACCTCAATTCATTGAGGTTTGGTTTTTTTTCTATTTCTAATCCATTATCCTTTAGAAGAGTTTCTATTGATGGTTTATTCCAATTATCAAGTATGTACCGAGTCCATTTAATAAAATATTCTGGTGTTTTTCCTGTAGGAAGGCTAATAACGCCGTCTGGATTTTCTGCAACCCACTCAAAGAATCTTAGAGAAGTTAAGAGACCAAGATTTGGATAGGTTTTAGCAATTATGTAAGGAATAGAAGTTGTCGGGGTTATATTATCAGATTTATTTATAAATGATGATTCAAATGGTGAGAAATAATGATTTTTCATAGTAAAAATAAATTATTAATTGTTACTTCTTTTATTCCAGCAAATCATAAAAATATATTTTAAATATAAGCCGTAATATATTAGAAATAATTACATAGATGGTAATGTTCCGAATAATGAATTTTTGTTATTTATAGATTTTATTTTAATTAAATCATGATAAACATATCAAAACAGTTTATAAACGATATGATTTGTTTTCCTTATAATATCAGAGTATAATTTTTTCTATATTCCACAGAAATAATTTCCAACGTGCGTAACATTCTAGTATCTATATTTGCATTTGCATTTCTTTATTCACAGGGTCATTGGGAGACAGCTATTTCTGCCAATGATCAATGGTATTACCTAATCCCAGAAAATGAGCCTCCTTCTAACTGGAATGATTTAGAATTTACAGACTCTAGTTGGTCAATTGGCCCTGGAGGCTTTGGTTATGGCGATAATGATGACGGTACGGTGATTAGCCAGACAATATCTGTTTACCTTCGCAAGAATTTCATTGTTCATAATCTTAGCGATTTGTCCAGGTTGATTCTGCACGCTGATTATGATGATGGCTTTATAGCCTATCTTAACGGTATGGAACTTGCGAGATCAGAAAATCTCGGAAACCAGGGAACATTTGTTTCTTATGACCAAACCACCAATAATAATCATGAAGCATTACTTTACTTAGGAGATTACCCCGATGAATATTTTATAGATTCTACTCAATTGCATTCATTGATACATGGAGGAGAAAATGTATTGGCAGTTCAAGTTCATAATGTCGGTATTTCTTCATCTGATATGTCTAGTAATTTTTATTTATCATTTTGGATAAAAAATGATTCGACTTACTATGGAACTACACCAGACTGGTTCAGGGAACCCTTTGTATTTACATATTCAAACCTTCCGATCGTAATTATTGATACTGATGGACAGGAAATAGTTAATTCTCCACGAATCATCGCCCATATGGGTATTATTGATAATTTAAACAGTTTAAACCATATTGATGATGCTTACAATGGTTATGATGGCCAGATTAGCATTGAAATCCGTGGTTCATCATCCCAAATGTTTCCAAAAAAACAATATGCATTGGAAACACAGGATGATGAAGGTGAGAACTCCAATGTTTCTATATTAGGGATGCCGGAAGAAAATGACTGGATCCTTCATGCTCCATACAGTGATAAATCTTTAATCCGGAATTTTTTAGCGTATGAATTGGCCCGAAGCATGGGACGATATTCCAGTAGAACCCGCTTTTGTGAGCTCCTAATAGATGGAGATTATAAAGGACTTTATATCTTTATGGAAAAAATCAAGCGGGATAATCAGAGAGTCGATATTTCAAAATTAAATCCAGATGAAATTACCGGAGATGATCTTACAGGAGGTTATATTATAAAAGTGGATAAGTGGGAAGGTGATAATAATGAAGGGTGGCTTTCAGTTCCGCCACTATCTGGTTATGAAGGAGTATGGTATCAGTACCATTATCCGAAACCTCAAGAGATTGCAGAAGAACAAAAAAATTATATTATTAATTATATAAATGAATTTGAGGCTGAGATAGCAAACTCATCCTACAATGACCCGGATAGTGGTTACTATAATAGCGTTGATCTGGAATCATTCATCGATGTTTCTCTCATGAGCGAAATATCAAAGAATGTGGATGCCTATCGCCTTAGCTCTTTTATGTACAAGGATAAAGATAGTGAGAGTAATCGTTTAACGATGGGTCCAATCTGGGACTACAACTTATCATTTGGCAACGCTGATTACTATGATGGAGAAAATTCAAGTGGATGGCAGATCGATATTCAGCTGGGAGAAGATAATTTTAAGATTCCGTTCTGGTGGTATCGGATCTGGGATGACACAACCTTTCAGATTGCATTTAATCAACGCTGGCAGGAACTTCGACAAACAGTGTTCTCTGATGAAAATATAATGAATAAGATTGATTCAGCAACCAGTCTTATTTCTGAAGCTCAGAGTCGTAATTTTATTCGCTGGCCGATACTGGATCAATATGTATGGCCTAACGCATTTGTAGGCGGATCCTATGATAATGAATTAAATTATTTAAGAGGATGGATTTTAGAGCGCCTTAGCTGGATGGATGGACAGGTGTTAATGGGAACAGAATCAAAAGATATAACTGGTATATATAGATTAAATAATGCTTATCCCAATCCCTTTAATCCAGTTACTACAGTTAATTTTTCTATTCCCAGTTCCGATTTTGTTAATGTTAAGATCTATGACATCAAGGGAAGAGAAATCAAAACTCTGGTTAATGATGAAATGCTTCCTGGAGATTATAGTATTCAATGGAACGGGAAGAATCTAGCCAGCGGGATCTATTTTATCCGTATGCTGTGCAGCAGGGGAAACAGCTTTAACCAAACCAAAAGGGTTTTAATGTTAAAATAGGTATGTATCTAAGCCAGTATTATTTTTGTAAAATGGTTATTGTTTTCATATTTATGACCTATTTCAGTTCTTTTTCGGACAAAATTCGAGGAGTTTGTTATTGATATACAGTCAATTGCAAAGTTTTTCATTAATCCGGTACTGCTTTTATTTGCCGGACTATTATGGATTATTATTAAACCAAAAAAGCTGCGAAAATTTGTCATTATTTTTACTGTTTTTTTCTATTTTATAAGTATCCCCATTTCTGGAAAATTATTTTGGAGTTCATGGAAAAAAGAAGACACGATAAAACTTGAAAAGATATATGACGGCGTTGTTGTTCTTACAGGAGTGGTAGATAATAATTGGTACATAAATGAAAATGTTTATAGGAATTTATTATTTGACCCGGAAAAATATTTTCAATTTAACAGGCATGCCGTAAGGATCTATGCAGGAATTGAATTTGTTCGCTCTGGATTGGCAAAAAGATTTTTATACGGAAACTGGAAACCCAGGGTTTTTATAGAGAACAGCTACGAATCATTTAACTCAAGTGAAATGGTAAAAAAATTTGCTATTAACAATGGCCTGACTGAAGAAGAATTTATAATATACGGTCACGGGGTAAAACGCACTCTTGATGAAGCTAGGCAAATGAAAGTATTTGCAGAAAAAAATTCAATGGGTGACATCCTTTTGGTAACAAGCGAATCGCACATGAAGCGTGCGGCAGCATTGTTTAATAAGCAGGGTTTATCACCTGATTTTTACTCTGTTTTAAAAACTCCTCCTATGTCCGGAGAAATAAAAAATTTGAAAAATTATGTTCCAAGTCCCCAGGGCTTAAAAATTGCCAAAGGTGCCTTGTATGAACTAGTAGGTTATATAGGATATTTCATAACGGGGAATATTTAATATATAGACCGATTCTTCCTAACATAATTCAAATGTAATACTTATAAATTTTTTATAATATTTGTTTACAAATAACATAGAAGTTTGCTATACTCGATCTCCACAATCGTATTATCCAGTTGGATTAGTGTCTGTTGTGTGTGGCAGTCGCTATAAATTTTTAATTAAGGAGAAAACATGAAACTAAATAGGATAACTATATCTATCTTTTCATTTGCCCTGATATTTATTACGGGTTGTTTAGAAATTTCCGTTAATCAGCCTACTCAGGTGCCTGCGGGGGGAACTGTTTCCGCAGTGGTGCAGGTAGTTTTTTCTCAGGATTCACAAATAGGTGCGGGAGATGACAGGACAATGATGTTCGCTATTAACAAGCCTGCCGGCTGGACCATTGATACCGTCACCTATGTATCGCCTGAGCATGGTACAGGGCACTTTAACTATTTAGGTGATGCACCAGATGCAGATGAAGATGAAGGAGGGACAGAAGATGGTTGGGAAACCGCACTTGAGGGACTGATCCCGTCAACAAATGGCATGGGTTGGAAAATGTATGAGAGTGATAGGGATACTGTTTCTACATCTTCTGCAGCTAACCCTGATACATTTAATATCACTGTTACTTTTTCTAATGCAGGTGAAGGAGACTTTAATCTTGGATACTGGGTAAACTTATCTAACAGTCTTATCAATGAACATGGGCAATCAGTTTTTGCCCCGATAGGTTCCGGGTCCCCGGATGTTGTTATCAATGAGATCATGTATAATCCAGTACATTCTACGGGTTCTACAAATGATGATGCGGAGTTTCTTGAGCTCTATAACAATAGTCCTGGAGCTGTTGATATATCTGGCTGGAGTATTGTAGAAGGCTTTGGATTCACTTTTCCAGCAGGAACATCAATACCTGCACATGGGTATATGGTTATTACCCGCGACAGTACAGAATTTTTTACTCAGCATGGCCACTATGGTAATTATAATGGTGGATGGGATGGAAACTTATCCAATAGTGGAGAAGATATTACTCTTGTTAATGCAAGTGGTGTTACTGTTGATTCTGTATACTATGATGATGGTGGTGGTTGGCCAGGAAGCGCAGACGGTGATGGTCCTAGTCTGGAACTGTTAAATGCAGATTTGGATAATAATCTCGTTGCGAGCTGGGCCCCCAGTATTATTGATAAAGGTACACCGGGATACGCACGTTCTGCCCTGGTCACTTTCAGTGTCGATGTCAGCGATACTCTTCAATCCGGAGCTCTCACCGGTGCATTTAATGTTGTATTAAAAGGAGATTTTCCTTCTGCAGATGCAAACCCGTGGGACACATGGTATGTAATGGATGACAGGGACGGTGACAGTGTATATACCAGAACAGATACATTACCTACCGGAAAGGCATATGAGTATAAGTTCACCGTTACCGGAGATTTCGATGGTTGGTCCGGATGGGGCTGGCAAGGTGGCGCCGGTGTCGGTTCTGAGTGTGATTTTAATCCAAATGATCCTTATGATAATTATGGTATTGATCTTACAAATGCTACTCAAAATGTAAGTCTGGAAACTGTTTGTTTCGGCTCCTGCCACTATTGTGGATGGATGCCAAACCTTGTACTTACTCTGGATGTATGCCAGGATACTACCCCTACATCGGTCAGAATGGCCGGTCCTTGGTGGAACAACTGGGATCCCAATGCCGGTCCGGTTGGTGTACGGGATACCGTAGATACTACAGAGTGGGTATTCACATTTAGTCCGCATCCGACTGCCAACATGGAATACAAATATGTTATTGACGGTCAGTTTGAAAATCTTAATGACGATGTAACCGAAGGCTGGGGAGGATGCGCAGAATCTGTTGTGTGGGATGCCAACGGTGCTGTTCAATTTGCAAACAGAATGTGGCACGTAGGAGACCCGTTAGATGAGTGGGAAACTTTCAGCTCCTGTAATGAGTGTGGATGGATGCCGCATGAGTCAGATATTGTGATCAATGAGATTCACTACAACCCCGCCGGAGCCCAGGGCTCTGATTTTGCCTGGGAATTTATGGAGCTTATGAATGTAGGTGATGATACTGTGAATCTTGAAGGTTCCTATTTTACGGAAGGTGTAAACCATACCTTCGGTGAAGTGCATATTTTACCGGATTCCTTTTTGGTTGTTGCGGTAACGGATACACTACAAGTGCTAGGTGTTGTAGATACAGTTGTGGTATGGAGTTCCGGTAACTTAGGGAATGGCGGTGAAGATATTTTATTACTAGACAGCAGCGGTGCTGTTCTTGATTTTGTTGACTACGAAGATGGTACGAATGATTACGGTGACTGGCCTCTTCTTGCAGATGGCGGCGGAACATCACTTGAGCTTAAAAATCCGTACGCCCAGAATGAGTATGCGGAAAACTGGATAGCAAATACCTTTCGCGGTACACCGGGAATGGCAAACAATCTTGGTGATGAACATCCGATGATGACAACTATTACTGCAATACAGCAAAACTGTGACAGTTTAGGATTTTCTGATTACGAAGGTGAATATGTTCAGGTTCACGGTATTGTGACGGCAGTAGATAGACTCGGAAATCCTTCCGCTTTTACTATTCAGGAAACAAGTAATGATGGTTCTACGGCACCATGGAGTGGAATTTATGTTTTCTTTGGTGCTCCACAATTAAACATTGGTGATTATGCAGAAGTATGGGCCTGGGTTGCTGAATACAGGGGATACGGAGCTTTAGGAGATCCGAACCATTCTATGACTGCGTTGCTCGCCGGGCATGTGACCGTTCATGGCAATATGATTCATGAAGGCCATCACTTATCACATCCTGCAATGTTGACCGTTTCTGAAGCAGGTTCGGAACCCTGGGAAGGTGTACGGGTACATGTTAGAGGGATTGTCACAGAAGAAGCTGTTTTTGATCCTGACGCAGACGACTACAACTATGGGGAGTGGACCCTGACAGATTCTACAGGTTCCATCAATGTGAATGACAGATATTTTGTATCAGATCCAATGCTGGGTGCCGCGATGGAAGTTACTGGACCGATTAATCAGTGGGGTGGATCAGGTAATACTGCTCCCGTTTGGAAAATAGAGCCTGCTGATGCACATGACCTTGCCGGTCCGCCAATGATCATGGATGTTGTAGACGTTCCAAATGATCAAGGTGGAAGAGTGTATTTGCATTTTGCAGCTGCTTACGGTGATCAGGCAGGTGACGGTAGCGGTATCGGATATACCGTTTTAAGAATGGATCCTTCCCAACCGGGGACACCGCCTCATGAGGTTGTTGTAGCATCTGGTGACGCATGGGGAGCAGGTGAATATACCTACGAAGTTTCAACCAGGCATGACTCTGTGGGAGCAGGACCAATGGGAATGGGAATTACCAGACTTCGTGTTGTTGCTAATTTCCCGGATAGAGTATTTCTGTCTAACATGGGAATGGGCTACTCCGTGGATAATATTGCTCCAGGTATACCGATGGGTCTTTTTGCCCAGGCAGGAGAAGGACAGAGTATTATGCTTAACTGGGATCCTGTTGAAGCAGAAGATCTAACTCACTATGCCGTTTTTAGGAATACCGATCCAAGTTCGAATGAATGGTTGATGATTGGAGAAACATCTGAACCTTTCTTTTTAGATGAGAATGTAGACCCGGGAACCTATTCATATGCTGTTGAAGCATTTGACGCAGTGAATGGTAGTGGTATGTCGGAAGCAACGTCCGTAATGCTTTCTAATGATGGAAGTGTAGATCTCATACCTGAAGAGTTTGCTCTTTATAACAATCATCCTAACCCGTTTAACCCTGTTACAAATATTGTATATGACATTCCCGAAATGGCTGATGTTTCTATCACTATTTATAACATAACAGGACAGAGGGTACATACTCTGGTACAGGGTCAGCACTTTCCAGGAAGATACCGTGTCATGTGGAATGCGACCAATGATTATGGTCAGCCACTTGCTTCTGGTATGTATATTTATATGATAAGAGCAGGTGATTTTACCAGTGTGAAGAAACTAATGTTGCTAAAATAGCAACTCTTAAAAAAAGAGGGGTGTTATCACCCCTCTTTTTTTTTAAACAATTCTTAAGTTGATTGTGTTAAAATCCAATGTATAAACACGGTTGATAATTAATTTCTATGTTTCTGATTAAATCTGTTAACTATAGGTTTGTTTTAGCCATTTTTTCTTTTTTTCTATTCACTTTCCCTGTTCTTTGGTCTCAAACATACATACCGACTACTAGGGTGCAGATGAATGTTAATGGCCATACATTAACTATACCTTACTATTCAAACCATGATCTATATGAACATAATTCTCAGTCAAGACTGGCAATTATTTCAATACATGGTGATGGAAGAAATGGCGATGAACACTATAGCGTTTTGAATAATATAGCGGAACAGGAATTAATTGTAGATACGTGTATAATTATTACTCCACTATTCCTGGAACAGGAACAAATAAATACCTTTCAGCTTGACTCCACAGTATTATTTTTTCCATCAGGAACCTGGAATGCAGGTGCTCAATCGCGTAGTACAGGTCAGAATCCACGGCCTGCGACAATCAGTTCATTTTCTGTAATGGATACCATTATTTCTGTTTTAAAAAATAAGAATCCAAACCTTCAAAAAATTATCATCACTGGTCATTCAGCGGGATCGCAGATGGTTGTTCGCTATGCTGCTGGAAACAGAATTCTGGAGAATATATCAAATACGGAAGGAATAGAAATACACTATATACCAATCAATACACCATCTTTTCTTTATATGGATGATGCAAGGGTTGTGGATGAAGATGCAACAGAATTTCAGTTTCAACCACCTGCAGATTGTTATACACATAACTACTATAAGTATGGATTAGATAACCTGAATGAATATATGCTGGAAACCGGAGTGGATCAGATAAGAGAGCAGTACTATTCCAGCAGGGTTATTTATCTGGTTGGTGAATTTGATTATAGTGGCTTTGTTCAAAACTGTAACAGGATGTCCCAGGGATCAAATATTTATAAGAGGACACATATTTTTTATTCGTATCTCAATTATTTTTATGATCAAAATGTATATACAACCCATACTATGGCAATCGTACCTGGAGCAGGACATAATTTTGAGCAAATGGTACAGTCAGAGTGCGGAAAAAAATCAATATTCGGTTCTGGTGATTGTGATGAAATAGAAGCAGATGATCCTGTATTAAGTATTACCCTTAAAGTATGCAATCCAGATACTGTTGACAGTGTAAAGGTATCAAGTGCTGTATGGAACTGGCAACCTGAATTAGATATGTTGGCAACCCAGACCCAGTCCAATGACAGTCTTTGGAAAATAATTATTGATCCTGCACCGCTTCAGACGATCCGGTATCTATGGGTGGTAAATGACAGAGAGGAGGATCTTATTCTTTTTAATGAAGCGAATGATCAGTGGGAAGGTAACTGTGCCGGGTATACGGATTCATCTAACTATGCTTACAGAGTCTGGTCTCCTGACTCATCATTTTTCATTCACAATACATATGAAACATGTTATTCCTGTGATAACACTCTTTCAATACAGCAAACTCTAACATATCAAAATAAGAATAGCGATATTAGCATATACCCTAACCCGTTTAATAATGAATCAATATTGAAATTTAAAACGGGTCGTCAGGGATTGTATTCTTTATCAGTCTATAACTTGATTGGTGAACTTGCTTATCACAACAGTAAGGATTTTCCGGCGAATAAAGAAGTAAATTTCATTATTGATTTTGATAATAAAAACCTTCCAAGCGGAATGTACTATTATCTTCTTCAATCTGAAGATATTCTTAATAATGGAAAATTTGTTTTTTTAAAATAATTCTTTAGGAACAATAATGTATAAGAAGATTTATCTTTTTATTATGCTTTTTTCTCAGATATTCGCTGGTGATCCCATCATCAGTAACTGGTATATTGGTACCCGTGTTTCAGGTGGTGGCCCATACAATCATTATATGGAAATAGTAAATCCTACAGTCAGCCCGATTAATCTTTCAGAGTATGCCATCATAAAAGGTCACGGACAGGATAATGCATTTGGTACAGGATGGGGAAATGAGCTTGAAAATAGCGGCGAGTCCTTTTTCAGGTTCCCTGATGTTATTTTGTTTCCAGGACAAACTTATTCTATATCAAGAGATGTTTCTCATTTGAGTCTGCAGAGCGCTGCAGATACAGTACTCAACGGCGACTGTATTCTGGGAGTTAGCGGGGATGACGCAGTCGGGCTCTTTAAAAGCACAGGCATAAATATACAGGAGGTGTTGGCCGCCACTGACAGCATACCCATAGATGCCATTGGCACTCCCTATTATGATCCGGGAACAAGCTGGCAAATCTCAGGCGAGCTTGGTCCGGTAAATAGTACCGGGACATCGTATTATGGTGTAACACGTTTTGCTATCGTACAGAGAAAATCGTCCGTTTGCAGAGGAAATGAAGGTAACTGGGAAATATCCCGTGGTTGTTTTGAAGAAGACTGTGACAATGACAGCCTGGCAACAGCATATGAACTTTCAGATTGGAAAATTATCGCCTGCCATTTTCCAGATGAAGATGGAAACATAGGACCTGGATTTGAGCCTGAAAATCCTGATGCAGCTGTCGATGTTGATTCCATGGACGCATATATGTGTGATTGCCCATACGATGGTGAGAATCAGAATCCGGAAGCTTCTGCAGGTCAAGACCAAACCGTGGAAATAGGAGAGCAGTTTTCTCTTGACGGTTCTTTAAGCTCTGATGCTGACGGCTCTATTCAAACACACTATTGGGTTCAAATCTCCGGAGAAAAGGTACAGATAACTTCTCCCGCACAGTCAGAGATTTTTCTATCAGCGCCGGACAGTCTGGATACTCTCGTATTTGTTTTGCATGTTATTGACAATGGTTTTGCAAGAGACAGAGATACTGTTCAAATTTTTATTGAAGAAGAAGTTACTGCTGACATATCCAACAATATTGGTAAAATAACTGAAGAATTTCTATTGCTTGGAAACTGGCCAAATCCATTCAATTCCAGCACTACTATTTCGTTTAATATTTTTGAACCAGGGAATGTCAATCTAATTATATATGACATAAAGGGGAAGAAAATAACTGAAATGATTCTAGGGTTCGTAGAGTCTGGAATGCATAACGTTTATTGGAACGGAATGGATTTTCGTGGTGCAGACTGCAGTAGCGGGATATATATATATGAATTGCGAAAAAATGAAAGCTCGATATTCAGAAAAATGTCTTTCTTGAAATAATTTCCAGAATAAAAAATAAAAGCTATATTGAAAAAATTTCTCTTTCTTTTTATTAGAGTATATATTATTTCGTGCCTGCTTAACGGAAACAATTTTGAATTTTCCACCGTTCGCATTTTTGGATCGGTTACAGATAAATCTGGAGCGCCTCTTGCAGGCGCAAATATCATTATCTTAGGAACACAGTATGGAGCGTCATCTACTATAAAAGGTGACTACTCAATATCTCTTCCTGTAGAATTATTAACTCAGAAATCTCAAGCTATAGTAGTATCATATATTGGATATAAATCTGAACGTGACAGTTTAGTTTACGTTGTAGAAGGTGAAATACTTAAAAACTTCATCCTTACTCCGGATGTGCTGGGTCTTGAAACTGTTGTTGTAACAGGCCTTGGTGGAGAAAGAGAAAGAAAAAAACTAGGTGTTTTAATCGAGTCTATTCGCCCTGAAGCAGCAGCCAAATCAGGTGAGACCAACATTGTTACTGCTCTTCGTGGGAGTGTACCAGGACTGGAAATTAGAAAAACAAGTGGTGATGCCGGTACAAACGCATATTTTAGGATCAGAGGTACAGGTACAATAAGTGGAGATCATGAGCCTCTGATTATAGTAGATGGTAGCCCGATTAATTCATCTACCAGAACTGTAGGGGGTGATGAAGGGGTTCAGAGTCCCAGGAACAGGTCCGAAGCTTCCAGCAGAACATCCGATATAAATATAGATGATATCGCATCAATAGAAGTGCTGAAAGGTGCAGCAGCATCAGCGATATATGGTTCCCGCGCATCCAATGGAGTGATACTTATTACAACAAAAAGTGGAAAGACGGGTAAAACAAATATTACCTATAAGAGTCAATTCGGTATTACTTCTGTAAATAAAAATTATCCTCTTCAACGCCTGTTTGGTCAGGGAGCAGGGGGAGATGCACTAAAAAATTCTATTTTTTCATGGGGTCCTCCCCTTAATGTTCCCGATGCTCCGTGGTATAATGATGCAATCCAGGATGACGAAGTATATGACCATCTTTCTTCTATATCAGATTTTGGCTATAACCAGGAACAAAACTTGATTGCTTCCGGAGGTACTGAAAAGACGACATTTTATTTATCATTTGGCCGCACCTATGAGCGATCCCACTGGATCGATTATCAGCAGTATAAGGATATAGTCCCGACAACATATGGACATGAACCGACAAGAGAGATACCATCCGATTATCTTCGTTACTCGATACGACTTAAGGGCAGCCATTTAATTCGCAAAGATTTTACCATAAGCAGCAGCATATCTTATGTGAGGGTAAAAACGAATAATGTGGCGAGATCTCATACGACAGATGGTTTGGGTCGTGGTTTATTGAGTACGCCTCCTGACTTTAATTTACTGCCATATCTAAACTCTTCTACTCAATACCACCGCTCTTCAACAAATGAAGATGCAACTTCCCCGCTAGGACCACATTCCTGGAATAATCCGTACTGGGTTTTATTTGAAATGAAACAGGGACAGGAACTCAATAGAGCTTTTGGGAATATAAAGCTCGACTATAAGCCAACTGGATGGAGCACGATCAGTTACAATTTGGGAGCTGATTACAGCTACGATAAACGATTAGATTTGCTTCCGATCGGTACGTATCGCAATGGTGGAGAGGGAAGGATGTTTCGAAATTTAAATAACAGACTTGAATGGGATGCAAATCTCATTATGCGGATTGATGGAAGAGGTCTGTTCGGAATTCCAACAAATATTACACTGGGACACAACTTAAACAGTCGCTCTTCTAATACAATTAAAAATCTCGGGAATGAGCAAATTGTAATGAATTATTATCAGCTTGAAAATTATAGTACTCAGACCATTTCAGAGTATATTTCCTTAATAAATACTGAATCTGTTTTTGGTCAGATGTCCTATGATCTTTTGGATCAGATATATTTAACTGTGGCCATACGTCGGGACGGATCATCCACCTTCGGTCCGGCTGACAGACAACATTATTTCAAAAAATTCAGTAGTGCTTGGGACTTTACAAAACTTATTTCTATACCCTATCTGAATTTTGGGAAATTAAGAGCTGCATACGGTGAAGCCGGAGAACAGCCGGAAGTCTATAGTATTTATTCTGGATATCTATCGGATAACATTGGGTATTTTGGAAACAAAGTAAGTCTGGGGCAGTCAGGCGTTTATAATGGAGTGTTGGGTTACATATCAGATTCCCGCCTTGGGAATACTGCAATACGACCTGAAAGAAGGATTGAAAAAGAAATAGGTTTGGATATTGAACTGATTAATAATCGTTTTGGAATCAGTCTGACAGGATACAATGCAAAAAGTAATGATGTTATTTTTACCATGGATGTTGCTCCGTCAACTGGATCTGATACATATACTGCTAATGGTGCGGTAATTGAAAATAAAGGTCTGGAAATGACAATCAATGGAAAATTAATTGAAAATAAAGATTTGACCTGGACATCAAGATTTCTTTTTTCAAGCAATAATAACATGTTACTGGAGATGAACGGGGTGACTGTAGACCAGGCAATAAAAATGGATGACTCAAATCTTCCCATCAATCAACTTTCTAAATTTACATTTACCGCACCTGGACACCAGATCGGTGAATTCAGGGGATACAGCTGGTCACGTTTTGGACATGGAATTATTGCAACAGATACGGATCTGGACGGGAACACAATTTATGTTAATATTGATTCTGTTTACGCAGGTCAGTGGAAAAAAAATGATGTTTATATCAGGAGGAACGGTCTGCCGGATTTAGGCTGGAAAAATTCAGATGGCTCATCGGGAGGATACCTTTGGAGCGGTTATAGCCCTAACCCGGATTGGACAGGTAGTTTTTACAATGAAATTAAAGTTTTCAATAATATACGAATTTCCGCTCTTATTGATATAAGCTCTGGAGGATACATTGTAAACTATACAAAAAATAAACTGCACGAATTGGGAACCCATCTGGAAACAGAAAACAGGTACCATGAAGATTTTGACAATGATGATTGGTATGGTTTTGAAAATAATGTTTCTACCAATTGGGGAAAAGGAACGATGGCTGAGCTGTTAAATAATGGGCACGAAGGAATCGGACCAGGTTCCTATAAAATTATTAAATACGATGAAACATTTTATACGACAATTATGGGTACAGCAAAAGATATTATAAATAATATTGAACATGCCGGTTATGTAAAACTGAGGGAAATATCCATTGCATATCGCTATGATAGTGAAAGATTACAAAATTTTGGTGTTCAAAATATAGATTTGAGATTTAGCGCCAGAGATCTATATACATGGTCCAGATATACCGGTTGGGATCCTGAGACCAATATGATGCAGAATCGTATATCAGGAGAAGACTATTTTAATCAGCCTCAGACTCGCGGGGTGAACCTTACTATTACACTCCAATGGTAAAAATAGTAAAAAACCGATTTTTCGTGATTATACTCACTTCAATAGTATTGTGGAGTTGTGATGGTTTTTTATCTGGAGACCTTTTGGATAGTAATCCTAATAAGGTTGATTCTGTAGATCAGATATCTCCCGAAGCATTATTTGCGGGATCTCAGGTTACAATGTATGGCATTATGGAAGGCTATTTAAATCGGCTTGTATCTATGTTTATGCAGCAAGTTGGAGGTCAATTGTACAGTCATTCAGATGATTATAAGTGCAATCCTGTAGATTGGAGATTGGATAATCGATGGTCGGATATATATGGTACTGGAGGCTTAGTTGATTTACGTACGATTCAGGATCAGGCAAATAAACAGGAAAAGTATGTTCTTTTAGGGATAACTCAGATATGGGAAGCTTTTTTATTTAGTACTGCTGCTGATCTTTGGGGAAGTGTTCCATACTCTCAGGCTGTAGATTCAAGATATCCTGAACCAAAATTTGATGATCAAAAATTTATACACAATAGCGCAATTGAGCTGATAGAAACTGCAATAATCAATATACAGAAAGACCAAATGCATTCTACAATTAATGATTTTACCTTTAACGGTGATCGTGATAAGTGGATTTCAGCAGCTAGAACTTTGCAGGCCAGAATACGGTTAAACTGGGCAGAAGTTGATGGACTGACAGCTTACCAGGAGGCACTGGAATATGCAAATCGAGGTATTGCAGATGTTACCGGTGAAGGGGACTGGAAACCGCTTCATCGTTCAGGAAGTGATAATGAAGAGTCTATGTGGTTCCAGTTCTTCAGCGAAAATCTATATGTTATGGGTGCAGGAGAATTACTTGTAGATATACTGAAAAAAGATAACGATGGTCGATTACATATGTATTTTGATCAATTATCAGCATTTAATGATACTGTCGTTGGTATTTCACCTTCCAGTATTGTTCCTCCTTATGGATCCCAGTTAAATAAGAATACTGTAGGTTCAGAAGGATGGGGGATTGAGTGGGTTTCCTGGCATGAGAATCAGTTTATTATTGCTGAATCTCAGTTTGGAATTGGTCAAGAAACCGAAGCATTAAATACTTTAAATAATGCACTTGGGAAAATTGAATATCGATGGCAGAAATTAGACTCAAACTGTGTTATCCCTAGATATAATGGTATATCCGGAAATGATCTACTTGAAGCAATTATGAAGGAAAAATACAAAGCACTGTTTTTGAATATGCAAGTCTTATCTGACTGGAGAAGAACAGGATATCCTGGCTTCTTGAATATTGACGGCATTAGTACTGAATGTGAAGGCGGAATTCCAAGAAGGCTTCCGTATCCCGAGCTTGAAAAAAATACAAATAAGAATACACCGGCAGGTGATTCAATTTTTGATAGAGTAGAAAATGACCCGGGATAGGTTATTGTATAATTAATTATTTTTTACTTTGTAAGTAGAATTCTCCATTATTGAAATATTGGTTTTATAATGGGAAATAACACACTGTGTTAGAAAGTAATATCATAATAAATATAAATGACATTGTTATCGGTCCTAAAAATACTTTCCCAGTTAAATTAAAAAAATATCGTTGAAAAAATGGCAGAACAAACATAATCGGTACAACTGCGAAAAGTAGATTTACATAAAGCCAGCCTTCTTTCCAATGCACTGTACCTGTAATCCATAGTTCGATGTATTGAATGAATAAAATAAAAATCAATCCGGCTGTCGTAACAAAAGCTGAAAAAAACATATTTTTTATCTCACCGTTTCCTTTAATCCTCATAATAGAATTCACTCTCACTGAGTTTGAGAAAAAGAAAATAAAAAAAGGCGGTACATACATGGGAATTAGTAAAAGGGTAATGGGTCTGAATGTTCTTACCCCCAAGAAAATAAAGCGATAATCAACATGGAATAAATAATAAATAACATATAGAGTCATGAAGTAAACAAAGACAATTAATAATGCCAGAACTATGGTTTTAAAGAATTCTTTTTTTGAAATCGACAGGCCCCACATTTCTGGCAGAATTCCATTATTCTTACCAAAAAAATGAAAACTTAGAAAGAATAGTAAAAGCCCAATAATACCATTTAATACCGCCCATAACATAATGGCATTATTCATTCTCTGTGGGAAAAACCAAGTCTGTATTCTGTTTGATGCATCTACAAATATAAGCTTGGATAACTCTGATAAAGGGATATATGAAAAACAAGCGATAATTGAGGTAAATAGAATTATGGACCAGAAAAGTATTTTTCCATTTCCTTTTGGTTCTGGGATTGCTTCAGGAACCGGATACACAAGTGATCTGAAATAGGATAAACGAAGTAATGATTTTGCTGTTGGGACAATAAGTAAAAAACTGCATATCAATGATATGAAAGTAAAACACTCTTTTAATTGCCACACCTGTTTATCAGCTGGGATAGCATTATTCATACCAAAGACCGTTAAAAAAAAGTTAATTTGATTATAAATAGCTTCAGTAGAATAAGGTTGTAGCGGGTGAATAACTTTTTCATTGTGTACAACAGTAAATGTTCTTTCGGATAATTCACCATAATATTGTCCGATTACTATTGTATCGATTTCCGGTTGATTTTTTAATTGATTATTTATGAGGCTTAATGCTTCCGGAGCAACACTCATATTTCCATGCTTTAATTTATTTTGCCATGCACCTTCATCATAAAGTGCATAGCTCATACCAGCATTAGATTGCATTTTTTTTAAATCTTTATTTTTAAAACCCATACGTACCATACCTGAAATAAATACAGAATGTAGTTTGCTTTGAGTTGATGTATTTTTGGCAATCTCTCCAAAATACTGTGCGCCCCTTATAGCAGCAAGACCGCCTGCTGAATGACCCGTAGCAGCGATCCTGTTCTTATCAATATAATTAATATTGGATGTATTATAGATATAATCAACGATTGCAAACATTCCGTAGCCTTCTGTTGTAGCAGCTCTTTTGCTCATGGATGAGCTTGATCCTCCTTGTGCATAAGGATCAATAGATATTGTCACGATACCTCTTCTGGAAAGTTCAATCGCAATATTTGATAATGTTTCTTTGGATCTTTGAAAGCCTGGTATCACTATTACAGCCGGGGCAGGATTATCTGGTGTTGCACTCTCAGGCATAAATAAATCAGCGACAACCCATTGACCATTTTGGGTGGGAATTTTAATCTTTTGGACCTTTACTTCTCCCCATGAAGATTGTATCTGGGAAGCAAAAAAGCTTGCAGTAATCAGAATCAATATTTTTATTGAATGTTTATTAATCATTTTGCCTATTATTTAATAAATGTCAAAGACTAGGGAAAATAATTACACAATATTGATTAAATTGAAAAAAGATAGCTGAAAAGAATATGAATTTTGACATGAATCATCCAGGTTTTTTTATCTATTCTAATATTTTCCCCATTAATTCTTTCAATAATTTTGCTGCTGTGATTGCTGTAATATTATTAAGATCTTTCTCAGGGTTATACTCAACGATATCCGCTCCCACAATATTACCTTTAATATTAGAAATCACTTTAATTATATCCCTTGTTGATAATCCACCTGGCTCAGGATGGGATACACCAGGAGCAAACGCAGGATCTAAACCATCTAAATCAATAGAAATATAAACAGGTCCTTTAAAATCAAGTTTTATTTCATTAGAAAAATCTTTCATATGAATAATTTTTACATTATAGCGTTCTGCCTGATATTTTTGATGATCGTTTAAAGTTCTGATACCAATTTGGATTAAGTCATTTGTAAAATGATTTTCTAAAATGCGTGCAAACGGTGATGCGTGAGAGAATGTATTATTTTCAAAATTTTCATATAAATCCGGATGAGCATCGAAATGCACAATATTAATTTTAGAAAAATATTTGTAATATGCTTCTACAATAGGCCAAGTTATACTATGATCGCCACCAAGGGATATACATCGATTATTATATTTTAATTCTTTTGTAACTGCTTCCATTATTTTTTGAAAATCATCAGTTTGATTGCTTAGCTCAAGGTTACCTTGGTCAACCCAAAGATTTTCTTTTCCAAGATCAACACCACTTTCCGAAAATTTATTTGTTGCATCTGAATAAAATGCATTCATAATTATTGGTGGCGCTTTAGCAGCACCTTTCAGAAAAGAAGAATTAATATCTGTAGGCATTCCTATAATTGAAATCATTGTAACATATACAATTTGTAATAATTATATCATTAAAATATATCAATAAAGGAAGGTGTAATTTTTAATATAAAATAGGTATATCAGGTGTAAATTGGGTTTTTAATTTGGATTATGGGTAGATTGCAGACAATGATATTTTTGATATATGATTAAATTTATTGTTTTTATTGATTTGATTCTTGCTTTATTTTCACGGATCATTGATACCTTTTTTTATGGATCGGTTTAAAGATATAGTAAAATCAATTATTTTTGGTACAGATTCGTTTGCCGGAAAACTATTTGATATAGTATTGATCAATACTATCATATTAAGTGTATTATTTGTTATGCTCGATAGTATTGAAAGATATCATATTGTATATGGTGATTTCTTTTATATTGCTGAATGGATATTTACTATTTTATTTTCCATTGAATATTTATTAAGGATATATATTATCCGCTTACCTTCGAGTTATATTTTCAGCTTTTTTGGTATCATTGATTTTTTAGCACTTATACCAACGTATCTTAGCCTTATTCTTCCTGGAGTAGGTGTTTTTTCAGTAATTAGGGTATTACGTGTACTCAGAGTTTTCAGGGTCTTAAAATTGGTGCAATTTATGGGTGAAGCAGAAATGTTAATGAAAGCAATGAAGGCCAGTAAAAGAAAAATATTTGTTTACTTGTTCTTTTTATTGAATCTGGTAATTATTCTTGGTTCTATTATGTATTTAGTTGAAGGTGAGAATGCAGGATTTGATAGTATTCCTCGAAGTATCTACTGGGCAATCGTCACACTTACCACAGTTGGATATGGTGATATCTCACCTGTAAGCAGCCTGGGTCAGGCTATTGCTGCAATTATAATGATTATGGGGTATTCTATTATTGCCGTACCGACCGGTATAGTTACATCTGCAATGCACTATACAAAAGATGTCAGTAAAAATACCTGTGTAGTTTGCGATGATGATAAACAATCTGTAGATGCAAAATTCTGTAATCACTGTGGCGCAAAAATGAGAAATAACCAATAATATTTTGGTATAAAATCTATTCAGGAAATTTTAGTAAATAAGAAAAATCCTGGAAAGGAACATCATTATGAAACATGGATCGGATTATTGTGGCTGGATGAAGGGTACACTGGTTTCAGGACTCAGGGAGGCGGATGAAATTCATGTAAATTGTAATGTTCCTTTCGATTAACAATACAATATTTGAATATAATATTAGATAAAAATAGTTTAAATAATCATCCAATCATTCGGGTAAGAAATCTCCATAATCTCCAGTTAACAAGCCTCGATATCTCACTCCAATCTTTGTCTGGAAGGAAGAACGGGAGCTTGGAAGCTCCAGGCTCATGCCAGCTATTATCATATCCTGTAACATCCCATAATAGATCTGCTCCCTGGAATCCTGATTCAACAACAATCCCTGCAGGGTTTTTACCATTATTCTCATAAATATTGTTGTAAATCCAACAAGCCTGAGGAATGGGATCTACATCATATTTGCTTCCATCACCAAAAAGCAGGTCCAGACCTATCAGCCCTACACCGAATGAATTGTTATTTACAATTTTATTTTTAGTGACCTCGACTTCATCTCCTGCCATAATTAATATACCTGTACCACTGGGGACTCTGCTAACTATTGCAGTGGGATCTGCAAAGTTTTCGTGATTGTTATCATGGATATAGTTATTTATTACCTTACAGTTTATCGATACCTTGGAAGGGTTATTAGGAAGCAGAAACACCAGAATTCCTCCAGTGTTGTTATATACTTCGTTGTTTTCAACCAGCGCATTAACAGAGTTTTCAATCTCTATTCCTGTAACATTTCCATAAGCGATATTATTTCTAACTATAATATCCTTTGATTGCCCAACATAGATAGCGGCATCACTGGAACCTGTGACCAAACAATTTTCTATCAATACGCCAACGCACTCTACAGGATAAATACCGTATAGCCCCGTATCGTGGCACTCTAAGTTTCTATAGGTTACACTTGTAGCATGGTTTAGCATCAGGCCATTTGACGTATAGTTCCTGGCAACAAGATCTCTAATTTCTATGTTGCTTCCTGATCCGACCGCAGCATCGGATAGTACTCCTAGGCCATCTAGAATCGTAAGTTTTTCATTGTCCTGGGTGGTACCCATTATTGTGATCGATGATTTATCAATAGCAAGCATCTCATGATAAATTCCTGCACCAATTACAATTGTGTCTCCAGTTTCTGCGATATCAATACCATCTTGAATCAATTGTGTTGAATTGACATATACTTTTTTTCCTATTCGTTTAAGTACAGTAGACTGTTTTGTTGATGGATAAGGTTTAAATCTGGCAAGCTCTTTAGACTGATTTTTTAGATTAGAGACGACAGGAAGACCTGACGGTACTTTTTCAGGAATATCCGGTTTTTTAGATTCATCTGTAAGAGAATGGAGAAAAGCAATAAGGTTTTCTTTTTCAGAATCTGATATTTTGAATGGTCTAATCTTATCATCTATAATACTCTGATCTATACCGTGTTTGATTCCGCCTCCATCAGCGTAAAAGTCAATTACTTCATCAAGCGTATGAAAAAATCCGTTATGCATATATGGAGCTGTAAGAGCGACATTTCTAAGGGTGGGTACCTTAAAAGCTCGTTCATAGCCTTTGCCCACAATGTCGAATCTTCCCAGGTCGGGTTTTTGCGGGTCAATATCAGGTACACCTATAACTTTGAAATCAGGATTATTAAATGTAGGGATATTGTGGCACTCAAAACACCTGGTTTTTAGAGACCTGAAAATATTTAGTCCTTTTCTTTCATTGATGGATAAAGCATTATGACTTCCTCCAGCATATTGATCAAAGCGGGAGTCATTAGAGACTAAAGATCTTTCAAATGAAGCTATTGCATAAATAATATTATCAAAACTTATCGAGTTTTGATTTCCAAATGCCCGGTCAAATAGGCGTCTATATTCAGCTATGCTTTTCAGCTCATTTTCAAGTTCTGCACTTTCTTGATTCATCTCTGATGATTCGGTTATCGGGAATCTTGCCTGGTGTTCAAGATCTTTAGCGCGTCCATCCCAATATTGTGCGTGATTAAATCCCACGTTCCAGAGTGTAGGTGATCCTCTTTTTAGTATTTCCCCATCAATGCGACCTATACCGATACCTTTCCCTCCTCTACCCATAGAGAGTCCCCGGTTATCCGAAAATCCAAGGTCAGGATGGTGGCAGTGAGCACAGGAAATAGTATTATCTCCAGAGAGTATGGGGTCAAAAAATAAAAGCCTTCCCAATTCTCTTTTTTCCGGATTATCCGGGTTATCATCTGGACCTCTCATTTTGGGAAATGGGCGTTTAAGATTATTGGTATTAATAATGGATGTAAAATAATCATCTGACTCAGATACAATGAGTCTTGTTTTATAGTCATCGCCAATATCAGAGTCTATTGTTTTTGAAGGAATAAAAAGAAAAACGATTACCAATAAAAAAATTAATCCAGAAAGGATATATCTTCTCTTTGTACTTTTTCTCATAAAGTATATTAAACGATAATTTCAGCAAATGTAAACTAAAATGGCTATTTCAGTTTTAATAAAATAATAAATTGAAAAGTATTATTTAAATTTTGCCGGTATATCTTTATATGTATTAATTTGACCGAAAATAATCGATACAGTAAAGCTGTCTATAATGTTGGGAGGGAGTAAGATATGAAATATCTGATTATTACACTTAGCTTAATTGTTGCTTTTACGGGATGTAAACAGAACAATATGGTTGAAAAGGGGCAGGATATGGCTCATGCTGAAATGAAGAGGCCAAAGACCAATAGAGATTGGTGGCCCAACCAGCTTGATTTAACCGTTCTTAGAAAAAATTCATCTTTGTCAAATCCGATGGATGAAAATTTTGATTATAAAGAAGCTTTCAACAGTCTGGATTATAAAGCCTTAAAAAATGATCTCCGTGAATTGATGACTCAATCACAGGATTGGTGGCCAGCAGATTATGGACACTATGGTGGCTTATTTATCAGGATGGCCTGGCACAGTGCAGGCACATACCGTACTGGTGATGGTAGAGGAGGTACCCGTGAAGGGCAGCATCGTTTTGCACCGCAAAACAGCTGGCCTGATAATGCAAACCTTGATAAGGCCAGGAGACTTATTTGGCCGATCAAACAGAAATATGGAAGCAAGATCTCATGGGCAGATTTAATGATACTCACCGGAAATGTTGCGTTGGAATCAATGGGATTCGAGACTATTGGTTTTGCAGGAGGGAGGGAAGATGTCTGGGAACCTTCCGGAAATATTTACTTTGGATCCGAACAGAGATGGCTTGAAGACAAACGCTATAAAGGTGACCGTGAACTGGAAAAACCGTTGGCTGCAGTCCAGATGGGATTGATTTATGTGAACCCGGAAGGACCGAACGGGAATCCAGATCCTGTTGCTGCTGCTAAAGATATCCGTGAAACATTTGGCAGGATGGGAATGAATGATGAAGAAACTGTCGCACTTATTGCGGGAGGACATACTTTAGGGAAAACCCATGGAGCAGGGAAAACTTCGCATGTAGGCCGAGAGCCAGAAGCCGCGGAGATTGAAGAACAAGGCTTAGGATGGAAAAGTAATTACAAATCTGGAAAGGGTAAAGATGCAATCACATCAGGCCTGGAAGTAATTTGGACTCCTACTCCTACTGAATGGAGTCATACATTTTTTAAAATGCTTTTTGAAAACGAATGGGAATTGACTACAAGCCCTGCAGGAGCAAAACAGTGGGTCGCAAAAGACGCAGGAGAAATTTTTCCAGATGCTTTTGACCCGGACAAAAAGCATAAACCTACCATGTTAACTACGGATCTGTCCTTACGGTTTGATCCGGAATATGAAAAAGTATCAAGGAGATTCTTAGAAAATCCTCAAGAATTTTTTCAAGCTTTTGCCCGTGCTTGGTTCAAACTAACCCATCGTGATATGGGACCAAGTATAACATACTTAGGACCTGAAGCACCAAAAGAAGAATTCATTTGGCAGGATCCCATTCCAAAGCGTAATCATAGATTGGTGAATAAAAAAGATATAGAGACTTTGAAGTCAGCTATTATGGGGTCTGGTTTAAAGATACGTGAACTCGTGTCTTCTGCTTGGGCTTCTGCAAGTACATTTCGTGGCTCAGATAACAGAGGAGGTGCTAATGGAGCTCGTATCAGGCTGGATCCGCAAAAAAACTGGGCAGTCAATGCACCTGGTCAGTTAAATAAGGTTTTAACAACATTAGAAGAAATTCAAACAAATTTTAATTCAAAATCAAAAAATAAGAAAATATCAATGGCTGATCTCATTGTTCTGGGTGGGTGTGCAGCAATAGAAGAAGCTGCAAAAAATGGGGGCTACTCTGTGAGTGTTCCATTTTCACCTGGCCGGATGGATGCATCGCAGGATCAGACTGATGTTAATTCAATGGCTGTACTGGAACCTCAGGCAGATGGATTTCGTAATTATCTTAAAACAAAGTATATTTTTTCTACGGAAGAGTTGTTGATAGATAAAGCTCAATTGTTAACTCTTACTGCGCCGGAAATGACCGTACTGATTGGAGGAATGCGCGTATTAAATACTAACCATGATCAGTCGAAGCATGGTGTATTGACCGATCAACCTGGAGTATTATCCAATGATTATTTTATAAATCTGCTGGATATGAGCACAGAATGGAAAGCAACTTCCGATTCAAAGGAAGAATTTGAAGGTAGAGATAGAAAAACAGGTGTAGTCAGATGGACAGCTACCCGTGCAGATTTAGTCTTTGGATCAAACTCTGAATTAAGGGCTCTGGCTGAAGTGTATGCCAGTGATGATTACAAAGGAGAATTTGTGAATGATTTTGTAGATGCATGGACTAAAGTAATGAACCTTGATCGTTTTGATTTATAATTAATTCATAAAACGAAACCTAATTACAAAAAACCCCAGGATCTGGGGTTTTTTGTTTATTAGAATAACCAATGTAAATAAATTTTCACCAGAGAAGAAGCTAATATGATAATGAAAAGTGGTAGAAGCAAGCGATCTTGAATACATTAACAAATAAAAACATCATCCTGGATAAGGAAAATCACCAATATAGTTTGGTTGAAGAACCTGAGCTTGTATTTACCAGTGTAACTACTTTTGTTCACAATTTCTTTGAGAAATTTGATTCTGAAAAAATTGCTAAAAAACTTGTTTCAACCCATCCAAAATATGTTGATCGTTCAGTTGAATCTCTCATTGATGAATGGGAAGCTTCTGGTCGACATGGCACGAAAGTACATGATGAAATTGAGAACTGGGTGAAAGAAGGTGCTATTCCTGGAGAAGCCAAAGCGGTTGTTGCTATTGATTGGTTAAAAAATTATCAAAAAAAATCTGATATTGAAGTATTCTCCGAAGTGCTTATTTACAGCAAAGAATTAAAAATTGCTGGAACTATAGATTTATTGGCCCTGGATAAAGTAACTGGTATCTATGAGATAATTGACTGGAAAACATCAAAAAGGATTAATACTACATCATTTGGAAATAAAACGGGTAACAAATTTGCTACGCGCGATGTACCAGACTGCAATTTTTACCACTACTCACTACAACTTTCTCTATATAGATTGATACTGGAAGAGTACTATGGTTTTACAGTGCAAAATCAATTAATCACCCATTTGCAGAATGATGGAGCAAAGGCGTATATAGCAACTTATATGCGTGATCATATTCTGGAAATGTTAAATAATTAGAGGAGACTTTTATGTCTTTTGTTAATTCAATAAAAAAAGACGGTGAAAATATAATACTCTATAAGTGCAGAGAACCTGTTCCTGAACTTCTAATATCAGTTGAAAATATCGTTTCTATAGCATTTTTAGATTCAGAAACAACTGGTCTTGATAAATTAAATGATCAAGTGATTGAACTTGCTGTAAAAGTTGTAAAAGTGGAAGAAAATTCTGGTAAAATCATTTCCATTGATCATGAGTATGAATCATTCAATGATCCAAATCAGGAATTGGATGATAAGATAACATTGTTGACGGGTATCAATAATGAAATGGTCAAAGGGCAATCTATTGACTGGTCTATTGTAGATGATATTTTGAAAGATATGGATTTTGTTGTATCACATAATGCTCGTTTTGATCGTCCATTCGTTGATCGGGATTCAGAAGTATCACCGAATTTAGTTTGGGCCTGCTCCATGAATGATATTTCCTGGATGGAAAGAGGTTTTTCCAATACAAAACAGGAACTTCTCTGTTACTGGCATGGTTTTTACTTTGATGCACATAGAGCCATGAATGATATAGATGCGCTGATACATCTTTTAACTCATAGCCATTATAATGGTGACAGACCTATAGTTGAATTGATCGAAAACTCTAAAAAACAGTTCTATATTATTAAGGTTACAAATTTTCCATTCGATGAGATAAAAAAGAATACTATTAAGACAAATGGATATAGCTGGAATCCAGTAGAAAAAGTTTGGTACAAAACAGTATTATTAACAGATGTAGAGAGTGAGAAAGAATGGCTGACAGAGGTGGTTTATGAATCGTATTTCAAGGGTCTGGTAGAAGAAATAAATATCATTGATAAATACAAATCATAAATTTTTATCGGGGATATCAAAATAAAAAATAATAAATGTTTTAGAATTCTACAGTAAACAGAATTTTATAAAATATTTAAACCAGAATTAAATCAATTATGATATGAAAAAAGAAAAATATATCTTGTATTTACCTAATGGAATGAAGTGGAGGAAAGTATCATTTAAGGATGGGAAAGAAGATGGTTTATGGACTCAATGGTATGATAATGGAGAGAAAAGGAAAGATGTGAATTTCAAGGCAGGGAGAAAAGATGGATTGTGTATATATTGGTACAAAAATGGAGAAAAAAGCAGACAAAAAAATTATAAAAAAGGGAAATTAGAAGGACTATTCATAAAATGGCATAAAAATGGAGAAAAAAAATTGGAAGGAAATTATAAAGGTGGTTCTAAAATCGGCCTATGGACTGAATGGTGGCACAATGGGTTGAAAAGGAAAGAATTAATCTATGTGGATGGGAAAGTAATCTATACAAAGGAATCAAAAAAAGAATTTGACTAATCTAATATATTCAGATCAGTTTCAGATATTCGGGGGTTTTTCTTTGACGAATTATGGGTAGCATTTTTCTCGCTAAATAATTTTTCTTTTTTGAATAATGATGTAATTTTAGTTTTATAATTGGGGGTGTTTTTCCGATACAGGCGGAATTACTGAGAATAAACCCGTGAACCTGATCTGGATAATACCAGCGTAGGAATTCTATTGATATACATAATCCTAATAAATCTTTTCTTTTCTATTATTATGGCTGGAGTAGAAGGAACGATAATTGATAGTGATTCCAATCAGCCAATACAAGGTGTAAATATTTCTTACCGCTCTAGTGGTACTACTTCAGACAAAAATGGAAATTTTTTTATTAATGCCCAAGAAGGGGAAAAAATAAAGTTTTCACACATCGGCTATAGAGAATTAGAACTAATGGCAAAAACTAAAATGGAAATAGTCCTTTTTAAAAAAGTAATTCAAAGTGATTTAATCACAGTAACCGGAGGTTTTGAAAACGAGTCTCTATTAAATTCCACTTCCGTAGTAAAAGTATTAAGTAAATCACTTATCAAAAAGAATGATGGTAGCCATTTTCAGGATATCATGGGGAAAATTCCAAACTTGAATTTTGCCGGAGGCACCAGTCGACCAAGATATTTTCAAATTAGAGGGATTGGGGAGCGGAGTCATTATTTTGGTGAAGGTGCTCCTAATTTTTCGGTTGGTTTTGTGATCGATGATATAGATCTCACTGGTTTAGGGATGTCAGGTATGCTCTATGACCTTGAGCAAATAGAGATATTTAAAGGGCCACAATCCGCGGTTTACGGTCCTAATGCATTTGCAGGCCTTATTAATTTCAAATCAATGGATCCTGCTGATCACATCCAGAGTAGCTTTAGGTTAGTTAGAGGTATTTATAATCTTAAAAGAGTGAATGGAATGTTTAATTTGCCCTTAATAAATAGTCTTTCAGCTAGAGTAGTTTTTGAGTCAGGATCCATCGATGGTTATCACAAGAATAAATTTTTGAATAAATCAAATACAAATGGGAAAAAAGAAGACTTGATACGCAAAAAACTGAGTTTTACACCAAATGAGAGTATCAATGCAACTCTTACTGTATTTAAAGCAGTTTTGAATAATAATTATGATGCATGGGCGCCAGACAATAATACTAAACTGATAACCTATACAGATAAGCAAGGGGTTGATAGTCAAGAAACTGGTGCTTATTCTTTGCGGACCAAATACTCAGGCGGGAAATTTGATGCTGAGGTTATTTTTTCTGAATCTAAAACAAATTTAGTGCATGCTTATGATGGAGATTGGGGTAATAAAGATTTTTGGCTGAAGGAACCTTATTTATTTGATCCAAACATAACTGGATGGGAATATGATTTTTTTGATAGTACATCCAGAAAGCGTGAAAGCCAAAATTTAGAAGCTAGAATAAATTATGGAAATTTTTTGGTTGGTGTTTATTCTAGGTCAATGAAAGAGAAAGATAATGCAACAGGGTATTTATTTGGGGGTGATGCAGCCGTTGCATCTGGATCATTCAATTTCGATATTCTTTCAGTATACAGTCAGATAGATTATTACGTATCAAATCAATTAAGGATAATTGGAAATATTCGAAAAGAAATGCACAATATTTCATATACTGGTAATGCAAGTTATTATGATTGGTACACATATGGGTACGAGCCATTTGAAGTTGTAAAATTTGAGACTCCAAATAATCATCTAGGAGGGAAAATTGCTCTTCAATTTATAGTAAATGAAAGAAAAAGGGCCTTTACTAGCATATCCAGAGGTTACAAACCAGGCGGTATTAACCAGCATCCTTCACTTTCATTGGAAAATCGTGAGTATAATCCTGAATACATAACAAATTTTGATATAGGATTAAGAAGTTTTTCAAATAAATCAAAACTGCATTTAGCAGTATTTTATGCAAATAGAATTAATCAACAGGTATCCATTTCATCGCAACAGGAAGAAGGAGACCCAAATAGTTTTAAGTACTTCACGTCTAATGCGACAAGCGGTTTTGTGGGCGGGTTGGAAATCGATGCAACATATAATTTCAATTCATCTTTTTCTTTCACAGGTGCATTAGGTGTACTACGAACAAACATAAATAAATTTGAATTTCAATCAGGATCAAATACATCAATTGTTCTTGGTAGTAGAGAAGCTGCTCATGCTCCAAATTATTCATTTAATTTATATGTTGATTATACCAAAGATGATGGTTTCTTTAGTCGCATTGAGATCAAAGGGAAAGATAAATTTTATTTTTCAGATAATAATAATCAATTTTCTAATCCTTACGAAATTATAAATGCACATATCGGTTACAAATTCAGGAATTTGTCTATAAGGTTATGGGGAGAAAATATTTTTGATAAACGTTATGCTATACGAGGATTTTACTTTGGCTTAGAACCTATTTGGAATATTTCAGATCAAGATCATGAATACCCAGATAGGCGATATATCAGTTATGGAGATCCTTCAAATTATGGAATTACAATAAATTATTTATTTAATTAAAAATTATTTTAAACAAACATAATTATTCCTTTATCCAAAACTTTTCTTAATTATTATTAAGTTTTTATATAGAGTTTATATGAAGCTTAATTAACCTGTCACAACTCTACGCTATGATTTGCCCGAAGATGAACTTGTCAACATTACTATCTACGATATGATGGGACGTGTAGTTAAGACCATGGTAAACAGCCAGCAGAATGCAGGCTTTAAATCAGTACGCTGGAATGCTACCAACAATTCAGGTCAGCCAGTTAGTGCTGGTCTTTATTTGTATATGATACAGGCAGAAACTCTTGGCTCATGCTTCCAGTGACACTACCAAGATATATACTCATCCGAATTTTGACCTTGCTATGCAGTACGTTAATCGTATTGCGGTGTATAGTAAGCCATATAGGAATTAGTATAGCAATAGTATAGCAATCTGAAGGTGGTTAAACGAAACTAAACGAAAAAGAAAAACCCTCACTTGTCATCGACAAATAAGGGTTCTCGAGAGTAGCGGGGGTAGGATTCGAACCTACGACCTTTGGGTTATGAGCCCAACGAGCTACCAGACTGCTCCACCCCGCGATCAAATTTTCACCAAAAAAGAGTAAGTAAATTAGAGTATTTGTATTTTTTCTGCAAGAAACTACCTTGTCATCTAGATAATTTTTATTGTTAAATTGGACTATGGCAGCAAAAAACAATTTTTACACATTTATCACACTTTTTCTTATTTCTTTTTCGTTCACCTCAGCACAACGGAAAGTAGATTTTAATCGATTGGATTATTTCGAGGGTAAAGTATACATGGGAAGAGAAAGCTTCCCTTATACCGGCTTCACCTACGATTTTTTCGAAGATATTGATCAAAAGAAATTTGATGGTTTTATTCGAAATGGAGTTATGGATGGGAAATGGACTTTTTACCATGCCAATGGACTCGTCAAAGAAAAAGGTCATTACCGTAACGCTGATGCAAAATTCCTTTTTTCTAATGTGGATGAAAATACTATCCCTCCACATAAAAATCGTAATGGAACTTGGCGTCAATTTTACAAGGATGGATCTAAATATACCTATGGTAGATTTATTATTGGAGAACGCTGGGGCATGCACACCTTTTACGGATTTAATAACGGTCTTATGGTTAGATCCTATTTTAAACAAAACCTAAAGGATGGGTACGAGTATACCTTCCTTAATAATAGGAAAATTCATACAGGACTATATCAGAATGGAATTCAACTATGGGAACCACTGGAAACCTATAATGAAGGAAAGGTTGTGCTTGAAAATCCCTTTAATATGCCTCTATATGCACCTGTCATGGGTGAAAAAACAATCCAGGAAGTATCCTACGATTTCAACTCAAAAAAGGAACCAACGCTTGCAAAAATGGAAATTGTACTAGATCCTGGATCTGTATCAGTCGTTGATCAAGATGAGCAAACCAATTTACCTGAAAAATTACTGGAAACTGCAAATCCTGTAATTGTAATGAACCCAGAAAAACGACCTGTTGAGGATCTTTATCCAACACAGGATAAAATAAAATCAGTAACATCCCCTAAAATACTTCCAATGAAAAAAAAGAATAATCTAGTTTCAAATAAATCGGATCAAACTGGATATATCCCATTTAGAATTATGTTCAGGGCCGCAAGGAAAGCTGGGATATCAACATTTTCCTGGCAAGGTAAGTTGTACAATACTAACCTTAGAAAATGGTAAAATCTATTCTATAGATAAGTAGACCGGCATATGATCTGAATAGCCGCCAAGTATTCTATTACCCGCCCAGAAACGAAATGGATATCCATCATATTTTCCATTATGCTGCCTATATTTATATCCATCGAAAACACCGACTGAATTATTCACAAGCTTCAGTCCTTTTTCATCGGTCAGTCCTTTTGAAACAATAAGATGATCATATACCATATGTTGTCCTGCATATACGTAAGTACTACCATTTTTATTTTTGTGCCAAGGTGCCATTACATTCCACAAAATACATCCATCTTTCCCAATCATCTCCAGCTTCATATTTGCTCCAAGGTGTTCCATAATTGAAGGTTCATCAGGCTCATCATTGAGGTCACCCATTACAACGATCTCCGCAACTGGATTATCAAATAGAATTTTTTCTATATAACTGCGCAAGGTTCTGGCAGCAGCAGCTCTCAAAGGAATAGTTTTATTAACGCCGCCATACTTGGAAGGCCAATGATTCACAAATATATGAAGACTTACTCCATCTTTTAAGCAATGAAAATAAAGAATATCTCTAGTAGGATTGCCAGTAGGCAAATTAACAGGTATGGGACTTGATTCAACAACCTTTAGCCGATGTTTATTATACATCAAACCCACATCAATTCCCCTCGCATCTTTAGATTCATAATGAATAATAGAATAGTTCCATTCTATTACTCGATTTAATTCTTCAAGCATAAAGCGGTTCTCAACTTCACAAAGTCCCAAAATATCCGGTCTTATTTGTTGAATAACTTCCGTTAGGTTTTTCAATTTTAGATTATAACTTTCATGAGTAACATTTTTTTTCCCACCTATAAGATATTCGCTGTCCCTAGTACTAGGGTCATCTTTCAGATCAAATAAATTTTCCACATTCCAGAAAGCTAATTTCACCGGACCGGTCTTAGCCTGAGTTACAGAAATAATAATCGCAAATAAGATAAAATGGTGAATAAAGGTATTTCTCATAACCCTGATATTAAAATGGAACATATTTATCCCAAATAATTATAAGTAAAAGGAGCAGGCGCATGACTATTTAAACCCAACCCTTATCTCCTTGTCACGTCCGCGTCTGCTCCTATAATTCATTTATTTCTTTCGGAAGGATAACCTTACAGGGATACCATCCAGATTAAAATTTAAGCGTAGCTGATTCTCCAAATATCTTTTATAGGATTGAGAAACAAGTTTAGGATAATTTAAAAATAATGCAATAACAGATGGTTGTCTGCTTACATGTGCTGCATATTTAATCCGTATTATCCTTCCCTTTTCAGAGGGAGGAGGATTCTTTCTTGTGATTCCATCCAGTGCCTTATTTAATCTACTGGTAGGTATTAAATTTCTGGATCGATTAAATACTTCCCAGGCTATTTCCAGCACTTTATGTATACGTTGTCGATTCATCGCTGATACATAAAGAATAGGATAATGATCTAAAGATTTGAACTGGCTGCGAATCTCATCTGTAGTTTCTTTCATCGTGTTGGTTTCCTTTTCTATTAAATCCCACTTGTTCACCAAAAGAATAAGTCCTTTCCCTTTTCTAATGACCTGGTCTACAATGGATTTATCCTGTTTTCCAAATCCTTTTTCTGCATCAATGAGTACCAATACCACATTGGAATCATCAATTGCAGTCTGTGTACGAAGCGTGCTGTAATATTCAATTCTATCTTTTACCTTTGCCAATTTTCGTAAACCTGCAGTATCCACCAGTTTAATATCATGGCCATGCCATTTTACATATGCATCAATAGCATCCCTGGTAGTACCTGCGATTGGAGTTACAATCGTACGTTCTTTTTGGAGAAGTGCATTAGTAAGTGATGACTTACCCACATTAGGCATCCCTACAATTGCCAATCGCAAACTATCATTCTTACCTTGATCTATGGTTGGGACAATAAGCTGAAGCTTATCCAATATAGAATCTAAAACATCTCCGGTATGACGGCCATTGAGAGCAGAAATTGCCATGATATCTTTTAAGCCAAATTCGTGGAATTGGTGAATCTGATCATCATACTTTAGACCATCACACTTATTAACCAATAATAATAAAGGCTTACCACTTTCACGGACGAACTGAGCAAGTACCTGATCACTACCTGTGGGTTCTTCTCTCCCATCTACCATAAACAACACCAGATCCGCTTCTGCCATAGCCTCCTGTGCCTGTTCTCTGACCGCTGCGTTAAAAACATCAACATCTTCCGGGATATATCCACCTGTATCAATAAAACGAAGTTTATGACCTGCCCATTCTGTCTCTCCATAAATGCGATCTCTGGTAATACCTTCTCTTGCATCAACAATGGCCTGTCTTTGGCTTAATACCCGGTTAAAAAAGGTAGATTTTCCTACATTAGGTCTTCCGACAATTGCGATCAGTGGAATGGCCATATCAGACTAAAAGAATTAGTATAAGTATTTATCACTTCAAAGTAATAAAGTGATAATATAAAGTTAACATATATCATAGCAATTTTTCATAACAGGAAAACACTATTTGTGAAATAAATCTATCATAATGTATCGATGGAGAGCGGGCGATGAGAATCGAACTCACGTCACGAGCTTGGGAAGCTCGGGTAATAGCCATTATACGACGCCCGCTTAATACTGGTTTTATCGACGAGAATTTATGGTCAAACATGCATAAACCCAAAGTTGGAATACAGCTCTACATCCCCTTTTTTAGATCCCTGAAAATGAATTAACCAATGAACCAATCATTCCGAAAAAGTCATTCTTAGATATGGGTAAAGATTTCTTAGTAAATCAATTGAAAGATAATGAAGTAGAAGAGAAGGTTGAAACTAAAAAGAGTTATAAACCAACCTTCAAACGAACCCAATCAAATGGTGACACTTTGATTTCTGATGTATGGAAACCCTACCTTGTTTTTGAGTATGTAATTACCACACACAAGTTTAACCCAACAAACTATTCTAAAGATATTTCCCATAGAGAAAATATACATAAAGAAATAATGAAACTCCATAATAAGGGATGGGGATATACTAAGATACATAGACACTTAATGGAAAACGGATTTCAGATTGGTAAAAGTAGAACGACGGTGGATTCAATCATTAAGAAAATCAAAAAAAGAAATCAATTTCTGAATCAATCAATCTACAAAAGTGGATTTCAAGATTTCAGAGTTAGGGTGTTTTAGTGTTAATGAAACCTAAATGTGATTTATGTAAAAACCGACATCCCATCCACAATGATGGATTTGAATACTTTGATTGTTGGAATTATCTTAT
>PBAR01000015.1 GCA_002718285.1 Fidelibacterota bacterium
TTATTTTAAATAAATTTATTTAAAATAAATTTGAATATATTTATATATTATAAATAAAGATATTATGAGTACTCTAGATGTTAAATATAAAACTATAAATAAAACTAAAAATGAACTTATATTTGATATTCAAGGAGATATTAAAAATGGTTTAGATAAGTCTATAATTAATTCAATTAGAAGAATATTATTAACAAAAATAGAATCTATTTCATTAGTACCTGAAAATATTATTATTAATAAAAATAATACATCTATGCATAATGAATTTTTAAAAGATAGATTATCACTTATACCATTATATATTGACCCTGAAACTTATGAAAATGATTATTTATTTGAATTAAATATAAAAAATAGAGATAATCCTATAATGGATATAACTACTGAAAATTTTAATATATATCCAATTAATGAACATTCAAAATTTTTAATCAAAAAACAAAAAGATATGCATTATATTCCAGATAATGAAAATATATTTACAAAAATGAAAGAAAATCCAAAAGAATATTTTAATATGGATAAACCATTAAATAAAGAACAAAAAGATAAAATAATTAATCCATTTGTATATAAAGGTAAACAAAATTATATACTTATAACTGAATTAAAATTAACTAATTCAGAAACTGATATAGAAGAAATTAATTTATATTCTATACCTGTTAAGGGTATAGGAGAGACACATGCCCGGTTTAATAATGTATCTAAATCAATTTCAACATTCAAAATAAATGATAAATTGGTAGATCAAGAATTTAAAAAATATGTTAAAATTAATAAAATATCATCTAAAAATAAACTATCAAGGGAAAAAACATTTAAACTTGAAAATTCAGAAAGATATTATCATAGAGATATTAATCAAGAATCTTATTATTATGAATTTACTATTAAAAGTAATCATATTTATAATCCATCTAAATTATATATTGTAGCAATAAATATATTAATTAATGATTTTATAGAATTAAAAAATAAAATTAATAAAATTAATAAAGTAGAAGATTATACTATTGCTGTAATTGAAAATACTAAACCAAATATATTTAAATTAAAAATTAATAATGAAACTCATAATACTATCCCTATTTTACAATCTTATGCATCTAGATATTTTATAAATTCTAAATCATTTATTTCAGTACTTGGTTTTAATAATTATCACCCATTAGAAACTACTATGATTTTAAATATAATGATTAAAGAAAATGATTATGAAAAAATACAACAAATAAATTATATTATAGAATTTATTAATGATATTATTAATAATATTAATAATGATTTAAATATCTTAAAAAATAAATGGAATATCTAATAATATTTTAATATAAATATAATCTTATAAATATCTAATGACATAATATAATTTTCTATTATTTTTTTATTTATCTTTATTTTTGTTTTTAAATATATTCCATGTAATTCAAATATTAAAGGTTTTAATTGGAATGGAATATCATTTAATTTAATTTCTTTTGTTATATTTTTTTTAACATAATTATTATATAATTCATTTATCATTATTTCATATTTATCTGAATAATTTTTAAAAATATTTACTAATTCTGGATAAAAATTTAAATATATTTTAATATTTTTATTTTTTTTTAGATAAATATATTTTTCTAATAAATTTGTACTATTTATACATAATTCTTTAACATAATTAAATTTCGGGTTTATTATATTATATCTTTCATTATTAATATTTATATTTAATCCTTTAAAATTAAAATCAGATAATAAAAAATAATTATTTATATCTAAAATATTTGTTAGTTGATAATTTAAATTTTCTAAAGTTAATATATTTGTATCTAAATTTATATCTTTAACATTTAGTTTTTCTAATGTATCTTTATTATATACTTCTATTAATATTATACAATTATTAATTATATATGAAATATTTCTATTTTTATTATGTAATAATACAAATGAATAAGTGTAATTTTTATTTAAATTATTATAAAAATCGTTATCTTGAATACACTCCTCAAACATTTTTTTAAAATTTAATCTATTATTCCATTTATTTAAACAACCAATATCACTTCTAGTTGATATTATCCATTTATCATTATGATAAAATAAATTTATCATTGTTCCATCTATTAAATTTGTTATTTCTATATCACTATTTTTTAATATATCTAAATCATTTATAGGATATTCTATATTTTTAGCTTTGATTGGAGGAACAAATATTATTTTATTTGTTAATTTATTTATAATACATCCTCTACAATATCGCATCCAATTTTCAGATAATTCTTTATTATATTTATATTTAACTAAAATTAAATTTTCTTTTGAAAAATTCTTAACAGTTAGATCTAAATCTTTAAATTTAGTAATATAATCATCTATATTACTATCAATGTAATTTTGTAATTCCATAATAAATATATATTTATAATTCATATGTTTTTAAATATTAATTATAATGATTCAATATCAGATAAATTATTAAAAGTATTATCTTTCCATGTTTCTTTAAATAATTGTTTTCTAATTGATTTTATTTCATCTATAAATTTATTATCTAATCTTGTTTCATTACAATTTTCATATAGATATTTATTATCTAATTTGATTTCATCAATATATTTATCATCTAATTTTATATTACCCATATAGTCATTATCTATTTTTATTTCATATAGATAGTCATCCCCTAATTTTTTTTTATTAGATACTTTTTTTTTATTTGTATATTTACATTTTTTAAATATATATCCACAAATTTCATTATTTATTATATGTTTACAAATTTTAGTAGCCGGAAATGTTAATAAATTACATTTTGGACATTGTTTTTTTGATGCTTTTTTCTTAACACCTTTTTGAACACCTTTTTGAACACCTTTTTTTTGAATACTCAAATTATTTTTTTTATTTCTCATATCTTCATCTATTGATTTATGTGGAAATATATATTCACATAAATTACCATTTATTAATTTTTTACAATATCTAGTAGCATTGTAAACATATTTTTTACATCTTGGACATTCCTTTTTTTTTTCATTTACTTGATTATATTTTTTCTTTATAATAGATTGTTTTGTTTTAACATGTGTTTTTTGTACTTTAGATTGTTTAGCTTTAACAGGTGTTTTTGGTAATTTAATAGATTGTTTTGCTTTAACNGGTGTTTTTGGTNNTTTAATAGATTGNNTTTCTCTGTTAAATTTTTTAATTAAACTAGATTCATTTTTTAAAATTCTAAGTTTTTCATCTATATCTTTATGAGGGAATATATAATCACAAGAATTATTATCTATAATAGTTTTGCATTGTATTATATTATTTAAAATATAATGATTACATCGTGGACAACATTTATTATTTTTATTAAATTTAGTAATAGATGATGATGACATTTAATAAATAATTTATTTCTAATAAAATTAATTAAATAAGTATTTCAAATTATTAAATAAAAAAAAATCTGATTAATTATAATGGAAGAAGTGCCACCAGTTTTAAATATAGAAAGTGATGATATAGAACAAAATATATATAATATATCATTACTTAAAGGAGATAAAGTATTAGTTATTCTTAAAGAGGACGGTAATTTAAATGATTATATATCTGTTGTTGAAGATTTCATAGTTATAAATGATAAAAAATATATATCAATTAAAACAGAATATGAAAATATTTATAATTTAGAAACAGATCCAGATGATTTTATATTGAAAGAACAATCTAAACATAAAATAATAGATATTGAAAAAATCATAGAATTTGATTTAGATGAATTAGATGATGTAGTTAATATAAATCTTACTAAAGATATTTATCCTGAAATATTATTAGATATAAAAGAAAGACCTAAAAAAGATTATATATATACAAAAACAGATAAAAAAGAAAGTTTAATATCAGAATTAATTAGTTCAATGGATATTTATGATAATGAAATGTTAATAAAAAAAATATCAATTATGGCTAATACTATTTTTGATATGATTAATAAAGATTTAACTTTAAATGAATATGAAAAAATATTAAATACTAATAAATTTCCAGATTGGTTAATACCTATATCTAATAATTTAAAAAGATATTATCCAGATAATTCTGATAACAATTTAGATATTAATTATGAAAATATAATAATAAAAAAAGAATTAAAATCTGAAATTAAATCACAATTTATCCACCTAATAACTAAAGATAAAGATAAACAAGATGACGCAGAATTAGAATTTACATATCAACAAATTATTAATAATCTTTATGCTAATATATATAATCCGATACAAGAATATGAATTTACTGATGGTTATTTATTAAATAATTATAATGGAGAATACTATTTAGATTGTTTTGATAATAATTGTATTGGACAAAATGGATTCTATAATGTTGATAATAGAAAAACAAGAAATGAATTAATTTATAATACAAATATAAATGATAAATATGAAAAAATTATATTAATTCAAAAAGAAAATATAAATTTATCTGGATTTTTNNTTNTACCAAATNAATATAATTATTTNAATTNTAANATNNATNTNNATAATGANNTATTTACNNTNGGNGAAANAATTNTANTNAATAATNTNAAATATACNATTGATAGTAATAATAATATTATTAATAAATTAATAACAGATATACAAGTAGATAAATATAATATTGATAAAAATTTAGAAGATTATGATATTAATTATAATAATTTTAATATATTTAGTTTAGATGATAAATTTACTAAAGATGAATTATTAACTATATTTGATAAATATTTACCATCACAAATAGATATTTTAAAAGTAATCAATAAATATATTTTAAACTATATATTTAATTATACAGATTTTATTAAATTATTTATAAAATATAATATTAATTTAGAAAATATAGATAATAGATTAAAAAATAGTTTAAATACATTAATAACTACAAATGTTAATAGATATAAAGATATTTATAATACTTTTAAATTAAATAAAGAATCAATCAAAATATCTAAAAAATTAACTATATCTGAAAAAATATATTTTATCAAAAATTATATTTATAATCAACAAGTTATTCCAACTAAAAATATATATATTAAAAAATTAATAGAAAAATATTCTAGAGAAGCAAAAGGTGATACAGAAAATAATAATTATTTATATAATAAACATAATAATGAAAAATTATTATGCAAACATCATTTATTTTCTTCAAATATTAAAGAAGATAATACTGCATATGAATCTTTAATTAATAATTTTGGTACTTCGGTTATAGATGGTTGTGTATATTGTAAACATTGTAATGAATTTTTAGATTTTGAAAAATTTTCATTATATCAAGGATTTGATGAAGAAAATAAACCTATAAAAATGACTGCCTTATCTGAAGAAATAGAAGAAGAATTATTTAAAAATATAAGTAATGAAGATAAAAAAACAAAAGAATTAATTGAATTATTATCTAAAAAAATTAATATTTATTTAACAGATATAGATAAAAAAGAAATAATTAATTTATATAATGTTATAAATAATGAAATATTAGCAAATAATAGATATGAAATGATAAATATAAGCACACAAAATCATCCAATTATTAAAAATAATATTAATAATAAAAATCTTAAGATATTAAAAATATATTTAATTTATTCTAATAAATTATTATTTTTATTTACAGTTATATTAATATATTTTCAAACAGCTATACCAGAGTATATAACAAGAAGTAATATTAATTTAAATATTATAGATTTAACAAGTAATAAATATAAATTTATTAAAGAAGAATCTAATTCTAATATAATTAATATTAAAACAGTTGATTATCTAATAAATCGTATCAAAGTATTAACTAATAAATATAGAAAAGACCAATTTTGGAAAAATATCAAAATATTTTTAGATGAACAAAAAGATGTAAATATTCCAGGACCTCGTGAACAAATAATAAATACTGTAAAACATATATTATCATCTCAATATAATAATATACTTGAAAGAATTAAACAATATAGGGAATTTAAACTATTATCTAATAAAAAATTTATAATTAATTATTGGTCATCTTATAGACCATTACCAACAAATAATAATATTCAAAAAATAAATGAATTAGTTATAAAAAATATAAATGATATAAAAAATAAAAATATTCATATTAAAAAATATGATGGTACTTTATATTTAGAGAATATATCATTAATTAAAGAACTAAATAAAATTAATTATAAAGATTTATATATAGATTTAAATATTAGTATTTCAAATATTCAAAATAATACTTCTTTTAATAAATTTGTTAATTATGTAAATGATTTATATGGCGTACATCCTGAAAATAATTATTTTAATAATTTAATATCTTATTTTATAGATACTATAAATGATAAAGAAATTTTAACCTTATTTGAAAAATATAAATGGAATAATACTAATAAAAATTTTAGAAATAAAAATATATATTTTAATGAATTAAAAAAATTAATAAATGAAATATATGATTATTATAATTCTAAAAATATAGATAAAACATCACTATTTTTATATAATTATAATATTCAAAATAATATTAATTGTATATTATTAAATTCAAAACCAAAAAGGGTATACAAAAATAATTATACAGAATTATTTAGTAATGAACATTATGAATCTATGAATAATAAAAAATCTATTGATAAAATATTTGATAAATACTGTTATGATTCTAATAATAATTTAATAATTGATGATAAAACTGATAATATTGTTTCTGATTTTTTACAAATTAATACAAAATTAAATATTTGTAATCACAAAGAAACTCCAAATAATAAAAATTTTATAAAAATATTAAACGATATTATAAAAAAAAATAAATTAGAATATTATGATACAAATATAAATTTACTTGAAAATGAAAATATGTATAAAGTAGATAATTTAATTACTTTTATCAATAGTAATAAAGTATTATTAAATGATGAAAATATACAAAACATATTGAATTATTCATTAAATTATTTAAATGATAATATAGATAATAGTGAATTATATAAACAATCTATAACAAATATATTTGATACAATAATACAAAAAACTAATAAAATTAATAATTTTATAAATACAACACCATATATAGAATCAACTCGAAAACAAAATATAAATAGTAGAACTGGTCCTTATAATATAAGATTAAATAAAATTAATATGTTATTACTAAATATTGTTAAAAATGGTTATATTGAAACTATTAAGAAATATATAAATATAGTTAGATATACAATATCTAAAATAAATAATTATAAAAATTTAAGTATATATAGTAAATTAACTCAAAATGTATTTCATAAAATTGTTCCTAATAATTGGAATTTATCAGATACAAATAAAGAAAAATTAGAATTATTTTTAACTGATAAAGAATTTTTATTACACAATTTAATTTATATTGAAAAAAATAATAAAAAAATAGATAATGGATTTTATGAATATTTACAAGATAATGATATTAGTAATTTACAAGATATTGTAAATTCATATACTACAAATATTGATATTATTAATAGTACTAATAATACATATTTAGATGAAACTACTGCAAAAATGATATTAGGATATTCATTAATTAGTATATTATCTGATATAATTGATTATTGTGATATTTTATCCACAGATAATAATGTTACTGTAATTACAAATATATTATTAGATATTATCTTAAATATTATACAAGATTATAATGATAAACGATGGATTAATTCTATTGATTTAGAATCTATTAATCTTAATTTAAGTAAACAAAAAGAAAGGGAAAAACAAAACTTATTAACTAAATTAGATCAGATGGATAAAGATGAAAGATTTGCTAAAGTACAATTACAAACTGTAGGAGCTACTAATTGGTTTAGAATGGGAGAAAAAGAAGGAGCAGAATATTTAGATAGTCATGCTTACACTGATGAATTAGAATTTGAGAGAAATAAACATTTAGAAAATGTTTATAATAGTCCAAATGAAATTATAAATGATATATACACAGATACACCTGATAATAGTAATAATCCAATAGATAATTTACAGCAAGATATAGATGATGGATATAATAATATTAATAGTTCAAATTATGATGATTCAGAAGAACACGATTCACATGAATATTAAATAATATTAAATTATTTATACTATTTTTTTATACTAATTATAATATAAATGTCTTCAAATGATGCTGAAATTATTAATAAAATAATAATATATAAAAGTCTTTTCAAAGAGTTATTAAAAAAATGTAAAATTGCTAAAAGTAGATTAGATATGTTAGAAGAAAAACTTCGTTCATTAAATACATTTATTCAATTGTCTGTTATTTATTTTTCTGGTATATCTACATTTATACAAGCAGTGTCTACTAATAGTTATTCAGTCATATTTTCTAGTTTTAATAATGATATAGATAATTCAACTGAAATATTTGAAGATGAATTATATGAAAATAATGAAAGTACAATAGAAAAAGAAGCATATGTATCAATTATTTCACTTGGAACAGCATTATATTCTTCATTAATTATATCAGCTGCTAGACATATAAAAATAGAAGAACGGGCTGAAAATATATCTACCTTAACAAGTCATTTTTCTGAACTTATAAATAGAATACAATATGAAATAGATAATTTAAAACTTTCAGCTAATAATAGAAAATGTTATGCTCAAGAATCTGGAGAATCTACATTAGTATCAGATGACGGTGGAAACACATATGTGAAAGAAGACCCAAATAATAGAGGTTCTAATTCTATGTCTGATTGGATTATCCTTGAAAAAACTATTAATAAAGAATATACACACATATTAGAAAAAAAAAAGGATTTATTTATTTCTTATGAAAAGATTATAAATGCATCTGTATATAGAAGATATAAAAAATTATTTAATAAACTTAAAGTAGAATATGAATCAGATGATTCTGATAATGAATTTGAATCTGTTGATGATTATAAAAAACAAAGACAGAAAAAAAAACTAAATTGTTGTGCTAATGTAGCACAAGAACCAGAACATCCACTAAATAAACAAGTATCTAGAAGAATGGAATATGAAAATCAGAAAAATGACATAGAATCAATGAATAAACCAAATATAACTTTAAAAAAAACGGAACCTGAACCGGAACCTAACCCGGAACCGGAACCAGAACCTGAACCAGAACCAGAACCTGAACCAGAATCGGAACCAGAACCAGAACCAGAACCAGAACCAGAACTGAATAATGAACCGAATACTGAATTATAATTGAAATATAATTATACAGATTATTTAATCTTTATTTTATAAAATAAACTAATTATACTATTTTTAATATTTACATATTATATATAAATAATGATATTAATCATTTTAATTATATTTTTAATTTATTTATTTATTAATAAAAAATATAAAAAAAATTTTTCAATTATAAATTTAATAGAAGGGTTTAATACTGATAAATTAAGATTTATACCTTGTTCTGATAATACAGATAATATTATAAATAATAATTATCAATTAGAACATATTAATGATATTGGTAAAGAAAATGATATTTTATATAAATTATATGCAGATGATATAGACAAAATGTTTATTTTCCCAGATTGTAATATAGAACCTGAATATAAATTTAATAAATCATACTCTGGATATTTTGATAGAAAAATATTTTCACTTGATAGTTTACAACAAAAATTAAATGATAATCATAATAAAATAAAAGATGAATTATTATATAATGATCCATTTCTACTTAGACACCCAAATGATTTAGAAACAAAAATTTTATATGATTATGATGAAGAATTTAAAAAAGATTTTGAAAATTATTTAGATAATAATAATACTATTCATTATAGTTTTAATAGAGGACTAAAATATACTACTTGTGGTGATATAGATAATAAAGGAAATAAATATCATTGTCCATATCCATATATATTTAATTTTAAAAATAGTAATACTTTATGTACTAAAAATAATGAATATTGTAATAATGTTTGTTGTACATCACCTTAATAATAATGATAATATAACTATTAATAAAATTAATAATAAATTTTTATAAGTAAATTTTTGTTTTAATAAATATATACTAAATATAAATGTTAATACTGTATTTATATTTATAATAGCTTTGGCATTTCCTGGATTTTCTGATGTTTTAATAGACATATAAATACATGGATCTATTATTAAATAAATTATAATTATTTTAAATATTAATTTACAAAAATCGAATCTATTTATTTTTTGTATTTTTCTTTTACTAATTATTAAATATATAATTGTACAAATAAATAATATAATATTTGTTATTATTATTAAATTTATATAATCATTTTGTTTACTTAAATCTTTAAATAATATATCTTTTATACTAATAAATAATGCAGCTACTAAACCATAATAAATCCACTCGTTCATTATAATATATAATTTAAAAAAATATTAGTATATTTATGAAATTAAATGATATAGATTTTGATATTTTATCTAATGACGATTTAAAACAAATCATAATTAAATATAAATTATATCAAAATACTAAAATAAAAAATAGAGAAGATATGATTAGTGTTATTAAAGAATTTATTATTCTGAAAATGAATAAATATAAAAATAATAAGGATAAAGTTAAATCTATAAATTTAAATAGAAGAAAATCAGTACCAAATATTAAAACAAATAGAACAAATATACCCAAAAATAATATTACTTTTAAAAGAGATAGAAGAATGTCTGAACCTACTACTAAAATTGAAAAACAAACTGCTATCAAAACTCATAATCATAATAATATGAAAAATACATTAAATAAACAATCTGAAACTATAATAAAAAATAAAGATACTTCTAAATATGACCAAATTGGTATCTATCCTCCCGTTAAAAAATTAATTGCCATTGGAGATATTCATGGAGATTTAAGGGTAACCCTTTTAGTACTTAAATTAGCAAAAGTTATACCTGATAATATCTTTCCATATAACTTAAATTTAAAAACTATTGAATGGATTGGCGAAGATACTTGGATAGTCCAAACTGGAGACCAAATTGATAGATGTAGACCTGAAAATTGGGTCAATGATTGTATAGAAGATTATGATGATGTTGAAGAAGATGAAGGCAATAATATGATTATTATTAAATTATTCCAAATATTAGATGAAAAAGCAAAATTAAAAGGTGGTAGAGTTATTACTTTATTAGGCAATCATGAACTAATGAATGTTGATAAAGATTTTAGATATGTTTCCCCCAAAGAATTTTTAGAATTTGTACCCAATAATAATAAAAAATTAACAAAAACTAATGATGGATTTCCAAATGGTTATTACGAAAGATTAAAAGCATTTAGCAGAGGTAATAATATATCACAATTTTACTCTAAATATAAAAAAAGTATCGTTATTGTAGGTAGTTGGTTATTTGTTCATGGTGGTATTAGTCACGATTTAGCATTTAAATATACTATTAATGAAATTAATAAAACTGTCGAAAATTGGCTTATAGATAAATGTTCCGACTTAGAAGATGATATTTTTGATGAAATATTTAGACAAGACGATGATTTATCTCCATTCTGGTGTAGATTATATGGTGAAGATGATGGTGAAGGAGAAAATACTCCTGAAGGATTTAATAAATTATTAGCAATATTAAATAAAAGAAATAAAACTATTATGCCTATTAAAGGTATTGTTATAGCACATACACCACAATTTATGAATGATAAATATTTAAATTCATTATACAATAATAGATTATGGAGAATTGATGTCGGTATGTCTAGAGCATTTGGAAAACATTGTAATTCAGATGATAATAAATATAGACAAATACAATTATTAATAATTAATAATGATAATTCATTTGAAATCAAAAAAATACCATACCAAGGAAGATTACCAACCGAAGGAATCGGTCAAAAAATAGATATTTCCAAAGAAAAAATGTTCTAATCTTACATATACATTTCTTCTGATTTATTTACTTTTTTATCTTTCTGTATCTTTTTAGAATCATTNTTTTTTATTATATCATCAAATAATTNTAATTTATCCAATATATTATTACAATTTCTATTAAAAAATAATAANTCTTGTAACATTGCTGTTGTATATTTTTTATTNTTTATATNATCATAAAATTCTGTAAATTTATCTTTTTGNTCTGGNAAAAATGTATTAAACATATTCTCTGTCTGATATTTATCCGCAAATCCTAATTCTATCTTTAAATCTACTCTACAAGAACGAATTAACGCATCATCTAAACTATCTGGATTATTTGCCGTTATAAACATTAATGAACCCTCTAAACTAGTAAATCCATCCATACAATTTAATAATCCCTGTAATGTTAATTTATTTCTTTGTGTATCACCCTCTTTTCTATTTTCAAACATACAATCTATATCTTCTATCAAAATTATTTTTTTTGTTTCTTCTTCTTCATCTCTATTATTTCTCATAGTTGATAATGCAGACATTATTGTAGAATCATCTATATTATTTCCACTTATTGGTAATATATAAATATCACAAGAAAATTCAGACGCTAATGCATCTATTAAACTCGTTTTTCCAGACCCAGGTATACCATATAAAAAACATACATTTTTATAAGGTATTCCAAATGATAAATAATCTGATCTTGTTTCTTTATTAAAAAATATATCTATATTTTTATGTATTTTATCTTTTACACCCTCTTTTAAATAAATTGTTTCAAATGGTCTTTTAGGTCTTTTATTTAATAATTGCCAATATTCATTATAATAATATACGCGAATTGTCTCCTCAGATTTTTCTTTATTTTTTTTCCTCTTTTCATCTCCTACCTTTTTAGCTTCATCACATAATTCTATTAATATATCCTTACTTTCATTTTTTAATATTAATTCTGTTAATAATGTATCTGTCCCACTACAACCATCATTTATATATATAGTTTTAATTTTATTATTATCATCTTTATGTAATATATGATTATATTCTATTATACTATCTTTATAAGTTATCTTACCATTTGTTAATCCTGGTAATAATACTTTATCTTTTTTTAATTTTTTATTTCTTCGGAATGAATAATATTCTGGTAATAATTCTCCATGATAAAAAAAATTATCTATACCTTTATTTAATATATATATATATTCTAATACATCAGAATAATATCTATTTATTGGTAATAAACTTAATTTATTCATTCCAAAGATCTATATATANATTATTATTTGTATATTTTTTAAATACATATAACTCCCTTTTATTATATTCTTTTTCTTTTTCATCTAATATTTCAAATGGAGCTACACTTTCTATAGATAATGGATTTATTAATTGAGATTCAGACCCATATATTGTAATTTTTCCTGGTAATTCACCTATTTTTCTCTTTTTATCTATTATTATTTTATCTTTCTTTTTCTTTTTTCCTTTTTTAGTTAATTTTATTTTTTTAAATCTTCTACCTCCCATTTTTTATTGGCTATATATTCTATTATATCATAATCTTTAATATTATTTACTTTAAAATATGTTTGTAAATAATATACCATTTTTAATTTAAATTCATTTAACTGTTTCTGATAATCTATCGTTTTTGTTATTATATCAAATATAGGTCTTCTATGAAACATATTCCAACCAGATATACTATATTCCCCCATTATTACTTTTTCCTCCCTTAAATCATTTATTACTTTTTGAATATATTCTTCATTGCAACTATCTCTATATTTATTTATTATTTTTGAATCTATTTCTTCTTTAGATAATACAANTGAACCTAAATAATCTAACATATTAATTTATAATATTAAATAAAATATTAATTCAAATTTATATTTTATAACTTAAAATTATAAAAGTGAATTTCTGGACCATTTACACTTATACTATATTCATAATTTCTTCGTATTCCATATAANCAATAATCCATCTCATTCCATATCTTCTCCCAATTTATTTCTGGATATACATATTCCTCTGGTGGATTCCAATATATATCTGAATAATCCTTATTCACTTTATAAATTCCATAAGTATCTATTATACAATTATATAATGTTACAAATTTTGTATTTTTATATTCTATATAAACTCCATCTTTTGGATTTCTTGGATGTTTAATATCTACTACTAATGACATAACNCTTTTAATAATAAAAAAAATATTACTAATTTTCAAATTTATTTATTCAAAATAAATTACACCCTTTTTGTTTTACATTTATAACACATTGTAGCTGTTAGATTATTAGTAAACGAACATTTATTACATTTCCATTTTGTTGGACGACCATCTGGTTTGTTTCTAGTTGATTTTCTTAGATTCGTTTTCTTATGATTATCTGAACTATTGTATATTTCTGATATTATAATTCGTTCATCTGGTTTAGTAATTGTTATATGTTTAATAATACCATCCACTGTAGTACATACAAATTGATGTCCATATGATGTTTTCCAAGTAATTGAATTCGTCTTTGGTTCTGCCCACCCTAAATGTTTAGCCCCTTTTGAAGTAAAATCTTTAATTGACATTCCAGGTGGCATCCAATATATTTTAATTAATTGATTTGACTTATTAATTATTTGTAATTTATTTGGTAGTAATTCTTCGCTTCTCATACTTACTATATTAATTTTAAGTACTCCTAAAATATTATATTGATTATTTGCTTTTTTAATAAATTGTATTGGATGTTTCATATTATCTACTGATGTGTCATATCTTTTATCACTATCTGGAATTTTNGGATGAATATCCATATTNATTCTTCCTTGACAAACATCTCCAATATGAACTTGTGCTACTATTATATATTTAACTTTATTATTTTTTTCAGAATATGATATTGCCTTTTTTAAATCATTTGTAAAATATATACCTNTNCCAAACATATGNCCATGTCTTTCTCCAATTGTTAAAGCAAAATCATATTCNAAAATNTCTGATATATTTTNTTTATCTGTTCCATGAAATAATATCATTTCGTTNNNTNTTACTNNNCGTCTNNNANTATNCNNATTNTCCCCTNNTAATNTTCCNTTTTTTCTAAAATATTGTTTCTTATAATNACTATACATCATATCTTTATCAAAATTANTANNACTATCAAAAACTATTGAATTATCTTATTATCCCAACTTTTAATTTCTTTTTCTTTATCAGAAATAAATTGACTTATTTTATCATCACTAAATCTTCCTGTAAATATTTCATCTTCTTCATTTAATTCATACTCAGTATAATAACCTACATCATTCTCATAAAACATTTCATTCATTATTTCATTATAATCATCTTCAGCTGATTGATAAACTACATTTGTTTGATTATTTCTTAAATTTTGAGGAACAGGTCTACCCCTTGATCTAAAAGTATTCCTTAACGGTATTCCATATAGTGATGGTCCATTTGTAGATGTAGATGTAGATGTAGNTGTANTTNNATTTTGATTTTGATTTTGATTTTGATTTTGATTTTGATTTGTAGTTTGTACTTGTCTTCTAAATCTAGTTGAGGACCTTATTCCTATTGAAGTTTGTATTATAAATGTAATTAAATCTTTTTTTCGTGAATATCTACTAAATCCATAATATTTTTGGCGGTCTTGTCTACATATATTTTTTAAATCTTCAACTGTTTTTAATTCCAAAGATTGTTGGTCCATTATTGCATAATTATGACTTTAAAAGTCAATTTTAAATACTTTTTCAAATTATTTTAAATACTTTTTCAAATTATTTTAATTAATTAAAAGAGCAATTATTTAATTATTTAAAGTTTAAAATTTAAATTTAAATAGAATGAAAATAGAACACGATTTAAANTTAGATTTTAGTGATGTATTAATTAGACCAAAAAGGTCTACATTAGAATCTAGAAATAATATCAATTTAGAAAGAGAATTTAAATTTCCACATTCAAAACAAATATGGAAAGGGGTACCTATTATAGCATCAAATATGGACACTGTTGGAACTGTTAATATGTATAATTCATTAAATAATTATAATATGCTTACTTGTTTTCATAAATTTTTAGATATAGATGAATATCCAGAAAATACTAATAATAATTATATGATTTCTATTGGAATTAGAGATGAAGATTATAATAAATTAGAANAATTATATAATACTNAACCTAATAAATGTAATATTATATGTATTGATATAGCAAATGGATATATCAAAAAANTAGTANANTTTTGCTTAAAAGTTAGAAAANTAATNCCAAATTGTATTTTAATTGCCGGTAGTGTTGTTACTAGAGAAATGGTTGAAGAATTAATATTAAATGGTAAAGTAGATATTGTTAGAGTTGGAATTGGTTCTGGGTCTGTTTGTACTACTCGTTTACAAACGGGAGTTGGTATGCCTCAATTATCAGCTGTAATTGAATGTGCTGATGCAGCACATGGGTGTGGTGGTCATATTATATCAGATGGTGGGATAACTTGTCCAGGAGATGCATCAAAAGCATTTGGNGCNGGNGCTGATTTTATAATGATTGGGTCTATGTTGGCAGGTCATACTGAATCAGGTGGTGAAATTGTTGAAGAAAATGATAAAAAATATAAAATATTTTATGGCATGAGTTCAGATACAGCTATGAATAAACATTATGGAGGTGTATCTAAATATAGATCATCTGAAGGTAAAACAGTTAAATTAGAATATAGAGGTGATGTAAGTAATACAATTGATGATTTATTAGGAGGTATTCGTTCAACTTGTACATATGTTAATGCTAAAAATTTAAAAGATTTNTCTAAATGTACTACTTTTATGAGAGTNAATAANCAAGTAAATACTATTTATAGTAAATAAATTAAAATATTTTAGGTTTAGCGTATTTTTTATAATTATTATAATGTTCTTGTAAATTTTCTTCTATATCCATAAAATGAGTATTATAATCTATAATACTTCTTGGATTATGAACTGTAAAACTAATATTTTGTTCTTCAGTTTCATATAAATTTTTGTAATGAATTTGGATATCCCATTTTTGTTCTCCATCCCATCCTAATTCTTCATTTGTGTATGTATTTAATTTTATTAATGGTTCTTCTTCTGAATCATAATAATGAGTATATTCTGCCATACCAATTATCTTTTTACCATATTGTTCTGGAGTTAAAAACCATAATATATCTCCTTCTTTTAATTTATTTTGAANNGTNGATNTAANATTATTATTTGNACCTCTATTTATTCCCCATATTGNTTTTTTACTATTTTTAAAATTTTTTCCATCTCCAACCCTTATTATCCAATGTTGGAGTGGTGTTGTATTATCCTTTCTAAGTGTGTCTACAAATGTTGAAATATGTTCTTGAAATTTATCATAAGATATTTCTGGATTTGTTTTTTCAACACTAGCTATAAATTCATTCAATAGTTGTAATACATCTAATTTAGAATCTAATTTAGATTCTAATTTAGAATCTAAATTATCTATTTGCAAATCAGATATATGTGATTTAGATTTTTTGGAAAGAGACCCCATTTTAAGAATGGGTTTTTCTTGATCACAAACTATTGAAAATAAATCATAAGTATTTTCATTCATAAAAGTTTAATATATCTTAAAATATATAAATTTTCAAATTATTTATTATTTAGAATAAATACTATGTTATAATTATATTCTAAATATTTTTTAAATATTATTTTTTTAAATTTTTAATAATTAATTCTTGCTTTTGTAATTGAATATTTTTTGTATTTAGTGCTTTTTGATATTTAATTAATTCTTTTGATAATTTATCAATAACATTTTGTTGAGATTTAATTATTTTTTCATTATCTTTTTCCTTATTTTCTTTTTCTTTTTTCTCTTTAATTTTATCTTCATTTATAAAAAATCTACTAGTATAAAAAGTATAATTTTCATCATCTCTATATTTTGTTTTTACAGCCCAAGTTAAATTACCTTTTCTTATAAATATTTTTTCATACCCTTTTTTAACAAATTCACCTCCTAAGTAAAATGATTCTTCATTATCATCATTTAGTGTAATATATTTAACAATTGTTCCTGGGACAATTGGATATATAATATCTATTTCAATATGATTTTTTAATTCTTTTTTTATAGTTTCAATATTTTGTATCATATTATTAATATTAATATGATTTTATTTAAATATTAATCCATATTAATAATATAAATGAATATTGAAATTATTAAAGAATTAGTATCTGTATCTAATGAAAAAAAAAATACAATATTATTCTTTTTACAACCAAAAGAACAAAAAAAATTAAAAAATACAGAATTAATTGATAAAAAATCTATTTATTTAGATAATAAAATATATTTAGTTAAAAAAAATACATTAGAACTAAAATATAATGGTAAATTACAATATTATAAAAATAATAAATTAGGATTACAAATTAATAATAATTATACTATTTATATATCAGATTTAGATAATTATTATATTTTTAGAAACACTATTAAAAAAAATAATCAAACTTTATTTTATCAGAAATTATTAAAACAACTTGAAGATTTATAAAAATAAATATTATGATATAATATAATGGATATTACCATTTTAGATTTTATTTTAATTAATTTTGTATTTTATATAGGTGGAATGGGTACAGGAATAATAATTTGCTTAAAAAATAAAGACAAATTATTAGTAAAATCAAGAAGTATTGATGATTTATCTATAGAACAAATTAATAAATATAATCAATCTATGAATCCTCAATATACACCCCCTCCTTTAATAGCGTCTGCACCAGATAAAACTCCTATTAAAATAACCTTAGAATAAAAAAATATCAATTATTATTTATATTCTTTTTATTATTTTTTATGGAGGATCTCCTTCTGTAAAAATATCCTCCAATACCATGCTTTTCACATAAAACACTTTTTCCAAATCTGGATTTTTGAGATCAGACAAATCTTTAGCTCTCAAAATCTTACCCTTTGTGTACTTTTTACTATAATGTGGTACTTTTGTTATCTTCAATTTTCGCAACTTTTTTGAGTCTGACAATTTATTTTGCGACTTGTATTTACAACGAACCAAATCGTTAAGCTTAATTTTCATTTTGTAAAAGGGTTAGATAATATATATGTGATTTATATACTCCTAATATAATTTCAAATTATTTTTTAAAGAGCTCTTTTAAAAAAAGAGCAATTTAATCTGCTCTTAAAAAAATTTGAAATTATATTTTTACAAAGTAAAATACTTTTCTGTATTGTATAAGTATTGTATTCTTTGCACTAGAAAACTATGTCACAGTCTGAAATTAAAAAAATTCTTAATAAGTTTCTGGCAAGTGCCAAAAAAGAAACTGGAAAAAACCCTTCTTACAAAGAACTCTATTCATATGTTAAAGAATATTCAAAAGATTTTCCAATCAAAAAGCCAGAAAAATCTGTTAGAAAGAAATCTATTAGAAAGAATACAACCGAACCTGGTGGAGAATTTGATGCAAGTCTTTGTCATTGCCGTGTTTGGAACAAGGGATTGGCTAAGCAATGTTCTAATAAACCAAAAGAAAATAATATGTGTGGAACTCATATGAATGCAGTTGAAAAAAATGGGGGTTGGTCTCTAGGTCTTTATTGTGAAGAAATTCCAAGAAACCATTTGTTTGGTTGTGGCCAGCGTAAGGCTGGTGATCAAATTCCTTGGAAAGATATTCGCAAATCTTCTAGTAAGAAAAATTATAATTCAAAGAAAGTAATTGATCCAATGGTAGAAGAATGGAAAGATAAATACGAACAAAAATTTGGTGGAAGACCTAGAGGACCTAAGGCAAGTAATATTGAATGGATTCGTTCTAAATTGGAAAGTTCATCTGAAGAAGAATCTGAATCTTCTGATTCCGATAATGAAGATAATAGTTTTAAAAATGAAGATAATTCTGATGATGATGATGAAGCAAAGAATGATGATGATGAATCAAAGAATGATGATGATGATGAATCAAAGAATGATGATGATGATGAAGCCAAGAATGATGATGATGAATCAAAGAATGATAATGATGATGATGAATCAAAGAATGATGATGATGATGAAGCAAAGAATGATGATGAATCAAAGAATGATGATGATGATATCCCGGACGGACTTAAGAAGATTAAGTATGAAGGAGTTACCTATTTCAAGAGTATTGAAAAGGATGATGGTAAGTATGAGATTACTAATGAAGATGATATTGTTGGTTATATGGATGATGATGATATCATTGAATTTGAAGAAGGTTATGATGAAATTCATCAAGACCATGAAGATTACAATCCTTAAAAAAATTATTTTAAACAAAAAATAAAATAATTATATTAATATTTTTTTTATAACTAATTATATAATGTTTTGCAAACATTCTGAAATATTTGGAAAAGTTAATGAAGGAATACATTCTTATAGAATTTTTAATATAGCAATAATAGATGTTATTTTTACATTTATAGGAGCATACTTCTTGAATATATACATATTCACTAAATATCAATATTATCAAGTATTATTAGGATTATTTATATTAGGTATTATATTTCATCGTTTATTTTGCGTTAAAACTACTATTGATAAATTACTTTTTAATTAAAAAGAGCCCTTTAAATCTAAATAAATTTGAAATTTCAGTACTGAACTCATACTAACTAACAACACATTAAACAATGTCACGAAGTGATATTACTGCTGAAGATATAATGATTAATTATATTAGATTTCTATTATTACAATTTTTTAAAATTTCATTAGAAATAGTAGGAAGTATGATACAAAACAGATAAATTAAAAATAATAAATATATCAGAAGTTCCAGAGAATGGAAAAAATATAAAAGGGGTTAGAGTAATTCCAATTAAATATTTTAGTGAATTAGAATTAATAACTAAATAAACACTTTTAAATTGCTCTTAAAAAAATTTGAAATTTTTAGAAAAAAAGTTTATTTAAAAATCTATCTCTATAATTTCTATTAGTACCTGGATGGTTTTCGAGAATGTACCATGGCGAGTGTTTACTATGGTGGCTGAGATTGAGCATCAGCAAAAAATTATTGTAAATTTTCATTCAAAGTGGTACAAAGCATGCGTAAAGGCAGAACCCCAGCTATGCCACCCAACCGAAGAGATGATCGCCCTCAATTGCAAGGAGGCGATTGATGCGGAGAAGCAATTCATTCAGAAATTGAAAGATATGTACCAAGCCCAATACGGGAGGCGCCCCCGAGAGCCTAACGCAAGCAACATTACATGGCTGATTAATGCACTTCGTATGACGCGGATTGGGCCAAGTGGGGAAGACCAGAAGTGGTTTAAGTTGATGTACCCAGAAGTATGGCAGTGGTACAATGAGAAGAGCCGCGCAGCTGCTCGCGCTGGTAGACAACTCGCGGAAGTACGACGCAAAGCCCGACACAAATGGAAGATCAATACCGAAGCAGCTGTGGCTATACAACGTGCGTGGCTGGCGAAGAAGAAACTTAAGGAACAAGAGGTCGTAGCGGTGTACGTTCCACCGGCGGAAGCGATTGATACTGAATCAATCGCTTCTGCTCCACTAGCAGAAGCGATTGATACTGAACCAGAACTTAAAGGACAATATGGATTTTAGACCAATGATACAAAATAGATAATTTTAAAAAAAGAATAGTGTTATATTAATATTTTTTGTTTATTTCAAAATATTATTATGTTTTAGTATAATATTTTTCAATTTTATAAATACATTTTTTATAACAATTTTAATATTATAATATTCTTTTCTATTTAAATTATTGTATAAAATAATACATATATTACTCAATTGTTTTAATTTAATTAAATTTTTTTTAATATTATCATTTATTTTGTTATTTTTATAAATGAATATAATATCATTATTAAAAAAATCTATAAATTGTATTTCTTTTTCAAAATTATCGTTTAATTTATTTATATCAGATTGTAAAATATCTAAATTATTATTTTGAATAATAGTAATATATCTTAATAACCAATTAATAATAAAATAATTATTAATTTCTGGATCATCTATTATTTTTCTATTTTTATGAATTAAATTATCAAATACATTATTAACTTTAATTTTTGATATAGTTTCTAATAAATTATAATTACTAGATATAGATACAGTTGAACCTATTATTTCTGGATTTTCATTAAATATATATTCTCTAAAATTATCAATATTATAATAAATTACATTACCAGATGTATCATGACCTCTCCTACCAGCACGACCACTAATTTGTAATATATCATCTTTTGTAAATATAGTATTTTTATCTCCATAAATACAAGAAGTTTTAATAGGTAAATCAATTCCTTGACATAAAGTTCTATCTGTAATTACAACTCCAATTAATCTATCTGCTAATAGTTTTTGAATAATCCATTTATATTCTTGTGGCATATTTTCTGTATAAATTCCAATACCTCTTTTTAACATTTGGAAGATAGGATTTTCATAAGATATATTTAATCCTAAACTTTGATAAATTTCTTTTCTAATTTTTTTAATTGAATTCGCATCCATTGGTTCATTATCTGTAAAACAATAATCTGGGTGTTTTTTAAATATATCTGGTTTACTAAAATCTGGATTATCTATAAATTCTAATAATTCATTATTTATATATTTTAATTGTTTTTTCTTATTTATATTATTATTTTTATTTATTTTTACAATACAATTTTCATAAAATTGGATTATATTTGTTATAAATTTATTTTTTTCAGTTTTATCAAAATTATCTATTTTATCATCTAATATATTTTTTGCATTTTTACTATTTTTACTATTTTTACTAATTTTTATATTATTTATAAAAGTTTGACGATTATTTATATATTCATTATATAATTTATCTTTTTTTTCAAGAATTATATAATAATATGGATAATCTATTAATTCATTTAAATGTAATTTATCATAAATATAATCAAATAAATTTTCACAAATATTCTCATCTGGATTAAATAATAACATAGGAAACATTTTATCCTTTTTTAATTTTCTTAACATCTTTAATATTGAATCTTCTGTTTTTGGTGAAATATAATCAATATTATATTCATTCAATAATTTATCTATCACTATCGGATTTATTTTATTAATTTTTACTATATTTTCTTTCAATAATTCTTCATATTTTTTACAATCATTTAATGTTAATAAACTTTTATTATCTTTATCATTAAATACATTATCTGGTGATATATTTTCTATTAAATTTTCTAATTCTTCATCTCCATACTCTTCTATAATATTATCCAATGATTCCCATATTACAGCACAATCATTTGGCGTAAAAGATATATTACTATCAACTAATTCATTTATAGCCGATTTATTTAAACAAGATATTGGATTTAATTTTATTAATTTATTATTATTCCAAACCCATTTCTGATTATTAATAAATCTATTATTATA
>PBAR01000016.1 GCA_002718285.1 Fidelibacterota bacterium
TGAAAGATGGTTCAAAAGAAGATTATCTTTTTTTAGATAAACATGAGAAAAATTTTGCAAGCAAAACAGAAACTGATGATATTAAAGTTTATAATATTGAAAATAATAAATATATTGGAGAAAAAATAGATGAATATCTTGAATCTGATGGACAAGCAAAAGTAAAATGTTTACCTTATAGTACAGAAGAAGAAGAAGAAAATATTATTGTATTTACAGATGGAGCATGTATTAATAATGGTAAACCAGATGCAAAAGCTGGACTTGGTGTTTATTTTGGCGAAAATGATAAAAGAAATGTTTCAAAAAGAATTACTGGTAAACAAACAAATAATACTGCTGAATTATCTGCAGTAATTGAAGTATTTACAATATTAAAAGATGAAATTAAAAATAATAATAGTATAAAAATATATACTGATTCTACTTATGTAATAAAATGTTGTGGTAGTTATGGTGAGAAATGTGAAAAAAAAGAATGGAAATCGAGGTCAGCAAGTCAGGGATATATTCCAAATCATGAATTAGTTAAATCAATTTATGAACTATTCAAACAAAATAAATGTGTTACAATCGAACATATTAAAGCACATACAGGCAAACAAGATTATTTATCAAAAGGTAATGAAGGTGCTGATTTATTGGCTAATAAATCAATTGAGGATACATTCACAGAAGAAGATTCAGAAGAAACAGATGAAAAGAAAGAAGAGGAAGAAGAAGAAGAAGAAAAGGAAGAAGAAGAAGAAGAAGAAAAGGAAGAAGAAAAGGAAGAAGATGATCGTTCTATGGAAGTGGAAGAAAAGGAAGAAGAAAAGGAAGAAGAAAAGGAAGAAGAAAAGGATTCATCAGATGAATCAGATGATGAAGATGGTATAGATATGACTAAAATTAAGAGTTTTCAATATAAAAAGGTTAAATATTTTAAAATTAAGGACCAAGAACCACCATTTATTTACGAAAATAATGATGGAATTATAGGTAAGAAAATTAGAAAAATAATTATAGTAGGTTCTAAAAAGAAAGTAGAATTCTTTTAAAATTACCATATTAAATCATTTGTAAAATATTCATCTAAAATGTTATCATAATATTTTTTTATTTCATCTGTTATTTCTGTATTATCTTCTTTTGAATATAAATCAAATTCATTAAACATTAATACATCTTTTAATATTTTTTTATCTTTTTCTCTCATAAAACAATAATAATCACCTCCAGTATGCCACGGATAAAATGAATGATATCTTATAATATTTAAATATTTATCTGATATTTTATGACTATTATTATTTTGTTTTAATACTTGATATAAATATTCATCATGACCGAATGTTATATTTAATTTATCTAAACCACATCCATATTCATAAATACCTAATTTATCATATTTATCAAAATCTGGATTATCTTTTAATGTATCATAATATACTATTGATTCTGGAAATTTACAACCAACAACATAAGTATCACCTACTATAGCCCAATTTGGTTCATCAAAATCAAATAATACTTTTCCTAAATCATGAATTAAACCTATTATTTGTAATTCTTTATTTTCTGGATGTTTTTTTCTAATTCTTTCTGCTGTCTGGTATGCGTGTATTGAATTTTTAGAATCTAAATCAGGATCACTTGGATCTATAAATATATCCATCATAGATAAAGCTTTTTTAATAGACATTTCTTTATTATTTAATTTAAAATATTTTTCTTTCATCATTAGTACATAATCTAATGTTTGATTTTTATGCATTTCTTTATAAAAAAAATATTGAGGAGTATTTATTTCATAATTTCTTAAATTAGATTTTTCCATATTTATTATTTATTTATTTTTTTTTTAAAATTATTTATTTATTTTTAAATAAATTATTGGAAATACTATAATAAAAAATAATGAAATTAATACCCAAGTTATAAAAAATACAATAAATACATTTAATAAATCAACTTCATTTAAATCTTCACCCCTTTCTGTATAATTATTTATTTTGTTATATAACCATGGATAATAATAAGTATATAATAAAGCCGGTAATAATAAACTTAAACACATAGATACTATTTTTACAACTTTCATATATATTAATATTTAGATTTTTTTAAAAAAATTATTAAATACAATTTATGAACCATTTTGTCTTATATATATTATGTGTAATGTTTCATGAATTTTATCTAACACATTAAGATTATTTTTACATGAATTTTTATAATGTTCTGATTCACACATTTGGACTAGAATCCATAAATATTTTTTAATATTTTGGAATGTTTTAATAATATTCGCAATATTCCTTTTTTGTACTTCATTAGTATTTTCATTCAAATCTTTCTTTCTATTCAAAATATCTTTATCTAGAACATAAATATATCTTTTAGCAAATGAATAATGAGGCCTTAATTTATCTAATCTGAAATTAAATTTTTTTATATTTTCTTCTTCTTCATCAATATTATTACTATTACTTATTTCCTTTTTAATCGGTTGAATTACTAATCTTTGTTCAATTACTAATCTTTGTATCCTTTTATAAAGACAATTCATTTTATCTAAATAATATTGTTTTTTTTCTTCATCTGATTTTTTAATGGTTGCTCGGACAGGATTTGATATATCTATCTCTGTAAAATTAATAAACATAACAGATTCAATATAAATTTTGTATTCTATATCAAAAACACTTTGCATAGTTTTTTCGTTTTCTTCTGGTAGTAATAATGATTGTCTAACTTTTATATGTTCTGTATATAATTTAAATATCATTTCATTTCTTACCTCTTGTGTTATGAAATTTGGGGACATCCTTAAATAAAAGGGCTTTATGAGTGTTGATATTTAAAACACTTTCAAAATTTCAAATTAATAATTTCAAATTTAATTTGAAATATAATTTTAATACTAAATACTAAATAATAAAAAAAATGCCCTGTGAATGTAACCTATTTAATAAATCTGACAAAAATACTTTTAAATTTCTATGTCAAAACAAAGTTAATAATAATTTAATAACAATGAAAGAAGAACAAGATNCTTGTAAAGACCGTGGACCTTCTATTGAAATTACAAATGAAGAATTTGAACGATTAAAAAAAATATGGGATAAAAAAGGTTATAAATTTATTATTGATAAAAAAACAAAAGAAATTATATTTGTTTAATATACTCTAAAATTTTAAAAAATAATTTGAAAATTAATATTAATATTTTTTTATTACAAAACATTATGTTTAAATTTAATCAATCTGAAATAAATAAATCAGATGTATATAGTTATATTTTAATAAGACTTACATTACAATATAATTTAGATATTGATATTTATAAATATTTAAGAAAATTTGTAGATATTGAAATTAATTATAAAAGAAATATTANAGAATTAGAAATAGTTCTNAATAAATATTTACTAAATNAATCACAAATGTCTGAATATNNGTNATATAATCCACTTAGAAATAATCTAAATAACATACATATTATTAACGGNATTATTCGTCGAATTGATTTACTACATCTACCCAAATATTATATTGGTGGAATACTTGGAGAACATCATGTTAGAGTAATAAATACAGGGGTTAGAATGTGGGATTATGATGAAATACCTTTCTTAAAATTTAATATAGTAAAAAATGATATTGATATATATTGTAAAGAAACAAATATAGAAAACCCATATTTAAGTACAGATTATTATCCAAAGAAATGGATTATTTGTTTAATGAAATTAGAAGAAAAAGTAATTAAATCTTAAATTTTTATATATTTATTTATAATATATATAATGGAGGTTGATATTAAAAATGAAATATATTTAGAAATTAATAAATATAAAAATGGAACAGAACAAGAATCAAAAATTGGTAATAAAATAGAAGAATTCGCAAATACTATTAAATGTTTTCGTTGTTTAGATACAAAAGAGACATGGTATTACAGAGGAGAAGAATATAAGAAGGATGGGAAGGGTGAATATTGTAAATTTTCTTGTCCTGTATGTCTGTCTAAAGAACAACAAAATAAATGGATTGAAGATTCAAAAACAAGTGATTTAGTTAGTTCTCGAAATATTAAGATATTTAATCGAAATAATCATTCAGGTACTGAACGCTTTAATTCATTAAAAAAATATATTATATCAAATTATCCAGAAATAATTGTTCCAAAGTTTAAAACTAGTAAAAGTAATAATATTAAAGAAAATAAAAGTACTAAAAAACTAGATATTGAAGTAGGTAATATTATAAATAAATGTAAAAATGTATTAGAATTATCTTATAGTAATTTATCATCTATTACTAATTTGATAAATGATATTAGAGTAAATATATCTAAAGTGGATGAAGATTTCGATGAAGATAATAAATTATGTGATAAAGTAGATGAAAATACATTTGTATTTATAAATATTAAAAATAAATCAACACAAAAATCATCTCGCATAGATTGTATATGTAATTCTGAAAAATATAATTTAGATATTGATATAAATATTATTGAAATTGTAACATTAAATGAATCTGCTACTATTATGTGTGAAAATATTATAAATAAAAACGCGGATCAAAATATTAATTTTATAAAATCATTATTCGCTAATGATGAAAATATATCTAATGATGAAAATATATCTAATGATGAAAATATATAATAACACACAAAAAAAGAGTTTCTCTTTTTTTTTGTTGTTTTTTGTTGTTTTTTATTTCAAAGTCAAAGACATCTTGAAGTGTTGAGAACAGACCCCACCATTGGAGCATTGTGAACGGATACATTGGGTACCTTTCTTCGTGATGAAGAGACAACGGTTTTTTGCCGTGCGCTGTTGTCCATGATTACCATCTTTTACCCAGTTCATCTTCAAGATGGCATTGTAGATTTTGTTTGCGTAGTGAAGTGACTCACATATCCATTCTTCACCTTTCATCCAGTTCTTGCCATTATTACCACGTTTGATAGTGGACATCCTTGTTTTGTATCCTTCATCCTCGTATACCTTTTTCATGAAAAGTTTTGCATTTTTCTTTGTCCCTTCAGCCTTTGCTAGCTTTTCATATTGATCCAGGGTTTCCTTCTGCATGATGCAATTTTCAGAGAAGATATTTTCTTCTCGATTCCGAGTGCGTTTCTTTCGCCCCTTTGGCTTCAGTATGATAGATACCAACCTCAAGTCTGGATTTGGTTCTGGTTCTCTCTCTCTGGGAGTCTTGCTCTCCATGCGCCAAGCGTTAGAGTGGGTTTTGTGGTAATTTGTAAAATTGTCCGCGTTTTTTTGTAATAGGAATTAGACTAATTTGGTTTCAAATTTTTTCAAATTTTTTAAGAGCAGTTTGGGACGTCCGGAACTNCCCCTAATCACACAAAAAAAGAGTTTCTCTTTTTTTTTGTTGTTTTTTGTTGTTTTTTGTTTTTTTGTTTAAGGTACATTTACTCTTCAGAGTAATCCTCGTGATCCTTGTGAATCTCCTCCCAGCAAGCATCTTCCCAGTTAATCCATCCAGAATGATGACCTTCAACCCATTCACCAATGATATTCTCATCTTCATCTTCAACGGTCCAATCTCCTTTATCATTCAAAGTTCGNGTGTATTCAACTCCTTCATACTTAAACTTAATAGGCGTCTTGTCTAGAAGCTTGTCATCAATAACCAACAAGCCAACTCCAGCACCTTCTTCGTCNTCAGATTCGCTTGGAATGAATTCACTCGCATTCGCGTCCAATTCTACCTTATTTTCAGTTTCTGAGTTGGCTTTTGCGATCTTGGCCTTAAGCCATTCAATATCGCTTGCCTTAGGTCCCTTTGGCCTCTTATTCAGAAGCTTCTCATATTCGTCCTTCAACTCTTGAATCTGGTCCATTTCAGGTTCAGAACCAGAGTCATCAGCTTCAATCTTGGACTTCAACCACTTGGGGTCATTTGCCTTTGGTCCCTTTGGCTTCTTTCCAAGCTTCTGTTCGTATTCATTCTTCAGATCCTGGATTTCTTGGGGAAGTTCGGGTTTCGTCTTCTTTAGCTTCTTCATATCCTTCCAGTTGATTGCGTCGCCCTTTTCAACCTTATTTCCATCGTACAAGATCTGAGTAGGACGGTCTTCGTCGTAATGACCATATGACCACCCGCCAAATTCATCAATCTTAGCGAAGTGCATCTTGCAATATTCTCCATTCACCTTCTTAGAAGAACACTGCTTAGCTTCGCCTCTGTTGAAAACTCGGCATCGGCATAGATTGTTGTCGAAGCAAGCACCTGGCTTAGTGCTTGTACGACCACCTGAGTTCTTTCTCGTAGAGATAGATTGGTCTTCGGAGTATTCTGAAATGAACATCAGGATCTTCTTCTTGGAAGGAAGACCGGTGATGTCATCCGAATCGTATAGGGCCTTGACGAAGTTGATCAGAGTAGTCTTCTGAGACATTGTTTCGGGGCGTTTGTTGGTTTGTTTTGAAAGTTAGAGGACTCTGGTGTCTTTTAGAGTGCTCTAGAGGGGTTTTTAGTGATGGGGATTAGGCTAATCGAATTTCAAATTTTTTTAAGAGCAGTTTGGGACGCCCGGAACTGCCCCTAATCACATAAAAAATTGTATGTGCCGTTTTGTTTGTTTTTTTTGTTTTTTTGTTTTTTGTTTTTTTGTTTTGTTTTATTACCATCCACCATCAAACTCTTCCTCGTCTTCCTTGCCTTCCTCGTCTTCTTCAACAATCTTACCAAGTCCATCACTTTCTTCAACATCGGTTGTGTGCTTCTTCACAAAGTCCTCTACAACCTTTTGTACCACCTCAAAGTCAGGTGTTCCCTTCAGTGTAATGAACATAAGGATATGTTCTAGAGCACCTCGTTCTCCAATGTTCCTGAAGTCACCATTGTAGCGCTTGACTTGCTCATCAATAGTGATTTTACTGATGGATTCAACCATCGGTAGAGTAGAGATGTCTTTCTTAAGTTGGCCAACATTGGAGCCACCAACACCAATCATCCGCCCGATAAATCGGTGTTCAGATCCGATCCTGTAGACAAGTCTCTTTCCTGCAATCTTCTTCTTTTCGAACTTTTCGTTCTCAACCTTGTGAAGTTTCACAAATGTATCAAGGACTTCCTTGAGTACTGGTTCGTGTGCCTTCTTGCACCGATAGAGTGCATTGGTCGTGTCTCCTTCAGTCGCCTCGAACTTGAGAAGTATTGTGATCGATTCCCACTCCTCAGGAGTGATTTCCGAGCGCTTGTCAAGAATCTTCTTCTTCATCTCTGAAATCATCTTCTTGAAGTTTGAGCCCTTCGGGCCAATGAATGCTCCAATGTTCTGGGGAAGAACCTGGATTTCGTAGGTCTTAGTCATCTTGGTCGTGTTGGAGGACATATTCGTTGTTGCTTTGTAAAAGTTGGGTATAGTTCTATGCTTTGTAGCGCTTTTAGTTTGGTTTAGTAATCAATCTGCTCTTAAAATAATTTCAAATTTTTTTAAGAGCACTTTTAAAACACTTAAAGCTCTTTTTAATCAAGAATATAAATAATTAAAAATTTGAAAAATATTTGAATATTTATTCTACTATAATTAATATAATTAAATGAGAAATATTCGTTCATATCGTCGTTTAAATCTAGCAATTAATTGGCCGATATATTTATTTAAAATTTTATTTTCTATATTTTTAAGTTTAAATGTATTTGGTTCCATAAATTCAGATACACATACTTTATATGAAACATATAATGATATTGGAACAATTGATTGGGGTAATACAGTTCAAGAACCAGAAACAACTAATACATCAGAAAATATTAATGAAAATACTAATAAAAATACTAATGATTCATCATTACGGAATATTGTAATACAAGCAAAAATAGCCCCAAATGTTAATGATTATTATAAGGTTAAAGAAGAAATTAGTAAATTAAAAAATTTAACTTCTAAAAAGTATGTAATGTATTCAGAATTATTAGTTAAGTATGAAAAATGTCGTTTAGAATTATTATCAATTACAACAAAATATAATCATACATTAGACGAAAATAAAAAACACAAAATAGAAATAGAAAAATTAAAAAATTTAGTTAGATATATAGATTAAAAATAAATGTTAAATTATATGGATTGTCCTATATGTTTGAAACATATAAATGATATAGAATTATCTATTACTAATTGTAATCATAATTTTTGTTATACTTGTTTAAATAATTGGTTTCAAAAAAACAAAAAAACTTGTCCAATGTGTAGAGAAAATATAAACTATTTTAAATATGATAATGAAATTAATAGAATAATATATATTAATCCAGTAAATCAAAGTAATAATACCCCTAACCCAAATACAAATAATTATGTAGTCGTGGATAAAAATAAATTTATATTATTACAAGCTATTAGTACAACATCTATTATATTTATAGGTTCAACTATATATTTATTAATAGAAGGTAATTTTTTGTGATAATAAATAAAAAAAAAGAGCTCTTTAAATAATTAATTTGATATATAATTTACAAGTGATTATTACTTAAAAATCATAAGAATGTCTTTTACACTAAAAGAAACAAACCAATTATATAAAAATATCATATCAAATGGGATGATACCAAAAACAAAAGAGGAAAAAGAACTACTGAAAATTCTAAAAATTAAATACAAGAAAAAAAAGAAAAAATCTATCAAAAAGGGNACTAAAGTTCTTGTATATTTTGAATTGGATAAAGAAGAATGTACAGAAATGGGATTATCTTTTTCAGAAGATAAAATGAGTGAATCGGGTACTGTAACACATTTTATAAATGGTCGTGTTAAAAGGATTATAAATAAAAAAGAGATTAAGGTATATTTTCCTATTGATAAAACTTCACAAATTGTACCAATTGATACAATTAAATTAATTTAAATATTTTATTATAATAAATAATAATAGATATTTTAATATGGAATCACAAATTATTGATTATTATAATGATATGCCTCACGGTATAAATGTTATAGATAAAATGAATGAAGAATTAGAAGAATTACAACAAAAATATAATGAATTAAATAATAAAATAAATAAATTTAAGATACCATATAAAATATCAAACACTATAGAGGAATATAATAAATATAATGATGATATACAAATTAAATTTAAAAATAAAATAAAAAGTATTTTGTTAGATGAAGAAACTGGAGTTGAAGCGATGTGTTCATTAACAAGTGATGTAGGATTACTTTTTTATGAAAAAATGGTTGCGTTTAAATTTATAAATGGATTAGAAAAATATACTTGGGGAAATAGAAAAGTAACATGTATTGATAAAATGATTAATGAATTAGATATTTTAACAAATCACAAAAATAAACAATGGTGTAGAATGAGAATTAATACTGCTATGGAAAATTTAATAGATAGATTAAGATATAAAGAAAAAGATGATTATAATGATTATTTTAATTATTTATATTTTATAGATTTTTTAATTCATTTTATTTTTAATGATGAGAATAATGATTATTTATCTGAACTATATATAGATATGTGTAATAAAATAACATTTGACCAGAATGAAATATTAGAATTATTATTTTGTTATGGAGAATTAAATAATTGTTTAAATTATATGAAATGTGAAAAATGTGGTAAATTATGTAATAATATTATTGATAATAAATTAGATTGTTTATATTGTTTGGGTTAAAAAATGCTCTTTTAAATAATTAATTTGAAATTTATTCTAATTAATAGATTAACTTAAATTACATAATGGATGCCTATAATCAACTAATTGAGAGTTGTAAATATTATACTTTACAACAAAAACTGAAAAAAGAAATATCAGAGTTGTGTAAAGAAATTACGATACAACATAATTTATTTGTAACACTAAAAGAATATGATACTGAAAATATAAATCTACCATATAAAAAATATGATGAACAAATGAAAGATGATGACTCTGTTGAATCTCTTAAAAATAATAAATCAGTTATAAATAATTATCTATCAGAATTGGATACAATTATTAAACATCTAATGCAGAATTTTGATAATTGTGATATAAAAAAGATGGTAAATTATACTAAAATATTTCCATCTGAAATGAATGATTATAATATCGAAATGAATGATATAAATGAACTAAATGAACTTAAAAATGAAAGCAATATAATGGATGATAATAGTATTTCAAATATGTATGATTAAAAACACCGTATTAATTAATAATTATCTTCTAAAAATTCAGTTAATTTTGTAGATATTACTATATCAATATTTTTTGTTCGGGGAGCATAAAAATATTCGATAAATTCATCTGGATAATTATTATAAAATTCTATTAATTTAGGATCTAAATAATTTTTTTTACAAATAGATGAAGTGTGATGTAATTTAAACGCAACATTTTTAATACATTCTTTCATTATATTATTTGAATCATCTTCTGAATAAATTAATTCTTTAATTAATTCTAAATTAGCATTCCAAGTTCTAAAATTTTTAGTAGTAAAATCTCCTAAATCTTTTAAATATTTATTAACATCTTTAGATTGAATATTAAAATTTCTATTATTTTTTTTATATGAAAATATTCTTTTATTTTTTGATTTTTTCTTTTTTTTTAAACTTTTAATTACTTTTTTATCTTTTACTATACATTCATTCTCAACCCCCTTTTTACCTATAAAATTGATAATTATTTTACCATTTTTATCTATTATATGTTTTTTTTCTAATGTACTTACACCATATGAATTATTATCTTTAGTATATTTATCATTCCCAATTCTAAAATTACAATCTATTATAATTTTTAAAATAGTAGCTATCTCTTTTTCTTTTGTATCTTTTCTTGAACTTAAATCTTTATTAATTTTATTGTAAATTTTTTTATAATTATAACCAAATTCTATTAATTTCTCAAATTTCTTTTTACTTTGTTTTATAACAAATGTTTTATTATAAATATATTGAGGTCTATTTTTATCATCAAATCCAATTGCTAATACTTTTGCTTTTTTGTTCATATTAATTTCAACATCATCATAAGCTGGTGGAACATAAAAACCTTCTAAATATTTTTTAATAGAATTATAAGTAATTAGATTATTATTTTTATCATAATATTTATGAGTATATTTTTTATTTTTATTAGATGATATTTTACGAATAAAATAATTATTCATTAATATATAATATAGTATAATTTAATTTATTATTAATAATATAATTCTTTTAATTCATCTAATCTTAAAAAATATTCAATTATTATTTTTTGTTTAATTTTTTCAACTTTAATAGGATTATATTCTGTTTTATTTTTTTGGTGTAATTTTTTTCCAAATTCAATCATAAAATCTTTAAAAAAATTAATATTTTTTTTATTGGTTTCAGAATAAAAAGACATTACGACATCATGCCAATCTATACTTAATAATCTATCATCTATTAGTTCTTTTAAAATATCTTTTACTTCTTTTTCTAATTCCATTTTATCAATATATCTATCAACTTCATCGTCATCGCCATATAAGTCATATTCATTAAAATCTTTATCATCATATATTTTTTTGTATATATCTATTTCTATCTCGTATGGGGATTTTTTTTCTTGTCCTTTTTCTTCATATTTTCTTTTTTTTACTTCTTGTATTAATTCTAATTGATAATTAAAATTATCTATTAATTTATTTGTTTTTTTTATTTCTGAACAAATTTCATGAAATTTTTCTTTAAATTTATTTGCTGTACAATATCTAGGGTCTAATCCACACAAATTTTTAACTTGTTGACAAGTAAATTCTGTTGGTAGTTCATCACTATGAGCAACAGGGTGTGATTTTTTATAAATTTGCGTGGCGACCTCCATTGGTAACCAANTAAAATTAGGTGTAAATTCAGTAACTTGTTGTTTTTTTAACCACGCTAATTTTGGTTTTTTCTCTTTTTGTGCGTATTCATAAACTGCATCTTGTTTTTCTTTCTTAGTAGCCGGTCCCATTTCTGTTAATTTAGAATGAAGGGCTGAACGATATTTATCTGAATCAAATGGTTCTGATACATATTCTTCTGGTTCTTGTTCTGGTTCAGGNTCTCCCCAATTTCTTGGACTATCCGTTGTTCCCCAAGCTGTTTTTGGTTTTGGTATAGGTGTTCGTACTGCCCTTTGTAAACTAGGAAATTGGTCTTGGTCTATTGAATTTATAGTCATTTTTAAACTACTTGGAGATTCAGGACTACTTTCATGAGCCATAGATAGTAATTCATCTGCCCTAGATACTAATTCATCTGGGGATGTATCTGTTAACATTTTTAAAATATCTTCTTTACCACCACCACCTTTATATTTTTTTGCNGATTTTTTATTTCTTTTATTTTTGGATTTTTTTCTAGATTTTTTACCCATTATATAATATATTTAGATTATATTTATATTGTATTATGTAAAATGTTGATGTCTTTCTTCGACCATTTTTTCATAAACTATAATTGGATTATAATTATCAATTAATGCAAATAATGAACTTGAAATTAAACCTAATAATATAGCAAAATTATAATTTACTTTACAAGGAGATAAAGTGTATGATGCTATAGTTACTAAAGAAAATTGAACTATATATTTTAATAAATTATTTTTATTAATATACATTTTATATTATAATATATATTTATATTTAGTTTAAATTACTTAAAAAAAATATATTATTATATTATAAAAATAATGACGAATGAAGTAAAACAAGATTACCTTGAGACAGACCCCCCAATTGCAGGACAAAATTTTGTATGTTTATCTTTTGTATCTCCAGATGAATTAATAAAAAAAAGAGAAGGTTACCAAGTAGCTAAATTTCTTCAATCATATGCTAAAGATAAAGGGATGGAATTTAAACAAGTATATGAAGATTATGAAAATTATTGTTATAAATTTCACGAAGAATTACAAAGAGATTTTGATAAAGAAAATAAATTTCAGACAAGTGTTAGGGGTGTTAAAATTAGAGGGTGTTATTCTACTAAGGAAGAAGCTGAACGCAGGGCTCAAAAACTACAGAGAATGGATAATACCTTTCATGTTTTCGTAGGAGATGTTGGTGCTTGGTTACCTTGGGACCCTTGTGCTGATAATGTTGAAAGTGAAGTATTTGCGGATACTGCTTTACAAGAATTAATGTCAAAATATAAAGAAAATAATGTGAATAAGGATATATTTTATGAAGAAGATAAACGCGATAAAATTAAAAAAGCAACTGAAAAAAATTTAAAAGCAGAAGAAAAATTGAAAGATTCTGAAAATATTAAAGTAGAAGACCCAATTCCGGAAGAATCTCCCGAAGAAAAGAAAACCTGCGATAATTGTCCAAACTCTGAATATCCTGCAGGTATATCGGAATCAACTTGTAATGTATCTGGAACTGTTGCTGATTTAGAACCAGAGCTAGAATCAGATTGTTGTTGTGAGACTTCTTGTGAACCTGAACCTGAACCTGAACCGGAATCTGTTTCTGAACCTGAACCGGAATCTGTTTCTGAACCTGAACCGGAATCTGTTTCTGAACCTGAACCGGAACCTGAACCTGAACAAGGTAATTCAGTAGATGAATCTATTAAAACTTCTTTAGAAAATATGGATCCATGGTTAAAAGATAAAATTAATAAAGTAGATTAAATTTATATAATATATATATTATGAATAAATTATTAAATTTATTTTTTTTAATAGTATTTAGTATTTTTTTATTTTATTGGTTCCAAAATATAATTAAAAAGAAAAAAAAATATTTATATATTCCGTATAGTTCCATATTAGATATTCGAAATGAAGTTGTAGAAGATGAAGAAGTTGTAGAAGATCAAGAAGTTGTAGAAAATATAGAACCGATAATATATAGAAATAATATATTTGAAAATTGGGATAATTATTTATAATTATAATTTTATATATTTTATATATTTTATATATTATATTAATGAATTATAGTGATATATCAAATGATATATATTATAATGATGATTTTAGTTATTTAGAAAATATAGATAGTAATGATAAAGATAAAAGTAATTTAGATATCCAAATTTTATGCGATGTTGATAATTTATATAATAAAGCAATGGAGATAGATTCAAATAATTATAATAAATCATATAATGAAAATAATAGAAAAATAGAAGAAGATATAAATAAAATGTTTTTATATAATAAAAATTATTATAATCAATTAATGGAACAATATAAAAGAGATATAAGTATCTCCTTACCTAAACATAATATAGATATATTAAATTCTATTTATAGAACAGAATATGATATTGGAATTTTAAATAATGTAAAATTTGGAGAAAATGTAGATTGTAATGAAGAACAATTAAAAACTATTAGAAATTGTTCAACATCTTGTTCTAGAAATGAATGTAATTATGAAAATTTAAATATAATATTAGGTGGGTGTAGAATAAATAATATTCCTCAATCATATGGAGAAACATTTTGTATAGAAGAACAAGATAATTGTTTAAGTATCCAAAAACAATATATAGAAAATTGTAGTAAAGATTGTTATAGCTGTGATGCAGAAACATCTGATATAACTTTAGACGGTTGTTTAATAAATAATATATCCCAAATATATGGGGATACTTTTTGTTCAGATAATAATATTAATGTTTGTTCTAAGATACAAAAAGAATATTATGAAAGGTGTAAAAAAAATTGTAATTCTTGTAATAGAATTGCTGCAGATACTTTTATGAATAATTGTACAATTGATGGTAAGAGACCAATTCATAGTCAAAATTATTGTATAAATTGTAATTTATATAATAGTGGTGATCCAACATCATGTGTATCTATAAAATCTTTAGATAATAATATGATTTGTGATTATACTCCTCGAGGAAGAGATGAAATTCCTGCATCATGTAAATATTTAAATAATCCAAATAGTTCTAATTATTCTGGATTTGATGGAACAAAAGAAAGTTGTCCGGAAGATAGAAATTTTTATTTTATACCAAGTACACCAGAATCAAATACAGAAAGGACTGAGAGTTGTTCACAAATAATTAATTGTAATATAGACGATGATGATGATATATTTTCATGTGTTTCTATTGAATCAGATACAGAAAGATGTATATATAATACTAATGAATCTAAATGTATAAATTCTGAAAATGAAAATTATGAATGTACGGGCACAACCGATTGTTATCATGTTTGCAGCAATATACCTGATGGTGATGATATTGAAACTTATAGAAAAGATGGTATTATTCATATAGTAGATACAGGTGACGAGTTATCAACTTCACTAATTCGACTTCCACTAAATGTAAGAATAGGAAATGAAGATGATCAAGTTATAGAAACAAAAACTTGTAATGAATTATATGATTATACTCAAGGCTATTGTCATCCTACTAGATGTAATTATGACCCAAATAAGTGTCCAGAAAATGAAGGTTATAAATATATATTTAATACAGGAAATTCTGATAAACAATGTATATTAAAACCAAAATATAATTAATTTATAAATTATTAAATCTATTTAATTCCATTTTATAATTATTATTAGTATTATTACTTTGTGTATATATTAATTTTAATATACTTCTTATACCAGTTGTTATTGGTGTAACCATATGTTTTAAAGCATCGGCTTTAACTAATAACATAGAATTTGGTTTTGTCCATACTGAATATTCTTTATTATTTTCATCTTTCCATTTAGTTAAACTATCTGACTGATTATTAATTGTATATATAGCTTCATATTGTGGTAAATCATATAATAAAGTATCTGAATGCCAATTCATTCCTTTAGAATTTGTAGGATATATTCTATATTCTATTGGAAAATCTGATTTAGTTACATTATAATTATTTAATTTTTTTTGAATCATATTTATATATTTTTCTGAATAAAATGTATCATAAATTATTTTATTATTATCATTATCTAATGGTAATATTAATCTAAAATCTTCATTTAAAAAATTTCTATTATCATTTTCTAAATTATTTAATATATTTTTATATTCATAATCATTTAAGAAATCATCTATATAAATAATTTTATCTTTATAAATTATATTATTATTATAACTTAATTTAATATAACTATAAATAAATAATAATATCATAATAATAGATAGTATAAATAATAATATTTTAAAATACTTAAAATATTTATTAAAATTATATTTCATATATTATATATTATATATTATAAAATAAATGAACGTTTTTTTTAAATTATATGTTGGAGATAGTGATTCTGATAGTGATTCCTATAGTGATTCCTATAGTGATTCCTATAGTGATTCCGATAGTGATTCCGATAGTGATTTTGAAAGTGATTCAGATAGTGAAGAGAGTTTTAGAAACAATGTTATTCTAGATGGAGGAGCCTACTGCAAAGAGGACGATGACCTAACAACTTATGATAAGGATCTTCTCAAAAGATGTATTAATAGAATAGAAAATATAATAAGTGAATATGAAATAGAAATAAGTAATTTAAAAATGGCCGACGAAAAAGGTGGGTGGGAAGATATAACAAGTTTTAATAATAAAAAATTAGAATTAGAAAAACAAATTAGAAACCAAAAAACTCTATTAAATAAATTTAATGAAACTTTAAAATTTCGTATTTTAGCAGAAACTAATGAACCACAACAAACGCCGATAATTAATTGGCTTCTTTCAAAAAAGAATAGTTATGAAAAACTTCAAAATAAGGAGGACCCCAAAAAGTTCGTCACAGACATAGGGAATATGCTCATAAGAAAAAATATCAAAACCGCCTCTAAACTGTTCGAATATTACAGACAAAATGATATAAAAGATATTAATCTTAATAAAAACCAAAGTAATTGGCTAAAGGAGATACTTACAGATTCTAATCAAGAGGTGATTGTACCATCACGGAGAGTCAGAAACTGGCCAAGAGAGAAAGAACGTCTTGCAGACTTAGGTAAATATAGAGATAGACTCATGGCCGACCGACAGGAGGCCAAGCAGGGCGACCATACGCAGAAGGAGGAGGAGCGCAAGCAAGCCAGGAAGGACAGGGACAAATCGGTAAAACAGGAAGACTCCGCCAAGAGTCAACGAATAGAATTACACAAAAAACTTCTTAAAAATGCCCGCGGGGAGCTGATTGAGGAGACGAGAGAAGGACGCGATAAAGCATTTCAAGAATATGATGCGATGAAGCCACTTACGCCAAAGGCGGAGCGGGAGGCGGCGCATCACCGAAGGCGGACGCAGAAGATGGATGTGCGTGGCCATGCTGAGAAGAAGGCGCAGAAGGAGAAGGAGATGTGGGAGAGAATGAATATCTCACAGATTGCAACAACTGAAAGGAACCCGAGAGATGAATGGAGTTTCCGTCGCCGTCGCGCACAGCAGGACAAAGAAAATAAGGAACGGCTGAAGAAGCGGAAGCTCCAGAAGGAGGAGAAGCAGAAGCAGCGGGAGGCGTCCAGGCGTCAGAATCCAACAGATGAGGCGGAGCGGATAGCGAGTAAGATTATGAATAAGGCCGATAGGCTCCAACGGAACGGCAAGCTCTCGAAGACCGAGCTAAGTACTTTCCTCTATCAAGACAAAGAGTTTGGCGACTTCTACAAGTGGCTGACACCACCCAGAGATAGCTCAACTTGGCAGAAGTTCGACTCGGACAGCAACGGCGTTATCGATAAGCGCGAGCTTACGGAGGCAGTGCGGGAGTTCCTCATGGAGAAGCGGCGCCCTCCGCCGCGGTCGGGCTGGTTGCCTCCTAGGACTCAGGCAAAGGCAGAGCTAGAGGATGAACCAGAGGGAGAGGCCGAGCTAGAGGAAGAGGATGAGGCCGAGCTAGAGGAAGAAGATGAGGCCGAGCTAGAGGAAGAGGATGAGGCCGAGCTAGAGGAAGAGGATGAGGCAGAGCTAGAGGAAGAGGATGAGGCCGAGCTAGAGGAAGAGGAT
>PBAR01000017.1 GCA_002718285.1 Fidelibacterota bacterium
TGATTCATCTTCTGATTCATCTTCTGATTCATCTTCTGATTCATCTTCTGATTCATCTTCTGATAAAGTCAAATTAGAATGTTTTTTATCAATATTAATTATAATATTTTCTTCTTTTTTTTCATCGGATTCTTCTATTTTTTCATCGGATTCTTCTATTTTTTCTTCTAATTCTTCTATTTTTTCATCGGATTCTTCTATTTTTTCATCTGATTCTTCTATTTTTTCTTTTAATTCAGAATTAAGCATAGAATAATTAATAGATAATTCATTTTCATTATTAATAATATCATTATTAATAATATCATTATTACTTTTACTGATAAATTCTTCTTTAAATTTATCACCCATAATATTAATTGATTCTTTCATATTTAAAACTGGTTGATTTTCTAAGATATTTGGCTGAACATTATTTATATTTTCATTTAATTGCGTTGATATAATTGTTATATGTTTTTTAGTTTCTAAATAATATTCTTTTAATTTATTTAATTCTATTTTTATATTTTTAATTTCTAAATATCCAAGTATAAAACTACATAATAAAAGAATAATTATAATTATTAGAATAATATTATTATTAATATCTATCATTGTATTATAATAAAGATATAATAATATTTATACTTTTAAACTTATGGTATTTTTTATTTATATATTTTTATATTTATTATATATATATAATAAATATAATGGGAAACAGCATGTATAATATTAATTTAAAAATTGACCAAAAATATATACCAATGATATATGATATGATTCGTATGTTTACTATACAATTTATTACTCAATTGTTAGTAAGTATAAATAATCCATCTGTTAAATTATTTAATACTGTATTTCTAACAACTACTTTATTTATATTACTAGGAGTTGGATTTTATTGGGTTGTTGTAAAAAATGCAGTATATATAACATCTGTATATACTAATGATTATATTGATAGAGATTACTCATACATATATAGTATTTAAATATTTAAAGATTATAATATTATATTATAATATAATATATTATGGAAAAGGAAAAAACTCCAAAAAAAAGGGGTAGAAAACCTGGTTCAAAAAATAAAGTTAAAAAAGAAAAATCAGTAGTAAAAACACCTGAAAAAAAGAAAAGAGGTAGAAAACCAAAAACAAATATAACAATAAATGAAAATCCGATTTTCATAAGTGATAAAAATAAAAATAAAAATTTAATTATTAAAATAAATAATATATCAATTGATTCATTAGATAATATAAATAAATCATACTGTAATTTTAGTAATAATATAGATAATAATATAGATAATAATATAGATAATAATATAGATAATAATATAGATAATAATATAGGAAATGAAATAAATAATAATGAAAAATATACAGATGGTAAATTATGTTGGAATTGTTGTCATAGTTTTTTAAATATAGTTGAAGGGTTGCCGATTAAATATGTAGATAATATATTTTATACATACGGAAATTTTTGTTCATTGGAGTGTGCTTCTAGATATTGTTTTGATAATTTAAGTAATGATGCTCCAGAAATATATTCTATTATAAATTTATATAATATTATAATAAATAATAATAAAAAAGAAGTAAAATGTGCACCTCATAGATTAACTTTAAAGATATTTGGAGGAAAATTAAGTATAGAAGAATATAGAAAATCTTTTAATACAACAGATTATTATAATGTAACTATCCCTCCTCTTGTACAATTAAATACACAAATTTCATTACCAGAGAAAAATAAATATTATAATAAAGAGCACTTAAAAATATATAGAAAGAAAGAAATTAATAATGAAAATAATATTATAAACATGATGAATAATTATTAAAATATATATGATTGTATTAAATTAAAAACAAATATACCAATAACTATATTATTATCTATAAAATCTGTTAATATTGTATTAAATTTATTAAAATTAATATCATACTCTGTTTTAATATATTTTTTTTTATATTTATTTTTTTTATATTTTTTAAATAAAATATTTTCTGATTTAATCCATTTATGATTTATATAATTTAAAATATTTTTATATTTATATATTTCTATATCTTGTAAAAAATATATATAATTATATATATCTATATATTCTGATAAAATATCTAAAAAATATTTTTCTTTTTTTATATCATAATTATAAGTTATATTATCCAATTTAATTTTATCTGAAATATTTAAATATTTCATTTAATTATTTATTATTTAAATATTTAATTATGTAAACGAGTATTATAATATAAAAATTCTGATTAATAAAATTCATATGAATTTATATTATTATATGGTTCTGGTTCATCTATATTTATATTAGAATTATAATGATTTGGATTTTTATTAAAATTATTATTATGTTTTTCTATTATATTATATAATTTATTATTACATAATTTATATAATTCTTTAATTATATTACTTAATTTATTACTTTTTTTCATACTTATATAATCATCATATTTTATTTTATCTAAATAATTACTATCATTCATAGTAGTTGTTATATATTGAAAATGATTTATTGATTTTTTCAAATATAATTTAGCATTTTCTATATAGTGTTTTGAGTGTTTTAAATTGTTATTTTCTAATATTAAGATATTATCTAAAAATTCATTCAAATATTTTAAACCAGTATTATAATCATTTATATTGTATTTAGAATATTTTACTATTTTTTTTAATATATTTTCAATATCAGTTGAATAATTAATATTTTTTTTATCTTGTATTTTATCTTGTATTTTATCTTGTATTTTATTATCTTCCGTTTTTATTTTATTATTTATTGTAGTAAACTTTTTATTATTTATATAATAATTATAAAAAATAAATATTATACCTAAAATAATTATAATATATAAGGATTTATTATTTAAAAAGGTGATAATTATAATAGATAATAGAATAATTAATATAGTATTATTCATCTAATTATATTAAATATATATAATAATACTGATATAAAAACTATAAAAATACCAAGATATATAATATTATCATTATCTTTTAAATAATTAAATAATCCCATTACATGTATATTTAATATATGAGGTATTTTTGATTTATCTTCTTCTTTTAAATTTGTATTATTTGTTTCTAATTCATATTTACTTTCTAACATTTTAACTTTATAATCGCTTAAAAAATTAGAAACAGTTTCAGATGTTTTTTCTAATATATCTCCTAATTTTTCATCTAATATTGTTTTTTGATTTTCATTTACTATTTTCTTTTTAATATTAATTTCTTCATTTTCTTTTAATAATATATCATCTTTATGTAAATCAATATCAAATGAAATTTGTGGTCTATTTTCATTATTATTAAATTCATTTACTTTATCATCTAATAAAATATCTGGATTTATAAAAGAAGCATATTCCATATTATATAATTATAAATATATAAATTATATAACTTTTTACGGAACTTATATAATAGAAATAAGATTTACATTTCCTAATATCATTCTTCTGCAACAATATTTATTTAATCCTAATTCATCTAAAATATTCCCTTCAATTGATTTATTTATATTTTTATTAGTTGTATCAATATATTCTATATCTAATGTATTATTATTTCTATTTACTATTTTATTCGATTCTTTTTTGTTTTCATTTACAATATTTGTAAATAATCTCCATTTATCACCAGTAATTTCTCCACATGTAAAACATCTAATAGGAATAATCATTTTTATATTTATATATATAAATATTTATTTAAATATATATATTCAAATTTTAAATATATATATTCAAATTTTAAATATATAAATATTTATATATATTTAATGAATAATAAAAATATAGAATCATTTAAAATTGGATTGCAATCCCAGTGCGACGACACCCCGTGGGGGTACGAGTGCCCACATTGCGAGCCGGTGATTGGAGAGGAGGGGGTTGAGGTTCTTGCGGAGGATGGGTCGGTGGTCCAGGTGGGGGGCCTGCACACGGGGTGTTGCAGCGAGTGCGCCTACGACGCCGCCTACGCGCGATATAGAGACGTGCGTAGTCAGCTGCACCGGGATTCCGGCGGGCTGGGGGTAAACACTCACAGATGTTGGTACGGCTATTGCACTGCTGAAGAATACGCGCAGGAGGCACAGGAGGCGGCGCGCTCAGGCGCGCCCGTCACCACGGAGATCGATGCTTGGGACGAGCAGAACTACATCGACGAGCAAAGCAGACAAGGTATGCCCAGATTTACGGGGACTGGCCTTTTCGGACTCGATCAAGAAACCGCGAGCGATCGTGTGGTGGCAGGGGCAAAAGAAATCTTTTGCAATCACCGAGCCGACCCTGATGGCGGTGTCAACCTCCGAGGTTCGCTCTACTGCGTTGATATTCTGGAGGCTCAGTCTGGTGTGGGTGCGGGGGAGCGCCTGCAATCAACATGTCCTGATGAGTATATAGCATGCATGGATGATAACCAGTGCAATAGCATTTTGAGAAGAATATTAGATGAAAACGTCTACATCACGTGGTGGTCGATTTCCGCGTACGAAGCCACCATCGCAGCAATGCTCGAACAAGGAATAACTGAAGACGCGGACGGGGAACCGTTGCTGCCCTGCCATACGAATGAATTATGCGATGCCCTTACAAAATGTCATATCGACAAAACAACAGTTGACGATGAAATGATTTTAAGAATAATCGCAATTACATTTGTTATATTATTAATGATTGTTATATTATTAATAATAATTGTTGGTATAGTTTTTGTAGCTATTCCATCATAAATTTATAATTAAGAAAATTTTAAATAGATATATTTATATATATATAAGTTCACTATAATCATATTATTAGCGTGTGCAGTTTAACAATGAACACGGCTGCGGGCGAGGGACCACCTAGCTGACCGTACGAGTCACCCGGATCTTTAGGTTNCGGGGCTACGGTGTGTCCGCTCAACCGCAGCTACTTACCGCCCGCCAGACTCCCACGACTTTCCAGGATCACTCATATTACTGCAATATTCCAAAGTTGCCTCGAGCCTGCGATTAGAAGAACATCTTCGTCCAGAGGATGTACGAGGCAGGTTTCCGCCACCTGGACGCCGAGCAGAGCAGGATTCAGAAGTATTAGTGTCGCATTCGCCACTCAATTTTCCGGTCCATGTTCCCCCACTTTCATTACAATCAGACTCTGTGGAGCCGGAGCCGCCGGTGCACTGGCTCTCGGGAGGGACACAATTCCGCCCAATGTCTTGGTACCCCGAGCCTCTCCCGACGAATGATTGACCACGTCTCCCACGACCGTATTGGTCACTGTGTATAGGCTGAGCCGAATCTGGGACGTCATCATTAAAATCACATTTTGCGTCGTTCCCGCTCATCACTTTAATTAACTCATATTTTCCATTAGCGGCAGATAAGTGCCTATATTCGTCTGTACCCTCTGTCCATTTCCCGACCGCGTCTACGTCGCCATCGGGCCCAGCAGAGTTTGTGGGTTTATTCGTCGAGTCGTCGTCGTAATTAATAACATAATTTATATCGTTTCTCCAAATATACCAAGAGGCAGGATCTCCTCCATCCGTCATGGGACGGCTATCATAAGCTACATCAATACAACTTTTTCCCCCGTTAGTCGCATCAGCTTCAATATTGAATGTATATTTTTGATGAGTTTGGTTCCATCTGTAACATGTACATTCCTCAGCTGTCCACGATCCTATGCAGGGCTCAGGCTCCGGCGGACAATCGCCCTCCCCTGGCGGACACGACGGGGCTGGTGGACAAGCGGCGCCGTCGCCACTCTGCGCGGTGTCCTCCGTCCAGGTAGTCCGAAGGCAGTTGCTGCCGCAGCCTGACCAGGTGCCGGTGCAGTCGACGGAAGCCACCGGACAGTTGCCTTCCCCAGGCTCACATGTGGCGGTGGTGCCCGCCGCCTTCGTACACGAAGTGCCATTATACTTGGGCGAGGTTTGGATAATCCATTTTTTCTGACAACTGATATCGCAAGTGTCCCACGATTCTACGCAGTCGACTTTGCAGTCGCTGCAGTCGGTGGTGGTACCGTCGACCGAGCAATTTTCATCCCCTGCTGTGCAGGAAATCTTATCGCCGTTATTGATCACCCCAGAAGCTGGGACGTAGGTGCAGCCTGCGGGACAGTCGGTCTGTTCCGAGGAGGTCGCGGCGGCGAAGATTGCGGGACAGTCCGTCAACCCAGTACCGCTCACATCATGCGACGCGTCTGCGGTGCCGGTGCACGTGGCTTCGAATTTGTGGCATTCCATCCCGCCATACAGCGGATCGGTTGTAGTTGTCCATTCTTTCATACAATTGCTATCACAGGTGCCCCACGATCCTACGCAATTAACGGGAGTCATAGGACAAATACCTATGTCATATTCTCCGTCGCCACTGGGTGCGGTCGCGTCGAGCATCTCTCCACACGCGCGCTTGGATCCTGCTGCTACAGGGCAGTCAACCCCACCCATTGCAGGTTCTTGTTCACGAATATATTCTTGCATACATCTTGAATCTTTAAGAATATTTTGGTGTATGTCCTGCATATCTCCTAAATCAGCCCTTTCCTGATCGGTCAAAGCAGTGCACGTAGACCAGTGTCCACTACAATCGATTGCGCAACCAGAACTCGAAGCCATCGTTCCGCCGGGGGCGATGCTCAGCTCTCCATCATCATACTGCTGTTGACAAGTTTTTCCACCATACTCAGCTGGTGTTATCGTCTCCCACACTTTCTTCCAAGGCAGATCGTTGCCACTGGTGTCGACCCCATTCGGCTTGCACTCAGACCAACCACATACCGCAGGTATGGGGTCACCGCACGCTGTCGCGGCGGCGGTTTCTTCCTCCGTACATGCATAATATCCACCCAACTCCCACCCGCCCCGGTTGTTGACGCGCGGCAAGGACCAAACACGGCTGCCGTCGGCGTGGTACTCCGGGATGCCGTGCTTGGCCCGGTCCCTTATCGATCGCCAGCATCGCTTCCCATCCCCTTCCATCGGGACGGTCTGAGTCCACTCCCGACCACAAAATTCTTCATCACCGTGCCAAGTTCCTCCGATCCTAAGACACTCATCCTTGTGACGCGGATCATCAGCCGCGTACTCGTTCCTCATCGCATTGGTGGTCCTCGCTCGGCCATTTACGGTACATTGATCCCAATATCCTAATTTAGTCATCATTTTAGGTTCACTGTATTCGCCATCACAATCGACGGACTGCGGCTCGACCCAATGTTTGCCGTAGGCGCCCACACTTGTCAAGCTGGGGTGCTTGTAGTGGAGCCGGCTCGGATCCTCTCTAGGATCGTTTGTCGGAGGGAAGTGGGGTACAGCGCCGTTGAGCGCTTGGGCCCAGGGCGTTCGCCCCGCCTTGTACTGCTTTGGAGTCAGACCCCTATTTACTAGATCGTCGTAGTCTAAATTATGTTTATTCAACTTCTCCGCCCATGGTCTCATATTAGGGTTGTTCCACCACCAACTTGGTACGGGCACTTTATGACCTTCTATAAGTTGTTGTTTTTTATTCCTAAGAATAGTTATAATTAATAAAATTATAAAAAATATTATAACTAAATTATTATCTATTTTCATTTATAATATAGAATAGAAAAAAAAAAAGTTTTAAAATATAAAAAAAATTTTCTTAAATATCTATTAAAAATGCTCTTTTAAATTAATAATTATTTTTATTATTATAATTTGAAATTATATTAATAAAAATAATTATTAATTAATTAAATTAGTATAACAAGATAGAACTAACATAAATTACGAAAAACTCTTAATAAGTTAGTGACATATGACTTCTAAGTCAGAAAAGATAAAAAAAACAGTTACACTTGAAGTTGATCCAAATAATATTGGAGCTTTTATTGGTCGCAATGGTGACAACTTTAAAAAGATGATTTCTACAATGAAAAAGAAGATTATTAATAAGAAAACAGAAATTACTCCGGAAGAATGGAGTTCTATTACAATTACCCTTAAATTTGAAAAGGGAGACAGTAATATTAATGCTATTTATGAATGTGAAAAGAAACATGATGATATTATAGTAGATACACTTACTAGTTTTGTTGAAATTCATAAAAAGGAAAATTTAAAATTTGAAAAGAAGCGTTCTGATGGTATTCCAATTATATACAGGATTGGAGCTGATCACCGTTTTATTGGAAAGATGATAGGTGTTAATGGATCAAATATTAATAAGTTGAAAGATGATATAAACAAGCTTCCATCAGTTGAAAAAGTATCTCGAATTAATATTGAAGAACAGACAAAGCGATACAATGGAAAATTCCGAAATATTGGTGAGCGTGGTGCGCATGAACATATTATGATGTTTATTACCCTTAAAGGGACTCCAATTTTTGAAAATGTTCAGGNAGTTGTTGAAGATTTTGTCAAGGAACATACTATTGATGAAAAAAAGGAATATGAAGAAGAATTTGATGGAGATTGGTAAAAAAAAAAATATAATAATAATAATAATAATAATATTTTTTATACATTTAATTTTCTATTTTTCACATGGTAGTATTTATAATGTTATTTAAACTAATTTGGAAAAATGCTGTATTTATTTTATATTTTATGCTGTAATTTCTGTTGTTTATTCATTTAATCCAAGTTTATTAGCATATTGTTTACCAGTTGTAGTCATAAAAGTCATAGCATCTTTAATACTTTTTTCTGATAAATATACATCTTTATTTGGATTGAATTGTTTATATACAATTAGTAAATTTATTATATGTTCAAATTTTTCTTGGGATATATTTTCTAACATTTATACTTATATAAGTTATTATTTTTATATAATTTAATTATACCATAATTGACAAACTTTATCTGTTGCATATTCATAAATACATACTTCTAAATATCCATATAGCATACATAAAGGCCAAAAATAAATATTTTTATTTAAAAATTGCATATTAGACAAATATTCTTCATTTTTATAGAAAATAATAAAAACAATTATATTTGTATTTATATATCCCAATAATAACCATTTAAATATCATTATTATTCTTCTTAAATATGTTTTAGTAGTACTTATTTCATTATTAGTTTCATTATTATTTATTTCTATTTCATTATTGGGTATATTATCTTCATATATATTAATATATATATCCTGATTTGTTTCTAAAATATATTTATTACATATTGGACAATTATTAATATCTTTATTTAATAAACTATTCCAACAATTATTACAAATAAATGCAGAACAGCATTTTTTAAAATTTTCTTCATTTTTATTTTCTAAACATATATGACAAATCTTTTTAAGTATCATAATTAAAAATATTTTGCTATAAAAAATACATAATTTTCAAATTTTTAATTGCTCTTAATTAAATAATTTGAATTTTATTTAAAATTATTTTATATATAATTAAAAGAAACGAATTTATAAAAATGGATTCAATAACAACTATTAAGATCAATGATAAAAAATTAGGATTTACATTAGATAAAAATAAATCAACCCCAACTATTGAAAAAATTACAGTTGGAGGTGCATTAGAAACAGAATTGATTGAATCATGTTCACAAATAATTCCTGGTTGTGAAATATATTCTATTAATGATGAATGTATTATTGGATTAAATTATGATTATGCAATGAAAAAAATTAAATCATTTACAGAAAGACCAGTTGAATTAAAAATTAAATCTCCAATAGTTAATATAGATAATAATAATAATCCTAAAAATTTAACTAATAAAGTATCAGTGGAAGAAATGGAGAAAATATCTAAAGTTACTACTGAAAAAGCTATTAGAGATTTAGTAAAATCAGAAATAGAAAAAAAGAATGAATATAATTCAGATGAGGATCAATATGATTCATCTTCTACTAAATCTCTTATAGATTTTGAAGAAGATTATCCAAGGTATATTTCAATAGAAAAATATGAAAAATTAGAAAGAGAAATATACAATCTAAAACTTGAAAAAACTAATATTGAAATATCTAGAAAAGATGATATTAAATTACTAGAAGATAAATTAGAACCATTTTTATATATTAATGATATTATTCTTGGAATAAATTCATTCGATTTAACAAATAAGAAAATATCTGGTTCTAAACAATTAACAAATAAACTAAATGATATTAATAAAAACTATAGTAATTATATTTTAGAATTAGATGAATATATTTCAAAAATTGAATATTATGGACTTAAAGTTGGATTTACAGATTATATTGAAAAAATGAATAAAAAAATTGAAAAATATAATAAATATACTAAAATAAAAATTAATTATATATACTATTTTGAATTAGTCCAATTTATCTGTACAATTATTACATGTCCACTATTAATTAATTTAATATATAGATATAATGTATATAATGAAAATATTGATCATGTGGCGCCCAAATTGGATTAAATTTTAAGAATGAAATTGAATATAAAAAATATAATTATATTTTTTATAATTTTAATTGTTTCATTTCATCCATAAGCATAGATGATAATATACCTTCTTGTTTATCATTTATTTTATAATTATATTTATTTCCTTTTATTAATCTATGTATTAAAGATATAATTTGGTATGATATTCTAGTTTCTTTAAAAAAATCTAAATCATGGTCTATTTTTATTGAGTAATGATTAGCACCTTGCTGTTCATCTGGGTCTATAAATATAATTGAATAATCTTGTGGAAATTTTCTTGTATCTATTGCTTTAAAATATTTAGAACATATATTTTCCCATCTATTNGTATGATATTCTAATGCATNTTTTTTTTCAATTTCATTCTTAAAATTTAATATATTTTGGGCTATGTATGGATCATTAACTAATTCGCATAAAACTAGATATATTTCTTGATTATTTGTGAGTGAATAAAACATATACTTATATAATTATTTAAAATTTACTTTTATATACTTATATAAAATGGGAGTTCCTTTATATTTTAAAACCATTTTAGAACAATATAANAATNTATTACTATCNCAAAATAATAATATAATTAAAAATAATTTATTTTTTGATTTAAATTGTTTAATACANCCTTGTTGTAGAGATGAAACAAATGAAGATATGATGTTTATTAAAATAAAAGATTATATAGATAAAATAATAAAATTAGTAAATCCAAAATTTACTTATATTGCTATTGATGGAGTATGTCCTAGAGCTAAAATGCAACAACAAAGAAAAAGAAGATATAAATCAAGTACAGAAAATAAAATATGGGATACAAATGCTATATCTCCAGGTACAGAATTTATGAATAAACTTAATATTTTTTTAAGAAAAACTTATTTATTAGATAGTAAAGATATTGTAATCAGTGATTCTGATGAAAGGGGAGAAGGTGAACAAAAAATATTTGATTATATAAAAAAACATAATCTTAAAAATAATGTTATTTATGGGTTAGATGCTGATTTAATAATTTTATCTTTATTATGTGATAATAAAACATATTTATTAAGAGAAAGAACAGAATATAATATAGAAAATTTAGAATCAGAGTTTATTTATTTAGATATTAGTATTTTAGAAAAATATGTTATTAGTAATATTAAATATAATAATAGTTTATCGGATAAAGAAATAATCCAAAATTATTGTATATTATTTTTTATATTAGGAAATGATTTTATACCTCATACTCCTTCTATAAATATTAGATATAATGGTGTAGATGAATTATTAAATATTTATAATGAATTAATGGAAGAAACAAATGGTATTTTTTTATTATATACAATGAATACTATAAATATAAATTTTTTGAAAATGTTATTTCATAAATTATCAAAAAATGAAAATAATAGAATNAAAAATATACTAAAAATNCGAGATAAACAAGAAAATAAATTTAAAAATATATATAATAAAGAAAAAGATAAAAGTAAAGTAATTACACATAAACCAATTATTTTTAGAGAAAAAGAAAAAGAGCTTTTTAAAGATTTAAATAATTGGAAAAATAATTATTATATGTATGAATTATATCAAGAAAAATATTATCCTACTTATAAAAATATATTAGATGAAAAAATAGATAATATGTGTGAGGAATATATAAAATCAATAATATGGTGTTCTAAATATTATATAGATGAATGTTATTCTTGGAAATGGTATTATAAATATTTAACTGGTCCTAGTTTTATGGATTTAAATACTTATTTAAATAAAAATCTAGAAATAAAATTAAAAAAAGATAATGAATCTTATAAATCATATCAACAATTAATGATAATATTACCACCAAAAAGTTATAATTTATTAGAAGAAAAATATATAAAAAAATTAGAAGAAAAATATTATTATTTATCTCCAAATAAATTTAAAGAAAGTCATATATTAAAAAGATATTTATGGGAATCTGAACCAATTATACCAGATTTTAATTTATAAAAAGGATATAAAAATAAAAAGAGTATATTTAATAATTTAAAAAACAGATATGCCCACAAATCCTTTTTTTGTTAATTTAGTTGTTGGACTAATAATGTTTTATTATGGGGGTGATAATCAAAGGAAAAATTGTCCACATATGACACTTGATTCAGATACAAAATTAATTCATGATAGAGATATGGCTATAGCTGAACTTGCATCAGTTACAACTAAATATAATGAATTAAAAAATGGACAAATGAGTAATTTAGTAGATTCACTTGCTACCGATAATTATAAATATCAAAGTAATTTAAATAATTGTATTAATACTATAAATAATTTAGAATATCAAAAAAAACAAAATGAAAAATGTAAATTAGATTATAATGATTTAGAATATAATAAAAAATTATTTCTAGATGAAGTTACAGAATTTAATAATTATAAAAAAATAATAGATCAAGAATATGAAGATAGAGAAAAAAATTTACAATTAGCAGGAGAATGTATAAAATGTCCTGAAAATGTATTTGAATATTTTAATTTATTACCTGATTCAGAAAAAAAAATAAAAAAATATGAACTAAATAATTCAACTATAGAATTATTACAAATTAATTCTTCAAATGAAATATAATATAATATATATATATGAAAATAAATAATAATTTTTGTTTATTTGATTTAGATTATGATAATCCAAATAGTTTATGTTTATTTGATTTTTGGTCCGTAGCGCATGGATATTGGCATGGATTAAGTTATATTATAATTCATTATATATTAAAAATTAAAACTCTAAAATTATCAATTATAATAACTATAATTTTAGTATGTTTACACGTTATTGAAGAATATATTGATAATAATAGTTTATATAGTTTACAAGGTTTTTTTATAGATTATATTGGACCTATATTTGATAATAANATAAATNNAAAAATGAGANANCCAGATAATGATAGTATTTATAATACAATTGGCGATGTATTAAGTGGATTAATAATTAATATTTTAATAGTGCTATATTGGTATAAATATAAAAAATTACCATTATTTTATTTATTTGGTATAATACTAGTTATATATATGTCATTAGGTAAAGCTCATGTATTATATTCTAAAAAATAATTAATAAATATTATATAGTATAACCCTTTAATTTCATTTCTTTAATAAATATATCTAAAGGACATGGTCCAATATCTAATATTAATTTATGAAAATCTTTAATATTATTATTTTTTTTAAGATATAATTTTTTATATTTTTGTATTAATAATTCACCAATTTTATAAGATACTGCTTGCCCTGGATTAGATATATATCTTATAATTTCCTCTTTTATAAAATCATCATCTATATATAAATATTTTTTAAATAATTCACTACATTTAGTATAATCCCATTTATAATAATTTAAACCTATATCTAAATATAAACGAATAATTCTTATTAATTCATATATATATCTATAAAATACTTCATATAAATTAGTACTTTCTAATAAAGTTTCAGTATAAGTAGCCCAACCTTCAGAATATCCACTATAATAATTATTTAAAATATATTTTGGAATATTATTTTTAATATTAATTAAATGTTCAAAATTATGTCCTGGATTACCCTCGTGTAAACTTAATACATATAATTCATTTTTATTTAATATTTTTTTATCTTTAAAATAAAATATACCTTTTTTATTTTTTATTGGTGGTTGATAATAAACACTAATTCCATAACTTGCTTTATCTAATAATTTTATATTATATTCTGTATTTATATTATGATCATAAAAATATTTTTTCATTATAGTATTTTGTATTTTCCTCTTAATTTTATTCAAATCTTGTAATATTTCTTGATTTGAATTATATATATATTCTGGATTTGTTACTATTTTTTGATGTAATTCTTTTATAGTTCCTTTAAATTTTAATTTATTTTTTATTAAATTTAAATTTTTTAAACATTTTTTAATTTCATTATCTGCTATATCAAATACTTTTTTTGGTGTAATTGATTGATAAGTATTTAATTTTAAAAATATTAAATAATCTGATTTACCATTTTTTATATAACTTAATCCTAATTTATCATTATTTGTATATTTTAAATATTTATCTTCTAAAAATAATAATATTTTCTTAATATTTTCAACTAAATATTTATTTATACTATTTTCATATCTCTTTTTTATTTTATTTGGAATTCTTTTTCTATGTTCATATGTTTTATTATTTAAACTATCTTTTAAATAATTAATTGTATTTAATATAATTATTCTATTATGAATTATTTTCTTTTTAATACCTCTTTTNAATAATTGAATCATTTTATTAGTAATTGAATCTAATTTCATTAATCTTTNGATATAATCTTCATAATCTTTTATAGTATTAAAATTATAGAAATATATTCCAGTTGAATTTATAATATATTCTAAAAATATATTATCANATATATTCATACATAATANATCATAATCAATCTTAATATCTTGTTTTTTTAAATCATATTCTAATATTTTTTCATATTTNTTTTTATCTTTAATATTATCTAAATATTTTATATATTTTTTATCTAATTTATTTACTTTACTTATATAAGAATTTAAATATATATTTGGTTGGATATGTTTAAATTTATCAATATATTTTATATGAATAGAATCATTTAAAGTTGGATTTAATATTAATGAATCTAATAAATATTTTTCATATATATCCATTACACTANTATATAGTATATTTTATATTTCATCTAAATTAATNTCTTCTTCTTCTTCTTCTTCTTCTTCTTCTTCTTCTTCACTTAATTCTATTTTATTACTCATAACATCTATACTAAATGGATTGTAAGAATCATCTAAATAGTCATTTGGAAATTCTTCAAAAATACTCGGTAGTTCTTTCATTTTTTTTAATTTTTTAACATGTTCTTCTTTATATACATCAATTATACTACATTTATTTGATTGTAAATCAGTCCATATTTCAATTAACACAATATTATCTTGATTAACATACTTTTTTTTCCTCATATTCCCTCTAACTGTACCTATTCTTTCAATACCATCGGAACATTGTATCTTAAATCTACAATTACCTAATGCAGAAATAACTTTTGCATATTCTTCATTTTTTTCTTTTAAACGAATTTTACCATTATCAATATTATTTTTCCCCTTTTTATGTTTATTTCCACCAGTTTTATTTTTAGGCATATTAATATATTATATATAATTTAGTTATTAATTAAATATACTTAAATGTTTAAGTATATTCAATATACAAAAAAAAAATGAATTTAATATACAAA
>PBAR01000018.1 GCA_002718285.1 Fidelibacterota bacterium
TAAAACATCTAATTTAGATACAGAATTATTATTGGCAAATGCGATAAATGCTATATCACCCAATATACCTCAGAATATAATTCTTGATGCTGATGATGATGGCTATGTTGATGCAGTTTCCTTTGTTGTTTATGGTTCCCCAGGAGATTGGTCGGATCTTCTATGGCCACATCGCTGGTCATTATATACTCAAGATGTCGAAATTAGTGGTTCTATAGTGCGGGACTATTTATTTATGCTTTCTGAATCTTGGTATTTCAATGTTGGTGTTCTTTGCCATGAGTTTTTCCATGTTCTTGGGGCTCCTGACCTATACCATTACGATGGAGGCGGTGCTCCTTCTGCCGTTGGTGGTTGGGATTTAATGGAATCGAATACAAATCCACCCCAATATCCCTGTGCGTTTATGAAGTGGAAATATGGTGACTGGATTGGGATGACAGAGATAACTGTGGGTGGAACCTATATCCTTAGCCCGCTACAGGAGAACGTAAATGTTTTATACAAAATTTCATCTCCAAATTCGGAGACGGAGTACTTCGTTATCGAGTATCGAAAAAAAGAAGGGATTTATGAAATTAATACGCCTGGCGATCGATCGGGCTTACTTGTATACAGGATTAATACAGAAGCTGGAGACGGGAATGCCTCTGGGCCTCCAGATGAAATATATCTTTATCGTCCTGGTGGTACTCTAGTCAGTAATGGAAATTTTAATAATGCACCCTATAGCTTTTATTATGATCACACTGCAATAAATGATGATACAAATCCATCAGCTTTTTTATACAATTCTGGTAATGGGGGAGATGGTGGCCTAAATCTGTATAATGTTACCACATCTGAAGAAACAATTTCTTTTTCTATCTCTTTTGGTCTTCCAACTTTGGAAATTAACCCTGAGAATCTAGCTTTTTTCCTTGATGCCGGAAATATTGGCGCACAAGTTATTGAAATTACTAACACAAGCGAAGAAGGTATCCAACTTTCATACGATATAGGTCTGTCTCAGGCATTCCCATTTGATAATTATCAGGGCGGACCTGATGCGGGTGACTATTATTGGAGCAGCTCCGAAATTCAATCAGGAATTGACTATGACTGGATTGATATAAGCGGAACTGGTACTCAATTAACTCTACCTCACAATGATCAATTTTCAACATCAGATATAGAACTACCTTTTGTATTCCCTTTCTATGGAGAGAGCTATGACTACGTGAAAGTTAATGCCAATGGCTGGATTGGATGGACTGGTGTTAACTCAACTGATTGGAGTAACTCTGAACTTCCTTCAACAGATGCGCCACGTCCAGGAATTTTTGGCTTTTGGGATGATTTAAACCCGATGAACAATAATGCTAACGCATCTGCAAATGGAGATATTTATTTCCATACAGATAGTAATAGGGCAGTAATATGGTTTAATAATATTGCCAGATGGTTGCCTGGAGGAAATACTGATTATTCTGGATTGTACGATTTTCAAATTGTTCTATATCCAGATGGGTTATTTCAAGTTAACTACAACCAAATGGATGGTGTAACCAATTCAGGTACAATAGGTTTTCAGAATGGGAGTGGACAGCAAGGAACAGAGATAGCTTTTGATACGCAGTTTGTTGGAAATGGAATATCATGGGCAGCAGCAGCAGTTGAAGATGAAGTCCCTTGGCTTGTAATTTCATCCAATACTGGTGAACTCAATGGTGTATTGTTTGCTGGAGAAAGTAACAACATTAATGTACAGGTGCTAACATCAGGACTTGATCCAGGGCCATATGAAGCCAGAATTAATGTAACTTCTTTTGAAGTCGATCCTATGTTTGTGCCAGTTAACCTGACTGTTGAAGGTGAGAGTGCATCTCCAACGCTTCCTTATATCGATATTACTGTTGGAGAGAATGGGATCGTTGATTTACCTAATAATGTGGATAGCTTATTTAGAGCTGTCGGATCAAGATACACTCATGTTAGTACTCCAAACGGTGATTTAATTCCTATTTTAATCCAGGAAAACTTCACAAACACACAGATTCTACATGCTCGAACTATTCTTCAATTCTATTTGACAAATATTCCAGATAGTGATTGGGGTAGTGATAAGTCTGCAATTTCCAATGCCCTTGGTGCAAGCAACGCAATTCTTTTTCTATTGAATAATGAAACAGAATATGAAAATCCAGATTTGTTAGCACTTCTTGATGCAGGGGTTAACGGACAGGATTTACTTGCTGATGAGGTGTTCCCTGAAGGAAGTATTGAATATATGCGAAGCTCTAATCGAGATGCTTCATATGAAGAAATTCTTCATTTTATCCATGGATTTGGTATTCAGATAGCTGATCCAAGTTTACAGGACACAATAGTATCCGCCATGAATAATGCGATAGAAAATCAATTATATAATCCTTTAAGTGATTTGCCTCAAGAAGATTATGAAGAAGAGTATCTAGCTATGGGCCTTGAGTGTTATTTTGGTATATGGGCACATGACCCAAATGGAAATGGGTACTGTGGGGATCAAGAATACGTATTTATCAACAGGGAAGAAATGGCGCAGGGTGATCCAGCTCTGTTTGGTATTATTGAAGGTTTTTTCGGGGAAATGTGGAACTATACTGCTCAATTACATCCAGACTTTAATTCAGAATTTTTGATGAATCTAAATGATTCACTAAGCTATACTTATCGTTCGCAGTATTTGAAGAAACTTTCCACTGCTGGGGATAATAATATTTCAATTTTAGGAAATTCATATGATAATATATTGCAGGCTAATAATGGTAATAATACCATAATAGGTTTTGCAGGAAATGATACTATATATGGATACGATGGGGTAGATAGAGCAATATTCCATGGTAATTGGGAAGAATATTTTGTTCAGCCGATTGATGATAGTGCAGGGTTTCAGGTTATAGATGTAATGTTGCATAGGGATGGCATTGATAATTTATATGATATTGAAGAATTTGAATTTAATGGACAAGTCTACCTGGCGGGAAATCTTCTAGGTGCTAATGGTGAATTTACATTGCCAGAACAATTTAAGCTTCACATGCCTTATCCAAATCCATTTAATCCGGTAGTTAATATATTTTACGATATCCCAGTTAATGAGAATATATTAATACAAGTATTAGATATAAACGGGCGCGTGGTAGATGTAATTCATAATGGTGTAAAAAATCCTGGAAGATATAATTCTTACTGGGAAGCTAAAGATAAGTTTGGACAGTGTATGTCAACTGGTGTGTATTTTGTACGCTTTTCTTCTAACTCCTATAGAAAAACTGCTAAAATTCTATATTTAAAATAATATCACATATTTGTGAGTAAATATATGTGAACAACCGTTTGTTATTTAAGACGATCGTAAGCCTGACGTGTGCTATCCTATTAGAGATGCGGAATATTATAAAAAAAATTTATTAAATTGAAAAAGGAGATACGGTAATGAATCGTAACCGGAACAGACAATCTGGGTTCACTATGATAGAAATCATGGTCGTGGTAGTGATTGTTGCTATTTTGGCAGTAATTGCGCTTCCAACCTACCTGAACTATGTAAAAAGTTCATATGCATCTGAAGCAAGGACTGTGATGTCCAATATTAATAATGCCGCAAAAATGTATTACCAAATAAAAGGGCAGTGGCCAAGTGAAGTAGATGAACTAGAACGTTCCGGTCAGCTTGATGTTAGTAGATCTACAAAACTAAAGTGGTCCTTTGATATCCAATTAAGTGACCAAGGAGGTCGGATTACGGCAACGAGTACAGAAGAAATGTCTGGAGGAGCTGGACAGCAGGTCGTCTTTGATGCTGACGTGGGAAAATTCAGCGGATATGGATCCCCTGAAGAAGAGTAAAAAATTTTGAATATAAACAAACTTCTTGAATATTCTTTAGACAGCGGCGCTTCAGATCTTCACCTTAGTGTAGGGTCAATCCCTATGGTTCGAATTAATGGTACTATGAAGCCGCTTGATATGGAGCCCCTACGGCAAGAAGATATGGAATCCATAATACCGCAAATTTTAGATAAAGATCAAATACATCTTTTTAAGGAGAGAAAAGAAATTGATTTTTCAGCGAGTTTAGATGGTAAAGGTCGGTTTCGTATTAATTTATTCAATCAGGTTAAAGGGATGGCTGGGGTATTTAGGACAATACCAGAAGTGGTTAAAAATAGTGAAGAGCTTGGGATACCACCGGTGTTAATGAACTTAGCGTTGCTTAATAGAGGTATGGTTCTTCTAACAGGCCCAACTGGCTCAGGGAAAAGCACTACATTGGCTGCAATGGTTGATCACATCAATATAAAGCGTAAGTGTCATATTATTACCATTGAAGACCCCGTAGAATATTACCACCAAACTAAAGAAAGTTTGATAAATCAACGTGAATTAGGGGTTAACACCCATAGTTTTGCAAATGCCATGCGTTCAGCACTTCGGGAAGATCCAGACGTGATTCTAGTTGGTGAGATGCGCGATCTGGAGACAATATCTTTGGCTCTTACAGCAGCTGAAACAGGTCACTTAGTATTATCAACTTTGCATACATCTAGCGCAGTAAAAACTATAGATCGTATTATCGATATATTTCCACCAGGCCAAAAAGGGCAGATTAGGTCTATGCTTTCTGAAAGTTTGGAAGCTGTAATTGCACAAAAACTTCTGCCTACTAAAGATGGGAAAAGCAGGGTTCCTGCCTGTGAAGTTATGATTGCTACAACTGCGATCCGTAACCTGATCAGGGAAGATCGTATTTATCAGATACCATCAATTATACAATCTGGTGGTGTGGAAGGGATGCAATCTCTTGATCAAGATTTACAGAGACTTGTTTCCCAGGGAAATATTGAACGTAAAACGGCAAGAGATATTGCAGATAACCCAAAGCTTTTTGCTCAAAATGTATTATAAGAATGATGACCCTTAAAAAAACATATAGCGGTATTGGATTTATTGAGGTCATGACAGCTACCATAATTATTTCTATTGCGGCTGTAGGTTTGCTTATGGGCGTTGTTCATGCCAGGGGTGAGCTGCATGCGCTTGAGGTAAAAGAAAGAGCTTCTGAAGAATTGTTGAATTATATGGAATATTGGAAAGGTCGAATTGCAGATGGTGCACTTTCTCCATCTGAATTAGCGGGAGATTTAGAAGGAGATGAGATCTATCTTGTTGGATCCGCACAGTCAAAATACAAAATCCGGGCAAAATTATATTATGATATTCATCGGTTAGATAGGATTACTGAGCACGGGACCACAGATTTTAAGCGATACGAGCTTGAGTGCTGGATAAGGTGGTATGATTATCTGGCATCCCCTCCCAATCGGTATTCAGGAAATGTTTCTAAGGAAAGGAAGCTTTCTACGATAATGAGCGTATTTGAATTATAATGTTAAAGCTGCTTAAAAATTCATCGCTGGGTATGACCTTAATAGAGCTTTCCGCAGTAATTGTAGTTACCAGTATAATAGGCCTTGGAATGACATCTGCTGCTCAGGCAGTGATGCTTCACTATCAGAACGATACTGTTCGGCAAGACCTTCGACAGTATGGAAATAATATTATGCGTGAAATAACAAGAGAGCTGCATCTTGCGCAAAAAGTACAACTAGATGGTATGAATGGTTTCTCCCGCTTGAAGCTATACAAACAGTTTCAAAGTTTAACGCCTGACCTTATCATATCATGCCGTGAGAGGGAAGGAATTGAGTTTGATGATGATGTTCCCTTGAACGGTACTCTTAAGTTCCCAAATAGAGGTGTATTTCGTGAAAATGGACAGCGAACAATCTATATTAAAGATTTTAATGCTAGCTATGAGCCATCAAATCGTCCGGGAATGTCAGAATTCAAGGAGTCTTTTCTGCACTTGGAATTGATACTATCTATGGAGTCAGATGTTATGGACGAAGCTGGCCCTATAGATGAAGATCATTATTTCTATCGGACACTGTTTTTAGGTACTGCATATATTCAAATGAAAATCACTGACTCTATGGGGAGTGATAACAATGAAGTTTAGATATTTTCAATCTGGAAATACTGCGCCTCTAGCTATTTTATTTACTTTAGTAAGTATGAGTTTTACTATCGCTTATTTAAAGAATACATTTAGTCAATCAGCCATGGAAAAATATCGTTATTCTGAATGGAAAGCGCTATATCTAGCAGAAGCAGGACTAAACGATGTCGGTGTTGTTATATTGCCCCAGATAACTGGTGACACTACTCTTTATTCAGAAGGAAAAAGCTATGGAAATGATGAAAATGGAAACCCGATTGGTAAGTATAAGAATATTACAGCCAGGACAGAATTGTTACCGAATACAACAAGAAAACAATATATCGCACAGTCCACAGGTGTAGCTGAATATGTTAGTACCAGCGGAAATGAAGTATCTGTTGAACGTACCGTATATACTTCTATGGTTCCTCAAGGTTTTGAAGAATTTATGTATTTTACAAATGAAGAGAAACCTATAGGACCAGGGAATACTGGAACTGTGAATTTTGGATCGAGCGATCAACTTGAAGGAAAGGTGCATACCAATGGAGATATTGTATTTAGTAATTATGGATGCCCAGAATTTTCAGGGCAGGTCAATATTACCAATGAAGCAGTAGCTAATGGTGGAGGTATTGGTAGCTGGGGTGCGTGTGATGAGAGTGTTTTTGAAGAAGATATCGGCGGCGAAACAGTCACTATTTTAGATACAGTTGATGCAATTATTTTTCCGCCAGAAAATTCTGCTGATGTGACAAGAGCAAATGCAACCAGGGTTTTTGAAGCAGACGATATGATATTTAGAAATGGTAAGAAAGATACCATGGTTATGACAGAGATTCATTTTGTTCCTAATGGGTATTGGGTGGCCCAGTGGTGGTACAATATTCCTCCTGTTGGTAGCCCTCCTGCAGAATATAATTTTATTTGGGATGCAGAAAATATTGGACTAAATGTAAATACTTCAGCATTGCATACGGGACCAGAAAATTTATTCACTGAAGGATCTGGCTATATTCAGGATAACTTTATTGTGCTAAGTTCCTTAGATGCTAGTGGAAATAATGTCCAGGAAGAGATCATTGCACTTGTAGATGGAGGAGACAATATTCGTATTGAAAACTTTGATGGTTCAAAAACTATTCTTTTTCAAGCCACTGACGCATTGCCACTTGGTGAAGACAGAATATTGGTTACCATTGATGGAGGAGAGATAACCTATATAGGGACGGGAAGTGTCGGTTTTTTGCATGATGAGAATGTAAAATTTATTAACGCAAGCGCTCCTACAGGATTAGCAGAAAATATAGAATGGAATGAATTTCAATATTTTCATGATCATTTGGATAATGAAACTGAATATTGTGAAGCTGGCCGCATACAACATTTTGATTTTGAATACTGGAATATTGGAGGGGTGGCAGGATCAAACTGTGATCTTTTTTCATGTCCCGATATAATCTATAATAGTGATTACATCTATATGCCCAGAACATTTTTTCCGAAGGGATCCAGCCCCCAGGTCCTATATGTCAAGGGTGGCCAGGTTTCAGTACGGGGTATAGTAGATGGACAGTATACAATTGTAACAGATGATTTTACAGAATATAGGCGTCACGATGATCAGGATAAGATCGATCGGATCTGGGGGAATATATGGCTAATTGATGATATAGTTTATATTGATTCAAACGGCAATGGAGAAGTAATTCATCCCCAGGATGGCGGAACAAAAAATATACTTGGTTTAATAGCGGGAGGAAGCGTTATTATTGCAAATACTAGGCCAAATGGAGCTCGAGGTCAGCAATATGGAACTGATATCACTTTGAATGCTTCAATACTTGCGATGAATGGTGGTTTTATATCTCATTACTGGCAAAACACGCTGCAGGGCTATCATGACTGGAATGATGGTTTGGCTTACGGAATTATTGCAGATGGTCGTGGAGGCCACAGAAATTACTACCGTTCTAATAGTGTAAATGGAATTTATACTGGTAATGATGATTATAGAGGATATGTGAATCTATGGGGATCTATTGTTCAATTTAAGCGGGGATATATGAAGAGGAACTACCCTGGTCCTTACAATGTTTCTCCTGGTATTGGGTATGATAAAAACTATCATTATGACTGGAATCTGAGGATGAGACCGCCTCCATATTTCCCTGATTTACAGAGTACCAACAATGCGGTGATCCTCAAAATAGCTTCTTATGGAGAAGTGGAGAATTTTTAATAATGAGTATCAACTTATAATGTATTTAGGTCTAGATATTGGCAGGCAATATGTAAAAATGGTATCTGTGGAAAAAACCAGAGAATCTTATAATATTTTGGATGCAGGAATACGTTTACTTCCTGAACAAAATACTAGCTATGACCCTGAAAAAATTGACCATACTCATTGTGTTATGGCCGTGAAAGAATTACTTCGTCAACAGGGATTAAATCCGAAGCGCGTAAAGAGTGTGATTAGCGGTATCAGTGGATCTTCTTCTAGTATTAAACAGATTACTACTATGGAAATGCCATCTGATGAATTGCAATCTTCCATGACATTTGAAGCTAGAAAACATATACCAATGGATGGTACTGATGCAGTAATTGATTATCAAATTTTCGGATCAAATAATAAGGAAATAGATAAAATAGATGTTGGATTGGTTGCATGTACAAAGGGGGTAATTAATAATCATATTAATCTTTTAAAGGAATGCGGGTTAAAGCCAGGTATTGTAGATGTAAACCCTGTAGCTCTCAGTAATGCGGTTACATTTGCGAAAGATATTCCAGAAGAAGGTCTTATTGTTATCGTTGATATTGGTGCTGTGTCATCCAGTCTGGTTGTATATGGAAAGGGAAAGGAATTTTTTACTCGCGATCTTCCATTAGGAGGGCACCATTTTGTTAAAGAAACAGCTGTGAAAAATGAAATTAATTATATTGATGCTCAAGATCTTTTATTCAAGGATGGATTGTCATCTATTATAAATAACAATACTACAGAGAATATAGAGAATGTTAGAATTGCAGAACGTAATGTATATGATAATCTCGTAGAAGATATTCGTAGATCTTTGCGATTCTATGCTAAGCAGACTGGCCAGAGTTTTTTTCTTAAAATATTTCTTACTGGTGGTGCTGCAATTACGCCTGGCTTGGTGGATTTTACTTCAAGCAAATTAAATGTGGATACAGCCGTATTTGATCCATTTGAACTTTCGACTGGAAGTGCTTTTTCTATTGAGAATCCTAGTCAATATACTGTTGCATTGGGTCTTGGAATAAGGGGAGGAATGGAGCGTGACTAAAAGTTATATTGTTATCAACCTTAACAAGGCTGAAAGTGCAGAAACCAGATTGGAGAGAATACGTGAAAGAAGCCGCTGGTTTTTATTTTCAGTATTAATTATTGTCCTGCTAAGTGCAAATGGAAGAGTTTGGATGATAAATTCAGGTTACAATGCAATTATTGATCAGAAAAAATCTGAAATTTCCCGTTTGAAGAATGAAATCAAAAAGCTTCAGTCTCGTGGAAAAAATTTATCAAAAGAAGATATACTCAGCTTTGCTGAACTTGAGCAGAATCGGTTTTTATGGTCTAAAAACCTGGAAATGCTGGGGAGCATGACTCCAGATGATATGGCGATTACCGGTTTACGTTTCAAACGGCATAAGATGATAATTAATGGTATTGCCATCACTTTTGATGATAGGAAAGATTTTGAGATTATTGATGAGTATCTCCAGACCTTGAAATCCAATAAGAATTTTTCTGATAATTTTAGCAGAATAAAGCTGGAGGATTATGGCAGAATCAGTATTCGAGGTCAGGAAATAATTCGTTTTGAGTTTGTGGCGGCAGTAAAAAAGAAAACTGTTAGGAGATATTCATAACTATTATTATGGCTGAAAAAAGAAATATAGTTTTATTTAGTACTTTAATTATTTTGACGGTTTCGTACTGGACTGCAACAAAATTTCTCATTGGAGAAAAACCGTTGGAAATCTCCATTTTAGAGATTGAGCAAGAAGAGCTAAATGAGAACTTGATAAGTGCCCAGATATTAGCCAGCCAGTTGGATCGTGTGTTTACCTTGTTTCAAGAGAATCTAGCTCTCTCGCAAATGGATTCTCTGGCAGATGATGCCAGTCTCCCATTTTTAAAAAATTTGACTGATATGATGGATGAACTCGATATTGAGTTATTAAATATTAAACCAAAGGACAGGATTCGTGTAGGAGAATATTTTAAATCTCCCTATATGCTAACCTTAAAATGCACTTTTGAAGAATTTGGGAAATTCCTTGCCGAAATTGAGAGATCTCCAAGATTAATTACAATTGATGAATATGAAGTAAAAAATGGTGTTGAACGTATAAGGTCGAATGCCAGTGAGAATGATCTGATGTTGCAAGAATTTGTGATGAATCTTTCAACTATTACCCTTGTTAAATCAAAGTCAAAAGTATCTTCATGAGTGACCGTTCTCAAACAATCTGGAATCTTATTGTTGGTTTTTCTGTGGTATCTATTATTGCTGCAGGTTTTAAACTCTTTCCTATGAATGAAAAATATGATAGAATAAAGGAGCGCTCTTCAAATCTGCAGTTTGGAACAGACGAAGAGCTTGAAAATGTTATAGCATTTTTAGAGGAGCGATTGGAGCAGCGAAATAGTTATCAGTTCCTAATAAATAAAGAACCTATGGTGCTTACAAATGTATTATCTATAGATGGAAGCGGCCGTAGGTTTAGGAGAAATAAAAGTTCCATTCGTGTTGCTCTTATCTATCAGCGGGAAACTAATTTTCAAGCACAGATCGATTATCGGGGGAAAGTATTTGGAGTCACTTCTGGTGAATTTATCGAAAATATTGGAGAGATTTTATCAATTGATAAAAATCAAGTTATTATAAAAAATGAAAACAAGATAATGTCATACCCTGCACCAGGATTAGATGATGGTATTCCAAAAGAATTATCAAATTATATTGCTACAAAGAATACTGTTTTATCAAACCAAAGCTTCCAAAAAAATTCTGATTCTATCCAAGAAATAATAAAAACAAAGAAAGTGAATCAGCAAAATAATATTCAATATAATGAATCTGTTTCAAAATCTTCTCTTGGAAGTGATGCTAATTCTAAAAAAACCATTGAATCTAATTCGAATGTTGCTCCAAAAAAATCATTGGTGGAAAGTATGTTTAATGTAGCTATTGCAAAAAAGAATGATCAAAGCCCTAATAAAAGCAAACCCTTATTTATAAATAATTCTAATGTACCAATCACGACAGTGAAAACAGTAAAAAAGCCTGCAGTTGATTATGGTGTATCTGCTTTATCTCCACCCTCCGTACAGCGTGATAGAATTGTTGTAAGTACAAAAAAAGTTAAAAAACGTAGCAAACAATTGAATGAAAAACAAAAAAGTAAGTCCGCATATAGACCAAATACTAACTCTGTTATTGCTAATAAGAATGTATTAAAAACAAAAATAAAGACTACGAAAGTGGTTGAAAAATATCCAACTTGGAAGCATGAACTACAGGTACTATTGGGACTTCCTAAACCTGCCGTCAATGGAAACCCAGGTCTTATGAGTTTTAATGAATTAAAGGTTATTATGAAATCGGAAAATAGCATTGATAACTCAATTTTTCAGGATAATTATAAGAATGTTGGCTATGATAAGTTTCAAGAGTATCTAAATGAAAATGGTGAAAATATTATTGTTATGCTTCGAAGTAAAAAAAAATCATCTCTATGATAATTATGTGGGGAAAAAATAATGTCTAAATGTAAATTTTTCATCTTATTATTATTATGTTCACCTCTTATTTCACAGATGGGTGCTAATAAGGAAGACTCTGATGAAGTATTAATCACACTTCACGCTGAAGATGCCTTTTTACCTGGAATTCTATCTATTTTAGCAAAAGAGAGCGGCTATAATATTGTAACTGATCCTAATGTTAACCAGCAAGATAAAATTTCTATACACCTAGATAATGTACCAATTGAGCAGGCTATCAATCTTGTCGTTCGAGCGGTAGGATTGAGTTATGAAATAGTTGGCAACTCTTTTTTGATAGCCGATCCAAAAAAGTTGAAAGAAGAAGTTGGGGTTAAATCTTACGTGATTACATTAAAATATGCTTCGGCTGAAGATGTTAAGATGATCTTACAAGATATCTCTGACCAGATTCAGGTTGATATATCTGGGAATAGACTACTTGTAAATGCTTCTCCAAAAAAAATTGCTGAAATTATCGAAGTTGTAGAAGAGATTGATGTGCCTGCTATTCAGATTATGCTGGAAACGAGGCTTATTGAGGTCGCGGCAGATTCAGAAGAACAATTGGGAATTGATTGGTCACGTTTATCAAAATATAGTACTATTCTGGCTGAAACAGGAGAAGAACTGACATCTGGTGGTGGTTCTGTGATTCCAGATGATCAAACTCTTGGAGAAATACCTGCGACTATGGGATTTAATAGGCTTAGTAATAAAAAAGATAAGACGAGGCTATATCCTAGATTCTTTAGCAGACAGTTGACTGCATTCGACCTTACTCTTGATCTTCTTTTGAAAGATAACAAAGCTGAGGTTTTAGCTAATTCACGTTTGACTACCATAAATGGAAGAGAAGCAAGTATTAAATTAGTAGATATTGTGCCATATATTCTCAGTTCTGGAGGTGTTGGCGGACAGGTGCAGGTCCAGCGAGAAGAAGTGGGTATAAAATTGAATATTCTTCCATCCGTTAATACGGATGGATTTATTACAGTGAAGGTTGAACCAGAAGTGTCAACTTTTTTTGAATTCATAGGACCCAATAATAACATTCCTCGCGTAAAAAGTAGGACATCATCCACAACAATTAGGGTTAAAGATGGAGAATCAATTATAATAGGTGGTCTTTTAAGTAATGATAAAAAAAGAACCGTCTACAAGTTTCCACTTCTTCATAAGATTCCATATTTCGGAGATAAAATATTTACAAGTAATAATGTTGTAGAACGGAAGACTGATTTAATTGTACAGATCACTCCGAAAATTGTTGTAGATGCCTATACAGGTATTACAAAAACAAACGATATGATTCGTTATGAAAAGAATGTAATGGATCCTAAGCCAACATCCCAACTAGGAGAGTAATCATGAAAAAGATTATGACCCAAATATTATTGCATATTATAACAATATCTTTTTTAGTACACTTTTCATGCGATGATAGAATTCCAGAAGAGACGGCCGATGATACTGATACCGCTGAAACAGGATCTTTAGTTTTGGTTGCCAGGTATATTGTTGGTTCTACTTCGAATCCAATTATCGTTGGTGAAATTTTATCAAATCCCCAAACAAGTGCAGTTGTTATTGCGCGTTTATTGAATGAAGATGGGGAAGGGGTAAATGGTAAATCGCTAGGTTTTTCTGTTTCGGGTATATCTGGTAGTTTTGATACAAATGATCCTANTACGAAGTATGTACCAAATTTTAAAGAATATGGTTTCCCAGAATTNGGNGGTAACGGATACGCTATGGCCCGTTTCACCCCTGAATTAAACCAGAAAAAAATTGAGACTGCGAGCTCNTCTGGTGCAATTATAACTGTTAAATATACCGATGATATTATTGATAATGTTGAGTTCTCTGTATATGATAATAAAGATATGGTTTGGCCATACACTATCAATATTTCTTCCGATGATCAGGTTGATCTGGGCGGAACTACTGATTTCGAGGTTTTATTAGAAAATGCATATGGTGATGAGCTTTCAGGAGTGAATCTAATTCTTGAATCAGCACAGGGAAGTTTACAATGTGCTGATACTTGTTTTACGGATGAAAACGGNAAGATTCAAACAGTTTTCGAAGCCTATAGTTTTGATTCAAATCTTGGTACAGGTACAGTAACTGCAAAATATTATCATCCAGGGATTCAGGATAGTGTTGATGTTGAAAAACAAATAATTATTGGTTCTCAAAGTGCTGTAGGAAATTGTGCAAGTATTGTAATACCTGCATCCAATCCAAGCAGAATTGTAGTAAGAGATGGAGGAGGAATTGAATCGACTGATATTAGAGCAAAAGTGTACGATGATAATGGAAATCTAATCACTACTCCGACAACTGTAAATTTTATGATTGAACCAGTTTTAAATGAATCTTATCTAAACTCTCCAGGACAGACAAGTGTTAATGTAGAAACAGTAAATGGAATAGCTACTGTATCCATAAATAGTGGAACTGAACCAGGACCTGTAAGGGTAATTGCGACCACAAATACAAATGAGACCACTGTGTGTGATACTGTAAGTAGTGACAGTGGCAAAGTAATTGAGAGTATTGCTGTTCCTGTAATTANTGCATCTGGTGCACCTTATCATATTGAAGCTGAGTATGATCCACAGGCCACTGAAGCGATCGGTGGAGGCTTTTATCGAACAGAGTGTGCTGCGATTGTCTCAGATATTTGGTACAATCCCGTAGAAGATTCAACTTATATTTACTGGGGAATAGATCCTATACCTCCTGATACAATTCTTGACGCTTTTGTTGAGGGTGTAAGTTTTACAAATAATAGGAATCTAAATGATGAGAGTTTTTCAGGGGTTGCATTCTCTCAGATAACCTATTCAACTGATGCTATTGGTGATATTGGTCGAGTGAAAGCTATCACTTTTGGAGCGAATGGAGATACGGTTTCTGCGTTGATAAATGAAAATGAAGGTGATGCAACATTATTCTTCATGCCAGGCCAGATTACGCTTATGTCCAGTTTCCAGTATTATGATTTTACCTTACCGCAGCCTTCAACATTAGCAGTTGCAGAGATCACAGCAATCGTTATTGATTTTTATGGTAATCCAGTTGCAGATGCACCTATTGCCTTTGGTGGNACTGGTGTTTCAGAGTGGGGTGAAGTAGGGTACGAAGATTATCAAGATATAGGTGTTGATGGGTTTGGAGTTGGTGACAGTTGTTTTACTTGGAGAGACTATGGCACTGATGATAATCCTGAAACTATGGATTGGGGTACATGGAATGATGATCATGATGCTATTGATACAACTGCTGATGGGAAATGGGATGTTCGAGAAGTTTCAGAACCATTCGATGATGTTGGACTGGATGGACGGGACAATACTTTTGACGAAGGTGAAGGAGATGGTGAGTGGAATGGATACCATATGATTAACTGTGAAGCAGTTGTAAAAACTGATAAGAACGGACAGGCTAGGATTAGAGCTAAATTTCCCAGAGAATTATGTATATGGCAGAGTACAGATGATGAGAGTGGTATCTGTACTTTCGAAGACTTTACATCTACAATTAGCGCCACGCTGATGATTCCACAGATTACAACTAGTGATCCATTGGATATTCAGTTGGTACGTTCACCCACAAATGTAGGCTGTCCTTAAAGTAANACTTTAATAAAATTATATAATTANTATGAAGCAAGAATTTAATCCACAGTTTTCCAGAATAGGAGAGATACTTGTGCATGAAAAAAAAATTTCAGAAGACCAATTAAATGATGCGCTTGCACAACAAAAAAACACCCATGAAAAACTGGGGCAGACCCTGATGGATTTAAACTTTATTGAAGAAGAAGACCTAATTACTGTTTATTCTATGCAATTGGGATATAAAAAAGCAGATAATTTTATTTTATTGGATGCTGATGCTGATGTTGCAGCAATGATTCCAGAAGATTTTGCCAGAACGAATCGTGTTTTAGCAGTAAGTAAACATGATAAAGAATTGGTTGTTGCTATGGAAGATCCTGAAGATTTGGTAGCAATAGACTCTATCAAGCGGCTTACTAATTTGAATCCTGATATTCTTGTTGCAGGGCCATCTTTATTGGATAAGGCTCTTGAGAAAGTCTATGGAGAAATTCAAAAAACTGCACAAGTTGATGAAGCAATTTCTGGGATTACTGTGGTATCAGGGGAAGAGGGATCGGAAGAACTGGTAGATTTGTCTCCAGATAAAGCTTCTGCGGAAGATGCTCCAATTGTAAAACTTGTAAACTTGATCTTGCAGGAAGCAATCAAAGAAAGGGCTACTGATATTCACCTGGAGCCACAAGAAACACAGGTTACAGTTAGAATACGGATTGACGGGGTACTTCAAACCATTATGACACCACCGATTTCATCTTTAAGTGGATTATCAACCCGTATAAAAATTTTATCAAAATTGAATATCGCCGAAAAACGTTTACCTCAGGATGGCAGGTTTTCAATTAAGGCGCCAGGTAAAGATATTGATGTTCGTGTTTCTATATTACCAACTGTTTATGGAGAGAAGGTTGTTATGCGTCTTTTGGATAAGACTGGATTTGATTTTAGCCTATCTTCCTTGGGGTTTCCTAAAACTCATCTTGGCATATTTAAAAAGGTAATAAATCAGCCGTACGGATTGGTAGTTGTATCTGGTCCTACTGGATCAGGTAAGTCCACATCGCTCTATGCATCTTTGAAGGAGATAAAGAGTGAGCGAACAAATATTACAACGGTTGAAGATCCAGTAGAATATCAGCTCGATGGTATAAATCAAGTTCAGGTATTTGAAGATATAGGGTTAACATTTTCTGGAAGTTTGCGGTCTATTTTGCGCCAGGATCCTGATGTATTATTGATAGGGGAAATACGTGATGCAGAAACAGCAGATATTGCGGTAAAGTTTGCTCTGACAGGCCATCTAGTATTTTCTACAGTCCATGCAAATGATGCTCCAGGTACAATCACGCGCTTGCTAGATATTGGTATTGCACCATTTCTTGTTGGTTCTTGTTTAAATCTTGTTATGGCGCAAAGGCTTGTTCGGAAAATTTGTTCTAATTGTAAGGAAGAATTTATTCCTNCCAAAGAAGAATTAGCATTAATTGGTATTGATGTTTCAATGGTTAAGGGTTCTCTATGGAGAGGAAAAGGGTGTGCAGAATGTCGGAATACAGGTTATCGCNGTCGTACAGCTATTTTTGAAATGATTCCATTATCAAGAAATCTTCGGGGTTTAGTTTATGATAATGCCAATGAAGATGAGATTAGAGAAGCGGCAGCTAAAAATGGAATGATAGCTCTNAGAGAAGCAGGAATTAAAAGAGTCTTAGATGGAACAACAACTATAGAAGAAATACTTCGGTCAACTGTTGAAGATTTATAATGTCTGTATTTCATTATTTAATAAAAGATTTGGAGGGGAAAAGGAAGGAAGGTGAAATCCGTGCAGACACATTAGATCTTGCTATAGAGAAGCTTACAACTGGAGGCCAAGTGGTTATTTCCCTTAAGGAGACAGATGATACCTTTGATTTTTTAGGACCATTTTTAGATGAAATTCAATTATCTTTCGAAAAGGTAAAAAACCGTATTCCTCTTTCAAATCTCGTATTTTTNACCCGTCAATTGGCGACTATGTTTTCCGCTGGNTTAACCTTAGAGAGAGCAATTCAAAGCCTTGCTATAGAAGAAAAACATAAAAAATTTAAAAGCATACTTACTAATGTTGGTTCCAATATCAGGAAAGGGTTGAATCTTTCAGAATCATTATCTAGACACCCAGGTGTATTTAACAATTTATTTGTTGCCTTAACTAAGGCTGGTGAAGTGAGTGGTAACTTAAACGAAATTCTTGATCAGTTGGCTTCATACCTTGAGAATCTAGATGATACACGAAGAAAAGTAAAATCTGCAATGAATTATCCTATATTTATGGTTATTTTTCTTGGAGTTATGCTATCAGCAATGTTCCTATGGATCATACCAAAATTTTCTGATGTATATGCTCAGCTGGGTGCAAATCTTCCTTCTGCAACAAAGCAATTAATGAATTTTAGTGCATGGTTTAGTCAAAATGCTGGGTTTATGACATTTACAATTATTGTTTTTATGTTTGTATTATGGTTGCTTTCTAAGACTCAGCGCGGAGGATTTATTTTGGATTCTATAAAACTAAAGATTCCTGTATTTGGGAGTCTTATCAATCAATCTATACTAAATAAATTTTGCAAAACATTTGGTATTCTTCTTGGTGCAGGTGTTCCCGTACTAGAGTCTACTGCATTGCTGAAAAAAGTGGTGGAAAATAAGGTGTACGCTAAAGCTATTCACGATGCATCTGACTATATTAGAGATGGTTATAATATATCTACTGCATTGAGGCGCACAGAAGTTTTCCCTTCGATATTGCTTCAATTAGCTTCTACTGGAGAAGACACAGGTGAATTAGATGATCTTCTAGACAGGGCTGCTAATTACTATCAGAAACAGGTGGATGCACTTGTTGAAAGGATGACTACTTTAATTGAACCATTATTGATACTCTTAGTAGGAGCAGTAATTGCCTTGATGGTTGTTCTTACTTATCTCCCCGTATTCCACCTCGGTTCAGCCTTACAATCGGGACTATAATGGATAATGGCTCCACATTGGCATTTACGATTGCTGGGTGCTTTTTAGGATATGTTCTAAAAGTTGCTATTAACTGGTTAAAAATTGATAACTACAGTATCAAAAAAAATAATTATTTTTTGGAGTTTATATGTGGCGCATTATCTCTATGGTCTTATTTGAATACTCCGCTATATGAAGCATTTATTTTTTCCTTAATTGCATCAATATTGGTTGCCATTGGAATTGTAGACTTTTATACAATGCAAATACCTCTGCTTTTTATTTTATTTGGTATTTTATTTGCGATAGCAGGATTATTAATTGGGTTGATGTCATGGATTGCTGTATTGTGGGGTGTCTTTATAGGTTCTGTAATTCCAACTATGATTATGGGTGTAACCTGGATTATTACTAAAAGACAGGGAATGGGGTATGGCGATATTCAGTTGGGTATTGTATTGGGTGCATGGCTTGGTCCTATGAGGATGGCCCTTACTCTTTTTGGAGCTGCTTTAATTAGTTTATTGACTTGGATCTATATTTCATTGCGTAAAGGTTTTGATAGAGACAGAGCATTACCATTTGCACCTTTTCTTGCAGCTTCCGCAATTGGTATTTACATTGGAAGCGTATATTATCCGTCTTTTTTTCACTTAATTATTAAATAATTGAATACTGCAATGAGAAAAACGATTATATTTTTAGTTGTTTTAATAGGATTAGGTTTTATCCTAGCGGAAGAATCTCATCTGGATCAACCTATATCTGCATTTAAATCAATAGATTCTGCCAATAAAAAATTTATTCAGTATCGGTACTCAGATATTGAATTGAAGCAGATTAATAAAGGCGAAAATACCTTTTTAAAACCTCAAATANTAAATACTGGTACTCTTTCATCTGTTGGAGAACCATACCTTCCATCNAATAGCACGTACTATGCTGTTGATCCTGGTAGGTCTTATAGAGTGGACTATAATATTATATCATCAGAAACAATACAAAATGTAGATATTATCCCAACTTCTCAATTAGACCCAAAAAAGTCTGATGACATTATTGAAAGAGGAATGCAATACCAGGTCAACGAATTTTTTCCTTCAAAAATAGTATCTGTATCAAGCCCAATTATTTTTAGAGAATTATCCATGGTACAGGTCACAATTACGCCATTTCAGTACAACCCTGTCACTAAGGAACTTGTTATTATCCATCAGGCAGATATAGAACTTCTTGAAAATGAAATAGACCAAGAATTACCATTTATTCCAGAGCGTCGCTCAAAAGCATTTGAATCTTTATATCAAGCTATGATAGTTAATTATGACTCTAATAGTAGTAGAAATTTCATAGAATACCAACGACCATCAATATTATATGTTCTTCCTAGTAATATTGGAAATTTAATTAATATAGTAAATTCGCTAATGGATTGGAAAACTCGGGTTGGTTATGAAGTGAATTATGTATCATCATCTAACGTAGTNAATAATAATAGCAATTTAAAGGATTATATTGAGACAGCATACCAAACCTGGGAACATCCACCTGAATACGTAACTATAATTGCAGATGCCCAAGGAAACTATGACATTCCTACTTGGTATGAAAGCTGGAGTGGATATAATGGCGAGGGAGATCACCCTTATACTCTTTTAGAAGGGACTGACCAATTCCCAGAAGTACTTATTGGGCGCATATCTTTTGATACCCAATCAGATTTACAAACCCAGATTAGTAAAATTCTAAATTATGAATCAACTCCTTATATGGGACAAAATTGGTTTGAAAGGGCCTGTCTTACAGGCGATCCTACCACTTCCGGTATATCTTGTGTTATTTCTAATGAACATATCAATGAGATGTTTGATCTTGTTGGCTTTCAGGATGTTAATACGATATATAATGGTTCCTTTGCAAATCAAATGACAGCTGGTATATCAAGCGGGATCTCATTTTTTAATTATAGAGGATATTGGGGTGTAAGTGGTTTTGACTCAAATAATTTGAATCAAACNACTAATGGCTTTATGCTTCCAGTAGCTACGGTGATTACCTGTGGTACGGGTTCTTTTGCTGGGGAAGAATCATTAACAGAAGCTTTTACAAGGGCTGGAACAGCTTCTAATCCAAAGGGGGCAGTAGTCTGTATAGGTACAGCTACCTTAGGTACACACACNCTCTTTAATAATATAGTTGATATGGGATTTTATTATGCTACCCTTATTGAAGAAATTGAATCAGTTGGCAGTGCTTTAATGTATGGTAAAATGATGCTACACAGTACCTACCCATCAAATCCAAATAATTACGCGAATATTTTTACACATTGGAATAATCTCATTGGCGATGCTTCGTTAAAAATGTGGACAAAATACCCTCAAACACTGGATGGCCATCACACATATGCTGTTACTAAAGGGACAAACTTGATAGATATTAATATGAGTGGAGAAGACGGCCCTGTGAAAGATGTTTGGGTCACAATTTTTAAAAATGATGAAATATTAGAATCTGGATATACCAATGATGAAGGAAAAGTACGTTTATCCATTACGTCATCAGAAGATGGAGAAGTCTTGCTAACTGCAACTAAACAAAATTATTATCCCTATCAGAGTTCATTTCAGATTTATGATCCTGGTGTTTCAGTTCACATTAATCAGGAGCTTATTATCATTGATGATGATAGTGATGGATCTTCTCAAGGAAATAATAATGGAAAAGCTAATGGTGGCGAGACTATTGAATTGTTTGCAGGGATTACTAACTATGGAAGCCAGGATGCCCAAAATATTATTGGTTTACTGAATTCTGAAAATGCGAATGTTNTTATTCAAAATAATCAGGTTTCTTATGGTCATCTTTCTGCTGGGNAATCAGTAATGGGAATTGAACCTTTTATTATTTCATTAAATAATGGTCTTGCAGAAGGAACTAATCTGAAGTTGACTATTAACCTTGATGATAGTTCTGGAAATTCGACTAGCGATATTGTTGATATAAATGTTGCTGGTAATAGTATTACAGCGAATAAAATTGATGTTATTGGTACTATCCAAGATGTATTAACACCTGGACAATCTTCATCGGTAAAAATACAGTTAAGTAATATTGGTTCTGTAGCAGCACAAGATGTCGTGGGTACGATTACAAGTCCATCACCATATATCGAAATAATGGATGGTACCGGTACTTGGTCATCTATCCCCGCGAATGGAAGTGCTGGAAATAATGATAATATATTTATAATTAGTGCACTCGAAGAAACCATACCTGGAGCTACTGCTNATCTAATGGTAAATATTGAAACAGGGGATGGATATACATCTAATTCTNTTATAGAAATACGAATTGGTATTCCTTCAGTCCATGATCCTCTTGGTCCAGATGAGCATGGATACTACATTTATGATAGTGGAGACATTGACTATTTAATATCGCCTGTTTATGATTGGATAGAAATAGATAGTCGATATGGTGGACAAGGGGCACATCTTACTTCTCTGACGGATAATGGTGATAATGGTGATGATGTCCAGACAATTAATTTGCCATTTACCTTTACAATGTATGGTTTAGACTATAATCAGATCAGTATTTGTTCTAATGGTTGGATAGCAATGGGTGATACAGATTTGGAATCATTTAGAAATTATCAGATTCCAGGAGTCGGCGGACCCAGCCCCATGATTGCTGCATTCTGGGATGATTTGAAATTGACTAATGGAGGACGTGTTTATACCTGGTATGATGATGAAAACTATAAATTCATTGTTCAGTGGTCTAGAGTTAGAACCTTTCAAAATGGTGCATCTGAAAATTTTCAGGTTATCCTTTTTGACCCTAGCTATTATTTAACTCCCACTGGCGATGGCGAAATACTAATACAATATGAAGATTTTAGTAACACATCTTACGGATCTTATGGTACATGGGGTGCACCAATACATGGTGGATATTGTACAGTTGGTATTGAAGATCATACAATGAAAATTGGTCTTCAATATACGTTTAATAATATTTATGATCCAGCAGCTATGGTACTTGATGATGAGACATCTATCCTAATTACAACCAGGGGAAGTGAAATCAGATTAGAAGGTGATCTCAATATTGATAATTCAATGGATATATTTGACATATTGCTTTTAACTGATCATATACTGGGATATACCAATAACGTTAATCCATATGTTGCCGATATTAATGGTGATGGGGTATTAAATATTATGGATATGATCCGGCTTATACAGCGGGTCATGCAATGGTAGTCAGAACTATAATTATATATCATCCTGCCATATAGGCTGGATAAATATTCTGTAATTTTAATGATTCTAACACCGCTATTTGTTCTGGGGTTTCTTGGTATAGTTTTATCTTTAACTGGTATTATTGAATATTACTATCACCAGAAGTTAGTAAATACAATTCCAATTCGAATCCACGTTAATGGAACACGAGGAAAATCTAGTGTTACTCGTCTTATTGCTGCTGGACTTAGGGAAGGAGGAATTCGAACATTCGCTAAAACAACTGGTACTGCTCCTAGGGTGATTGATGCTTTTGGTAAGGATCATATTATTCATCGTTTGAGATCTCCATCTATTGGCGAACAAGTTCGTCTTTTAAAATATTTTGCACAGGAAAAACCAGATGCTGTTGTTATTGAGTGCATGGCTGTGCAGCCTCAGTATCAATGGATCTCAGAGCATCAAATGGTACGATCTAATATTGGGGTCATTACAAATGTACGTCCAGATCATATGGAAGAGATGGGTCCTACTTTGGTTGACGTAGCATATTCTTTGTGCAATACTGTTCCTGTAGATGGAAAATTGATAACTGGAGAAGAAATCCATTTAGAAATATTTAGAAATGTTGCAAAAGAAAATGGAAGTACATTTGTTGAATCCAATGAGATATCAATTTCTGATGATGAATTAAACCAATTTTCTTATATAGAGCACCCTATGAATATAGCCGTTGCATTGGATGTCTGCAATGAAGCAGGTGTAGAAAGANGAATTGCTTTAGCTGGTATGTACAAGATGAAACCTGATCTAGGTGCATTGGTTGCTTGGAATCTAAAAAAAGATAATAGACGTATTCAATTTATTAATGGTATGGCAGCCAACGACCCTGTTTCAACACTTAAGATTTGGAAGTTTGTTGTTGACCGTTATAATGGTGATCGCGGAACATGTGTTTTTTTTAATACTAGAGATGATCGTCCTGGCAGAACACGACAATTAATTGAACTGACCTTGCAAGAGATTAAACCTGACCATTTTATAGTACGAGGGGATAAAATTAAAAAACCAATAACCAGAGTTCAAAAACACTCCCCCAATACAAATATATTTGAAATTGGATTTAATAAAAATATAGATTTTGTTGTTGATAAGCTCTTGGGACTATCAAATTGCACTTTGATTTATGCAATTGGTAACCAGGTTGGTTCTGGTCAAGAGATCTTAACAAAAATAGCGAAATATAAACGAGATGACTGAGATTAGTATTGGACTGGGAATTATTTTGAGTCTACTTTTGTCTGAAGCCTTGGGTGTGACAGCTGGCGGAATTATTGTGCCTGGGTATATTTCACTTTATTTGCATAATCCTNTTCAGGTAATTACAACATTTTTAGTAGCAATTCTTGTTTGGTTTATTATANAATGGTTAGGGAAAATAACATTCCTCTATGGAAAGAGACGCATTGTTTTGGCACTTATACTAGGTTTCTTTTTCGGATATATTTCAAGAAACTNTTATTATTTGCCNGTTGAATTTGGTCAAGCTGCAGTCATAGGAAATATAATTCCAGGATTAATTGCGAACTGGATGGATCGTCAAGGTATAGTTAGAACAATTTCTGTTGTATTAATAACNGCTGTTTTAGTTAAACTGATAGTTATGATTTTATTTGGAGGGTTATTATTTGAATAATTATAGGAAANCCCCATTTGTACCCGCAATACAGAAGACATCTAACTTGGTGTATCTTTCGTTAGTAGCCTTAATCTGTTTTCTAATTTCCTATAACTCNAGAAAAATAGATATATCACCCAGTTATGATCAAAAGGTNCTNGCTGCTNAAATAATGAAAAGATCTATGGAAATTTTGAAAGAATATCGGCTGAAAGAAGGTGTTTTTATTGATATTGAAAATGACCCCAATGAGACTGGTTTAATCGGAACTCCATTTAGTCTTATTACAACCGATGAAGGAGATCTCGATGCCAAGTTAACCACATTAGACCCAAACTTTGCTGCTGTAATTGTTGATCTGATGTTGCAGATAAATCTTGGTAAAGATGATACAATAGCCGTTTTAATGACTGGGTCTATGCCAGGTGCAAATCTAGCAGTCCTTTCTGCCTGCAAAGCGCTTAATGTTTATCCTGTAATAATTACGTCTTTAGGGGCTTCTCAATGGGGAGCGAATCAAGTTGATTTTACCTGGCTGGATATGGAATCTATTTTATTTGATAACGATTTTATTCATTTACGAAGTATGGCTGCATCCATAGGAGGAAGGAATGATATGGGACGGTTATTATCACCATCTGGGAGGAAAATAATAACAGAAAATATTGAGTCCCATGGAATTAATTTAATTAATGGGGAAAGACTCGCTGAAAACATTCAACAAAGGATGGAATTATTTTCTTCCATAATACAAAACTTAGATTATTCAGCATTTATTAATATCGGTGGAGGCGTGGCAAGTCTTGGTACAAGCTTTAATTTGAAATTGTTGCCTCCTGGTATATTAAATCGGTCTGATGTGATTGATATTTCTCGTTCAGATGGAATTGAAGGAGTACTTTCTAAGTTTGCAAAAAATAATATTCCCATTATACATATTTTAAATATCAGATCTCTGATTGAAATGTATAATTTACCTTTTGCACCTATCCCAATTCCTGAGATTGGTGCAGGGAATCTATATGCGCAAGAGAAATATAATCTATGGGTTGCTGCCGCTTGCCTATTTTTAATTGGTGGTAGCGTGATTGCTGTTGGATATCAAAGTAAAAGGAAAATCAAAGAACATTTAATTAACCATGAACCAGATAGTCTACTATAAATCAAAGTATTTGGCTCTGCTTATTCTATTATGCTTGCCTATAGAAGCTAGACTTTTAAAACCAAGCATGAATGGTGAACAGAAAGAAATCTTAATTATAAATTCAAAAAGACGTTTATACTACCCAGTAAATGATGAAGGAATACAATATCTTATACAAGGACCAGTTCGTTTGGAGTTTATATCAAGATACCCAGTATTAAAAAAGAAAAAAGTGAGCCATACATATAGATATAATATTGTTTTGAATAGAAAAGATACGGTAAAAGTGAATCATCGTTATAAAACCCAAAAATCAATTAAATCTGTCCAGCATCCTAAACATAGCTATACTTTTTCTGGAAACTATTATATCAATCTTGGTAAGGGAAGTCACCAAGTACAAATTATGAAGGGTGAAAACTTAAAGTATCCTGTGTTATTACGTGTGCTGGCAAAGGAATTTGAATCTTTAGGAGATAATAAGAAGACTATAGTTCCAATGGTTTATCAGCGTGCTGTTAAACTTGTTTCTAAACAAAAGGAGATTGAATATTTTGAGTGTACCAGTGAATTGCCGTTGCAGATTGAAGTAAAAGGCGTAAAAACACTTAGAATCATGAATAGACTTGAATTCTCTGATATCATGGGGAAGGAAGATGCATATCGTCTTCGTATTCGCGAAGGGATGAAAATTATAGGAACATATTATTTTAATTCGGAGCGATCATCTGAATCAACCATAACTGGAAAGGAAGATATAGTTCCTGGTAAGTGGCGCTCGTGTGATATTAGTGTGCCAANAGGNAGCCATATATATACCGTTGAAGTTGCTGATAAGGGGAAAACGGTTTTTACTCGTTTTATTTTATATTGATGACAGAACATAAACATACTATTCTGATTATTTTTATTTTATCATTGTCCTTTGCGGGTACACCTTTGGAATATGCTTTCCAGGTCACGACGGGATATGATAGTAATACAATGCGCCTTTCTCAAGAAGAATTTCGGAAGGCCTCTTTAAAGCCATCCTTGTTAGGGGGATCAGATACATTCGATAGTTTTGTATATAGATTCGGACTAAGTGGAAATAAATCAATATGGAATAGTAAGAAAAAAGAATTGATTTTATCTGTATCTATAGCATTGACAGATTATATACATAATCCAAATCGAAAATATGATTCAGGAANNTTTGNTGTTAAATATNAGTGGGGNCCATATAAAAGTNTTAAGTATTCNATTCGTTATCTGGATCAATTTTATCTTCGTCACTATGTTAACAGGGATATTAGTAACTCTATATTGTCATCCAGTGTATTTTCGGATCGTAATCAAAGCATAAAATTGACCCAGAAAATAAGCAGAAGATCATGGATTAATTTANCCACAGGATTNTTACAGCGCTACTTTGAAGANCCGTTTTCNGAATTTGATTTGGATATTTACTATATTAGAGGAAAAGTANATAAAAGAATTTCCAAATTTGGCANTGTTGCTTTTCAATTAGANANGGGNATGGCGGATAATATAACTTATGGTAAAACAGCGAAAGCCAGTATATTAGANCGATCCTATTGGAGTACAGAATGGTATGTGCCCGTTAGGATAAAGTATAATACACCTATCTTAAATGAAATAGGATTTTCTGCTAGGNGAGGAGAACGTATTTATGTNGCAGAAGACCCCGAAGACCCTTTNCACTCTGGAAGAAGTCATANTGATATGAAATATGANTTATGGTTAAAAAAGAATATAACTGAAGATTTAAATATCGTACTTACTGGACGTTATCGTATAAGGAATACAAGCTCAACCTATGAATGGGTGGAAGATCTAAAAAGCTTTCAANTATTTCAACTATGGTTTAAAGTAGAGTGGGAGATGGTATATGATGATTATTAGATCTATTTTNACNGCTTTAATTTCTTTTTTTATTTTAGGCTGTATGGAACCAAATAAGGAAAATCTCTGGAANCTGGATTCGGTTGCTCACCTAAAAACAGAAGGATATTGCCGTGATGTTTTTATTTCTGGTGATTCAGTATTTATAGCAGCTGGTCAGGCTGGTATCCAATTATGGGATATATCCAGCATTGTGTCTCCAAAAATAATTTGGGACATGACTCTAACTGAAATAGGAGCGAATAAGGAAATTAGCCAGATCGAATATGAGCCATCNATTAAACAATTATTNNTCTTAGAGAGNAATGAAAGGCCTATACATATNGATCTTTCCCGCGGTGATAGTANNCCTATTGTTCTAGGTCAGTTTTCAAGTGAAAAAACNAAAGAATTCCGNNTTNTTANAAATAACAGTGATTCTTTCACTGCTTTTGCAGCTGACAATGATGATGGATTAAAATGGAGTAGATTTGATTATGATACTACATTCGGCATATGGTTTAATTCAGCTGGTGGTGAGATTACCAGCAGGGGTAATCCTAATGGGATTGATATTTATGGATCTAGTTTAATTTTAACTTTGGATCAATTGGGAATAGAATTGTACCAGAATAATTTAGAAATACTATCAAGTAGAATTCANAAAGATTTGGATGGNAATGCCAGGNCTGTCAAAATGATAAGTGAACAAGAATTCTATATCGCTTGTGAGGATGGNGGAGCTTATAGATTATTTCTTTCTANTTCNTTAGANTGGCAATATATGGTNCAGTTTGCNAAAGATTTGTTTGTTACGCATGTAAGTTCAAATAATGATCAAATATCTTTATCCTGTGCCAGCAATGGANTGGCACTATACGAATCCAAACAAAANGGTCAAGTAGAAGAGAGAGGTATTCATGATATCGGATATGTATATCATACGGAATTTTCTAACGATTATCTTTTTGCAGCAACTAGAGATGGTTTGCAAATTTTAATGATTCTAGAATAACAGGACTGGTATGAAATTTTTTTATTTATTATTAATAATAGCCAGCAGTTCTTCTTTTGCTGAAAATTTTAGTTCTACTTCAGGTGCTCCGATACGTCAAGGTGTACATACTGAATGGTACAGAACTGTAGCTCCGGGAAATTCAGGAGAAGCTATATTTGTATGGTCAGACACACGTTTTGGTATGCGAAATATTTTTGCTCATAAAGTTAACTTGGAAGGAACTTTGATATGGGGAGAAACTGGAGCTGTTATAACAAATCTTCCTGGTAGACAAGAAGACCCTGTAGCAATTATGGATGGTGAAGGTGGAGCTTTTATTGCATGGGTAGATTATCGATTTGATGAGGAAGGTGATATATTTATTCAGCATATTGATACAGATGGAAATCTGATCATGGATCCAGATGGTGTTGCTTTGGCTCAGGTTGCAGGTAAGCAGATAACAATTAATATGTGTACTGATAGTCTTGGAGGTGTGTTTGTTTCTTGGCAAGATAAACGTGGAGGAGTGGATGAAGATATTTATGGGACACATATTTCTTCAGAACATGAAATTATTGCACCTGGTGAGGGAGTCCCAATTGCTAATGCAGGAGGTAATCAGAGTGCTAAGAGTATAGAATATGCAGGTAATAATGAAGCATTTATTGCCTGGACTGATTTTCGACAAGGAGCTAATGCTAATATTTATGGTCAGAGACTTACAATGGATATGATTCCAACATTCTCTGATAATGGGATACCAATTGCTCAGGCTATAGAGCAGGAGCTAACGCCCAGGGTAACCTACATAAATTCTGGAAGATCCTTCGTTTCCTGGAAAGAGGGTGATCAAGACTCAAGGATTTATTTTCAATTTATTGATTCTACAGGGCTTATTTTTGATGAAGCCAAATCTATTTCTGCTTTTGAATCCATTCAGAAATCCCCAAGGGTAAAAAGAAGTCCCAATGGGGAAATTTTTGTTAATTGGACTGATTTAAGGGATGAACCCATTAAGGGTGACCAATATTTTCAAAAAATTAATACAAATGGTGATACACTGTGGGGTAATGGTATCAGATTGGATTTGGAAGATGATTTAGATTTCAGTACTAGATTTGCAGCAGGTAATAATGGTGATTTGCATGTGACCTGGGAGCGAGGAACATTTCCAGATGTGGATATATTTTACCAGAATATAAATTCTTCTGGAGAGCATAGCGTTGANGAACCTATAAATATTTCATTTNCTCATGGACATCAGTTTTCACCTATTGTAGTTGGTGCAGGTCAGAATGGTCTTTATATCATATATGCTGATCAGAGTATGGGAAGTATAGATCTAAAAGTTCAACTAATTAATTCCAACTATGAGTATCAATGGATTAATGGAGGCATTACGGCTATGGNTGGTCTTGATGGAGATGTGAATTATACAAGTTCCTATCAGGTTGGAGATGAAGATCTATATCTTTATTGGGAAGATAATAGATCATCAAAAAAGATATATGGTACGCGTATTNTGGNTGAGATATCACAGTATANTAATGGNAAACAATTAACATTTGGAGAAAANTCATCATCGGAGACTGATTTTTCTTTTCCTAAATTAGTTTACACGGANCATGGAATATTTTCAGCTACATTTGATGGATCAGTTTCACCAAAATTTATCCGTATCAATAAGTTTGATAGTTATTTAAATAATCTATGGGACTCAACAGGAATTAGTGTAATGTCTGATTATGATATGAGAAGTGCCACTCTGGTTGGATCAGGTGAGGGTGTGGGATGTTTTTGGTCTGAGAGTCGAGTATTTAATTATGATATATATTTTCAAAGACTGGATCGCGATGGAAACCTAATTTTAGATGAGAATGGTATTGAAATTGTAAGTTCATCTGGAGATGATTATCTTATGGGAGTTATTCCGACACCCGATCAAAAATTTCTTATATTTTGGATGGAAGACNCCTGGCCTGCNGCAAAGCTAATGTATTCAAAAATTGATACAAATGGTAATATCGATATAGGGTGGAACCCAAATGGAAATGCTTTGAGTTCACCGTTAAACGATTCTAGATATCCACAGATAAAAAAAATAAGTGATAGCATTGGTGTCCTTGTGGTATGGATACAGCAGGGGAATGCTGCTGATATTTATGCTCAGATCATAGATTGGGATGGAAATCAGATATGGATGGAAGGAGGAATTGTAGTTTCAGATGATGATAATGATCAGAATAATTTCACTTTTGATTTCAATGAAATTCGTTCCCATTCATTATTGGTTTGGGAGGATTTTAGTAATGGGACGAATTTTGAGATATTTGGAAAAATTTTAAACTTGGAAACAGGAGAAATAAGCTCAGATCCTATTCAGTTTACTTCTGTTATTAATGATTCACTTGATAATTACAATCCTAATGTAAAATCGATAATTAATAATGAATTTTTTGTTATATGGGAAGATGGAAGAGGATATATTAATCAAGATCCATTNNTGATTAATGGNGTGGATCTTTATGGTGCAGGTTACATTATAGGGCGGGGAATGACGACAGAAATAAATGGTGTCCCAATCTGTGTTGCTTACCATAAACAGAAGAATGTAAATATAAATTATCATTCGGGGGACGAATTCTTCTTGGATTGGATTGATTACAGGAGTTCTGGTAAGGAAGATCTTGCTAATTACTATGGTAGGATAATTATTAAATCAGAACTATTAAATATTAATCCAAATTGCGGTAGTTGTAACATACCTAAAGGATTTAGTGTGAGCCCTGCCTATCCCAATCCATTTAATGGCAAAGTTAATTTTGATTTTACTTTCCCTGCTGGAGAAGCTGTTGATTTTAAAATATATGATATTAAAGGAAGGCTAGTTGTTGATAAATTAATTTTACCAGGTTTTGGAGGATTTCATCGAATCAGCTGGGATGGAAAAATCTTTGGAAGTAGTACCGCACCAGCTGGTATTTATCTCTATAAATTTAAAATAAATAACACAATAAAAGTCGGTAAGGTGACTTATCTAAAGTAATACATGAAGCATGGATTACTTATATTTTTTCTATCTTCTTTATCTGGACAAATCTTGGATGAGAGATACCATACTACTGAAGAAATTTATGGATTGTTAGATTCACTTGCTCAGATTGAAGAATTAAGTAGTTGGTTTCATTTGGATACTATTGGGTATTCTACTCATGAAAATATCCCTATTCTTGCAGTAAAAATATCTGATAATGCGCACATAAAAGAAGATGAACCAAGGGTTTTATTTGTTGGTCAGGTGCATGCAGAAGAAGTTCTTGGTATTGAATTGATTATGAAATTATTGAATGATCTTATTTTTCCTAGATCCAGTATATATAATCATATGAATATTTTAAAAGAATATATAGAGATTTGGCTCATTCCTACAGCAAACCCTGAAGGATTGAACGTAGTGCACGAAGGGCTAGATATTAGCTATCGAAAAAANAAAAGGGACCTATCTTTAGATGGACCATTTCCTAATGGAATATTTGATTATGATCCTTCAATAGGGAATGATNTAGATGGTGTCGATTTAAATAGAAATTTTGATTTTAATTGGATTTTTGGGGATACATTTCTTGTTCCGGATAATTCTAATTATAGTGCCCATTTTGATTATTATAGAGGCCAGGAACCATTTTCCGAAAAAGAAGCAATCGCTCTACGTGATTTTGCGTTAGAAAATGATTTCCTTTTTTCCNTTGTNTGGCACAGTTCCAGATCAGGAAATTTATCTGAAAAGGTATTTACATCATGGAAATGGGAAGGGGTCAAGAATTCTCCCGATCTTGAAATTATGAAATCAATAGCAGATCAATTTTCTAGTTTGATGGAAACAGAAGATGGAACTGGTACGTATCTATCCGTTCATAGTGAATCACGTAATGGGAAACTCCATGACTGGTTTTACAGGGAAACAGGGTGTATTCAATACCTTATTGAGTGTGGTACTGCAAATATACAGCCCGATAGTATTCTTATTGAGAATACAATTGCTCGAACTGAATCAGCAATGATATATCTTATGGATAGAGCAATAGGTTATTACACAGATGCTTCTCAAATTACAGGAATTATTTATGATCAATCTACAAATCAACCTATTGAAGATGTAATTGTAGAAGTGATTGAACATACAGGCTCTGTTTTAAAACCGCGTTTAACAGATGAATTTGGACGCTTCAGACGTATCGTGCTTCCAGGTACATATACATTATCGATAAGATCCAAAGGTTATTTACCAAAAAATATTACAATAATCGCAAATAATAGTGCAATAACAGTGCAAGATATATTTTTAGAGCCTGCACAAATTCTTACACTGACACTCACTGTAATAAACCCTACATTAAATACTATTACTGTAAATGGTTTAATTCAAGATGAATTTAGTATCGATACTGTCCAAATTATTACTGGAGAAAACAGTTTTGAACTATTTCAGGGTGAGTATACTATTACAATTCCCATGGATGGTGATTTTATTCCATATGAGCAGAATATTTTATTAGAAGATAATTTGTCTTTAATAGTACCCTACTCAGAAGGGAATCGAATATTATTGAGTGAAATCTGGCCTTGGAATAATCAAGAAGGAAGCTGGTACTTTCGGGATTCAATTTTAATGTCTCAGGAAAACTTTTATTATGACAATTTTGATTCTACAATATCAGCAAACCAGTGGATGGAGTCTGATCTAATAGATATTGAAGGCACAAACCGTATAACTATTTCAGTATTACATAAGTTTGAAACTGAATGGGATTATGATCCTATTTCTATTGAAATATTAAATGAGAACAATGATATCCTTGGTTCAAAAGCATGGACGGGACTACGTTGGGATAAGTATCAAAATGATTTTATCACAGCNATCACTGATACTGGATTTTCAAAGGTTAAGGTTAGATTAAGATTTTCTCCCGATCAGACCGTAAATTATCGTGGATGGAAATTGCGAGAGCTTTACCTTTACTCTACCATTGATAACTATTTGAATGTATTGGAAAATAGTGTCATCAAAGCGCCAAAAATCCAAATGAAAATCAATGGGATTTATCCTAATCCAACCAATGGTCGTTTTCAGATAGATCTTGCGAATTATCCAGGAGGTAAGGCAACTGTTCGTGTATTTAATATAAAAGGCCAAGAAATTCTATCTCATTCTTTAAATGGTCTTACTAGTGGAAGAAACCTTTTCAATCTTAACTTACATNGGCTAAGTAATCGTCCCATAGGATCTGGTATGTTTTTCATCTTAATGCAGACAAAAAAACAAAAGGTTATAGCAAAATGCGTTTTACTCAAAAACTGATTTTACTAATAATCATATTTCAAATCCTTTTTGGGAAAGACCGTGTATTTCGAGGTCAAACTAAGGATAAGCTATTGTCAAGGCCTATCCCTTTAGCATTCTCAAATATCATTGTAAACAATTATAATATTCTTCCATCACAGATAAATCCACAGCGTGGGAGCTATCTCATCATTGTTCCAGATGCAATAGAGTCTTACCTTACTAATTTTATTCAATTTAAGAAATCACAAGGCTTTGATACCTATGTTATTCCACTATCAGAAGCAGGGGGATCTGCTGATGAGATTAAAGTAACGATTGCAAATAAGCTTTCAGAAGACCCTATGATGGAATATGTACTTTTAATTGGTGATGTGGATGGTTTTGCTGCATTTCCTTCTTTCTATTATGGACCTGAAAATGATGTCTCAGACCAGGCCTACACATATCTTAATGGAGATGATTATATCCCTGATGTTTTTATTGGGCGATTATCTGTTGACTCTTTCTCAGATGTTGCTGTTATGATTGCAAAAACTATCCAGTACACCAGAGATCCTTTAATCTATAATACAGAATGGCTTAGCAAAGGTCTTGTCGTTGCTGGTAATTATTCTAACACTTATCCAATACCNATTACACCAAAATGGACATCTTATTGGCTAAGAGATGAACTTCTTAATTATGGATATAACCAAATTGACACTGTATTTTATCCTCCAGTACAGCAAGGTGCTCCATATATTATTTCATCTATTGATAATGGAGTCGGCATTGTAAACTATAGAGGATGGGGTGATGCTAATGGATGGCATTATCCAGAATTTCATGTAGAAGATGTAAATGATCTGAACAATGGTTGGCTTACACCTGTATTCATGAGTTATGTTTGTAATTCAAATGATTTTGCAAATAATGTAGACCCTTGTCTTTCAGAAGCTATTCTTCGGGGTGGTACACCTACAGTGCCAAAAGGAGGTGTCGCCTTTATAGGCCCCTCTGATCTTCATACAAGCACTAAATATAACAATGTTATTAATGCTTATATGTATGATGCTATGCTGAATCATAGTGTTTATGAATTAGGTCCAGCAATGCAGGCTGGTCAATCAGGTTTATCAAAAGAATTTCCTGCACAAAATGGTTTAGGAGAAGCACAGGAGTTTTATGCTCATGTTTATAATATATTGGGTGATCCTTCACTACAGATTTACATAGATACTCCTAATCAATTTGAAATAAATGTTGAAAATGTTGATTCAAAGAATGGACTTGTAGATGTGACTTTAAAGGATGTTGATGGAAATGCGATAAAAAATGCAGTGATAAGTGTTATGGGTAATAATGAACTTTTATCAAAGGGAATAACAGATGTTGAAGGAAAGTTTTTATGTACTGTAGATGTATCAGGAATATCAGAATTAGAAGTTTACGCTAATAAAGGAGGCTTTATTCAAGGTCATAACAGTGTTGTTGTTGAATTGGAAAACGCAGGTTTATCAATTTTAGGTATAAATATTCAAACTGGATCTGGGGGCAGTAAGCCATCTCTAGGAGAATTGATTAATTTTAGTTTAGACTTATTAAATAACTCCCAAAGTTCTAGTGAAGCTTTTTCGGGAGAAATTATTTTTTCAGGTGATGTTCAGCCTAATTTATTTTCNTTTGATATTCCCGAAATTCTATCAGGGGGAAGTCACAGTTTAGACAGCATTAATTTTAGAGTATTTGGTGGTTTGACAGGTTCTACTATTAGAGGCCAATTGAATGATCAAAGTGGAGATGCTATTTCTGAATTTATTATTGAATTAGAATTGCCAGTTTTTGATATTTTATTTGAAAATCATGTTTCTCCAAATTCAACTTTCGAACCTATTTTGTCAATTACTAATTTTTCTAATGCATCTTATTCTGATATATCTCTGGAAATTATCTGCCTTGTAGAAGGTGCAACAGTGATACAAAATGACTCTTCAGNNCAGTATTTTNATTTATCNGGATTTCAAAGTTCATCCCACGGNACNAATTATATAATNAATCTTGGAGATGTTGCNTANGGGAGCGAAATAACCTTTCTNATTAAATTANATAAAATGGGGCATATTATTTTTAGTCAAGAAATTCCGTTGAATATTAAGCCTTTATCAGTAAATCTTCCTGTTGCACCAAATAACTACGGTTATTGGGCTTATGATAATACAGATNTAGGATTTGATCAAAAACCTGATTTCTNCTGGGTTGAATTAGACCCTAGTTATGGAGGTATTAATGGTACTCACTATCAATTAAATGATGATGATCATGTTGATATTGAATTACCTTTTACTTTTAAATATCATGGAATTAATTACAATCATCTAACCATTAGTTCTAATGGATGGGCATCATTTGAACCATGCTATATAGATTATTTTTGGAATATGTCTATCCCCATGTATATGGGACCAAAGGCATTGCTGGCACCGTTTTCTGATGATCTTGAGACAATTGATTCTGATGGAGATGGAGATATTGACATTTGGATCAATATTTATACCTGGTATGATGAATCAAACGGACGATTTATTATAGAATGGTCAAGAGCATTAAATGGATATGATGAATTGACAGAAGAAACTTTTGAAATTATTTTATATAATCAAAATTCNATTCCTACAGAAAGTGGTGATGGAGTAATCGAATTTCATTATCTGGAAATAGATGATGTAGATGTAACAAAAAATTATTCTACTGTTGGTATTGAATCACCTTCAAAAAATTACGGTCTCCAGTATGTTTTTAATAATGTATATGCTCCAGGTGCGGCACCTTTAGTTGACGGTAGATCGATTCGTTTTACTACGGAAGCGCCTAATTATTATGTAGAACCTTTATTAATAGAAGAAAATTTAGATCCAATAAAATTTAATTTAGGTTTAGCATATCCTAATCCTTTTAACCCAGTGACAAATTTAAATTTAAAAGTACCTAGAACTGAGCATATAAAGATCTCAATAATTGATCTTTTGGGTAGTGAAGTTGCTGTGCTCCAGGACGGGATAATGATAGAAGGTCATTATTCAATTTCATGGAATGGAACGAATAGCCTCGGATATGCAATTGCTTCTGGAACATATTTTGCTGTAATGAAGCATAATGAAAAAATGCAGGTTCAAAAAATGATATTATTAAAATAATATATAAAATTCATGGATATAATTATTTACACTACAAATTGGTGCTTTTATTGTGATACTGCTAAAAGACTTTTAAATGAAAGAAAACTCGAATACAAAGAGATTAATATTGAAGAAAAAGGTTGGGGTCGTGGTAAACTTTTTGAATTAACTGGTGGCAGAACTGTTCCGCAAATTGTTATTAATGGGAATCCTATTGGAGGTTATACAGATTTATTAAAATTGGATTCCAGCGGTTCACTAAAGGATTGATAAGAATAATTATAAAATTCATCAGGATTTACATATTATGGGGGTCTCTGATTTTATTTTTTAGCTGTTTTGGTAGGCAATTAAAGATAAATGCTCCTAGTGGTTTACATGAAATAAACGCAAAACTTCATTCTATTGTAAATTGGATTGAAAATAATGAAAATGATATTAATGATCTTAAAAAACTGGTGAAGGAAGAAATATCTTTATATTTATTTACCAATTTGAAGATTCATCAAAATATCATAGAAAATATAGATATAATGGAAGAATCAATAGGTGATGTAGTTGCTTTGCGGAAAGATATTTCTAGTAAGGTAGAAATATTGCAACAATCAAATGGTAATAGCTTACAATCACTTATGAATGAAGAAAATTCAAATGAAAATGAAATTGGTTTACTATTCAATGATATTAAAAATGAGCAGGAAGAATTCTATAAAGGGAAAAAAGGGATTATTGAAGCATTTAAAATTGATAGACGGAAACTTATTTTTATTAGAGATGAAACTTCATCATATAAAAAAGAGTTTAATCATCTTCGTTATGAACAATATAAATTAGAAAATGCATTTCAAAAACATAATGTTGGCCTAAGTAAAACAATATTTAATAATGGTAGTTCAAAAAAAGAAATGCTGGAATTATCTATTAAAATAGAAGATTATCGTTTAGAACTTAGTAAAATAGAATTTTTTATTATTCATAGTGAACGTATCGCGAGAGAAGAAACTGGTTCATGGGTATGTTAAGACCGATGACTTCTCTTAAAAATGGACAATTTAGTAAAGCTATTCCAATGGATTTCGAAAAAAAATATAAGTCGGGTATACGTGATTATAAAACAATTCTTAGAGATATGCGAATAGAGCTCAATTCAATCTGATTTTCTTAAATAAGTCATCTTTTGCATAAAACTGTTAGATTGTCCAATAGCCTGGATCAGATATACTCCATTTGCAATTTTTTTTCCAGTTGTAGATTTAAAGTTCCACCTAATTGTTTTTATTTCTGGTTTTTGAAAATCCTTTTCTAAATACCATATAGTTTTCCCTAGCACATTTAGTATTTTAATTTGGATTGATTGTGGTGTAACTACCCGCAAATCAAAATGAATATAATCAGTGCTCAGAACTGGATTTGGATAAGGAACAAATAAAGTAAAATCTTCCATGTAACCATCGGATAGTTTCAAAGAATAATTTAAATCATATACTAAGTTATTCACTGCTGATATTATAACGCTGTATATTCTATTCCTATAGAAGGATCAATATTAATTTTATCATCGGTTCTTATTATCCATTGATCCTTATTTTTATGTTTTGTAACAGCAGTAAATGATAAATCTTTTATAGTACCGGAATTATTGAAAATATTGATAGATATAGGCGTACTGCTTACCACATCATAATAATGAGAAGAGTATAACTTTAATCCAGTATTTGATCTCGTTTCTATATTATTTTGCGTATAGATAATTTCTTCTTTAATCGAAGGTTTCTCAATGGGGTAAGTGTCTGCTTCTTCGTAACGATATATTCCTGCTCCAAGGCTGGAAGAAAGAATCCGGTTTGCAATTCGCATTCGGATATATGCGTCTATAAAACTCGAGTTTTGAGAATTAAGTGTCTCATTTATAGATAAAAAGCTGACATCCTTTGATGGGCTTGCATTATATCTAGAACGTTCCCAGCAATGTTTTATTGTTGATCTACCTCCAAGGTGCTCATCCAAATACTGAAAAAAAATGAATGAACCATACATATGGCTATCTTCTTCATCAAGAGGTTTATTTGTATTAGCAAACCATGAAGGCATATATCGATAGAGGTCATTTATATTATTATAAAGTTCATCTTCAGACCAGACTGCTGTAGCTTCCATAAACCATAAGCGTTCAAAACAATTATAACCAAATTGAATTGCATGAAAAAATTCATGTACGGCTGTAACTTGAATATTTTCTAATTCACTGTGCGAACTAAAAACCGAAGCGCTATAGGAATTACGCATTTTTATAAAACTTGCGCAGGATGGATCTGAAGCGGAAGCGTTTGATGTATAAGTAAGGCCAAAATAGCCTGATGGAAGGTTTATAATGTAGATGTCGTAAAGATCTGAACCGCCAAGTCCATTATCTCCAGGAGGATGGTCAAAACCCAATGAATCAATAAAAAATTTCCACACATATTCAAATTCTTCTGCCATCATGATAACATAATTTTCGTTTTCTACTGCATCGTATGAATCATCTAAAGTGTAGTGTAGTAGAAAATGATCCGTAGAATAAGTACGATTTAATCCTTCTGGCCTTTCAACGATAAACTTATCATGCTGAACTATTAAGCCCAGTTGTTCTAGTTTTTGGTGTTGTTCATTAGAGAGTTGACCTGGACCATTACGGATTATATTTGTAATATGAGGAGTGGCATGAATTTTTTGTCCAAAATTAAATAGTTTAGAAAACGATTCTATTATTGTGAGATTACTCCCACAAACAATAGTAAGAGTAATCATTTGCAGAAAAATGAGTTTAATCATTTTCCTTTTAATTTATTTTTATATTTTCTCCGTACATAAAGGCCCATAAGAACCATACTTACAAGCCAGAATACTGCATAATAAAGAAGGTATTCTTTCATTAATTAATTAATTGGTCCAAAGTTTATCTGTAATAAAAGTGATGATCAATGTACTAAGACCTACTGTTGTCTGCCAATTTGTTTTTTCTTGACCTTGTGTAAGTAAGCCGTTCATCGATAACATAAATCCAGTAGTATACATCCAGGAACGTAAACCTTGAGTTATTCCAGGATCATTTTTAGTAGCTTCATTATTATATAAGCTATTTAGTACTGCTAGAGTATTGTTTGGGAAATGTAGAGATGCTATAATTGTATTCGACTTCTTATCTTGAATTATTTCGTAATGTTCTATGGATTTTCTCAAATGGAACCCCAATTGGGTTGATTCACTAGAAGAAACGGGTTGAATTTTTCTAATATTTCGAGGCAGATCAACCAAATATAATTGGCTTGAATCTGCTTGAACCTGGTAAAGGGTAATATAAAACCATTCTTCGCCAGACGTCCATGCTGCGATGTGCTCAGGATCAATAGTTTGATCCAATTCTATTTTCATAAAAATACCATTTATTTTTCCCTCCAAACTTATATTTCTTATATTTATCTGATTGGCGAAACATAGTTCGGCGGGAATCAAGACTAGAATGGTAGTATATATGTATATAGCTACTAATTTCATCACTAAGCAATACCTAAATTAAAGAAAATACTGAATAACCATTATAAGGTTTCTTTTATAAAAATACAAAATAATGTAAAGGAATTGATTTACAGGTTGTTCATTCCAGAGGCCAAAAGTAAATTTGATTAAACATTGTTCTCTGAAATTGCGTTCAATCATCCACATACCGATTGTCTTATTTCTTCTAACATCTTTAAATGGTCAGAATGACCTATCTAAAGAATCAAAATCAGTACAGGGCGCATTTGGTGCTGTTACCATTGATGGTAAAATATGGAATCAAATTGCACTGAGGCCTATTCTTCCCTTTGGTAAGCTTGCAATAGCATTTGATTTTGTACTTTACATCGACCAGGATGGGAATATACATGATGATGACTGGGATTTTTCTTCAGGTGAAAAGATAAAGAATACTTTATTAGATAAAATATATTATGTACGCTATGGGAATAGAAAAGATCCTTATTATTTTCGTGCAGGTGCATTAGACTATGTATATATTGGATATGGAATTTTGGCGAATGGTTATTCTAATTCGATTTTATATCCCCAAGTACGTAAAGTAGGGTTGGAAGCTAAGGCGCGAGCATTTGATCTAAACTTTTTTGGTTTTACAAATGATTTCAAAGAAAATTTTGGTTTGACAGGGATACGGGTTTCAGGACGCGTACCTGGAGGTCTTACAATGGGTATTTCCTATGTATCCGATCGTAATCAGTATTTGGGTCTGAAAGATCGTGATGGAGATGGAAGACCTGATTTGGTAGATGACTTTCCTGATAACAAAATATATTGGTTAGATACAGATGGAGACGGTTGGGCAGATAATGATACCATTAATGAGTTTGATGTGGATGGAGATGGATGGACTGATCCTGCTTTTACCTACCCGATTTATGGTATTGTGATTGATAATGATGGTGTGCCAACAAAACCAGAACCAATTAATATTAAAAAGCAAAATGAATCTATTCAGTCATTTGCAATTGATTTTGGAAGAAATATATTTTCGCAAGGGAATTTGACTATACACGCATATTCACAGATTGCAGCATTGATTGGTAAAACTACTAATCCAAAAACCTTAAAGCGGGATCCGTTAGGGATTGGATTAACTCCATTAGGTATTTCAGCATTATTTGGTCCAGCAAAGTTTAGTTGGGAATATAGGATGATGCCCAATGGTAAATTCGAATTTGGGTATTTTAATCGTTCTTATGAAATAGAGCGGGCGACTTTCTCGAGTCTAGCTTCATCTACACTTCAGGGAAATACAGGTACTATTGTAACCAAAGCAAATAAACTGGGGAGATATGGTAAACAGAATGGTTATTTTTCAAGACTAACAATTGATTTAGGTTCCTTTTTACAGGGTGGATTCAGTTACCAGAACCTTCAAGGAGAACAGTGGCATAATCAAATACAGGAATTTGAGGAAGAGACGAACCAGAGTTTTACTGCAACCATAAGGCTACGAAAATCCGTGAGTCGAATTAAAACAGCAAATTGGTTTTATCAACAGAGAAATGTTCCTAACCCTTTCGAATTTGAATATTCGGAATCGACCATAACAGGATACAGAATAGGACTTCAGCTTGGAAATGGGATGATCCTCAATTATATTTTTCGTAGATCATTTAGAGATTTAAATGGAGATGGAGATGTGATAGATAAAGATGAAATGCTTAACATGACTGGTATTGAAACATCCTTTTCGTTTTAGAAATGAAAGCAATAGAAATTAGACAGTCGTTTATTGACTTTTTTCAAGATAAGGGTCACCAGGTTGTTCGAAGTGCTCCTGTAGTTCCCTTGGATGATCCTACTTTACTTTTTACGAATGCTGGTATGAATCAGTTTAAACCGATATTTTTAGGTCAAGACAAACCAGAAGGAATTCGTGCTGTTAATAGTCAGAAATGTATTCGTGTATCTGGGAAGCATAATGATCTGGAAGAAGTTGGAGTAGATAATTTCCATCATACCTTTTTTGAAATGTTGGGTAACTGGTCTTTTGGAGATTATTATAAAAAAGAAGCTATTTCATGGGCATGGGAACTTTTTACGGATATTTGGAAGTTAGATAAAGATCGTCTCTGGGCAACTGTTTATGAAAAAGATGAAGAAGCTTTTTTTCTTTGGACTGATATGACTGATATTGCACCAGAAAGAGTGTTGAAATGTGGCAAAGAAGATAATTTCTGGGAAATGGGGGATACAGGCCCATGTGGACCTTGTTCAGAAATTCATTATTTTGTAGGCGATAATATGAATGAACAAACGCCAGATGGTGTAAACTCTTCCGATCAATATTGGGAGCTTTGGAATCTAGTTTTTATCCAAAATAATAGAAAAAAAGATGGAACCCTTGAAGAATTACCTGAAAAACATGTAGATACTGGTGCTGGTCTTGAACGTATTGCTACAGTAATGCAAGGTAAGACCAGTAATTACGAAACGGATTTATTTGAACCAATTATTCACGAACTGGGTTTAATCTCAAGTTATTCTGGAAAGGACAGTACTGTCGCACGTCAAGTGATTGCAGATCACATAAGAATGCTTTGCTTTTCTATAGCAGACGGAGCTTTGCCTTCAAATGAAGGACGTGGGTACGTATTGCGTAGAATTTTGCGTAGAGCTGCAAGATTTGGTCGTATACTGGGTTTGCAGGATCCATTCTTATACAAATTAGTTCCAACTGTTGGTGATATTATGGGAGCAACCTTTTCTGAAGTATTAGAAAAAAAATCGCATATTGAAAAAGTGATCCAAGCCGAAGAAGTCGCTTTTAATCAAACTCTCGATCGTGGATTAAATCATTTTGAAAAAATTATATCAGTAGCAAGCGGAACAGAAATTGCAGGATCTGAGGCATTTAAATTATATGATACATATGGTTTCCCATTGGATCTCACACAGCTACTTGCAAAGGAACACGGATTCTCTGTTGATTCTCCTGGTTTTAAATCATCTATGGATCAACAGAAGGAACGTGCAAGGAATTCTGGGAAATTCATAGCGGACCATAAGACCATTGAATGGAAAGTAATATCTGAAGGGGAAGATTCTAAATTCTTAGGTTATGAAGTTCTTGCGTCTACTTCTCAAATTCGTAAATATGCTCAGAAAGAAAAAGATTGGATGGTTGTAATTAATAGAACTCCTTTTTATGCAGAGTCAGGAGGACAAGTAGGAGACACTGGAACTATCAAAGGAAATGGGATTGACCTAGTTGTAAAAGATGTGAAAAAAGACAACAATACCTTTATACATATCTGCTCAGGAATTTTTAATAACCTTAGAGTCAATGAAACTATCAATTGTTCCGTGGACAAGATTCGTAGAGAATCAATTCGAAGGAATCACACTGCAACTCATTTGCTTCATAAAGCATTAAAGGAGGTACTGGGGGATCATGTGCAGCAGGCAGGGTCTCTTGTTCATCCAGATTATCTAAGGTTTGATCTGACGCATTATGAAAAAATATCCAAAAATCAACAATTAAAAATTGAAAATATTGTAAACCGACAAATATTAATAAATAAGAAATTAAAGGTTTTAGTTAAATCATACGATGAAGCAAAAAAAGATGGTGCTGAAGCATTATTTGGAGAGAAATACGATGATGAAGTTCGTGTAATACAGATTGGAGAATTTTCTATGGAATTATGTGGAGGAACCCATGTGGAGAATACAGGTGATATAGGCTATTTTCATATCATAGAAGAGTCATCGCTTGCTTCAGGTATCAGACGAATTGTAGCCGTAACAGGTTACGAATCTATTTCCAAAGTTCAAGCCAACAATTCAATTGTGGATGAACTAAAAAATTTACTTAATACTAATTCAGACCAATTACTAGATCGGGTAAAAAGATTGCTGTCGGAACGTAAATCAATGGAAAAAGAACTAAAAAATCGCCCATCGGATTCTGGTATTGATTTTTCTTATTTATTAGAGAAAATAGAAAATGTGAATGATTTTCAAATTATTGTAGAAAAAATAGAAACGAAAAGCATGGATGAATTGAAGCGTTTTGGAGATAATATACGAGGTAAATTGCAATCTGGGATTGGTGTAATTTTCATGGACGTTGATCGGAAATCTTCAGCTGTTATAGTTGTTTCAGATAATATTATAACACTTGGATATACTGCAAATGATTTAGCAAAATCTATTGGAGAAATTATGGGAGGTGGTGGAGGTGGAAAACCGCATCTAGCTACTGCTGGTGGTTCTGATAATGTGTCATTTGAAAAAGTTATGAAAAAAACTAAAAAAATGATTATAAATATTTTAACAGAACTAAAATAAAATGCAGTATCAATATATTAATAATTGTTATATAGTGTATGTGGAAAAAGATGAGAAAATGGTTGAAACTTTGACTCGTTTTTGCAAGAAAAATAATATTTGGAATGCACAATTGTCTGGGATTGGAGCTGTAAAATCTGTGGATATAGGTGCTTACGATACTAATAAAAAAGAATATATCCGCCACAAATTACCAGAAGTTTGGGAGCTTGTAAATTGTCAGGGTAATGTAATACTAAAAGATGAAGAACCTTTTATTCACGTCCATGTTACCCTATCTGATCATAATTTAAATACAAAGGGAGGACATTTATTTGAGTCTACTATAGCAGCAGTGGGTGAATTTTTTGTTCGAAAGTTAGACTCTCAAGTATCAAGAAAATTTGATATTGATATTGGTCTGCCATGCTTGTCACTGGAGAAAAAATTCAAGTAAGTATATGAAAAAAATAATACATACAACTAAAGCTCCTTCTGCAATAGGTACTTATAATCAGGCAGTACAATCTAATGGCTTTATATTTACATCTGGGCAATTGGGTATTGACCCAGATAATGGTAAACTTGTTTCAGGAGGTATTGGGAGTGAGACCTTGCGCGCTTTGGAAAACATAGAGAGCATTTTAAAACAAGCAGGAGTTGATAAGATACACATTTTAAAATTAACAGTGTTCCTTACTGATTTAGATGGGTTTGATTATGTGAACGATTCCTTTAAAAAGTTTTTTGATGGATCGGACTTCCCTGCTCGCTCAACTGTTGAAGTTTCTGCATTGCCAATGAGTGCAAAAGTTGAAATTGAATGTGTTGCTTATTTAATTGAATGATAATTAAACTTATTTTTTTAATAGTTTTTTCATTAGGATTTGTATTAGGGAAAAATACTGATACTACCATTTATAAAAAACCAAAAACAGCATTTTTCTTCTCTCTTGCGCCTGGATTTGGACAGCTATACAATGGTAAATGGTTGAAGGCAGTGATTTTCATAGGATTAGAAGGTGCTGCTGCTAAGGGATGGTTTGATAACTCCAATTATTATAATAATTTTGAAAGTGGCAATTATCAGCTTAGTCGGCAGCGATATCTAGAAAAGAGAAATAAATATGCTTGGTGGATGGGGTTTATTTATATGTTTGGGATGTTGGATGCTGTTGTGGATGCGCACCTTGATCCTTTTGATGAAGTAATGAATACAAATATTGAAAATGATGAAGAGGAGGAAAGCTTAAATGAATAATAGAGAGCAATGGGGTTCCAAACTCGGTTTTATATTTGCAGCTTCTGGGTCCGCTGTTGGCATAGGCAACATCTGGAAGTATCCTCATATGGCTGGTCAAAATGGTGGAGCTGCATTTACACTTGTATATCTTCTATGCATATTGGTGGTAGGCCTATCTATTGTAATTGCAGAATTCGTGATTGGAAGAAGAACACAGCTAAGTCCTGTAGGTGCTTTTGAAGCATTGGCGCCGAAATCTTCCTGGAAGTGGGTGGGCTTCCTTGGTGTTGCTTCTGCTTTTGTAATTTTGTCTTTCTATGGAGTGGTTGGAGGATGGATTTTAAAATATATTATAGTTTCAATTACTGGTGGTTTCGATGTGTTAAAAGGGAATCCTGATGCTGCTGGGGAATTCTTCAATAATTTTATTACTGGTACTTGGTCACCTATCCTATATCAAGTTATTTTTATGGTACTATGTATTTTTGTTATTGTTAATGGTGTAAAAGGAGGTATTGAAAGATGGTCAAAAATCATGATGCCTATTATAATTATTTTATTAGCTGTATTAGCTGCTCGAGGCATCACACTTGATGGAGGTTTGGAAGGGCTTTCTTTTCTATTCAAACCTCGCTTTCAGGATTTAACGTCATCTGCTATTGTTCTGGCTCTTGGCCATTCTTTTTTCACACTAAGTCTGGGTATGGGTACTATGATAACTTATGGAAGCTATCTTGATCGGAACCAAAATCTATTAAATTCTGCTCTTTGGGTCATTGCTCTGGACACTGCAATTGCTATGCTTGCAGGCGTAGCAATTTTTACCACGGTATTTGCTCTTGGGGCTAATCCCGCAGAAGGCCCAGGACTAATTTTTGTAGTTTTACCCTCAGTATTTCCACAGATAGCAGTAGGTACGTTGTGGGGATCATTATTTTTTATTTTATTATTCATGGCTGCCTTGACTTCAGCAATTTCTATTTTAGAAGTTGTTACTGCATATTTCATTGATCAAAAAAGATGGTCAAGAGCGAAGGCTACCATTCGGTTTGGAGCAGTAATAACTATTGTAGGCATATTTTGCTCGTTTTCACTGGGGAATAGCATCAATTTGACATCCTTCATGGATATAACCTTTTTCGATTTTATGGATTATCTTTCTTCGAAGTATATGCTACCTATAGGTGGGATGTTGACAGCGATATTTGTAGTTTTTCAATGGGGTATTCCTAATTTTCTTGATGAATTTCAAAAAGGAGCAAAAGGGAAAAAAATTAATTCTAATATTGTTAGAGTACTACTTCTTATTTCTGCTCTGGTAGTAGGTTTTATTATATTAAATGAAATTATTGCTAAAATATCAGGTAAAGCTATTATAGGATAGATTATGATTGTGGCACGCATTATTCCAAAAGATTCTAATCTATACGAAAGGGTTCGTCCTTATATAATTAAATTATCTGAATTTTTAGATAAATTTGCTATAATGCAATTATTTGCAATCTGGTCTCTAACTGTAGCAGGGACAGTAATAGCTTCTGGAATAAATGATCGCTTTATGTATTGGGATTGGTCATCTTGGAATGATGGTTTACTCAGATTAGCAATAAGTAGTATACTATTCATTTTTTTCATTCATCCTAAATCATTGTGGATTGCAGGATCAAAGAAGCTGAATGAAACAGATTTATTTCTTCATTGTATAATATCGCTTCTTTTTATTTTTATTGGTGCTATAGGATATGTCACTGATTGGAAAATATTCCTTTTTAACTTATTCCCTTATCTAATTGGATTTATTGCAGGACTCCTTGTTTTTCAATTTACCTTAGTCTTAGATGAAATAAATGGTGAGTGGGTTGCAAATTATTGGGAAAATAAATTAGTGTTTCTTAGTCTTTCTAGTATCCTATTTGGAGTGGCTACATTATCTGGTATTTATTTTGATGATCCTTTATTAAGCACCGTTGCGATGGTGAATTTTCCATTTCCATTAGTTGCATTAATTTTCCCAAATCATGTAAGACATCTTCAGCGTGCTCGTTTTTATCCACTATTAATTTTTTCCTTATTTTTATCCGTTAGAGCTCCTTGGTTTTTAATTCCTCTGGCAACATTGTTTTATTTCATTAGGACAATTAATTATTTCCGATATGGAATAGTCTATCCTTCATTTGGAGTTGATTTCGACGAATCATCGCAATATGTATGACATATTAATTGTTGGGGCAGGACCAGCTGGAAGCACCGCAGCACTATATGCTCACAAATACAATTTAAAAACCTTACTTATTGATAAAGCTAATTTCCCGAGGGATAAAGTCTGTGGGGATGCGTTATCGGGAAAAACTGTTCGAATGTTGAAAGAATTGGATCTCTTAGAACAGGTAGAAAATCTTGATGGTGCTATAATTAACAGGATAACATTTGGTAGCCCAAATAATAAAATATTTGATGTATACCTTAGGGGTACAAAAAATAATCAGCAAATAAAGTAAGGGTTTGTTATTCCACGAAAAGTTTTTGACAATTTTTTGTTCAATAAAGCTGATGAGGTTACTGATACTAAGCAAGGGTTTACAGTACAGGATCTAATTTTTGAAAATGGTTATGTTGTAGGTGTAAAAGGATTAAATGATAATGGAATTGAAGAAGAAATAAGAGCATCATTAGTTTTGGGCTGTGATGGTCCAGCATCAATTTTATCCAGGAAATTGGAAATGTATAAAATGGAAATGGATCATACTTCTATTGCTATAAGATGTTATTTTGAAGGAGTAAAAGGATTAACTGACCAGATTGAGCTGCATTATGTGAAAGAACTTAATCCAGGATATTTTTGGTTATTTCCCGCGGGTAATGGGAAGGCAAATATTGGACTTGGTTTAAGTAAAAATAATGCAAAAAATCAAAAAAGAACTTTAAGACAGATTATGGATGAATTAATAAAGAATGAATATTTCAGTGATCGTTTTATAAATGCAAGAGCACTTGAAAAACCAGTAGGTTGGAATTTACCTCTTGGTAGTATTCACCGAAAAAATCATGGTAATGGATTTATGCTGTTGGGTGATGCTGCGGGCCTGGTTGATCCATTTACTGGTGAAGGTATTGGTAATGCCATGGTTTCAGCAAAATATGCTATTGAGGTTGCTGCAAGATGCATAAAGAATGGTGATTATTCTGAATCAGAACTTTCCAATTATGATAAACTCATATGGGATGAGCTTGGTGGCGAATTACGTACCAGCACTAAACTGCAGAGCTTAGCTCGTTCTAAATTTCTTCTGAACTTTGTTATTAATCGTGGAGAAAGAAATGAAAGCGTGAGAGAAATTATTTCTGGAATGTTAGCTAATGAGATTCCAAAAGATGATCTTTCTAATCCAATGTTTTATTTTAAAATTCTATTTTCCTGATTGCTTAAAAGATGAATCAAAAAGAATTACTGAAAATTGTTAATCTATCCTGTTTTACAGCATTGGACTTTGAGACAACAGGACTAGATCCTATTTCCGATCGTATAATTGAGATTGCTGCAATACGATTTGAACATGGAAAAATCTCCGAACGATTTGTTACGTTGGTAAACCCTAATCAAAATATTCCAGTAATGATTACTCAAATAACGGGTATTAGTAATGAAATGGTTCAAGGTAAGCCCAAAGAAAATGAAATTATTGATGGATTACTTTCCTTTTTAGGTGATGATCCATTGGTAGCGCATAACGTTCGTTTTGATCAAAAATTTTTAGAATCCCTATGTAAACGCTACGGTAAAGATAAATTAAAAAGTCCATTGTATGATTCTTTGCAACTTGGACGCAGTTTATTATTTGATCAGGCAGTATTTAACTTAAGCTCGCTATCAGAATTTTACGGTTTATCAACAACGGGTTCCCATCGTGCTGAGAAGGATACAGAAAACTGTGGTTTCATTTTCTTATATCTCCTAGAGGAGCTTGCGGGATACCCCTTGGAGATAATTTCAAAAGTACTATCCTTAATAAAACATACTGAAATACCAAATAAACACCTTTTTGTAGATCTGGAAAATGAACTTAACCGTCAGGGGAATTTATCAAGAGGACTTACTAAAATAAAACACGATCATGGTTTGAAAACAAATACATTTCGTTTTGAAGGTGGTCGTAATCTTCAAGAAATCACAGTAGAAGATGTATTTGGAGCTGAAGGTACTCTTAAAAATGTACACCCAAATTTTGAGACCAGGTATAACCAAGTTCAATACGCTTTGAATGCAGAAAAGACTTTAACAGGAGAACGAAGCATTAGTGTAGCTGAGGCAGGTACTGGTTTAGGTAAAACAATGGCATATTTATTTGGCGCATTTAAACGTTCAAGTTATGTTGAAGAGGAAGGACCTACCGTAGTCTCATGTCACACAAAACATCTACAGGATCAATTATTTTATAAAGATCTTCCTCAATTAGCAGAAACCATGGGTATCTCCATAAGTGCTGTGATGATGAAAGGAAGAAATAATTATATATGCAAAACTCGATTCGATTGGATGATAGCAGACCCAAGGACATTGGATGATGAAGATATTGAAACATTATTACCTATACTGTTTTGGCTCTATTGGACGAAAACGGGAGATATTTCTGAATGTTCGGGATTTTTGAATGCAAGACGAACTTGGCTAAAATCATCTTTTTTCAGTGAATCGGGATTTTGCACTGGAGAAATATGTAACCGATATAAAGGCTGTTATTATGGAAAGTTAAGGAAGGCTCTATATAATGCTAATATTATTGTAATAAATCATTCTTTGTTATTAATGGAAGCTTCTAAACCAGGATTTTTACCAGAGTTTAAAGCAGTTATTGTTGACGAAGCTCATAATTTGATCAAAAGTGCATATGATCAATTCAAAGTTGAGTGGAGTGAAAAAGGTACTTTATTTTTGCTCCAAAATGTAGATCCTTCTCATCCTCGATCAATGCGTTGGAATAATATTTTAGATGCAATAAATGAAATTAGACCAGGAGTAAATCAGTTAAAGGATGAACTCCAAGCTTCTGTAAAAAATGCAAATAAAAAATTGAAGAATTTCACACATGTATTGAATACATATAATGAAAATCGCTTTAATCCAACAAAACAATACCAAGAGAAGCCGATACTCGGCAGTATTGAAAAAGCATATGCACCTGTAAATAGCGAATTAAATGATTTCAAACTAGAATTAGAATCGATAATTATGCTATTGGAAAAAATTAAGAAAATAATGATGGAAATTGATCTAGGACGAACTGATTACCCTGTAATGTATTCTGTACTTGATCGTGGGCTTGAAAATATTACTGTTATTATCGATTCATTGGTTAGATTAACTGAAAATCAGGATTCTGGTTGGGTATATTGGCTTGAAGGTGATTATTTTTATTATGGTACGAATAGGCAAAAGCTAGAAATATCTATCCATGCTTCTATGATTGATCTCTCCGAAATATTAAAAATAAAATTTTTTAAGCGTCTAGAACATTGCTTGTTGACTTCAGCGACATTAAAAATTAATGATTCATTCAGTTATTTCTTAAAACGTACAGGTCTCGATGACTGGGATAATGTTTCCACAAAAGAATTCCTAAGTCCGTTTCATTATATGGAACAGGTAAATTACCATCAATATGGTGGTGGTCGTATACTATCTGATGAGCCTAATACTATTGCTGAACTTGTCTATTTTTTACATAAAAAGTTTGAAAAAAGAATAATGGTACTCTTTACTGCCAGGAAATTATTAGCTGATACTGCTTCTTGTCTTCGTAAAAATGCAGGTGGAAGAGATTTACCTTTATTTGCTCAAATACGAGGTGCATCAAAACCAGGGATCATTAGAGGAATGTATAGTACTCCAAATGGAATCTTATTTGGTACAAATAGTTTTTGGGAAGGAGTAGATCTTCCTGGAGATCTTTTGGAAATACTAATCTTGGTGAAACTTCCTTTTGATGTACCATCGGATCCCTTAATAAGATCCTATTCAGATCATATCAATCGAAATGGAGGAAATAGTTTTTTGGAATATTCTATTCCAGAATGTGCTATTCGTTTTAGACAGGGATTTGGCCGTCTGATTCGTACTTCTTATGATGCGGGAAGATTTATTTGTTTAGACAATAGGGTTGTTACAAAAAGATATGGTGAGATTTTTCAAAACTCAATTCCGGTAGAAATGGAATTATTTTCTGAATATGATACAATTCAATAATTTAAAAATATTTTAGCTCTCTTCATTGTATTGATTTAGACAACTTCTATAAATTAACCGATGGTTACCCTTCGTATTTCACCAAAAAACTATTCAATTGGGGATTTTGCACCATTATTCTCTGGACCGGTTCGGGTCTCTTTAACTAAAAATTCCATTAAAAATTTAAATCAATCTAACAGACTTATGGGAAAGATTATTGATTCTGGGAAAACCGTTTATGGGGTGAATACTGGATTCGGCAATCTTAGTCATATTCATATTGAAAAAAAAGATCAGCATGCTCTACAACTTAATTTAATTCGTAGCCACGCTGCGGGTGTTGGTAATCCATTGGACCATGGTCTGGTGCGATCTATCATAGTTCTGAAAATATTAACCTATGTTAAAGGGTATAGTGGTGTTCGATTAAAATTGGTAGAAAAGATGGTACAGCTTTTAAATAAAAATATCATTCCATGGATTCCTGGAAAAGGATCTGTAGGAGCAAGTGGAGATCTGGCTCCACTTGCACATTTGGCTTTGGTTATTATTGGTGAAGGTTACGTCTTTTATAATGGGCGGAAAATGAGAACTGAATCTGCATTTAAAAAGGCCCGGATTTCCTCATTAGATCTTCATCCCAAGGAAGGACTAAGTCTTATCAATGGTACTCAGGTTTCTGCAGCCATGGCTATCAAGTCTATGCTAAAATCCTATATTTTTGTCCAAACTGCAGATGCCATAGGAGCCCTCTCTGTAGAGAATAGTCTATCCAGTCGCAAAGTTTTTCACAAAAATATACATGAGTTAAAAGCTCATAACGGTCAACAAAAAGCAGCAAGAAATGTATTTAATTTATTAAGAGGAAGTGAAATTGTGAATTCTCATTCACAATGTGATAGAGTGCAGGATCCTTATAGTTTTCGGTGTATTCCTCATATCCATGGTGCTTGCAGGGACAGTATATCAGGAGCGGAATTCATTATCAATAATGAGATAAACAGTGTAAGTGATAATCCTTTAATTTTAAAAAATGGAAATGTGGTTAATTCGGGACACTTTCATGCTGAACATTTAGCCCAAGCTATGGATATTTTAGCAATATCTTTCGCAGAACTCGGTGCTATTTCAGAGCGTCGAAGCTACTATTTTATGAAAGGAATTCCTGACAAAATCCCCCCTTTCATTGCTGCAAATCCTGGTCTAGAATCGGGTTATATGATGGCTCACGTGACTGCATCTTCTCTAGTGTCAGAAAATAAAACATTGGCACACCCCGCGAGTGTTGATTCCATACCAACATCTGGAGGGCAGGAAGATCTAGTAAGTATGGCTCCATGGGCTGGTCAGAAACTTTTTCAAATTCAGAAAAACTTAGAAATAATTTTTGCTGTTGAATTGCTGATAGCTACAGCTGCGAATCAATCAGCATTCAAAAATTTAAATCCTGGAAAAGGAACAAAACCTATTATTAATCTAGTTTGTTCACTATGTGATTTTGATTCTGGGGACCATATTTTATCTAATGAAATTTTAATTCTTTCAGAGAAGATTGGAAATGGAGAAATAGTATCATTTTTAAATAAATTTATCAAGTTGGATTAAATATGCATAACCGAAATCCATTGAAAACAACACTTACCTTTGATGACGTTCTTTTGGTTCCTCAACATTCATCTGTTTTACCAAAAGATGTTGAACTTAATACTCGACTTACAACTAATATTAGACTTAATGTACCTATTATTAGTGCAGCAATGGATACTGTGACAGAAAGTAGTATGGCAATTGCTCTTGCTCGCGCTGGAGGGCTAGGAGTTATTCATAAAAATCTAACTATAGATGAGCAAACATTAATGGTGGACCGAGTAAAGCGATCTGAGAGCGGGATGATAATAAATCCAGTTACTGTAGATGTAGACAGCTCAATCGCAGAAGCAAAACAAATTATGGCTCAATATAAGATCAGTGGACTACCAGTTGTAAAAAAAGATAAACTGGCTGGTATTATCACAAACCGCGATATTCGTTTTCATTCAAATGATAACCTTTCTGTATCATCTCAGATGACTTCAGATAATCTTGTTACTGTTCCTAGAGGAACATCATTGGAAAAAGCTAAAGAGATTTTACAGAAACATCGAATTGAAAAACTATTGGTTATTGATGAAAATGATAATCTTGCTGGTCTAATTACTGTAAAGGACATACAGAAAAATGAAGACTTTCCATATGCCTGTAAGGATCGTAAGGGACGATTAAGGGTAGGTGCAGCAATAGGTGTTGGTCTAGATAGCATGGATCGTGCTGGATCCTTGGTTGATGTAGATGTAGATGCTATTTTTATAGATACGGCTCATGGACATTCAAAAGGGGTCTTGGATCTTGTAAAAAAAATTAAATCTGTATATTCTGAAATTGAAATCGTGGCTGGAAATGTAGCTACTAGTGAAGGTGCACTAGCATTAATTGATGCTGGTGTAGACTGTGTTAAAGTAGGTATTGGTGCAGGAGCAAGTTGTACAACCAGAGTGATTGCTGGTGTAGGTGTTCCTCAGTTAACTGCTATTATGGATGGTGTTGATCAAGCTAGAAAACATAATATACCCGTAATTGCTGATGGTGGATTACGCTATAGTGGTGACATAGCTAAAGCACTGGCTGCAGGTGCAGATTCAGTTATGCTGGGAAGTTTACTTGCAGGTATGGATGAGAGTCCAGGAGAATTTATACTATATGAGGGTCGGAGGTATAAATCATATCGTGGTATGGGTTCTATGAGTGCTATGACGAGTGGAAGTGGTGACCGTTATTTTCAGGAAGGAGCAGAGCCATCTAAGCTAGTTCCTGAGGGTATCGAAGGCATGGTTCCTTTTCGAGGATCGGTAAATAATACTATCCATCAATTACTTNGAGGTATAAGAGCCGCGATGGGATACTGTGGTTGCAAAACGATACCTGAGTTTGGTCAGAAATCTAGCTTTATAAAAGTAAGTCCTGCGGGGGTAAAAGAAAATCATCCACATGAAGTTCGAATTGTTAAAGAAGCCCCAAATTATCAGGTTCCTGATAAATAATATAAAACAATAGGTTTTATAATTTTGTATTAAACTAGGGAATTAATATGACGAGTAATCTGTGATTTACGTCGAGATCCAGTATTCTTGTGGATTAAATTTCTTTTTACTGCTTTATCAATACTTTTTACTGCAGAACCATAAGATTTTTCAGCTTCGGACTTTTTTGAAGACTTTAGCACCTGTTTGATATGGGTTTTTAGAGCAGACATAGCTGCTATATTTCTCGCGCGTCGCTTCCGATCCTGTCTTTTTCTTTTTAATTGTTGCGGGTGTCTGTCCATTTATTATAATTCCTTTAAAAATTAAGAACGTAAATTACGTCCTAATTAATTTTACTGTCAATGAAGCGTTATTATATATTAAAAGTGATAATAAATTTATGGAAAATGCTGATTATTTAAAGTCTGTTTCAATTTTTTCAGATCTAATGGAATCAGAAAGAATTTTTATTGCTAATAAAATGGTACTTAGTTCTTACTCCAAAGGAGATATTATCTTAATGGAAGATACTGAAGGGAAACATTGTTTTTTTATTTTTAATGGTAGCGTGAAAATCACACGATCTAATGAAAATGGAAGAGAAGTTATTTTAGCAATTATTACAGAAGGTGATTTTTTTGGTGAAATGGCGCTCTTGGATGGAGAAAGTCGTTCCGCTAATGTAATGGCGCTAGAAGATACAAAAGTACTAGGATTGAATAAGATTGATTTTATGAATATGCTTGAAGATTACCCTAAGGTTAGTATCCAATTATTAAAGGAATTGACAATCCGCCTACGTAAGAGTGATCAACAAATTGCTAGCCTTACATTAAGTGATGCTGAAAAACGTGTGGGACTCTGCATTCTTCGTTTAGCAATTGAACAGGGTACAATCAAGAAAGGGCATGTTAAAATTAACACGTTCCCCTTTCAGCAAGATATTGCAAATATGGCAGGAACTTCACGAGAAACTGTTTCTAGAACATTAGTATTTCTAGAGCATAATGGTTTTATTCTTCGTCAAGGTAGGACTTTGAAGATTATTAATTATGTTAAATTTCAAAAACAATTTGATTGATTATGTCAGAAAGTCTGATACCAAAAATCATTTCAGGTGATATAGGATCAATCGCAAAAGCTATTACTATTATTGAAAATGGAGGGCCATTGAATGATGAGTTTTTCAAAGGGATATATAATAAAAATTTAAATACGATTCGAATAGGTATAACTGGTCCACCCGGTGCAGGGAAGAGTACATTAATCAATGAATTAATCCAATCTTTTCTTTCCAATAATAAATCAGTTGGAGTAATTGCAGTTGACCCTACTAGTCCTTTTACTGGAGGTGCTTTATTAGGAGACCGCGTACGTATGAATAAATTCGTATGGGATGAAAGGATTTTTATTCGNAGTATGGGAAGCCGTGGNGATAGNGGNGGAATNGCTNGGAAAGCCCAAGATGCAGGCGATGTTCTTGANGCCAGTGGNAAAGANATAGTGATTTTTGAAACCGTGGGGGTNGGACAGGGTGAATATGATGTTNCNANGGCNNCTGATTTAACAATCGTTGTATTGGTNCCAGAATCAGGAGATGAAATCCAATTAATGAAAGCTGGACTTCTTGAGATAGCAGATCTTTTTGTAATAAATAAATCAGATCGAGAAGGTGCTAATCAACTAGCTTCAATACTTAAGAATATTCTACATAATTATAATCAAAAAGAAAATACAATACCTCCTGTATTCAATACAACTTCTTCCAATGGTATAGGAGTCCCAGAAATGTATATAGGGATAGTGAATTTAGTTAAAAAAATGAAAAATAGCGGTTTATTAGAAAAGCGTAGACTTGAACGCTATAAAAACCGTGTTATCCATATAATTAGGGAGAGATTAGAAAATGAATTTTGGACCATCGAAAATACCCATTTTCTTCAAAAGGCTGCAGATTCATTATGTGAAATTCATGGGTCCCCTGTAGAAATTGCGAATAAGTTATTGAAAAAATTATAATAATGAATAAATCTGAAACCGATATGTCTTTCTTAGATCATTTAGAAGAATTAAGATGGCGCATAATAAAATGTTTATTAGCTATAACTGTTGGTTCAGGAATCTCCTTTGGTTACATAGACAATATATTGGAAATATTGCTAAAACCTACTAAGGCGACCTCTCACGCAATATCTTTACAAGTTTTAACAGTCCAAGGCATGTTTTTGATAAAATGGTTTATTGCTTTTATTTCGGGATTTATATTGTCTATGCCAGTAGTTTTATATCAGGTTTTTAGATTTATTCTTCCTGGACTAAAATTCAATGAAAAACGCTATGTTTTTCCAGTTGTTCTTTTTGCTTTTATTTCTTTTATAGTTGGTGTGTGTTTTGCTTATTTTATCCTTATACCTTTTTCACTGGAATTTTTTAGTGGTATGGCTAGTGATGTTGTTGCCAATAATTTTTCAATAACATATTATTTCAGCTTTTTGTCTTGGTTATTGATTGGATCTGGTTTAGTGTTTCAATTTCCAGTATTGAGTTTGATACTATCTTTAATTGGTTTATTGACACCTCCTTTCATGCGCCATTATCGTCGGCACTCGTTTGTTTCCATTTTAATTCTCTCATCTTTTATTACACCTCCAGATCCTGTTTCAATGTTAATGATGGCAGTACCATTAATGTTACTATATGAAATAAGTATCGGTATTTCATGGGTTGTGAATCGCAATCGGTAACCTATTTGATTTAAAAAGGATTAGTAGGCTAATTTTATCTAGAAATGTATAAAGATTTGATTACACTAAAACAGATTACTATGCCTATTATAGATGATATAAAGATATTTCACAAAGAATTTGAGAATGCTTTGAAATCAGACGTTAGGTTGATTAATTCAATTTCTAAATATATGATAAGAAATAGAGGTAAAAATATCCGCCCTATACTTACAATATTATCAGCTAGGCTCTGCGGTCAACCTACTTTAAATAGCTATAGAGCAGCAGCAATGATGGAATTATTACATATTGCTACCCTGATTCATGATGATGTAGTAGATGATGGTACTTTACGGAGAGGTAACCTTTCAGTAAATAGGATTTGGAAAAATAAAATTTCTGTTCTAATGGGTGATTTTATTTTTAGTAAAGCATTAATTAATATGATTGGCATTAAAGATTTTACAGCCTTAGAGCAAATATCAGCCACTGCAGAAAAACTTAGTTCTGGTGAAATACTCCAAATTGAAAAAAGTATAACAGGATCTATGACTGAAGATATTTATTTTAACATGATAAATCAGAAGACAGCATCACTTATTGCAACTAGCTGTGAACTTGGTGCAATTACAACTACAAAGAATGCTCGAGATCGTGTCGCGACCTATAATTTTGGAGATAATTTAGGAATGGCATTCCAGATAAAAGATGATCTTTTTGATTTAATGGGGACTGAAAATGAGACAGGGAAGAATAGTGGTGGTGATGTGAAAAGAAATATGATAACACTTCCATTGATCTATACTTACGAAAAATCATCCATTATTTCAAAACGAAAATTGAAATATCTTATTAAGAAAAAAAAGAAAACAACGAAAATTTTAGATGAAATTAAAAATCTAGTTGAATCTACTGGTGGCTTTGAATACGCCAAAAACAAATTAGATGAATTTTCAAATAAAGCACTTGATGCTATATCAATGTATCCCGATTCCCCAGTAAAAAATTCTCTTATAGACCTTGTTGCTTTTAACTCTTCCCGAGATAGGTAAACTGTGGACCTATTTCCAAGGATTTTGGTTATTCGCTTTAGTTCTATTGGTGATATTGTTTTAGCAACTTCTGCGTTAACCACTATTAGNNGNNNCTTCCCNAATGGGCATATAACCTTNATNACACTCCANCCATTCGAATCGTTATTAGAATANCATCACCATATTGATTCAATAATTCCTTTAAGAAAAACTTCTTCTATNCTTTATCATATCCAAGTGGGAAAATTTATAAAAAAAAATNAATATGATATAGTTTTTGATTTGCATAATTCATTACGTTCTAGATTAATTGGNATTTTTTNAAACCAAAAGNTNATTNGATTGAGAAAACCACGCTGGAAAAGATNGNTNCTATTTTATTTTTATTNNAATAAGTTTTTGGANAATTTTAATTCAAGGNTAATGTATCANCAGCANTTGGGAAAGATTTGGANNGANGGAGANCAAATCCCANANACATCTCTTATTGTAACTGAGATGGAAAAAAAANTNGCTAGGAANTATATTNANAAATCAGGTATNTCTAAGAATTATGTAGTGATGATTCCTGGGGCAGCNTGGATNCAGAAGCAATGGTCTTCGAATAAATTTGCTGGNNTGGCTAATNCTCTTAAAGAGATGAAAAAATTNGANACTGTTTTAATTGGGAGTGCAAAAGATTATATTTGCTTTGATATTGAAAAAGAAGTCCCNGAAGTTTTAAATCTCGCAGGNAAAACAGATCTTCGCCAAGCACTCGCTTTTCTATCCAATGCAAAGAGGGTGATAGGTGGAGATACTGGATTGGTTCATGCTGCTGAGGCATTGAATGTACCAGTTTCGATGATCTTAGGGCCAACATCAAGAGAAACAGGTGGAGGAGTATCCCTTATAGAATCTCGAGAAATTGCAGTAAAAAATTTATGGTGTCGTCCATGCTCTCAAAATGGTAGTCGTAAATGTTATCGCTCAAAACAAATTTGTATGGAATTGATTACAGAAGACCAAGTATATGATACGGTTAGTACAGGGTAACCAATGATTTCAATCTGGTTTTTGTTTTATAATACTATTGTATATCCAATAATATTTTTTGTATTTGCTATTTTCAGTTTATTTAATAGTAAGATACGTTCGGGGTTTAGGGGCAGATTCTACACTAATTATAAATTGAATAATTACTTTAAGTATAATAAAACAAATTCTAATATATATTGGTTTCATTCGTCAAGCCTTGGAGAATTCTATCAATTACTACCCGTCTTAGAAGGTGTCAAGCAAATTGAACCTGATTCATTGGCATTGGTTAGCTTTTTCTCTCCTTCAGGATATCAAAATGCATCATCTGATCTCATTGATCTAAAGGTATACCTTCCTTTTGATTTTTTTTGGAGTGTTAAGCGTTCTTTAGATTTGGTTAAACCAAAAAAACTTATTTTTGCATCCTATGATATATGGCCTAATCTTATTTGGTATGCAAAAAGTAAAGATATTCATATCAATATTTTTGCACTTCGATTTAATAATAATTCTTGCAAACTAAAACCAGTTTTCAGGAACTTTTTCCGTTCTGTTTATAAGTCTTTTTCTACAATATATACTATTTCAGAAAATGATTCTTTAACTATACGATTTCTAATTAGAAAAATGAATTCGCAAAAATTAAAAGCTTTAGGAAATCCACGTTATGATATGGTGAAGCATTCTGCTGAGAATATTTTTAAAGTTCAAACTGAATCTATTCTGTTGCGCCCCAAGCGTCTTATTCTTGCTAGTGTTCATAAGGAAGATGATAAAATCATTCTCCCAGTTATCTTTGAATTGTTAAATTTATTTCCAGAATTAAATATTGTCTATGTTCCACATGAACCAGTCAAAAAACTGGTTGCTCTATATAAGAATAGATTCGAGGAGAAAGGATTTAATCCCGTTGTATTTGAAGATGCGTCAAACTTAACTATCCCTAATGAGAGAGTGGTAATTTTAGGTATTATAGGTGTCTTGTCCAGAATGTATTGGCAGGCGCAGATTGCTTATGTTGGTGGGGGATTCTCAACTGGGATTCATAATGTGATGGAACCTGCAGTGGCAAACCTTCCTGTAATATTTGGACCTAAATATCATGACTTTCAAGAAGCAGAAGAATTGCTGAAAAACAGGGGTGGATTTTCAGTTAAATCTGAATCAGAATTTAGAAAAATTTTTAAATTACTATTTACAAATGAAGAAAATCTTTTAAAAAGCAGCCTGGCGGCAACAGATGTAATCCATCGCAATCTTGGTTCTGCTTCAAGGATTGTTCGGGGTATTATACATGATTGAATTACGCTTCAGCATATACTATAAAAAGTTTAAATCAGAATATCTTAAAGTAAAATTAGAAGAAGGCCTACATATTGTTTATGGCGAAAGTGGGTCTGGGAAGAGCGCATTTATAAAATTTATCTCAAATTATGGCCTTGATCTGAAAAAAGTAAATTATGTAATTACAGATATTCACCATCCTGGCAAGCTATATATTATTTTTCAAAATCCTGATCAGCAAATAATTGGTCGTACCCTGATAAGTGAACTTGCCTTTAGTTCTGAGTGTTCTGGAATTAATCCTGATAAAATAGAAAAAATAGTTGCAGATGGATTGAAAATGTTGCCTTATAGCTTTGATCCTAACCGAAACCCCGCATTTTTATCGGGAGGAGAAAAAGAAATATTAAATTTAATTACTACCATGCAGACGAATGCAGATGTAATTCTTATTGATGATGGTTTATCATTTTTATCTGAAAATAATAAGAAAGAGTTTGTTGATTTATTAAAATATTGGTCTAATAAAGAAGATAAAATCATTGTCTGGTTTACATCCAATTGGTCAGATTTAGGATATTCTGAAAGTCGATGGAAACTAGATTTAGCATCTTTTGAAAAAGTAAATACCCTTGAAAAAAAAGATTATAATAAAATTTTCATATCTCCAGGAGAATTATCTTTACATGTTGATCAGGTGACATTTAGTTATAATGATAGAGATATCTTTAATAACTTTAATATTTCTTTAATGAAATGTCGCTTCCTTGGCATTCTTGGAAATAATGGCTCAGGTAAAACAACACTTGCAGGTCTTATCAATGGGCATTTGAAACCATCTTCTGGCACAATTAAAATCGAAATTAATGGTAGTTCGGATATTACTACTGGTTATCTAGATCAGTTCCCAGAGAACTTGATTCGTCTTAATACACCTGCTGAACTTATGGAAGGATTGATTGAAAATGGAATTTTTGACCCTGCAATTTCTAAAACATTCTATAAACAGCTATTACGCTTTCAAATTCTTTGGGATCAAATAGCAGACCAGAAAGGAATTGAACTTACATGGGTAATATTGAGAACTATGCTTTTGGTCCTTATGGCACATTGTAATTATGATCTGTTGATACTTGATGAACCTACGTTTGGTCTTGGTCATGAACAAAAAAAAACTTTACGTTCTTTTTTAAAGGAGTGTATGGATACAAAGCATCTTTTTATTGTATCCCACGATCAAAATTTTGTGCAGTCAATATGTGATCAGATTATTTTTATGGATGAAAAAAAACATATATACAATGAAAATATAAACCTTGAACGTATTTAAAATTAAACCATCAATTATAATAGAAGACCCAAACCGGGTACTCACATTGGCCAATATTATTAGCCTTCTTCGAGGAATGTCTGCAATCCCTATTATATATACACTAAGCAGACCAGATTGGAACTGGTTGACTGGGGTATTGATTATTCTTGCAGCCCTTTCCGATGCTCTGGATGGGTATTTTGCGCGCAGGGCTAATGAAGTTACCCATATTGGAAAGTGGATTGATCCACTAGCTGATTTTATTCTAACTGTAGCAGTAATGCTTTATCTCTCTATTGCCAATAGATTCCCATTCTGGTATTTCTTGTTCTATACAATCCGCCATGCTATGATCGCAGGACTTGCTATCTATTTTCTTAATTACAATATCTCAATATTGAACTCTAACTGGTGGGGTAAATGGGCTGCAAGTATCACTGCGCTTACTGTCTTTCTTCATATTTTTGAATTTTCTTCTCTTCCTTGGCTAAAACCAGTTACTGTTTATGTAGGTGCAGCTCTACTGGTTATCAGTATGATAATTTATTGCAAAGATTTTTACTCTGACTTCCAAAAACACCATGCTACATAAACTTTTTAAAGCGCTGGATAAAACCAGATCTGGTATTGCTGAAGCGTTTCAATCGAATATGGGAAAGGATGTTTCAGATGAATCATTGGAAACTCTAGAAGAACAATTAATTGCTGCTGATATTGGGTATGATATGGTAGAATCAATTTTGGATGTGATAAAAAAAAAATGATAATAGTAACTTTATACCTTTAGTTGAGAATCACCTCATTCAAATGTTACCTGATAAGATTGATTTAAAACCTTTTCATGAACCAACAGTGGTGCTAATGGTAGGAGTAAACGGTGCAGGAAAAACTACAAGCGCTGCAAAGATTGCATCATTCTACCGTTCTATGCAACAAAAAGTGATGCTGGTTGGAGCGGATACCTATAGGGCAGCAGCTGTTGACCAGTTAAAAATTTGGGCCAGTCGAGCTGGTTGCGATCTGGTATGCAATGATCAGACCAATGAACCTGGTTCAGTTCTATTTGATGGATTACAATCTGCTTTGTCAAAAGATATGGATTTAGTAATAGTAGATACCGCAGGTCGACTGCATACATATGATCATCTTATGGCAGAATTAGAAAAGATGTTCCAGGTTATCAAAAAAAGATTCCCAATGTTTAAAGTGCACAATCTTATAGCAATTGATGCGAGTCTTGGTCAAAATTCAATAATACAGGCCCAAGAGTTTAATAAGCATATTTCTTTAGAAGGTGCAGTCTTGACTAAACTGGATGGAACCGCGAGAGGTGGTATTGTATTTTCTCTATATAAACAATTGAATATCCCTGTGAAGTTTATCGGTTTTGGAGAAGAGCTTTCTGATCTTGAGCCTTTTGATCCCGTTGTTTACGTTCAAGGTCTCCTAGGAAATAAAGAAAATGAATCCTGAAAAATCATTACACCTTATCAGTCTTGGCTGTGCAAAGAATCTGGTTGATTCAGAGATTCTCATGGGAGGTCTTCGCCAAGCAGAACTTTCTATAACGAATGATGCTCAAAAAGCAGATACCATACTGATAAATACGTGCGGGTTTTTAGATATAGCAAGGGAAGAGTCTATCGATACTATCCTAGAAGCAGCAGAATTAAAGAAAACAGGAAATCTTAAAGAATTGGTTATTATGGGATGCCTTTCTGAGCGTTACCCAGATGAAATAGCCAAGGAGATACCTGAAATTGATCGTATTTTTGGCAGCAATGATCATCATCAGATAGTTTCCTTTTTAACAGGAAAGGATTTTGCAAAAGACGATCCGCTATTTTTTAGGTCACTAATGACACCCAGTCATTATGCATACCTTAAGATTGCAGAAGGATGTGATAATGGATGCTCTTTTTGCAGTATCCCCTTGATGAGAGGTATACAGAAAAGTAGAAATATCCCAGCCATCATGGATGAAGCCCATCGCCTTGCTGGAAAGGGGGTAAAAGAGCTACTGGTTATTGCACAAGATACGACGTCCTATGGTTGGGATCTTGAAAGAAAGGTTTATCTCAGTGATTTGTTGAAAGAATTAAATACAGTTGATGGTATAGAATGGATCAGGATTCACTATGCTCATCCTGCTCACTTAGCACCGAGAATTATAAAAGCAATGGCAGAATGTGATAAAGTTTGCAGTTATTTAGATATGCCTATACAGCATGCGTCAGATTCTATCCTAAAGTCAATGCGTCGTGGACTTAGTCAGAAAGGAATTCGAGATCGTATTAAGAAATTGAGAGATACAATACCAGACTTGGCATTGCGATCCACTCTTATAGTCGGCTATCCAGGTGAAAATGAGCAGGATTATAATCAACTATATGATTTTGTAGAAGAAATCCGTTTTGACCGGCTTGGTATCTTTACATATTCTGAAGAAGAAGGTACCCTTGCGGCCAGACTTTCAGATAATATTTCCAGAGATGTGAAAAATGAAAGATTAAATAAATTGCAGGAGCTGCAATATGAGATTATTCTTGAAAAAAATGAATCTTTGATTGGCAAGACATTAAAGGTGCTTGTAGATAAAAGTGTAAAAAAAGTAGGTGTGGGACGCACAGAATATGATTCTCCCGAGATTGATAATATTGTTCATATACGTGGGAATGCTAAAAAAGGTCAATTCTGCAATGTGCTGATTGATAGTGTTAATGAGTATGAACTTATAGGCAGTGTTATATAAAACATTACGGTGTTAAGAGAAAGCGTAAAAATTCGACTTAGGAAATCAGCGGATCTTTTGTATGCTGCTAGTCGGAAGATTAGAATTCTTCGATCGGTTTCCTGGTCACTGGAAGTCAGAAAAACATTTTTTAGGAAAAAAGCTCAAACAATCCCGATAGTGGAGTATCCACCTTTTGAATTGAAAAATATTTTAGAGTGTATTTCTGTTGCGCGATCTATGCTCAAGGGTACCTTTTATGATAATTGGCTTATAAAAAAAGCAAATGCACTTGAGCGAAGTGCGATGCTAATCTCAAGTCGTGGAACAAAAGACTTTTTTACTATTTCTGAAGAGATATATGGTCTTCCAAAAGGAAAGCTGAAAGACGGGAGAACAACCCCATTGGATCTGGTAGTTCAGTTTCAGTCAATTCTGGATTCTTTTCAGCAAAATCCTGTATCAAATACTCAGAAAAATACTATCAGTGCAAAAGTCGTAGCAGATCATTTTCGCGAAGCAATAAAGTATACATTTGGAGACCAGGCACCAAAGGTTAGTCTTGTAGAGAATCTTTCAGCAAAAGCTACAGCCACATCAAAAGAGATAAAGATTCGGGAAAAGGAGAGTTTTACTTATAAAAATATCCGACAGCTTATCAACCATGAAGCTCTTGTTCATGTTGCCACTACATTAAACGGAAGAAGACAACATCAGATGAAAATTCTTGGTGCAAACTATGGTACGGTTACCAAGACTCAGGAGGGACTGGCTGTTTTTTCAGAATTTATTACAGGATCTATGGATATCGCACGCATGCGGCGTTTATGTTACAGAGTGGTTGCTGTGCAGATGGCCATTGATGGTGCTGATTTTATTGATGTCTATCGTTTTTTTCTTGAAAAGACCGATAACAGGAACCAATCCTTTGAACAGGCCAGGAGGGTATTTAGAGGTGGTTTATTAAGTGGTGGTGCACCATTTACCAAAGATATAGTTTATTTGGATGGATTGATCCGAGTCCATAATTTTTTTCGTAAAGCTGTGGAGAAGAGCAGGGATGATGCACTTCGTCTAATTTTTTCAGGTAAAATTGATCTTGATGATATACCCGCTCTCATAAAGATGAAAAAAGATGGACTTATAGATGAACCAGAATATATTCCTCCATGGGTAGACGATCTGAACTATTTAATCTGTTATTTTTCTTTTAATGCATTTATAGATGATCTTAATTATGAAAAAGCAGGGAAATACTATGACTCCCTATTGGTTGAATAGTAGCATAAGTGTGGCATCGAGTTTACACTTTAGTGTATTGAAAGATAGTAAGAGTATTCTTCTTAATAAAATGTTAGTATTCCATTAGCAACTTCTGCATGTTTAAAATAATTATTGCTATAATGTAATTACCCTTTAAAGTNTAAAGTCTTAGCTGATTGATATAATAACGTCTATAGACTTAGATTTGACTATCTTTTTAGAAAGGTCAGAACATGCCAAAGTCAACTAGNTTAGTAATTATTATCCTTATTTCAGCATCTTTATTTGGACAGGAAGATGAATTTGAGTACGGTATCGTGCCAAATTATAGTGTAAATATTTATACTGGTTATCCTATTATAAAAGCTTCATCTTTTAATACTTATGATAAGTCACGACCCGTTGCTGGAATTTCCATTGGTACCCCTTACGGTTACTACGGTACCANTTTCTTTGTAAATGCAAATATAGAAATTTTCCGATATATTTTCCGAAGAACAGTTAATGATCAACNTTTTGGTGGTACTGCTTTTCAGATTGGCGGGAATACCGGTCTTTTTATAGGTAATCTATCTGTCAGTGTAACAGCAGCAACCGGAGTATTCCATGCAGGAACCGGATTTATTGGCGGTCTCAATATTGATTTACCGGTTGGTGAATATATTTTAAATAATGTTGAGATTCCAGACTCCATGGAACTTCATGTTGAAGCTTTAGAAGTACGATTTACTACAAGGTCAAATATTGTTCAGAAAAAAGATGGTACCACTGGATGGATAGATGGTGGTTTTTCATTAGGGTATGAATTTTAAACGATCCAAATAATAATTTTTTATTTCATCAAATTGATATTTTTTTATTAATTCATTTTCTATTTATTGATTATATAATTCTATGAAGTATAGAAGTTTTAGTATTTATCTTTTTTTATTGCATCTCAATCCATTGATNTTCGGNCAGAATCCCGATAATACAATAGCAGTNTTAGATTTTAAACCTACTGGNATTGANANAAGGCAGGCAGAAAAAATNACTGAGCGTCTAAGAATTCAACTTAATAATACCGGTGCAGCAAAGCAGATGAACAGAAAATGGATTTACAATGTATTAAAAAGGGAAGGTATTAAAAAAATAAAATGTATCTCAGTAGAGTGTACTGCGGATTTTGGAAATACACTTGAAGTAAATTATGTTGTTTCAGGCGAAATTATCAAGNAAGCCGATAGTACTTTTATCATAGATATAAATATGGTACATGTCCCAACCAGACTGGCAAAGAAATCTAAGCGAATTGAAGTAATAGGTGATTTAGGTGATGTAGTGGTGGAACTGGAGATATTAGCNTGGAATATGATGTGGCTCAATCCACCCGAAATTCTTTTAGCAAAAAAGCGATTAGGACGTCATGATCCAGATGTTTTAGCTATGATCAAACCAAGAACAAGAGAAGAAGCGTTAAAACGTTCTATGTGGTTTCCTGGAAGAGGTTCCATATACCGAGGAAATATTCTTCCTGGTTGTACTTTCATAGGTTTGGAGCTTACATTCATAGGTCTCGCTATTAATAGTCAGCTTAAATTCAGTGAATTGAAACCCGACAGAGAGTGGAATCTTGAAAAATACCGTGCTGCGACAGTTTCAGATTCAATTCAAAAATATATCTCTATCTTAGATAAAATTGATACTAAAATGAAAAAAGAAAATAATAATTTATTGACTTATAGTATATCAGCGGTTGGTATATGGGCTCTGAGTATGGCACATGCATATTATGCGGAGAAAAGAATAGATGAGTTTGCTTCGTCATTTCCATTGAAATTGACCTACGAGCCTCTTTCAAACAGGATAGGTGTTAGATGGTATTTTTTATGAAGAAATATATCATTTTATCCATTTTTATTTTATTTTTCTTTGCTGGTTGCCAAAATGAAGTTGGTGCCCTAGAAAACGAACTAGATAATCCACTGGATATGACACAAGTAAAATGTGGACTCCCGGCGCTGGTATTCTCTCCTAATCACTATGATGTCACTGTCGGTGTAACATTTAATACGGATATTTACTTAATGGATAGCACGGAAAGTGATCGGTGGTATGGAGGAGTCAAGGCAGTGGTCAATTATAATCCTAATAAACTGGAACTAATTCAGGTTAATGGTGGAGATTATTCTGNTGGTTCCGNACCNNTATTTTTTGCAAATGACAGTACNGATGGACGNATTGAGATTATTTCTATTTTTGTTAGCAGTGATTCCAGTGGTTTTAACGCTAGCAGTAATATCTTTTTNGCTGAGATCGANTTTCTTTCTCTATCNGAAGGAACNGATACCCTCGCATTNGAGCGNNGAGAGAATGANTCCTGCATGATTACTGAAACAGCTTGTGAACTNGTAGATCCAGATGATCAGTTAATATTTATTCAAAGCTATGGCGATGGGGTGGTNAATGCNAAGTAAGTACTGTTTGTTATTTATTTTTTGCATTTCAATAATCCAGGCCCAGGTCNTCAGTACCTTTGCTGGAAGCGGATCTGGATCCTGGTCAGANGGTACTGGAACTGCGGCTAGTTTTAATAGACCNCATGGAATTGCAGTAGATCAGTCAGGAAATATNTATGTAGCTGATTATTATAATAATCGTATTCGNAAAATTACGNCTTCAGGTGTGGTNACNACTTTGGCAGGCGGAAGTTACGGNTACNNGGACGGCGCAGGATCAAATGCGAAATTTCGTTACCCGTCCGATGTATCAGTAGATGGATCTGGAAATGTGTATGTAGCTGATTCTTACAATCACCGCATAAGGAAAATTACTTCATCGGGTATTGTATCAACGATAGCAGGTAGCGGGTCTACAGGAAACACAAATGGAACGGGTACTGCTGCTCGATTTAATAGACCTTCGGGAATAGCTATTGATGGAAATGGTATAATCTATGTCGCGGATAGATATAACCATCGAATCCGTACTATTTCTGCTTCAGGGGAAGTAACAACCTTTGCAGGATACTCATCTTCTGGGTATTTAGATGGTAATGCATCAGACGCGAAATTTTATGAACCTACAGGAATAGATGTTGATGGTTCGGGAAATGTTTATGTTGCGGATAGTCGGAATCATGTAATCCGTAAGATTTCATCTACTGGTTCGGTCACTACTTTAGCAGGATACGGAGGTTCATCCGGAAGTGTAAATGGAACAGGAACAGATGCCAGATTTTATTACCCGTGGAATGTTTGTATTGATAATGATGGAGTTCTATATATAGCTGATGAATCGAATGATAGGATAAGAAAAATTACATCGGGAGGTGTAGTATCAACGATTGCAGGAAGTACTCCTGGCTATGCTGATGGATCCGGAACGGCTGCACTGTTTAACTCACCAAAAGGTGTTTCAGTTTTTGGAACCAGCCACCTGTATGTTGCTGACTATTTAAATAATCGTATTCGATCAATTTCTTTAGACTCCGCAGGTGTTACAACCGAAGAAATTGTTTTTTCTCTAGCGGGAGGGGGTAGTGTTTATAATATTTCAACCAGTACAGCGATTAATGGCAGTCTTACTGGCGGTATAAAATTAGCGGGATCAGGATTTATTAGTAATAATTCATATTTACTGAAAATATCATTTAATCAGGGGAATACATGGTCTGCAATTACTGCAACTGCAGCAACAGGTACTTTTCATGGTTCGGGGTCATTTAGCTCAGATGCAAGTGGGAATATTCAACTACTTATTTCTCATAGTTCCTTGAGTAGTATGGCTGAATGGCCTGGAAACGATGGAACGGTAACTGTACGAGTAAGTGATGCTTCTGAAACATTCTTTATGCCCAATTCTTCGGGACAGCAGTTTGTATTGGACTTAACTCAGCCTTCTATTACTTTCTCCTCAATTTATTCAAATAATATCAATAATACTTCATATGCAAAACTTGGTGATATTGTAACAGTTTCTTTCCAATCATCAGAAATGCTTGGAAATACAGTACTTCCTATATCTGGTAATATTAATGGGAATACCGTAACCGTAACTGGTTCCGGAACGGCATGGCAGGCATTTGCAACGGTTAACAATATTGATCCTGAGGGAATAAGTACTTTTGAGATAACATACTATGATGTGAATGGGAATGCCGGTATATCTTCAATTACCACCACTACAAATCAGTCATCTGTTACAATTGATAAAACAGCTCCGTTGGCCAGCAATATTACTATTTATTCCAGTAATGCAAATAATACTCAGGCAGTGACCGGTGATACTGTTTTTGTTGAATTTTCTGTTAATGAATCTTTAAGTAATCTCACAGATACAAAAATTAATAATCAGACAATCTTATCATCGAATATTATTAATACATCTATTTACGGTTGGCGTTTTTGGTACATCATGCAAGGTGGAGAGAAAGATGGAAATGTCAGTTTTTCTTTTACTGCCAATGATATTGCAGGCAATGGATCTGCGTTTAATGCAGCAAATTCAGGATCTGTTTCATTTAATGCCGATCCAGTTATTTTGTCTGTGAGCTCATCTAAAAACAATGGCAGCTATAATGCTGGAGAGATAATTCCTATAACAATACAGTTTATTGAAAATGTTTTAGTGACAGGTACTCCACAGCTTACTATTGAAACTGGAAATGTTGATGCAATAATTAACTATACAAGTGGAGACGGTTCTGATATTCTTGTCTTTGAATATGTAGTTTCTGAGAGCGATTCTAGCAATGACCTGGATTATACTAGCTCTACGGCACTATCTTTAAATGGAGGTAGTATACAGGATTCCGCAGGTCATAATGCACAAATAGACCTGCCGCATCCTGGTTCCATCTATTCACTAGGATATAATAAGAATATTATTATAGATAACATAGAGCCTGTATTGACAAGTGTCTCAACTAATGTTTCCAATGGAACATACAATATTAATGATAATATATATATATATGCATATTTCAACGAATCTATATATGTAACAGGTAGTCCTAAGTTTGAAATTGCTGTAAAAAATGGTCAAACTTCAACGAAAACAATAAATTATTATTCCAAAAGTGGTTCAATTGCCAAATTCAGATACCAAGTGGCTTCGGGTGATACTACCAGTGAACTATTATACACCAGTGCAAATTCATTGTATCTGAATAATGGTACTATCACAGATGCGGCTGGGAACCCTGCGGTTATCACGCTTCCAGAACCAGGATCTCAGAATTCTTTAGGAGGAAATAGAGATATTGTGGTTGATGGAATTGCACCGGTTGTATTATCGGTATCTTCTTCTTCTGATAATGGTATTTACAAGATTAACGATGATATATTCATTGATATTCATTTTTCACAACATGTATCTGTATCAGGAACCCCTTATATTAATTTGGAGACCGGTGCAAATAATGGTAGAGCATATTATAATAGCGGATCCAATACAAATAAACTAAGATTTAAATATAATATTTCCAGCGGGCATTATAGTAATGATCTGGAATATATTTCAGGATCAAATGCATTATACGGTACAATAAGAGATGCATCCTATAATAGTGTCATAAAGGATCTGCCGGCACTGGGATCCCAAAATTCTATATCAGGTTCGAGTGATATTATAATTGATGGAATCGTTCCAACGGTTACGGGAGTTACATCTACCGCTCCTGACAGTACTTATAAAATTGGAGATGTGATTGATATCCAAATTAATTTCAGTGAATCCATTGATGTAACTGGTACACCTCAGCTAACACTGGAGACTGGAGTAAATGATGCTGTTATAGATTATATCAGTGGCTCAGGAGGCGGTGATAGTTTACTCTTTAGATACACTGTTTCAAGTGGTCATGCTTCTATTGATTTGGACTATCAAAGTATAACATCACTTAGTTTGAATGGGGGTACTGTAAAAGATATAGCACGAAATCCTGCTAATCTGAATTTGTTTTCTCCAGATTCCACTGGATCACTCGCTGCAAATAAAACTATTGTTGTGGATGGTATTATTCCTGAAGCTACCAGCGTTTCATTTGTATCTAATAATCCAAATCTTACATCTATTGCAGGTCCCGAGGAAATAGTTACTTTATCCCTGACAACTAGTGAAGCGATTAAAACACCTACTGTAACCATTGGAGATGTTAATGCAACGGTAACAGGGAATAATACCAGCTGGTCAATTTCCCGAACAATGTCATCTAATGATGTATCAGGAAATATTGTATTTACAATAGACTATGTAGATCTTGCTGGAAATTCCGGAATTCAGATTACATCTTCTACGGATGGAAGTGCGGTTATTTTCGATAAAACTCCACCATTAATTACCAATGTTACATCAATAACCCCCAATGGGATCTATATTGTAGGTCAGGAGTTAACTTTATCAATCAATTTCAACGAACTTGTTAAAGTAACCGGGTCCCCATTATTACAACTGGAAACAGGGGAAATCGATAGATCTGCAAGTTTCCATTCTGCAAATTACCAAGTCGATTCTTCCATAGTTTTTATCTATACTGTTTCTGCAGGGGATTCTAGCGGTGATCTTGATTACAAAAGTACCAACTCTCTGATGCTAAATGGAGGTTTTATAAAAGATTTGGCAGGAAACAGTGCAAATATAATTTTAGGAAATCCAGGCACAAATATTTCTCTTAGTGGAATCAATAATATAATTATTGATGGAATCCTCCCCGAAGTTACTGGTGTAATGTCCACTGCATTTTCAGACAGCACATATATCATTGGTGACATGATTCCGATACAAATTACCTTTGATGATTATGTTTCTGTAATAGGGAATCCTGAATTATCACTTGAAACAGGTATAGTTGATGGTGCGGCTGTCTATGCCAGTGGTTCCGGTCAGAATACTCTAACTTTTAATTATATCGTTGAAAATGGTCAGATTTCATCCGATCTTGGCTATGTGGCAAATTCTTCTTTATACCTTAATGGTGGATATATATTAGATGAAAATGGAAATCAGTCTGATCTAACTCTTCCTGATCCTGGATCATTTGGATCTCTATCCTCGTCCAGCAATATTGTTATTGATGGAATTATGCCTAAAGTAAATATTTTCACTGCTTCATCACCAAATGGAACCTATAAAATAGATGATGAACTTTTTTTTACAGCCGTATTNAGTGAAATTGTGAATGTGACCGGTGATCCTCAGCTACTTCTCGAGACAGGCGGGGATAACCCGTCAATAGCACTCTATAATAGTGGTTCGGGAACTACAATGCTGAACTTTTCTTATATAGTTAGTCGGGGTGATACCAGCTCGGATCTAGACTATTATAGTCAAACTGCTCTGATTTTAAATAATGGGACTATTAAGGATAGTGTAGGAAATCTGTCCGATTTATTATTATTTGATCCTGGAGATGTAAATTCTATCAGTGGCACAAAAGATATCGTTATAGATGGTATTCCCCCTTCAATCAATCAAGTCTTTTCACTTACTCAAAATGGAAATTTCAATGAAAATGACCAAATTTCTCTGGCCGTAAAATTTAGAGAGCCTGTAGATGTTAGCGGGATTCCTAAACTTACTCTAGATACCAGCCCGGTTGATGCCTTTGCAGTTTATACAGAAGGTACAGGAAGCCCAACACTTAGTTTTTCNTATACAGTTGCTTTCGGTCAGAACAGTACTGATCTCGGTTATAGTGGTTCGGATGCATTATCATTAAACAGTAGTACTATCCGAGATGAAGCAGGAAATGAAGCGGATTTGTTACTGCCTGAAATGGGTGCATCAGGATCTTTGTCATTAAATAGTGACGTGATTATTGATACAGAATATCCGGTTACTATTTTCTCTTTTCAAAATGACTATTATAATGATAGTTGGGGAACAACGGGTTTAATCACTGGTACAGTTTTAGATTCAATTTCCGGTGTATCCTCGGTTGATGTTCAAATCTATCGTAGTTCTGATGGGTTCTATTTTAACGGAAATAATTGGTTGAGCTCTCAGACATGGTTACAGGCGGATAATACTTTTCCCTGGAGCTATCCGTTGTCTTACGAATATCTTGACAATAACCAGGAATATATTATCAGTGCAAAAAGTATTGATGCTGCAGGTAATGTTGAGAACACAGCCGTGTCTGATTCTTTTGTTTATGATATGGAGCAACCCGTTTCTGAAGTAGTATTAGATGATACTTTGTATAATAACGATAATTGGTCCAATGATAACACTATTTCNGGAATTGCTTCAGATTCAATTTCAGGTNCTTTAACCGTTTCAATNTTAATCAATAATATAATGGAAAATACTTGGTGGAATGATACATCCTGGTCTCAGGAACCAAACTGGATCTATGTGACTGGGACTAATTCCTGGTCCTATAGTTTGGATAATACATTTTTGTCTGATGGATTAATTTATCATGTTTATAGCAGAGTCCAGGATCAGGCAGGAAATACACAGCTTGATTCTGGTTTTGCATCCTTTACTTACGATATATCCGGTCCTTTAAAAGGTCAGGTGAAAGATGGATTGGCATTGATTGATGATGACTGGTCAAATGATGTGTCTACTATTTCCGCAGCATGGACAGGTTTTACTGACTCTACAACTGAGCTTAAGGAATACCTCGTTGCACTGGGCAGTGACTCGGGCGGTTTTGATGTTGTAAACTGGGTAAGTGTAAATCTTGACACATATTATGTGAATAATGCACTGGATCTACAGCATGGAGTTACCTATTATTTTAGTGTTCGTGCATTGGATGCCGCCGATAATATATCTGAAACAGCAATCACTGATGGTATCACAATTGATACAGAAGATCCGGTGATTTATAGTTTATATGAAGGTGATATCGGGGACTTAGATTATCAAAGTTCAGATTCTTCATTATCATTATTTGCATCAGCTGATGATGATTTTTCCGGCATAATATCTTATTCTTTTGCTGTTGGAACTGCACCGGGGGATACAGATGTAGTAAATTGGACAGATGAATGGACAGATTCATCTATTGCTATTTTAGATCTTAATTTACAACACTCAGTAACCTATTGGGGTTCCGGTTCCGTATCTGATTCTGCAGGGAATGTTTCTTTTTATTATGGTAACGGTATAACCATAGATTTAACATCTCCTCTGGAAGGACAAGTAATTGATATATCTTCTTTAGATATGGAAATTGACCAAGCTTATACACCATCTAAATCAATACTAATGGCTTCCTGGATCGGCTTTGAAGACAGTATCAGCGGTATTTCAGGATATGAATATTCAATTATTAATGATGGAACAACAATCGTAGACTGGACTGATGTAGGGCTTGATACTTTTATTATCGATAGTACAATATTATTATCTGATGGTCAGATCTATAAAACAAAAATCAGGGCAATCGATAGAGTGGGTCATATTTCTACATCAGTCAGTTCCGACGGTATAACTGCTGACCTTTCTGGGCCATTTGGTAACAGTATCTCTGACGGAGATTCTACTGATATTGACCGTCAGAATATTTTAGATATTTATTCAGGATATTGGGACATGTTTTCAGATGACCTTTCGGGTCTTGAAGGTCATGAATATGCACTCTTCGATCTTAATGATTCAATCTATTATAGTGAATGGCAATTCACAGGATTAGATACGGCAGTTTATTTAGATAATCAAAATTTATTAGAAAATCATACTTATCAGCTACATGTAAGAGGACTGGATAAGGTAGGAAATACTGGTGAGATTATTAATAGTGATGGAGTTTTTATTGATTTGTCCGCACCAGGTATACCATCAAATCTAGTCGGGCGTTTTTCTTCAAAGCGTATAGAATTAACCTGGGATCCTGTTTTAGAATATGATTTCAGTCACTATAATATTTATGCAGGACAAGATTCGAATATAGTTGAATCAATCATTAATTCAGATACAGCATTCGCACAGGTTTTTATGCCAGAATATCAAGACGGGGAAATGTATTATTTTAAAGTATCATCATTCGATATAGCTGGCAATGAAAGTAATTTTTCTTATTCAATAGGCGGTATTCCTCAATCCGCTATAATTACTGAATTATACCCGGATACAATTGCAACTATTTTTCGTAATGATAAAGTAGTACAACTTAAATTTTCACAGCCTCTGATAAGTCCAGGTGTGCCGGTGATGAGTTCTTTAGTATATGATAATATGAATATGACTTCTACGTACTCTGACACGGATACTACACTTACTATAACTATATTAGAAACGATAGCTTCNTTAGATACNATTAATTTGTNTATTCCTGGAATTNTAGANTGGGCAGGGGATACAGCAAGTGAAAAACAATTAAGGTTTCATACNTATCTATTAGGNGATTATGATCATGATTTTCATATTAGCGTTAATGATNTTGCCNGTTTTGTGACTNCATGGGATAANCAGGATATTACTTATGAACTCGGACCTGTAACAGGCNTAGTTCCTCACCTGATTCCNGACTTAAATAATATTTTTGATATGCGAGATGCCATGACATTAAAACGCATGTGGGACTGGTCAAACNATGCACCNCCATTGATGGNAGCATATCAAGGAAATATTGGATATCCTTTGAGTATAGAACAATCTGGTAGAATACTGGNAATTTNACTTCCTAAAGAAACTATCGCTTCTGAAATTGTAATTANCTATCCCGAAGATGTCTTGGATATAGTTCAATCAACTGTACTTATAGATTATGATAAGGAAATAAATCTNAATAAAACATACACTGATGAAAAGAAGATATTGCATGCAAGTGGATANATAGAACGGGGAATTCATAATNAAAANAGGAAATTATCCTTTGAAATATNATCAACATCTGAAATTGAAATACCGCTCTTTTTGGGTTATAAATTAATAGGCGAATCGGGTATTATTGCAAAAGGTATGGCTGATCTAAGGTTCGTTCCTACTCCTGAAGAATTCGCACTANATCANAATTTTCCNAATCCTTTTAATCCAAAGACAAGGATTAAATATGACCTTATTGAAAATAGCAATGTAAAGCTNACAATATATGATGTTAGTGGTAGAGANATNAATCAATTGATTAATAGANTTCAAGAAGCTGGTTATNATTCAATTCTTTGGAATGGNAGAAATAGNCANGGGAAAAATGCTGGNGCAGGTNTTTATTTTTATGTAATAGAAGCAAATAATTTCCGGCAGGTTCGAAAAATGCTACTNTTAAAATAAGAGNTATTTTTATNNAAANGTCATTGTGTATATTTAACTAAANANATTAATTAGTGTCTGAACCTATATACATTGTTAAAAGANNAATAATTTAATTGAGGAAAGCTTTATGAANAAAATATNACTTTTAATTATCGGTCTAGTTTTNTTTACAGGNTGCTCTTCTACAAAACCGCATGATAAAATTGATNTACCTAAATGGTATTTNAACCCTCCAAAAGANAAAAAAATATTTTATGGTGTAGGGGATGCTGAACGTCCACAACTTAATTTATCAAAAAAGGTGGCGACTTCAAGGGCCAGAGATGAGCTTGCCCGTCAGATCTCCACACAAGTACGTTCTAAAATTTCAGATTACCAAAAAGCATCAGGAATAGGTAAAGAAGCTCAGGCTACTGAATTTA
>PBAR01000019.1 GCA_002718285.1 Fidelibacterota bacterium
TTTGGCGGAATGAATTTAGATGGCCATATATTTGGGCTCATCGTTATTGTTCTTGCGGCGGCAGAAGCTGCAGTCGCCCTTGCTATAATAATTAATATATATAATAATTTGAATACTATCAATGTTGATGATGCATCTAGCCTAAAACAGTAATGGAACAGTATTTCATCAAATTTTCACTTCTAATTTTGTTTTTGCCACTGGCAGCTTTTCTTGTGCAAATCTTTTTTGGTAGGCGATTGCCTCGGCAAGGAGATTGGGTATCTATTGGTGCAATAGCGGGAACTCTTATTCTATCATTGTTAATGTTCGCTAGTATGCTTACATCATATAATTTGGAGTTTTCAAAATCAGCCAGTTTTACTTGGTTGGATATGGGAGAATTTTCTATTCGCCTAGGATTTTTAATTGATAATATAACTATTATTATGCTTCTTGTAGTAGCTCTTATCTCTACATGTACCCATATATTTTCATTAGAGTATATGGCAGGGGATATTCGATATTCGCGCTATTTTGCTTACTTAGGTCTTTTTACCTTTTCTATGAATGGTATCGTGCTTGCCAACAATCTAATTTCAATGTACATCTTTTGGGAATTGGTTGGCGTAAGTTCTTTTCTTCTCATAGGCCATTGGTTTGAAAAAGATAGTGCCGCAAATGCAGCAAAAAAAGCATTCCTAACAAATAGGGTAGGGGATATAGGTTTTTTTATTGGTATTATGCTTTTATATACAGCTATTGGATCTTTCGCTTTCAGCGATATATTCGAAGGAGTCGCGAGTGGAAAAATTGCTGGTACAGTTCTGACTTTGGCTGGTATAGGCCTATTTATGGGAGCAATGGGTAAATCATCGCAATTTCCGCTTCATATCTGGTTACCTGATGCTATGGAGGGTCCTACTCCTGTATCTGCTCTAATGCATGCAGCAACTATGGTAGCAGCTGGAGTTTATATGTCAGTTAGAGTATTTCCACTTTTCACACCCGATGCACTATTGCTAGTGGCCTATATTGGCGGTTTTACAGCTTTTTTTGCAGCTTCTATTGCTCTTACTCAGACAGATATTAAGAAAGTACTGGCCTATTCTACAGTCAGTCAGCTTGGTTATATGATTTTGGCAGTGGGAACTGGTGTTTATACTGCAGCATTTTTTCATCTATTGACCCATGCTATGTTTAAGGCAAATCTTTTTTATGGAAGTGGATCTGTAATACATGCAATGCATCATGCTTTACATGAAAAAGGAGATCATAAGACGGATCCTCAGGATATGCGAAATATGGGTGGATTTAAAAGTAAAATGCCAGTTACTTATTGGTCTATGCTTATTAGTACATTAGCTATTGCTGGTGTTCCGCTTTTCTCTGGGTTTTTATCAAAAGATGCAATATTAGCTGGGACACTAGCTTTTGCCCATCATAACCCTACTCATTTATTACTTCCAATTTTTGGATTTTGTGCTGCTTTGTTTACCGCATTTTATATGTTTCGATTAATATTTCTTACTTTTCATGGTGAGCCTCAAATGCCAGAGTTGATTGACAATATACATGAATCCCCAAAAGAAATGACCAGTCCGCTTATTCTTCTCACTTCATTATCTTTTTTTATTTTTTATACTTTACCCTATATGAATCCTCTTTCAAGTCATGGTTGGTTTACGGAACTTGTGGTAGCAAAAAATTCATTTGTACCAGGTAGTATTTCTGCAAAAGAAATTGCAGAACATGCACATCATGCTCACCATGTTGCGATGTATATTTCAATTGCTGTAGCATTTATTGGTATTTTATTTGCAGTATTAATGTATTATCGTAAAATTTTATCTTCTGAGAAATGGGCAGAATTTTTTGGAAGACTATACTATTGGAGTAAAAACAAATACTATTTTGATGAAAATTATGATCGTTTCCTTTACCAGCCTTTCTTCCGATTATCAAATAAAGTAGCTTGGTTAGACTGGGATCTTTACGATAAATATTTTGTTAATGGTTTTGGACGATTCACAGATTGGCTCAGCAAGATAACTGGGCGTTTTGATTTTGAAGGTATTGATCAAGGTCTAGTTGATGGCATTGGTAGAATTTTCGATAGCCTAGGTATTACCTTCAGAAAGTTACAAACAGGGCAATTGCAGAATTATTTATTATATGTTACTGCTAGTCTGATAATTCTTACAATTATACAGTCTTTTTAATTTAATAAAGTGAGTGTTAAATGGGCATCTTAAGTTTACTAATCTGGTTACCGATTTTAGGAATGATTATAATTGGCTTTATACCTAGAGAATATGAAAAACACATAAAAATTACAGCGGCAATTACAACTGGTATTCAATTACTATTATCGCTTTCATTGTGGAAACAATTTAACTCTAGTAATGGTGAAATGCAGTTTATGGAACGTTTACAATGGATACCGTCATTTAATATTGCTTATATTCTTGGTGTAGATGGTTTAAGCCTACCTATGGTTATTTTAACTGCACTTCTTTGCTTTATCTGTGTATTTGTCAGTTGGAATATCTCTAAATCTGTTAAAGGATATTTTGCTCTTTTTCTTTTGCTGGATACAGGTATTGTAGGTGTTTTTTTATCATTGGACTTTTTTCTTTTTTATGTATTCTGGGAGGTAATGCTTTTGCCTATGTATTTCTTGATTGGTATATGGGGCGGTCCACAGCGTGAATACGCTGCAATTAAGTTTTTTCTTTATACATTATTTGGTTCAGTTTTGATGCTGGTAGCGATATTGGGACTTTATTTTACTTGTGGAAAAACATTTGATATTCTTGAACTAATGAAAATTGCTCCAGAAGCGCTTCAAGGAGTAGTTTGGTGGGGCATGAGCGGTATTAAAGTTATATGGGTATTGCTTTTTATTGGCTTTGCGATTAAGGTTCCAGTTTTCCCTTTCCATACCTGGTTACCTCTTGCGCATGTTGAGGCTCCTACAGCTATTTCAGTTATTTTAGCAGGTATTCTCTTAAAGCTCGGAGTGTATGGTATTCTTAGAATCAATTATGGACTTATGCCTGATGGAGTATTTTGGTTTTCTGGAGCTTTAGCGTTTCTTGGGTTAATTAACGTCATTTGGGGAGGGTTGTGTGCTCTAGCGCAAACAGATTTAAAAAAGTTAGTGGCTTATTCCAGTGTAAATCATATGGGTTACTCNTTAATTGGCATGGCNGCAGTAATTGCAGCNNGTGTTTCTAATGGGACAAACTTAAAAGCTGCACAAGCTGGAATGGGTGGTGCNGTTTTTCAAATGTTTAATCATGGNACAATATCAGCAATGTTATTTATATTGGTNGGTGTTATATACGAAAGGGCTCATCATAGAGATATAGAAGGNTTTGGAGGNTTAGCNGTTCAAATGCCTATTTATACTGGTATTACTGCTTTGGCTTTCTTCGCTGGGCTGGGATTACCTGGACTTTCTGGTTTTATCAGTGAAGCGATGTGTTTTATTGGTGCTTTCCCCGTATTCAGAGGAATTGTGATTGCATCCACAATCGGAATCCTATTAAATGCAGCTTATTTTCTGTGGGCATTCCAAAGGATTTTCTTTGGGAAATTAAATAAAAAATACAATGGACTTCCTGAGATTAGTCGATTAGAGCTTTTTACAGTAGTGCCACTATTGGTCATTACAATATTCTTTGGCATTTACCCTGCTCCCTATTTGGACATTATTGCAAAAACTATGGATATGATTATTAATAATGTTGTCTCTTTATCTACANTNGCAGGGATGTAGGAAAGCTAAATGAACAATTTNCAAAGCCTNNCCTTTTANTGGCCAGAGNTTATTCTGACNGGTATTATAGTATTGACTATTATNATAGACTTTTTTATTGATAAGAAANATTCTGTAAAAGTTAGTTGGGTTTTGATAATTGGGTTGTTCATTGTGGGATTANCTATNTACTTTCAGGATAAATCAAGAGTTACATCNCTTTTTATGGANNCTATTGTATTTGACCCATTTGCTTCTTTTTTTAAAATACTTGTTGTTATTGCTACTGTTTTCATTTCTGTAGTTAGCTGGGAGAATGATGAATTATCAGATTATCGAAAAGGTGAATATTTCACTTTATTAGGTATTATTGTACTTGGTTTGTTTTTAATGGTATCCGCTATAGATCTTCTAATGGTTTATTTATCAATCGAAGTTGTATCTATTATGTCATTTATTTTAGCTGGATATTTAAAACAGAATACTGGATCAAATGAAGCTGCATTAAAATATGTTGTTTATGGTGCTTTTTCATCTGGTATTATGTTATTTGGATTGAGCATTCTATATGGTTTAGCGGGAAGCACAAATTATTTTGATATTCAACAAGCANTTCAGAATTTAGATGAGAGTGCTAATATTGCTTTGGTAATGGCTTTGGTTATGGTTATGGCTGGTTTTGGATATAAAATTTCTGTAGTTCCTTTTCATTTTTGGACGCCTGATGTTTATGAAGGGGCACCTACTACGATAACGGCATATTTATCTGTGGCGCCTAAGGCGGGTGCATTTGCAATGATGGTCCGATTTTTTAACCAAGTCCTTGCTGATGGTGGNGCTATGACTGGTGTTGAAGGNATAAGTACNACTCAAATTCCATGGCCTGAACTTTTAAGTCTATTGGCTATNATTACCATGACATTNGGTAACCTGATTGCAATCCAACAAGAGAANCTAAAACGGATGTTAGCTTATTCTAGTATNGCNCATGCGGGGTATATGATGTTAGCATTNCCTGTTATGTCTTCCCAAGGTGTTTATGCTTTAATGATGTATCTTGTTATGTATTTNTTTATGAATTTGGGNGCATTCTCCGTTGTAATTGCTGTNAAAAATAAAACAGGTGGTGAGACATTTAATGATTATCGTGGTCTGGGTTGGGAGATGCCATTAATTGGAATAGTGATGACTATTTTTATGGTTTCACTTACTGGTTTACCCCCCACAGCTGGGTTTATTGGGAAATTTTATATATTTGCAGCTCTTGTAAAAGCAGGCCCTCAATTCTATTACTTGGTAATACTTGCAGGTATAAATAGTGTTATTTCTCTATACTATTATCTTAGAGTTGTAAAAGTGATGTTTTTGGAAGGAGATAGAAGTGAACTTATTATTCAACCTCCTCTAGTTATGATAGGAGTACTATTATTGGCAGCTATACCTACAATTTTATTCGGTGTATACTGGTCACCAATTGCGAATTGGATAGATTACTCGATGACTTTTTTTATTCAAACAATTTAATTATCTTATAATAAAATCTTTACAAATGGACCATATTGAAATAAAAAAAGGTCATAACATTCGTATATCCGGATTGCCAATAGGAAACCCTGTTTCAGTACCAATGTCTGAAACAGTCGCGATTTATCCATATGAATTTCAAGGTGTTAAACCAAAACTTATGATTAAAGAGGGGGAAAAAGTAATGTTGGGTTCCCCTCTGTTTTTTGATAAGTCACAACCAAAAGTTCGATGGCCCTCACCTGCCAATGGTATAGTACAAAGTATTCATTTTGGAGCAAGAAGAGTTATAAAAAAAATCGAAATATCCGTTATCGGTGATGATGCTGTTGAAGGGCCTGTATATACCAAAGAGAAATTATATGATCTGAATCGCGAAGATATTCTGAAAATTATTTTAGATGCCAACCTTTTTCCAATAATTAGACAAAGACCTTTCAATAAGGTTGCAAATCCAATGGATAAACCTAGAGATATATTTGTTTCTGCTATAAATACTGCACCATTATCTGTTGATCTAGATCAGGTTTTATATTTAGAGAAAAATAATTTTCAAATTGGTATAACTGCTCTCAGTAGATTGGTTGGAAAAGACATTTTTGTTACATTAAAAAAAGATTCCAAAATAATAGATATTTCTGATGCAACTATTCAAACCATTACACATCTACATCCTGGAGGGAATGTTGGTATACAGATTCATAATTCTAGACCAATCAAGCCTGGAGATATAATCTGGACGGTAGATGCTCAGAATGTAATTTCGCTGGGAAAACTATTTTTAACTGGAAAATATGATACTAAACGTATTTTATCCATAGCTGGACCAGGCACTTCGAACCCTCAATTTGTATCATCTAATGTTGGTTCCAGCATTAAATCTTTAATTGTAAATCAAGAATTTGATTTACCAGTGCGGCTTATATCTGGGGATGTCCTTACTGGGGTTAAAAAGGATCCAGATGAATTTCTAGGATTTTATGATACTGCTATTACTATTCTACCAGATATTGTTGAGAGACCTTTTATGGGTATGCTTCAATTAGGAAGTAGTAAGACAAAATATAGTCTTATAAATGCATTCTTATCCTTTGGTAGAACTCTATTCGAATTTAATACATCCCAAAATGGTGAAGAACGGGCAATGGTACCCATAGATGCTTGGGAGAAGGTACTTCCAATGGATATACTTCCTAATGCTCTTTTTAGGGCGATTTTAGCTGAAGATATAGAAGAAATGGAAAAATTGGGTATTTGGGAATGCGATGATGAGGATTTTGCTCTTTGCTCCTTTGCTTGTCCTAGTAAAATTGATGTAGGGAATGTAATTCGAAAAGGATTGAATTTGATGGGATCAGAAGGGTAAAAAATGCATTGGCTTAGAAAATATTTGGATAAGATAGCACCCAATTTTGAGCATGGTGGAAAACTGGAAAGATTAGGACCTCTATATGAAGCAACGGATACAATTTTATTCAGTACAGATATAAGAACAAAATCAGGCCCTCATATACGAGACAGTGTTGATATTAAACGAGTTATGATTCTTGTGGTTATATCTCTTTTACCCTGCTACTTATTTGGTGCTTTGAATGTTGGTTACCAGTATTCTAATGCAATTGGCGTTAATAGAACCTGGATAGAAAATTTAATCAATGGTATCTTTATTATCATGCCAATTATTGCAGTTACATTTGTTTCTGGTGCATTTTGGGAAATCTTATTTGCTTTAATTCGTCGGCATCCCATATCGGAAGGATTTTTAGTTACATGTGCTTTGATTCCACTTACATTACCTCCTTCTATTCCTCTTTGGCAGGTCGTTATTGCTACTTCATTTGGTATAGTAATTGGGAAAGAAATTTTTGGTGGTGTCGGAATGAATATTTTTAATCCTGCGCTTACGGCTCGTGCCTTTCTTTATTTTACGTATCCTGCGCAAATCTCCGGTGATAAAGTTTGGGTAGTATCACCAGACGGATTTTCGGGAGCAACAGCGTTAAGTATTCCTGCTGGGAAGACCGATGCTAATGCTGTTGATTTACTTAATGAAGCAACGGCTTCCATGGTTTTTGATTATTCCTGGAACAATATGTTCATGGGATGGATCCCTGGATCAATTGGTGAAACTAATAAATGGTTGATTATTCTGAGTGCACTTTTTCTTATACTTGTTGGTATAACAAACTGGCGTATTATGGTTGCATCTGTTGCAGGTTTGCTAATTACTGCATTAATAATGAATCTTTTTTCAAATTATTCTAATAATTCGATGCTAACTATTCCGCCTCATTATCACCTTGTTATGGGTAGTTTTCTGTTTGGTATTGTATTTATGGCCACTGAGCCAGTTACTGGTGCACATACTAATTCAGGAAGGTGGATATACGGATTTTTAATTGGAGTGCTAACGGTAATTATTCGTAGCATCAATCCTGCCTATCCAGAAGGAATTATGTTAGCTATACTACTTATGAATGCTTTTGCGCCCTTAATTGATTATTTTGTTATCCAAGGTAATATAAAAAAGAGAATGCTGCGATATGCACAGTAACACATACACAATATTTTTTACATCTATCATGACAATAATCCTAGGAATCATCTTGTCAACTGTTTCGGGAAAATTAAAAGCTACTCAAGAAGAACAAGTTGAGAATGATAGCAAAAAAAATATACTTATTTCGCTTGGGTATGTAGAGCCATTTGATAATCCTTGGACATCAACGGATATTAAAAATATTTTTGAGAGAAATATAGAAACTTACCTTTTAGATACATTAGGTAATAGAAAAGAAAAGAATACTAAATCCAAAGATAATGATGAAGAAATAAGAAGTTTACCTTTGTATTTAAAAAAGGAAAATGGAAAGATTGGAGGCTATGCAATACCAATTTCAGGAAAAGGTTTATGGTCTACTCTTTATGGATACTTTGCTATTGAGCCAGATGGGAGTACAGTGAAAGGTATTACATTTTATAAGCATAAGGAAACCCCTGGATTAGGTGGAGAAGTAGATAAGCATTGGTTTCAAAATAATTTTATTGGCAAAAAATTTGTGGATCCAGAAAATAATTTAGTGGGTATTAAAGTTTTGAAAGGTAAGGTGGATCCTAATAATAAAACAGCATATCATCAGGTGGATGGAATCTCTGGTGCAACAATTACCAGCAAGGGTCTCGAGAATTTTCTGTTAAATGATTTAAAAAAATATGACCTATTCTTTCAAAAAATTCGGGATAGGCAAGGTTAATGGCTTTACTTAGCAAACAATCCAAGAAGACATTTACGGATCCATTGATGGCAAATAACCCAATAAGTTTGCAGGTGCTAGGTATATGTTCCGCTTTGGCGGTAACCGTAAAAATGGAGACCGCGGTTGTGATGACTCTTGCAGTAGTTGCTGTTTTAAGCCTATCAAATACAATTATCTCAATAATAAGAAATTTGATACCATGGAAAGTACGCATCATTGTACAACTTTCTGTAATTGCCAGCCTCGTGGTATTGACAGATCAAATACTAATGGCCTATATGTACGATATAAGTAAGCAACTTTCTGTTTTTGTGGGCCTAATCATAACAAATTGTATTCTATTGGGCCGTGCAGACGCATTTGCTATGCAGAATACTCCAGGAAAGGCATTTCTTGATGGTTTTGGTAATGCTATGGGATATGGAGGGTTTTTAATAGGTGTTGCATTTTTCAGAGAGTTGCTTGGAAGTGGTTCTATCTATGGTCATAAAATTATACCTGATTCCCTTTATGCCGCAGGATACGAAAATATGGGTCTTATGGTTTTGTCACCTGGTGCATTTATTATTCTTGGTCTACTTGTTTGGCTTCAAAGAATAATTTCAGGTATGGAAGAGAAGTAGGTTTGATAGAGCATTATATAAGTATTCTGACTAAAGCAATATTCATTGAGAATATTCTACTTGCTTATTTTTTGGGTATGTGCTCTTTTCTAGCAATATCCAAGAAGGTGGATACGGCAATCGGCCTTGGAAAGGCAGTTATTTTTGTTCTTAGTATCACTGCACCTGTAAATTGGGCTATCCATTACTATTTTCTTAAACCAGGTGCTCTTAAATGGTTAAATCCAGATTATGGAGTTAATGGGAGTAATCCTATCAATTTAAATTTTTTAAATTTCATTGTATTTATTGCAGTTATTGCGGCTATGGTACAATTGGTAGAAATGATACTTGATCGATTTTCACCTACTCTTTATATGAATCTTGGAATATTTTTACCATTGATTGCAGTGAATTGCTCAATTCTTGGTGGATCATTATTTTTAGTAGAAAGAGAATATACTTTCATGGAGTCTACGGTGTACGGCCTAGGTTCTGGGATTGGTTTTTTTCTTGCTATAGCTTCGATGGCTTCAATCCGGCACCGAATTCGTTACTCTAATGTTCCTCCTAATCTAAGAGGGATAGGTATTACAATGCTCCTAACTGGTTTGATATCTATGGCGTTTATGGCATTTTCTGGTATCGATCTATGATGGAACAAATTTTATTAACCGTTATTGTTTTTACCAGTGTAATTCTCATTCTGGTGCTTATTCTAAATTTTGCGGAGAATCAGCTTCTTCCGCAAGGTGATGTAAATATAGAAATTAATGAGGATACTGATAATAGTATCATTGCTCGTCCAGGTTCTACTTTATTGAGTGCGCTCTCCAGTCGCTCTATCTTTCTACCATCTGCTTGCGGTGGCGGAGGGACGTGTGCAATGTGTGAGTGTCAGGTGGTGGAAGGTGGAGGAGAAATATTGCCAACTGAAACCAGCCATATAAGCCGTAAAAAAGCTAAAGATAATTGGCGGCTAGCTTGCCAGGTTAAAATCAAAGAAGATTTAAAGATTCGTGTGCCGGATGAAATATTTAGTATTCAGAAATGGGATTGTATTGTCGAATCGAATAATAATGTAGCAACATTTATAAAAGAACTTGTACTTAATTTACCCGAAGGAGAAAATTTAAATTTTAAAGCAGGTGGATATATCCAGATTGATATACCAGAATACCAAAATTTGTCTTTTGATAAATTTGATATTGAAAAAGAGTATCATTCAGACTGGGATAATTATAAAATTTGGGACCTCGTTGCAAATAATGATGAATCAGTATTTAGGGCATATTCAATGGCAAATCATCCTGCTGAAGGAAATAAAGTAATGCTTAATGTTCGTATTGCTACACCGCCGCCTCCTCTATGGGAAGAAGTTCCACCAGGCTTAGCTTCGTCTTACATATTTAACTTAAAACCAGGTGATAAGGTCACAATTTCTGGGCCCTATGGGGAATTCTTCATTAAAGAAACAGATAGGGAAATGGTATATATAGGAGGTGGTGCAGGAATGGCTCCAATGAGATCACACATCTTTCATTTATTTCATACTCTTAAAACTGGTCGGAAAGTTTCATTCTGGTATGGGGCAAGATCTGTCCGGGAAATGTTTTATGATGACCATTTTAAAAAGATTGAGGAAAATTTTCCTAATTTTACTTATAAGGTTGCACTTTCTGAGCCCATGAAAGAAGATAATTGGGAAGGTTATACAGGTTTTATTCATCAAGTTCTTCATGATGATTATTTAAAGAATCATGAAGATCCTACTGATCTAGAATATTATATGTGTGGTCCTCCTCCAATGATCAATGCCTGTGATAATATGCTAGATAGTTTGGGAGTTGATAGAGAAATGATTGCATATGATAGTTTTGGTTAAATTGTTTTCAAAAAAAATAATCTCAAAAACCCAACTTTTGTTGGGTTTTTTCTTCTTATATACAGGATGTGACCATAAGAATAAAGTAAATACTATTACTGGAGAAACTATGGGAACTACTTATTCAATAAAGATCGTTTCACAAAATAAATTAATTGAAAATTCGGAAATTAAAATAAGTGTTGATTCAGTTTTAGCAATTATAAATATGCAAATGTCTACCTGGATTCCTGATAGTGAAATATCCCAGTTTAATTCTAGAAAATTAATTGGTCCTTTTTCTGTTTCAGAATCTTTTTTCAATGTTGTTAAAGTAGCTTTAGAAATTTCAGATATAACGGATCAATATTTTGATGTAACTGTTTTTGACCTAATGATGCTTTGGGGTTTTGGTCCAAGTCCTAAATTAGGTTTCCCTTCGGATGAAGATATTAAAAAAGTATTAAAATATTCAGGCTCTAAAAACATCTCCGCAAAGAATGGGCTATTAATTAAAAATAATCCTTCAACAAAACTAGATCTAAATTCTATAGCAAAAGGTTATGCTGTAGATGAAGTATTTCATTTTCTTCGATCAAAAGGTTACAGAAATCTGTTTATTGAAATTGGAGGAGAAGTAAGATGTCTTGGAAGAAATAGAGTAAATAAAGTTTGGTCTTTAGGGGTGGAAAATCCTATTATACGTGATGTGGAAGATAAAAAATTAGCATTCATTATTTACATTGATGATGGTTCTATAGCGACTTCTGGTAATTATCGGAGTTATATAAAATCTAACAATAAAATCATTGGACACACTTTAAATCCAATAACTGGTTACCCAGTTAAGACTAATGTAAAATCTGTAACAGTCAAAGCAAATTCATGTATGCTTGCTGATGGATGGGCAACAGCTTTAATGGCAATGAATTACAAATTAGGACTTGAAATGGTATTGGAAAATCCTGAAATAGAAGCTGCATGGATCCTTGCTGAAGAAGATGGGGAAATAAAAATTGCCTGCTCAGATGGTTTCGATATAAAGTCTGCAATTTACAAAATCATACGCTAATTGGAATCTGTTACAGATTTTCGCAATTTTTTGGTTCAGTTCCGCAATAGGAGCATATTCCATTAGAATTTAAACCTCCACATGATCCAGAGAGTGGTTTGTTTCCAAAAAGAATACCTGCTGCCATAAATACAATAGCCAAACTCAAAACAAGAATACTAAGGATAATATCCATACTTGATAATACATAAATATATAATTTGAGCCAATTATTTATCGTTGATATAGGCTCCTTTGATAAATATTAATTCTGTAAATTAAATATTAAAATAGAACTGATTTAAAGGTTAAAATAAAATAAAAATGTATAAGATCTTATCATTATTTATTGCATTACAACTTCCTTCATTCTTATTTGGTGGAGTTACAGGTTTGGATGGGGCTCCGCATTTAGATGGGAGTGTTGAAAATCTAAGTATTTTTTGGGTTGTCCCGTTTGCAGGTATATTACTCTCAATTGCAATTTTTCCATTATTTGCACCACATTTTTGGCATAAAAATTTTGGAAAAATATCTCTTTTTTGGGCTCTATCATTAATTGTGCCATTTTTTATTAAAGAAGGTTTTGAAATTACTTTCTATGAATTATTACATGTTGGTTTATTGGAATACGTACCATTTATAATTTTATTATTAGCACTTTTTACAATTTCAGGTGGCGTTCAACTAACAGGATCCTTGATGGGAACACCAATAATCAATACTTCTATTATCGCTATAGGAACGGCATTGGCCAGTTGGATGGGTACTACTGGTGCTGCTATGTTATTGATTCGACCATTGATTCGTGCTAACGAAAATAGAAAACAAAAAGTTCATGTAATAGTTTTCTTTATTTTTTTGGTTGCAAATATTGGTGGTTCTTTAACTCCTCTTGGAGATCCACCACTTTTCCTTGGTTTTTTAAAAGGTGTAAGTTTTTTCTGGACAACTAGGGCTATGCTGATACCAATGCTATTTATGGCGGTAAGTCTATTAATTATTTTTTATTTACTTGATTCATTCTTTTACAAAAAAGAAGGAGTTATTGAAAAAAAGGATTATGGATCTAGCAGATTAGGTTTACGTGGTTCGTTTAATTTATTTTTATTATTAGTGGTTATTGGAGGTGTTTTACTTAGTGGTTTTTGGCGTCCTAATGTATCTTTCGAGATTTACCATGTTCACTTAGAGTTACAAAATATTTTTCGGGATATATTACTTTTAAGTTTGACCTATGTAAGTTGGGTTATGACCCCTAAATCTATTAGAGATGCAAATGAATATACTTGGTTCCCTATTCTTGAAGTTGCCAAATTGTTTGCTGGAATATTTGTTACAATTATCCCAGCTATTGCTATTTTAAAAGCTGGAACAAAAGGAGCACTGGCTAAAATTGTTTCTTCTGTTTCAGATAACGGTGAACCCATTAATATGATGTATTTTTGGGCAACAGGTTTGCTATCGAGCTTTTTGGATAATGCACCGACGTACCTTGTTTTCTTCAATACAGCTGGGGGAAATCCTATTACTTTAATGGGTGATATGTATAATACTCTACTAGCAATTTCTGCAGGTGCAGTCTTTATGGGAGCAAATACCTATATAGGGAATGCGCCAAATTTTATGGTAAAATCTATTGCTGAGACATCAGGAATAAATATGCCTAGTTTTTTTGGATATTTTGTTAAGTGGTCTTTACCATTTCTTTTTCCACTATTTATTTTAGTCTCAATAATATTTTTTTAATGAGAATCTCAAAAGTCACAACTAAAACAGGTGACAAAGGTCAAACAGAGTTGAGCAATGGTCAGAGGGTATCAAAAAGCCATTTACGAATTAAGACCATGGGATCAATAGACCATTTGAATTCTATTATTGGTTGGGTTGTTTCAGTTACAGTATCAAATGTGAAAAGAGATTTAAAATCTATTCAGCAGGACCTATTCAATATTGGTGGAGAATTATCCATGCCAGATTCAAAACTTGACCTGTTAAAAAATTCCAGAATTATTTGGTTGGAATCAGAAATAGAACGATTAAACAGTGATTTACCTCCATTGAAAGAGTTTATCTTGCCAGGTGGTACTGAATTATCTTCACGTATTCATATTGCTAGAACAGAATGTAGGAATGTTGAGAGGGATTTAGTTTCTCTTGGAACTGAAGTAAAATTGTATCATAATCACCTTGTTTATTTGAATAGATTGTCCGATTATTTATTTGTTTTAGCCCGAAGTATTCAATCTGGAGCGCGTGAACCAGAGGATCATTGGAATTATAGAAAATAATATGGATTTTAATAACACAGATATTGACTGGAAAAAGGTCAATGAAGTAATTAATAATGCGAACCGGATAATGCTAACCACCCATGAAAATCCTGATGGTGACGGATTAGGATCCGAATGTGGGTTATACTATCATTTTAAAGAGCAAAATATTGATGTGCGAATAATAAACTATTCTTCTATGCCTGATTATTATTATTTTCTTAACAAGGATAATATTTTCGAAAAATATGATAATGATATTCATGATAAATGGATAAAAGATGTAGATATTGTAATTATTTTTGATGTTGGCGATTATATTCGTGTTCGGTCTATTGCAGATGTAATCGATTATTACGGTTTAAAAACTATGAATATAGATCATCATCCACATCCAGGGGATCATCCGTTTACCTATAATATTGTTGATTTATCTGCAGCTGCAACAGGATGTATGGTCTATGATTATTTGAAAGCTACCAGTACCAAATCCATTAGGAAAAAGAGTCTGGAGGGAATTTATACGGCAGTTATGACTGATACAGGTTGTTTTCGATATAGTAATACGGATGGAAAGTGTCATGAAATTGCTATTGAGTGTTTAAATGTTGGAGTAAAAACAAATAAGATTTATACAAGAGTATACGAAAATAATACTAGGCCTCGAATGCAACTTCTAGGAGAGCTTTTAACTAATATTCAATATGAATTAGATGGTAATTTTGCTTGGTTTTTGATTACTCAAGATATGATAAGCAGAGCTGGAGCTATTAAAGCTGATGTGGAAGGATTTTCTGATATGGTTCGCACTATTAAGGGTGTGGAAGTTGCAATGATGATTTTGGAAAATGATAAAGCATCCTGCAGAATTAATTTTCGATCAAAGGGCAAACATATCGTAAATGATATTGCAAAATCTATGGGTGGTGGTGGCCATGCATTTGCTGCTGGTGCAGTTGTACCAGGAACATTACAAGACGTAAAAGAAATGGCTGTGAAAACATCAATAAAATCTATTCATGAAAAAATGAGTAAAGTTTCATGAAAATATTTTTAGCGAAAGATGCGGGTTATTGTTTTGGTGTAAGGGATGCTGTCAATCTGGCTTATGAGACTGCAAAAGATGAGGGTGATGTTTACATGTTGGGTACAATTGTTCATAATGAAAATGTAATTGAAGACCTATCAAAAGCTGGAACTAAAATAGTCAAATCTTTAGACCAAATCCCTAAAGAAAAACCAGTTTTATTCCGCGCGCATGGCACTCACAAAGCGGTTTGGCAGGAAGCAAAGAAGAAAAATTTACGCATAATAGATGCAACCTGTCCTTTAGTAACTGAAATTCATGATGAAATAAAAAAACTTGATGCTGAAGGTAGAAAAATAATTATTATTGGAGATCATGGTCATGATGAGGTAATTGGCATTTTATCTCAAGTAAGCAATCCGATTGTTATATCAAATGTTGAAGAAGCAAAAGCACTCCGTAAAATGAAAAAGGCCGGTGTTGTAACGCAATCCACACAGATGCTTCAAAATGTTCAGAATATTATGAATACATTAATGACTAAAGTTTACGATTTACGTTTTGTAAATACGATTTGTTTTCCTACTAGAAGAAATCATGAGCAAATTATTGAATTGGCTGCTCAGTGTGAAGTGATGATAGTGATTGGATCCTTTACAAGTGCAAACTCTAAAAGATTAACTCAAATGGCATTGAAATTGAATAAAAGAACGTATCAGGTTAAATCTGTAGAAGACCTAGAACCTTCTTGGTTTATTAATTGTGAGACCGTAGGTATTTCTGCTGGTGCGTCTACACCAGATTATATTATTGATAGCGTTCTTAAAAAAATAAAAGTAATTGGCAATGTTGCCGAGGAGGAAACAATTTATGAGTAAAGGAACTTTTGATGTAAAGGTTGGTTTTGCGGAAATGTTAAAGGGTGGTGTAATTATGGATGTGACCACATCGGACCAGGCAAAAATTGCTGAAGATGCAGGTGCATGCGCAGTCATGGCGTTAGAACGAATTCCTGCAGATATTCGCAAAGATGGTGGTATTTCCCGAATGAGTGATCCTGAAATGATCGTTGGAATCCAAAAACAAGTATCGATTCCTGTTATGGCAAAATGCAGGATTGGTCACTTTGCTGAAGCTCAGGTTTTGGAAACTCTGGAAATTGATTTTATCGATGAAAGCGAAGTACTAACACCTGCAGATGAGCATAACCATATTTGGAAACATAATTTTAAAATTCCATTTGTTTGTGGCTGTAGAAATCTAGGTGAAGCTTTACGAAGGATATCTGAAGGTGCCGCAATGATTAGAACAAAAGGAGAAGCTGGTAGTGGAAATATTGTTGAAGCAGTACGCCATATGCGGACAGTTATAACAGAAATCAAAAGAGTTACAAGACTTGACCAAAACGAATTGGTTGCCGAAGCAAAAAATTTGGGTGCTCCATTATCTTTAGTTCAACAAGTTGCTAAACTTGGAAAACTACCAGTACCAAATTTTGCAGCTGGAGGAATTGCTACACCTGCAGATGCTTCACTTATGATGCAATTGGGTGCTGAATCTGTATTTGTTGGATCAGGGATTTTTAAAAGTGATGATCCTGCTAGAAGGGCTAAAGCAATTGTAGAAGCTACAACCTTTTATAAAGATGCAGAAAAGGTTGCAGAAGCAAGTTCTGGGCTAAAATGCGCCATGAAAGGATTAGATATGACTGAAATTCCCCAAGAAGAACGTCTTCAAGAAAGAGGTTGGTAATATTAAAGTTGGTGTTTTAGAACTACAGGGTAATTTTGCTTTACACCATTATGTATTTCAACGTTTAGGTATCAAATCTATTCCGGTTAAGGTTGCGTCGGATTTAGATTCAATTAATGGCTTGGTAATTCCTGGTGGAGAATCTACGACTATGTCTCTTTTGATTGATTCATTTAATCTGCGTAATCCATTGTGTGAATTTGCGAAAAATTATCCTGTTATGGGAACCTGTGCAGGACTTATTATGATGGCAAGAGATGTTGCCGATAAGCGAGTGGATCCGCTGGGATTATTAGATGTTGTTGTAGATAGAAATGCATATGGGCGGCAAATAGAATCTTCCACGGAATTGGTAACTTACCGTTTAAATTCAATAAAATTAATCGAATTAACTACTACATTTATTCGTGCTCCTAAAATATCAAAGGTGGGAAAAAAGATTCTAATTCTGGGTGAGTTCAAATCTTCACCAGTTGCGGTATTATCTGGGCATCATTTGGGGCTATCATTTCACCCCGAACTACATGGAATAGATATTTTTCACCAGATACTTTTTGATAATTCAAGTCAATATTATTACAAAAATTTTAACCAGGTTTATGAAACTTAAATATTTACCAAATATTGAATCTCCCGAAGATATACGAGATCTTTCGAGAGAAGAACTACACAAGCTTTGTGATGAGCTCCGCAATCATACTATTGATACTATTACAGAAATCGGTGGGCATTTGGCTCCTACATTAGGTGTTATCGAGCTTACAGTAGCACTCCACTATATCTTTATGACACCTAAGGATAAATTAATATGGGATGTTGGCCATCAATGCTATGCCCATAAATTATTGACTGGTAGATTTGATAAATTTTCGACAATTCGTCAATTTGGTGGCCTGAGTGGATTTTTAAAACGTACCGAAAGTGAATATGATGTTATTGGCGCAGGACATGCTTCAACATCTATATCTTCTGCTTTAGGTATTGGTGAAGCTCGGATGCAAACAAATGATAATTACCGTGTAGTAGCAATAATTGGAGATGGATCAATGACAGGTGGATTAGCATTTGAAGGCATCAATAATGCTGGCCATTTGGGAAGGCAATTATTGGTAATATTAAATGATAACGAAATGTCCATCAGTCCAAACGTTGGTGCAATTTCAACCTATTTCACGAGATTGATTACCAATCCACTATATAATAGGATTAGAAATGAAATCTGGAATCTAACAGGTATGATACCCCTTGGAAAATCAAGAACTAGAAACTTGATTCGTAAAATTGACGAAAGTTTGAAAAGTTTGATAGTGCCTGGAATGTTATTTCATGAATTAGGATTTCGCTATTTTGGTCCAATTAACGGCCATGATTTGGATGAATTAATGCATACTTTGGAGAATATTAAAGATATTAAGGCCCCTGTTTTGCTTCATATTTTAACCAAAAAAGGTAAGGGTATGGTTTCTATGAATATGAAAAATCGTAAATATCACGATGATGCGGTAAAATTTCATGCTGTTAAGCCAAATGGGAAAAAAGAAAATCGTCCTTATAAAATTGAACATAAAATAACGAAAAAATCTACACAAATATTTCAAGATGTTTTTGGAAAACTTTCATGTGAAATTGCCCGAAACAGAAAAGATACTGTTTGTATTACAGCGGCAATGCGTGAGGGGACAGGTTTGGTTGATTATGCAGAAGAATTTCCAGATAGATATTATGATGTGGGTATAGCTGAAGGACATGGAGTCACGTTCTCTGCTGGATTAGCCGCACAGGGAATAAGGCCGATAACTGCAATTTATTCTACTTTTCTTCAGCGAGCTTTCGATCATATTATTCATGATTGTGCGATTCAGCATCTTCCTGTTATTTTTTGTATGGATCGTTCTGGAATTGCTGGTGAAGATGGGCCAACACATCATGGCGCACTAGATATCGCCTATATGCGTTGTATACAAGATATCATAGTCACGTCACCAAAAGATGGAAATGAATTTAGAAATTTGCTTTATACAGCACTTAATATTAAAGATAGACCATTTTCAATTCGTTATCCAAAAGCAAGTTCAATAGTATTTAATGAAAATGGCCAGGCTGAACTCTTACCTATTGGATCATGGGAAGTTGTAAATCATGGATCAGATGTGGCAATCTTAGTGGTAGGATCAATGATTTATACTGCCCTAGATGTTTCTGAACAACTTCGATTATCAGGGATCTCCTCTGAAATCGTTAACTGTAGGTTTATCAAACCGATGGACGAATCTTACCTTAGATTTATGAAAAATAAATTTTCTTTTATTATTACAATCGAAGAAGGGACTTTGGTTGGTGGGTTTGGTGATGGTGTTGCTGCTTGGTTATTGGAGAATGGGTACTCTGGTCAATTTAAGAAATTAGGTTTACCAGATACATTCATAGAACATGGGCCCCGTGATCATATTTTATCCATGCTAAATTTAGATTCATCTGGTATTACAAAAACCGTTCAGGAATTGGTTAGATTTAATAAAGAACATATTATTGATTAAAAATTGAACTCTATTTTCATTGTATTAGCTGGACTAGTATTCTTTGGGTTGGGGTATAGGTTTTATGCAAAGTTTATTGGACAAAAAATTTTTTCTATTAATCGTTATTTCGGTGAATTACCATCCCATGAATTTGAAGATGGTTTAGATTTTGTACCTACAAAAAAAGAAATTCTTTTTGGGCACCATTTTACTTCCATAGCTGGTGCAGCACCAATTATAGGTCCATGTATTGCAGCATTTTGGGGATGGCTTCCAGCATTTCTTTGGATTGTTTTTGGAGCAATCTTTATGGGTGCGGTTCATGATTTTGGTGTGCTGGTAGTTTCCTTGCGTGAAAAAGGGAAAACCATTGCTGACATAACTGGTAACATAATTAATAATCGAGTAAGAACAATGTTTCTTTTATTTGTTATGTTGTTAACCTGGTTGGTTCTGGCTGTTTTTGCTATGGCTATTGCTGGATTGTTTGTTAACATACCTACATCTGTACTACCCGTGAATATTGAAATAATTCTAGCGTTAGTTATAGGATATTTTCTTTATAGAAAAAAAATTGATTCCCTAATACCATCAATTATTGCCCTAATTCTACTTTATATCTTTGTTTATATTGGATCATTCACTCCTTTTTCATTTGAATCATTGGGTATGGATAAATCGACTCAATCGCAAGTCTGGATTGTTTTACTTTTTTTATATTCTGGGGTTGCAAGCCTATTGCCAGTATGGTTATTACTGCAACCTAGAGATTATATAAATAGTCACCAATTAGTTCTGGGATTGGCTTTGATTTTCATTGGAATAATAGTAGCTCAACCATTGATAGATGCTCCAATGATTAGAGTTTCAGGAGGTAATATTCCTAATATATTTCCTTTGCTATTTGTAACGATCGCTTGTGGAGCAATTAGCGGCTTTCATGGATTGGTTTCATCTGGAACTACATCCAAGCAAGTTGCAAGTATTAAAGATGCGAAAATGATAGGATATGGAGCTATGTTAGGTGAAGGAGTACTTGCCTTAGCTTCAATGATAGCTGCTGTAGCTGGAATCGCACTTGTAACAAACTGTACTTTGCCATCGGTAGGACATGTAGATAATTTGAATTGGTATGTATATTATGACACATGGGAAAATGCAACGACAAATAAAGCTACAGCTTTTGTCTTAGGAGGAGGTGCTTTAATTGAATCTTTAGGAATACCGTCTAATCTAGCAAAAACAATTATGGCTGTGTTGGTGGTATCCTTTGCTGCAACTACATTAGATACTGCTACTCGTATTCAGCGCTTTATATTAGTGGAAATTGGTCAAGCCGTTAATATTTCAATATTAAAAAATCGATATTTAGCTACGATTGCAGCAATACTTCCAGCATTATTGCTGACACTTTGGGATATCAGAGATCCAATTTCGGGTAAAACAGTTCAAGCAGGCTGGGCTCTTTGGCCGATTTTCGGTGCTTCTAATCAAATGCTTGCTGCTTTGACATTGATGATGTTGTCTATATATTTTTGGAAAAGAGGGAAACCTGTTTTACCTCTTGTTATACCTTTCATTTTTATAACAATAATTACTATTTCATCGTTGTTGATAAAAGCACAACATTTTTTCTATAGCAATCGTTTTTTATTAGTTATTGATGGTATATTAATCTCTCTTATTTTATGGATGTTATATGAAGGTTGGTCTCATTACCGACTTGGAAGTTCTAATAATAAATAACTTTATATGGGTGATCAATTAGATTTATTTCGAGATGGTTTAAGTGAATGGGATTATTCATCTAAATCTTCTCAATTTCGTGATACAGATTTTAAAACTCTATCAGGAGAAAAACTGGATTTGTGCTATTTTCCTGATATACCAGATATTGATTATATGGATAAATTGGGTTTTCCTGGACAATTTCCCTTCACTAGAGGCATTCATTCGAATTTATACAGGGGTAAACTTTGGACTATGCGGCAGTTTGCTGGATTTGGAACACCAGAAGAAACCAATAGACTTTTTAAATTACTATTGAAAAAAGGACAAACTGGACTATCTGTTGCTTATGACATGCCAACTCTCATGGGTTATGATCCAGATCATGCTTTTTCTGATGGAGAAGTAGGAAAATGCGGTGTCAGTGTTTCTACACTCTCTGATATGGAAACGCTTTTCCAAGGAATTAATTTGGGTAAAATATCAGTATCTCAAACAATTAACGGGCCTGCAATTGTCTTACTTGCATTTTATATTGCAATCGCTGAAAAGCAAAATTTACCCTTAGATCAACTTAGAGGAACACTTCAAAATGATATCCTAAAAGAATTCATTGCTCAAAAGGAATGGATTTTCCCTCCAGAACCATCGATGCGTATCATTACAGATATGCTTTCATATTGTACTCTAAATATGCCAAATTTTAATACAGTTTCAATAAGTGGATATCATATCCGGGAAGCGGGTTCATCAGCTGCACAAGAATTAGCATTCACTCTTATTAATGGTTTTACATATGTTGAATATGGAATTGCAGCTGGATTGAATGTAGATGATTTTGCACCTAGGCTATCATTCTTTTTTAATTCTCATCTAGATTTTTTTGAAGAAATCGCAAAATTTCGCGCTGCCCGGCGTATTTGGGCAAAAAGAATGAAAAATAATTATGGAGCGAAAAAAGAAAGTTCCTTAAAACTCAGATTTCATACTCAAACTGCAGGTTGTAGTCTGACAGCACAAAAACCTGAAATAAATATTGCTAGAACTGGATTCCAGGCCTTAGCTGGTGTGCTAGGAGGAACACAAAGTTTGCATACTAATTCTATGGATGAGACTTTTTCCCTTCCAACTGAGAAAGCGGCTGAAATTGCTTTAAGGACTCAACAATTGATTGCATATGAAACTGGCGTAGCCAATGTAATAGATCCTTTAGGAGGATCATGGTTTATAGAAGAATTAACAGACCAATTAGAAATAAAAGTGGAAAGATATTTTGACGAAATTGAAAATATAGGTGGTGTAATTACTGCTATTGAAAAAGGTTACTTCCAGCGCGAGATTGCGAGATCTGCTTCTAATTACCAAAGAAAAGTAGATGCTAAAAAACGTATTGTAGTAGGGGTTAATAAATTTGAAAAAGAAAATGAACAAATTGAGATACCAATTCATAAGGTTGATGAAAGTGCAGGTGAAACTCAACTAGTAAAACTTGCTTCTATTAAATCATCTAGAAATGAGTTAAGTGTTAAAAATGTTTTATCTAGGATACAAGCAGTGTGTAAGACCAAAGAAAATCTGATGCCTTTAATAATAGAGGCTGCAAAGGAGTATGCTACTCTTGGAGAAATAATTTCATCTATGAAGGAAGAGTTTGGTGAATGGCAGGAAAGTTCTATTTTTTAATATATTTTTGAATATAAGAAATACATTATTTCAAATAAGCAAATAATATTTGTTTCTTTATTAAAAAAACTATGATTTTTTTAAAATAAAAGTAGAATTTTAGTATAATTAGTAACACATATTTTTTTATCTTGAAATCAGTAATTATATATTTAATAATATTCTTTATGTTTTCTTGTGAATCATCTAGTCATATAAGAACATATCGTATACAAAAAACTCATCAGCTTAATAAGGAATTTCAAAATGATATACGAAATTCCCAGTCATTAAGTATTTCTTGGGAAAAACCAGAATCCTGGATTTATTCTAAGGGGTCATCTATGAGAATAGCAAGTTTTGATGTCCCATTTTCTAATGGTATTGGAGATTTATCTATTATGGAATTAGGAGGAGAAGGAGGTGGCATTGTTGCCAATGTGAATAGATGGCGGGGTCAAATTGGTTTAAAACATCTTAAAGAAAATAAAATAATGGAGCAAACTCTAATTGGTGAAAGTGCATTAGGTCAATATTACATATTTAAATTAGGTAATAAATTAAACGATAAAGCCATTTTAGCTGCTATTCTTCCAATGATAAAAAGTACATTATATATCAAATTAACTGTTAGCATAGATGGCGTATCGGAGCTTGAAAAAGATTTTAATACATTTTGCTCGTCTTTTAAGCCTGGGGATAATTGATGAAAAAGATGATAACAATAATAAGCCATCCAAAGATTTTTGTTTATACTGTGATATGGCTTATGGTATTGACCGTTCTGGGAACTATTGCGCAGCGAGATATTGGGCTTTATGCGTCTCAGCAGAAATTTTTTTCATCTTATATTACTTGGTTTAAAGATAGTATACCTATGCCAGGTGGTAGATTGACTATGATTGTTATTTTGGCAAACCTTATGTCAATGCTTTTTAAACCAAATATCTGGAAGTTAAAAAAAATTGGAATTATTATTGTCCATATAGGGGCAGTTCTACTTTTTATTGGTGCAGGGGTTACAGCAATTTTTAGTTATGAAGGTAATGTAGTTATCAAGGAAGGATCACAATCTAATCATATGAGTGATTATCATAATATGGAGCTTGCAATTGTCAATACATCTAAAATTGACTTTAATGAATATACGGTTTTTGATCAGCCATTACTCATTAAGGGAAGTAAACTAGAGCATGAAAGTCTGGGTTTTACGGTTGAGATAATGGAATATTATAATAATTGTCAAGTTGTAAGACGCGTTGAACCTTTAGAAAATCCATACGAAGGCATGTTAAGAAATTTTGATATTATTGAATTGAACTTAGAAAAAGAAAATACCCAGAATCGTTCAGGCATCATATTTAAGATTTCTAAAATTGATCATAATAAAGATGGGATTTTCGGATTAGTTCTTGGTCAACCTGTAACTCAAACAGCAACTATAAATAACCAAAAATTTGATTTTTTATTTCAGAAAAAACGAACCTATCTTCCTTTTTCAATAGAATTATTAGATTTTAAAAAAGTGCTTCATCCTGGAACAAATATAGCTAAAAGTTTTAGCTCTGAGATCAACCTTATAGAAAATGGAGTACCAAGAAGAGTAATAATAAAAATGAATGAACCACTTCGACACAGAGGATATACATTTTTTCAAGCATCATTTATTGAAGATCAAGAAGGTGAATCTACTGTATTAGCTACAGTAAAAAATTATGGAAGGCTATTTCCATATGTATCTAGTATAATTATGGCATTAGGTTTACTTATGCATTTATTTATTAATTTGCCTAATCTGCTGCGCAAGTAGAGTAAGAAAGATAAAGGATGAATATCTGTAATAGTATCTTAATTTCCTTTTTTTTAATTATTTCAAATTTGTACAGTATAGAATTTGATGAGCGTCATTTTCCAATTCAAGATGCTGGTCGAATAAAGCCCCTGGATACTTTTGCCAGAAATCAATTATTGGCAATTTATGGAAAACGATCATTAAAGCATGAAAATCTTTCCGCAATTGATTGGATTTTTAACCTCATTCTTGAACCTGAGAAAATGCAGGAATTAACAAAAGTTTTTAATATTCGCAGTCCGGAGGTTGTAGCAAGCCTAGGTTTAGAATGGACAAATAATGATCATAAATATGTTTTTAATGATGTTTTTTCAGGGCTCAATTCACAGGTTGGATTAATTAATGACATTAGAAATAAGCCAGATGAGATACATATAAATTTTGAGAAACAATTATTAGAAGTTTATTTTAATGCAAGCCGGTTTAACGAAATTGCATATAGCCTGAGCTGTCTGACTCCATCTGTTATTATTAATGATCCTTTTTTGGCCGAAAAACTAAACTCTATCCCTGGGAAACGAACTAGTTATTTTCAACTTATAAAATATTTACCATCTATTTCTACAATGTATAGGAATATGATGGAAAAAAATGAAGAAGAATGGTCCGAAACCGAAAATGATTTAATAAATATATTATTACAGTTGCAAAATATTAGTTCAAAAGAATCTGCCCAGATTCTTAAAATAATACCTCCCTCTAAATTGGATAAAACTGGAGAATGGCTTTCTCCTTGGGAATTAATGGATGGAGAATCTCACGAACCGCATCAAGATAAAATTCTTTTTGCTTTAGAAAAATATTTAGCTGGAAGATATGAAGGCGATAAAAATGCAATGATTTTAGCTATTAAAGAATATAAGAAGGGCCTCTTATCTTTCCCAAATTCTAAAGCAGATTTAAATCTCTTGGAGAAAGAAACTTGGATGAACGAAGCCAACCTGTTTTATATCAGTGTAGCATTTTATCTTCTATCTTTTATTTTACTTGGAATCAGTTGGATGATTATTCCTAAATGGTTAAAGATTGCATCCTATGGTTCATTGCTTTTTGGATTATTTTATCATTCTTACGGAATTTATCTGAGGATTATAATTATGAGTCGTCCACCCGTATCCACGTTATACGAAACGATTATATTTGTAGGTTTTATAGTAGTGATTTTTTCAGTAGCTATAGAATTTTTACGGCGTGATGGATTAGGCCTCTTTATTGGCTCAGTTAGTGGAACTATTCTTCATTATATTAGCTTTGGATATGCTGCCGATGGAGATACACTTGAAATATTAGTTGCTGTTTTAAATTCTAATTTTTGGCTAGCAACTCATGTTACTACTATTGTAATAGGTTATGGTTCATCCTTGGTTGCAGGTTTTATTGGGCACTTATATCTTATTGCAGCTATAAGGAGACCAGAGAATACAAGTCTGTTAAAAAGCATAAATAAAAATTTGTTTGGTGTTACTCTTATTGCACTTTTTTTTGCTCTTTTTGGTACTATTCTTGGTGGTATATGGGCCGATCAGTCATGGGGAAGGTTCTGGGGTTGGGATCCAAAGGAAAATGGTGCCTTAATGATAGTATTGTGGCAACTAATGATGATTCATATGCGTTTAACTGGATTAGCTAAACCAACTGGATTTGCATTGGGAATGATTATGAATAATATAGTTGTTGCGTTTGCTTGGTTTGGAGTCAACCTATTAAATGTGGGGCTCCATAGTTATGGTTTTACTAGTGGAGTCGCAACAAACTTAGTAATATTTGTAATATTCGAATTGATTGCCGGTTTTGGTACATATTATTGGGCTAAATCAAGGAAAGTATGATCTATTGAATACATTTATTTTTCAGTTTAGGAGAAATTAATTATGGAAAAAAAAATTGTCCATGTTGTAGGGACAGGAACTATTGGGGAACCGCTTATTGGCCTATTATGTGACTACCGCGATCAACTGGGTATAGATGGAATAACATTTCAAAAAAATTTGGCATTAATGGGTGATATGTCCAAAGTAACGGATCTCATTGCAAGAGGTGCCCGTTTAGCTGTGGATAAAGAAAAAGTAAAAGATTTTAAAAAAATAAATATTGACCCAGATTTTGAGATAGAAGAAGCAATAAAGCGTTCGACGGTTGTTATAGATTGTACTCCTAGTGGAATTGGTCAAAAAAATAAAAATTTGTATTATGAAAAATTCTCAAATGATGTAAAGGGATTTCTAGCGCAGGGAAGTGAAGATGGTTTTGGAAAGAAATATGCTTATGGAATAAATGATGTTTCCTTAGATGCAAGCGATCAATTTATCCAAATTGTATCTTGCAACACTCATAATATTTCGTGTATAACTAATACATTAGCTGTTAAGGATGATCCAGATAATTTGGTAGAAGGAAAATTTGTCTGTGTTCGAAGGGCCAATGACATAAGTCAAGAGAATGGTTTTATTCCATCTCCAAAGGTTGAAATACATACCGATGAAAAATATGGTTCACACCATGCTAAAGATTCAGCCAATTTGTTTCATACAATAGGAATTGATCTTAAACTTTTTTCTTCTGCTATGAAGGTTAATAGCCAATATATGCATATATTGTGGTTTAATCTTTTAGTTAAAGAACCTACGACTTTAAGGGAAGTAAAAGATAGACTTTACGCTAATCAACATGTAGCAATTACTAGCAAGGATATGACAAGCACAGTATTTTCATTTGGAAGGGATCATGGTCACTATGGGAGAATATTAAATCAGACTGTTATTGTGGAACAAACATTGAATGTAAAAAATGATCATGAGATAACAGGTTTTTGTTTTACTCCTCAGGATGGGAATTCTATTCTCAGCAGTATTTCTGCTGCGGAATGGGTATTATATCCTCATTCATATAAAGATAAAATAAATTGTTTATCTCATCTATTTTTTAATAAGATCTAAATTTTAAAATGAAATGGGTTATAATAGTAAAATTGATTTAAAAAATATTTCATTAGATATTTTTTCAAAAAAGTTCGATAAGCATTTAAAAACTTTTTCAAAATTAAAAGTCAATGATAAAGTATTAATTGCTGTATCTGGGGGCATGGATTCAATGGCTTTATTTGCGTTATGTAATTCATTGGATCAATTTAATATTGCTATGGGCCATATAAATCATTGCCTAAGGAATGATTCTGAAAAAGATTTAGACTTTGTGAAGTCAATTGCAGAAACCTCGGGTATTCCATTTTATTTTAGAAATTTGAATCCTGCGCAAATTAGTGATGGAGAAAGTATAGAATCCTGGGCCAGGAAAAACCGTTATAAAAAATTAAACCATATTGCTTCAGAAGTAGGAGCAAAATGGATTATGACTGCACATCATGGAAATGATCAGGCTGAAACCGTGTTATTAAATTTATCAAGACATTCTGGTATTTCAGGATTACGTGGTATAGGGAAACAGAATCATAATCTACTAAGGCCTCTACTTCCATTCTCAAAGAAACAGCTTAAAAATTTCGTTCTTAGGATGAACATACCATTCATTTCTGATCCTACAAATGATAATCTTAATATACCTCGTAATTTTCTTAGAAAGAAAATATTAAAACTTTGGATAGATTTTGATCCGCATTTAGTTCGTGCAATTCGACAGTCTGTTGACCATTTTTCTGAATGGAAAGATGCATTAGATCATTTTATTTTGAATGGATTTATTGATAAAGTACAAAGGGTAGAAAATAAGTTTATTATTCCATTGACTTTGATTAAAGAGAATCCATTAATATCGATTATTAGACTTTTACAATTTCTTGTTAGCGATAATGAAAACCTATGGAGTAAACACGAAATTGATCAAGTTCGCATGTTTTTAAAAAACAATAAGATTGGAAGAACATTGCAAGTCAAAAATGGTTGGATACTTTTGAGAAATCGGAGTGAGATTATTGGGAAAAATAAACTAAATCCATGTTATAAAAAATTTCTGAAAATTCAATTGGATAGGTCAGTTATTTTTAGAGATTATTTCTATAAAATATCCTTAACTAATCAAATCTCGTTTGATAAAGAAAAAGTTAATACAGAATATGTAAACTGGTCTATTCTTAAAACTGCGAAGCTTGAAGTACGTCTTTGGAATAGTGGGGACCTATTTCAACCTTTAGGTATGTCGGGTCATCAAAAGGTTAGTGATTTTCTTATTAATGAGAAAGTGGATCGTTTTGCAAAAGAAAACCAAACGGTAATGACAGCTAATGAACGAATATTTTGGATCTGTGGGCACCGTATTGCAGATTGGGTTAAGATTACTAAAACAACTAAAGAAAAAGCAAAACTGAATTTTAGGAGAGTAAAATAATTGGAAAAAAGTAACTATAATTTAAAACTACTTTTTTCAAAAGATATTATTGATGAAAAAGTAACTGAGATAGCTGATAAAATTTCTAAAAATTTTATGGGAAAAGATCCAATATTTATAGGAGTATTAAATGGGAGTTTTATTTTTCTTGCTGATTTAATAAGAAAAATCACAATAGATTGTGAAATGGATTTTATTAAACTTCATAGTTATGATGGCAATAAATCCAGCGGCAATATTCAATTGATCAAGGATATATCAGCAGATATAATGAATAGACATATTATATTAGTTGAAGATATAGTTGACTCTGGATTGACACTAAAATTTTTGAAAGATCGCTTACAAGGTGCCGGCCCAAAGTCAATAACTGTCATAACGCTATTATTAAAACCCGACGTCGCAGAGTTAGATTTCCCAATAGATTTTATAGGGTTTGAAATTCCCCCAGAATTCGTTGTAGGATATGGGTTAGATTTTAACCAGAAACTTAGGCATTTAGATTGTATCTACCGTCTTGATGAAAGTTTGAATTAATTAAATGATGGAATATTTTATATGAACAAAAACTCGCAATCTCCAAAAGGGGGAGGCTATCGACCTAGTAAAAAAGATAATAATCCAGATCAATTTCAATGGAAACGTGCTGGAAAAACAAGTCTGATTTGGATTAGTATTCTAATTTGCGCCATATATATTTCAGGATTATTAACTGATGCTGGCAAAAAAGAAATTGAAATAAAATATACTGATTATAAAGAATATCTAGAAAATGGTGAAATTCAAAAAGCAGTTGTTATTGGCAATGTTTTTCATGGGGAATTCAAATTACCTAGAACATTAAATACCGATCTTGGTGATTTGGATAATGTTACCAATTTTAAATTGACATTGCCGTTTATAGATAGATCTGTAATAGACGAATGGGATTCTGTTGAATTAAATTATACATTTAAAGAAAAAACTATTGATTGGACTGGCTATCTATTAAATATGTTACCTTGGTTACTTTTAATTGGTTTTTGGATATTTATGATTAAAAGAATGCAAGGTGGTGCTGGAGGTATGAAAGGTATCTTTAACTTTGGAAAAAGTAGAGCTTCCCTATGGACTTCAGATCAACCAGCAGTAACATTTAAAGATGTCGCAGGATGTGAAGAAGCGAAGGATGAATTAAAAGAAGTTATTGGTTTTTTAAAAAATCCAAAAAGATTTCAAAAATTAGGAGCGACTGTTCCAAAAGGAGCATTGCTGGTTGGATCCCCTGGAACAGGTAAGACATTATTAGCAAGGGCTGTTGCTGGAGAAGCAAATGTTCCTTTTTATAGTCTTAGCGGTGCAGATTTTGTTGAAATGTTTGTTGGCGTTGGTGCTTCTAGAGTTCGTGATCTTTTTGAACAAGCAAAGAAGACTTCTCCTTGTATTATATTTATCGATGAATTAGATGCAGTTGGTCGTCAGCGTGGTGCGGGAATTGGAGGTGGACATGATGAGCGAGAACAAACACTTAATGCTCTTCTTGTAGAAATGGATGGTTTTGATAATACTCAAAATGTAATAGTAATTGCTGCTACAAATAGACCAGATGTGTTGGATAAGGCCCTTTTAAGACCAGGTCGATTTGATAGGCAGATTGTTGTAGATGTTCCCGACTATTTAGGAAGGCTGGGTATTTTAAAAGTTCACACAAAGAAAGTTGTCTTAAATCGTCGCAAAGTTGATTTAACATCCTTAGCTAAAGGGACTCCTGGTATGGTAGGTGCTGATCTTGCAAATATTGTTAATGAAGCAGCTCTTTTAGCTGCAAGAAAACGAAAAAAATCTATTGATAATGACGATTTTGAAGAGGCAAAAGACAAGGTAATGATGGGTATACAGAGGAAAAGTATGGTTTTATCCGAGGATGAAAAAGAAGTTACAGCTTACCATGAGGCTGGACATGCCCTTGTTGCTATGCGTACAAAAGGCGCGGATCCAGTTCATAAAATCACTATTATTCCTCGTGGTCGTGCAATGGGGATTACAATGCAGCTTCCTATTGATGAACGGCATGGATATACCCGCGAATATATTGAAGGAAGGCTTGCAATTCTTATGGGAGGTCGGAGTGCTGAGATGTTGATTTTTAACCAAATGACTACTGGTGCTGGTAATGATATTGAACAAGCTACTGAAATTGCACGAAAGATGGTTGTTGAGTGGGGTATGAGTGATTTATTAGGACCCATGACATTTGGTAAAAAAAATGAAGAAATATTTCTTGGTAGAGAAATCCAATCGAATAAAGATTATAGTGATGTAACTGCACGTATGATCGATGAGGAAATCTCCAGGATTGTAAGGCAAGCTCAGCGTGTGTCTGAAGAAATTCTTAGAAAAGATATAGATTTACTTCGTAGGATAGCAAAAGAATTGCTCAAGTATGAAACCGTAGATTCCAGTGATCTTGATAAGATAATCAAAGGGAAAAAATTAACCCGTAAGGTAAATGGGAAATCAATGCAAAAAACAAGAAGTAGAACACCTTCCAAGCATAGAAAGACTAGCCGTATACAGAAAAATAAGACAAACCCTAGTATTAAAGCAAATAGTGAAGATAAGAAAATAAAGAAGCAGCAACCCGCCAATAGATAGATATTTAATGATCCGTGAATGAAAAAATTAGATTTCGAAGATTGGTATTGTAACACCGATCGAGAAACCCTTGTAATGGGTGTGCTGAATATAACTCCAGACTCCTTTAGTGACGGGGGCCTCTATTTAAAGCAAGAAGAAGCTATTAAGCGAGCTTCATACATGTTACAAAATGGAGCAGATATAATTGATATAGGTGGAGAATCGTCAAGGCCAGGCGCAGAACCTATTGATATCCATGCTGAAATTGAAAGAGTGATCCCTATTATCCAAGAAATACGTGTTAAATATCCAAATTGTTTAATATCCATAGATAGCTATAAACCAGCTGTTGTAAGAAAAGCAATAATAGCAGGTGCGAATATAATTAATGATATAAGTGGCCTTACTTTTGATAATTCTATGATTGATTTAGTAATTGAAACAAAGGTTCCAATAATTATTATGCATATGAAAGGGACACCTCAAAATATGCAATTAGACCCAAAGTATGATGATTTGTTATCAGATGTTTTATCATTTTTTCGTAATCAAATAAAAAAATTAGAACCAAAGAATTCTAAGATCATTTTAGATCCTGGAATTGGTTTTGGGAAAACATTAGATCATAATTTTTCATTGATAAAAAATTTAGGAAAAATCTGTGATCTAGGTTTCCCAGTATTAATAGGGCCAAGTAGAAAATCGTTTATTGGTCATACCTTGAATCTCCCCGTTGAAAAAAGGATAGAGGGAACTGCTGCATCAGTTTGTGCAGGGATATTAAATGGCGCTAGAATTATTCGTGTTCATGATGTTATGGAGATGAAGAGAGTCGTAACAATTACGGAAAAGATAATTACTGCTATATGATATTATTTAAAGTAGGTTTTTTAACCATAACATTATTTGATCTTATTGATTTATTTATTGTAACTCTAATCTTCTATAGAGTTTACTATTACTTCAGAGGTACTCGCGCTGGACAGATGCTTGTTGGATTAATTATACTTCTAATCTCGTCATTTCTATTCAACGCACTTGGTTTAAGTGCTACTTCTTGGTTAGTGAATCAATTCCAGACTGTATGGGTAGTTGCATTTGTAATTCTTTTTCAACCCGAAATCCGCAGATTATTAATTTATGTTGGGCAAACCAAATTTTTTAGAATTATATTTCGAACAGGATCATCACCAAGGTCACTAGAGGCAGTTGTAGAAGCTTCTTTGAAGCTTTCTGAAAGAAGGTGGGGTGCATTAATTGTGCTCCAGCGGGAAACTGGTCTTCGTTCATATAAGGAAACTGGTACATCCATGAAAGCAGAAGTCTCAGCGCAATTATTACTTTCTATATTTAACCCTAATGCACCATTGCATGATGGTGCTGTAATATTACAAAATACATTAATAGAAGCTGCAGGATGCATTCTACCTTTAACAGAAAGTTCAATGGTATTTCCAGAAATGGGTACCCGCCATAGGGCTGCTTTGGGAATTACTGAAGAGTCTGATGCTGTTGTTGTTGTTGTTTCTGAAGAGAGAGGTAATATTTCTGTTGCCGAAAATGGTCGTTTCGTTTTTTTGGATATGGATGAAATGAAACTCCGTCGATATTTAAATGAGAGTTTATTTATTTCTTCTGGTGATTGATATTATCAGATTAGATATTTAATTGGAACTCTATAGTTCCTTAAATTTTCGGGTGGATTTAGCTGATCTGAAAGAGCGTTTTACTCAAGTAAAAAAAAAATATATTGAATTACGGAGGTATCTTTGACCTTGATTCACTAGAAACTTCACTGAGTAAATTGCAAGAAAAATCTTCGGATTCAAATTTTTGGAATAATAGTAATCGTGCTTCATCTATTCTAAAAAAAATATCCCGTATTGAAAAAGAAATTTACGTATGGCAGGATCTTTCCAGGTATTATGATGACATGGGAATTTTATTTGAATTTGCGGATGCTGGGGATGTGGATTTAAATGAAATTCAGACTGAATTAAATCATTTTGAAGCAAAAATAGAGGAAATTGAGCTTAAGCATTTGCTTGGTAGATCAGAAGACACTAAAAATGCTATTTTTACTATTCATCCTGGAGCTGGTGGAACTGAAAGCCAAGATTGGGCACAAATGCTATATCGAATGTATAGAAGATGGGCTGATCGGCAAGAATTTAACATAGAATTAATTGATTATCAGCAAGGTGAAGAAGCTGGAATAAAGGATGTAGCATTTGAGATTAAAGGAAACTATGCTTTTGGATTATCAAAATCAGAAGCGGGCGTTCATCGTTTAGTTAGGATTTCTCCATTTGATTCTAATAGCCGTCGCCATACATCTTTTGCTTCTGTATTTGTATACCCTGCATTAGATGATGAAATTGAAATAGATTTAAATTTGAATGACGTTAGAATTGATACATATAGAGCAAGTGGCGCTGGTGGGCAACATGTAAATAAAACGGATTCGGCCGTTCGAATCACACATATTCCATCTGGAATTGTTGCTCAGTGTCAGAATCAAAGATCTCAACATAAAAATAAAAATCAGGCGATGAAAATACTCAAGTCTAGACTTTATCAATTAGAATTGGATAAGGAGAAAGAAAAAAATAGGGAACTCCAGGATAAAAAACTGGATATAGGATGGGGTAGCCAGATTCGATCGTATGTTTTTCATCCCTACAATATGGTTAAAGATCATCGTACAAAAGTAGAAACTGGGAATACTCAGGCTGTAATGGATGGGGGTATAAATAAATTTATACGTGCCTTTTTGTTCAATGAAATGGAATTAAAAAAACCAAAATAATTCAAGGAATAATTATGAAGGAAGATCAAAAAAGCTTAAGACAGATAATTGATTTTAGAATTGAAAAATTACAACAACTTCGTGGTATGGGAATTAACCCTTATCCTCATAAATATAAGCCTACCCATAAAAGTAACTATATCAAGAATAATTATTCCGAAATGGAAAGTAAAATTGTAAAAATTGCTGGTAGAATTATGGCATTGAGGAGAATGGGTAAGGCTGCCTTCGCTCAGGTTATGGATTCTGAAGGTAAAATACAGTTTTTTATTCGGAAAGACGATGTTGGTTTGGAGATGTACGATCTTTTTAAATTGTTAGATATTGGTGACTATGTTGGTATTGAAGGTTATATTTTTACTACTAAAACAGGAGAAATATCAGTATATACTGATATTTTGACTTTATTATCTAAGAGTATTAGGCCACTGCCAATTGTCAAAGAAAAAGATGGGAAAACCTTTGACGCGTTTGATGATAAAGAACAGCGATATAGGAATAGACACCTAGATCTAATTGTTAATCCAGATACTCGTGAGACATTTGTAAATCGTGCAAAAATTATAAAATCAATCCGAAATTATCTGGATGATAGAGATTTCCTTGAAGTAGAAACTCCAGTTTTACAACCAATATATGGGGGTGCAAACGCTCGTCCTTTCACTACCCATTATAATGCTCTTGATCAGACTTTTTATTTGAGGATTGCAGATGAATTATACCTTAAAAGGCTGATTGTTGGTGGTTTTGACCGAGTTTATGAAATTTCCAAGGATTTTCGCAATGAGGGTATGGATCGTAATCATAATCCAGAATTTACTATGCTTGAATTTTATTGGGCTTATTCAGATTATAAGGATAATATGGATCTTGTCGAAAATATTATACGCCAAGCAGGGGAAACTATTGGAATAAAGAAAGTCAATTGGGGAGGCATGGAAATAAATCTTTCAAATCCTTTTCAAAGGCTCTCTTTTTTTGATTTGATAAAAGATGTAATTGGTCACGATTTGATGAATGCTTCTGAAACTGAAATAAAAGCAGTATGTGAAAAATGTAAAATTGAAATTTCTGGAAAAAATAATTATGGACAAATGCTGGATGAACTAATGAGTAAATTAGTGGAGCCCGAATTAATACAACCTACTTTCATTACTGATTATCCAAAAGCAATATCACCGCTTGCTAAAGAGCATCGAAATAGGAATGCAAAAATTGTGGAAAGATTTGAATTGTTTATTGGAGGTGCTGAATTTGCCAATGCATTCACTGAGTTAAATGATCCTGTTGATCAACGTGAAAGGTTGGAAGCTCAAGCTGTTTTGAAAAAACTTGGTGATGAAGAAGCACAGCCATTGGATGAAAATTTTATACAAGCAGTGGAATATGGAATGCCGCCTACAGGTGGTGGTGTAGGAATTGGTATAGATAGACTCACCATGCTTCTTACAGAAAATCGATGGATAAAAGATGTAATTTTATTCCCTGCAATGAGAACTAAAAACCCCTGAAGAATGCTATTAAGTTTTCGGCTTGCTTTTCGCTACCTGTTATCTCCAGAAAAAGGTAGTTTTTCATCCTTTTCCAGTTGGTTAGCCATAACTGGTTTAGGTATTGGTGTTGCTTCTTTAATGCTAACTGCAAGCATCATCCATGGTTTTGAAATAACAGTTTCCAAAAAAATTTCTTCTTTTGATGGTATAGCTCGTTTAGAACATATTCTTGGGAATACTATTTCTTTTTCAGATAAAAAATTAAGTTTATTTATTACTGACAATTCTAAATATTATGATATCCATCCTTTTATTCGAGGAATGTGTATGGTTCGTTCTGGACCAAATGCAAATGGTATTATAATTGAAGGTGCCAATGAACTACCTCCCAGGCTTTCTATTGATTGGATAGATTCAAGATCTGCAAAGAAGCTAGGACAAGGCGAAATTATTTTAGGAAAACAATTGGGTAACCTATTAAAAATAAAAGACAATAAAATTATTTATGTGCAATATATAGATGGGACAGTTTTAAGAAAAATTAAGTCATTTAAAATAGTAGGTTTTTATAACTCTGGATTATCTGAATATGACAAAACCCTTGCTTATATAGGAATTAAAGATGCGCAAACTTTACTCGGTTACAACAATGATAGTGTAACTGGTTTAGTATTTTATTCTAAAGACAAGATTAATCAAAAATTGCCTAATGTATCTTATCCATATGTTTTAGAAACTTGGTATCAAAGGCATGCATTACTTTTTGAATGGATACAGATCCAGCGTTGGCCAGCATTTATTATGTTTGGACTAATTGTTTTCGTTGGGATTGTAAATATTATATCTGCATTATCAATGATCATTATAGAAAAAAAAGCTCAGATTGGGATACTTGTTGCACAGGGTTTTTCTCGATCAAAAATTAAAATGTTATTTATGATGCAAGGTGGATTGATAGGAATTTTAGGAAGTTTACTTGGAGGACTTACTGCATTATTGCTGATAACTTTACAATTAAAATTTAAATTACTAACCATATCTGAAGAAATTTATTTTATGGATAAAATCCCTATGGCATTTGACAAGCCAATATTTATGACTATTCTTATACTATCCTATATTTTTTGTATGATAGCATCTTGGTGGCCCAGTAAAGCTATATATAAGCTGAAACCTGCAGAATGTCTTTTGTACGAGTGAATTTAATTACTTTAATTACAAATAGATTTTCAGATTCCCCTGTTGGTCATGGTCGAGTTACGGGAATTCTATCTATGGTGGGGATGGGAGTTGGATGTTTTGCTCTAATTATTGCGCTTTCAATTATTAATGGGTTTGAATCTATAGTTAAATCAAAATTAAAGGACTTTAACGGTGATTTAAGATTATCTGGGTTTATTAATGATTTAGAAATAGAAAACTTAAGAAAAATCCCTGGTGTAATCTCTGTTATGCCTTATATGGAGCGTAAAGGATTGATAAGTAATAATAAAGATTACAGAGTAGTATCCTTAAAAGCTGTAGATATGAATAAATTCGATGATTTTTATGCGCTTAATCTTAATGGTGGGATACCCTCAGAAGATGGTATTTTAATTGGGAAGGACCTTGCATATCGGTTAGGTAAAGATATAGGGGATGAGATTGAAATCAGTAGTCCTATTGATCAATCCTTTATCCTTGGATTTCCACCAAAGAAAAAAGCAAAGATTGATGGCATTTTTTCCACAAGAATCCTTGACTATGATGATAAATTTGTTTTTGTTCCTTTAAAAATTGGTTATTCTTTATTTAATCGCAAAAGCAAACTTGATGGTTTTGATGTGAGGTTAAGTCCTAATATTGATATTGAAGCTTGGAAAAATATAAATATAGCTAATTTACCAAATGAGATTTCACTGCAAACCTGGCAAGATTTGAATAGATCTTTAGTTGATGCTATGAAGCTTGAACGATTAGCAACAGTTATAATATTAAGTTTAATATTTCTTGTTGCGGCATTTAATCTTGCGGCGTCGTTATCATTAATTTCAATACTGAAAGTTAAAGAAACTGGTATTTTACGAATCATGGGAGCGTCTAATACTTTAGTAAGGAAAATTATACTAACTATGGGATTAGCAAAAGGGATTAAAGGAGCCTTATTAGGTGTAATTATTGGTATAGTTATTGTTTGTTTTCAGTCTATTACTGGAATTATTCCAATCCCATCAGATATATATTTTACTAGTTCTTTACCAATGATTATCTATACTAAAGATGTGATTATAATCTGTTTTATTGCTCTTTTTTTTATATTTATATCTTCTTTGATCGCAAGCCAGAAAGTAACTCATATAAAACCAAAGGATGCTTTGCAATGGGTAAAATAATATTAGAAGCTTCGAATATCAATAAATCATTTATTAATGGAGCAAATAAACTAAATGTTCTAACAGATTTATCTTTAAAATTGGAAGAAGGGAAAATTATTACAATTATGGGGCAATCAGGTGTTGGGAAATCAACATTGCTTAGTATTTTAGGAACTTTGGATTCACCCGATACTGGATTAATAAAAATCAATGGCCGTAATGTCGAAAAATTAAATGAAGATGAATTGTGTTTGCTAAGGAATAAAGAATTAGGTTTTATATTCCAATTTCATCATCTTTTACCGGAGTTCACTGCTTTAGAAAATATTCTTATGCCTAGTTGGATATCAAATAATGAGAATGTTTCTAATAATCATGCTCTTGATTTATTATCAAAAGTGGATCTGATAGATCGTAAAGACCATTATCCTAATCAGTTATCAGGAGGTGAAAGATGCAGAGTAGCTGTTCTTAGGGCTATAATTAATAAACCAAGCCTAGTAATGGCGGATGAACCTACGGGAAACCTCGATCTAAAAAATTCAGAAAAACTAATTGATCTTTTGGTAGAAATAAACAAAAATTTTGGCCAATCAATTGTAATGACAACACATAATCCTGAAGTTGCCAATATTGGCGATTATAGGTTAGTACTAAATGATGGAAAACTAAAACCTTATAAATGATAAAGATATGAAAGAAAATTTTTCGGAACGTGTACAGCGTATTATTAAAAAATCAAAAGAAGAAGCAATTCGACTTGGCCATAGCTACGTAGGATCTGAACATATCCTTCTGGGTTTATTGAAAGTAAATAATGGATTATCGAAAAAAATTTTAGATATCTACGACCTAGATCCACAAGAAATGATTTCCATGGCCGAAGATATGATTAAATCTTCTGGAGGGACTATGACCCTTGGCCACCTACCATTAACGAGAAGAGCTGAGCGAGTTCTTCGTAATGCTTTTGGAGAAGCTTCAAAAAGAAATGATAAAGTTGCCGATGATGAACATTTATTTCTTTCTATGCTTAAAGAGCAGGAAGGAATTGCATGTGAAGTATTAAAATCATTTTCACTTGATTATGATACTGTTAGTGATTTGATACAGACAAATATGGAAGAAGAGATTGAAGTTGAAAGCTACTCATCTGAAACTTCTTTAAAAAGTAAAACACCTACTCTCGATCATTTTTCTAGGGATATTACAAACTTAGCAAATAAAGGTAAGCTTGATCCAGTTATTGGTCGTGAATCGGAAATTGAACGTGTAACACAGATATTGACGAGAAGAAAAAAGAATAACCCCGTATTAATTGGAGAGCCTGGTGTTGGTAAGACAGCTATTATTGAAGGTTTAGGTCAAAGAATAATTCAGAAAACTGTACCACATATTTTGCATAATAAACGTATTCTTTCTTTAGATCTTGCTGCATTGGTAGCTGGAACAAAATATAGAGGGCAGTTTGAGGAAAGATTGAAAAGTATTATGAAAGAAATAGAAACATGTAATGATATAATCATTTTCATTGATGAAATACATACTTTGGTTGGTGCTGGTGGCGCCTCTGGATCATTAGACGCTTCCAATATGTTTAAACCTTCTCTTGCTCGCGGAGAAATTCATTGTATTGGCGCTACCACAATGGATGAATACCGAAAATATATAGAAAAGGACGGTGCGTTAGATAGAAGATTACAGAAAATTACTATTAATCCTGCTTC
>PBAR01000020.1 GCA_002718285.1 Fidelibacterota bacterium
TTATACTGCAGATGGTGATTTAGGGAGTATTGCTTTCTTTGCAATGGATCATATTAGGGCATATTATCTTTTTGGAGCCAATGATCCAAAAATTAGAAGTCACCATACTGGAACTGCTGTGATTTGGGATGCATTTAAATTTCTAAGTGCTAAAGGAATTAAAGAAGTAGATTTAGAAGGCGTAAATAGCCCAAACCGTGGTTGGTTTAAATTAAGCTTCGGGGGTAGCCTACTACCATATTATAATCTAAAATGGAATAATTATTATTAATTTATACTTATTATATATAAAAAATCTTCTTAGATCTCAAGTATTAATCATAATTAAGAGAAATTAAAATTAACACTAGAAATAATAAATATATCCCGATTAATAAGGGTCATTTTCTTGATCTAGAGCCACCAAATCGTATTTTGAGATATAAGAAACTGCTTTCTAAAGGTTGGGAAGACGAGTATAATGAATATCGATCATTATGGGAAGAATTGCCTAAAAAAGGGATAGTGAGAGAATATCCCTTGTTGGTTGATTTGGAAACTGTATCTAGATGTAATTTGAAATGTCCTATGTGTCCTACAGTCACATCTGAATTTAAAGAAAAAAGAATAGAGCCTTATAAAAATGGAATGATGGAATTTTCATTGATAAAAAAAATTATTGAGGAAGTAGCAGGAAAGATTTACTCATTACGTTTAAGTTGGATTGGTGAACCTTTATTATATGGCCGTTTAATTGATTCTGTAAAACTTGCCAAAGATCATGGAATCAAAGAAGTATCTTTTTTAACTAATGGCTATAGATTAAATAGAGCTTATTTTGAAAAATTAGTTGTTGCGGGCATTGACCATATCACTATATCAATTGATGGTATGGATGAAGTTTATAATCAAATAAGAAAGCCTCTATTATTTGATGAGACTCTGGATAAAATAAAGCAGATAAAGAAGATTAAAGTGAAAAATAATTTAGAAAAACCTATAATAAAAATTCAGGGTGTGTGGCCTGCTATTAAAGAGAATCCAGAGAAATTTTATAATACTTTTTCTCCTTTAGCTGATCTCATTGCATTTAATCCTTTAATTGATTACCTCCACAATGATAAAAACATTATTTATCATGACAATTTCTCATGTCCTCAGCATTTTCAAAGAATAGTAATAGGCTCCAATGGTAAAGCTACTATGTGTAGTAGTGATGATTTTATGGATATTGAGATTGGAGACGCAAATCATCAAACCATATATGAAATGTGGCATGGAAAAGAATTTCAAAAAGTGAGAAAAATACATAAAGATAAAAACGGATTTAAGAAAATTAAACCTTGTAAAAATTGCTATTACCCCCGAAAAGCAGCTCCTGATGAGACAGCAATGATTAATGGAAGAAAAGTAAGAATAGAAAATTATATAAATCGAGTGCAAGAAATTGGTAAATAGTGAAATGCAGATTGAACAATTATTATTAAAATTACATGACAAAAAGTATTGTGTTCTTGTCGGAAATGGTACTACTGCATTATACTTATCATTAAAGTGTCATGGACTCAATAAAAAAAATGTTGGTTTTCAAGATAATGTTTGCCCACATGTATTATTGGCTGTGCTATTATCTGGTGCTAAACCTATTTTTCTTAATGCGAATAAGTCGGGGATTGGGATTGATACAGGATCAATCAATTCTAAATTACATTGTATTATCTCTATTCATTCGTTTGGAATCCCTAGCAACATAGATGAAGTTGAATCATATTGCAAAAATAATAAGGTTCTCCTTATTGAAGATGCAGCTTTAGGTCAAGGGGGTGTTGTTGGTTCAAAACCTATTGGATCTTTTGGTGATTTATCGATACTTAGTTTCGGAACTGGTAAAACGGTAGATATTGGGCATGGTGGTGCGATACTTACCAATTCAAAGAGGAAATATGAAAAACTATTACTTTTATTAAAAGATTTACCAAATTTCAAAAACATTAACTTGAATCGTACTTCAAGGTTTAATTATTTACATACTAAATATTACAATGATTATTTTCTATTACATAAATATTCTAGATTAAAAAAATACTTTAAAAAACTAATTCATCAATACGGTTATTATTTTTTATACTCATTTGATAGGGCATATCAAGAGATGTTGTATCAAAATATAAAAATGATTAATCAAAATATTCGCATTCGTAGAGATAATCATAGATTTTTAGAAAATATTTTTTCGGATCATAATTTTGATTTTATCAAAATTTGTGATGGTGCAGTTCCCTGGAGATTCAATTTATTCGTTAAAAATAGAAACAAGATTTTAATCTCTTTACTTAAAGAAAATATAAAAATAAGCAGTTGGTATCCGAATTTGGGTTTCTTTTTTGATGAAAAACTGGGCAGAAATAGAACTATAATTGAGGATAGGATATCGAAGAATATTCTAAATATTTGGATTAATGAAGAGATTGATAAGAAATATCTTCAAAATATCTCGAATAAGATTATCCAACTGTCAGATAATTATTCAAATGCTGAATATTGCTAGGACATCAAAACTACTATGGAATTATCTGAATATATATTTTTTAAAGCCATTTGATGCTGTAAATGATACTTTAACTGCCAGCCTATTACTTAATTTTAAATGGCCTGATGAAATTGTAGAGATTGGATCTGGAGATGGTGTTTTTAGTTACGTTATGCATGGAGGAAAATTCCCAGTTACATTTGATAGATATATTATAACAGATTTAGAAAAAAATGATATTTATGATATTCATTACAAGAAAATTATTCCAAAAGTAAAAAAAATAAGATATCCAACAGTAAAATATGCATTTGATGCAAAACAAAGTCATATTGAAAAAATGCTTGAAATTGGCTTTGTGAAAGATCCTGTGTTAACTAATTATGAAAATATTCCACTTAATGATAATGCTGTTAATGCAATATTTTTTTACACTCCCCATGGTTTAATAGATTATAAAAAAAGTATCCAAGAAGCTTATCGAATATTAAAACCAAGTGGAAAAATTTTTATCTTAACATATAATTCTAAATTTGATGAATCTTTTATTTGCTATCATAGTGGCATTAAAATGAAAGGATCCATAGGAGAATATTTTTCGAAACTAGATAATGGCCGTTACAAAGAAATTATGATAATGTCTAAGACGGATGAAGAATGGATTGAATTCTTTAATGAAAATGGGTTCGATGTCATTAATATTTACTATGGATTATCAAAATTAGCTTGGAAAGTCTATGATATTCAAACTCGACCATTTTTAAAGGCACTGATTAGAATTTTTAATTTTTTTCCAATCGGAATTAGAACCACAATTAAAGTAGTATGGATGATTTCTTGGTATCCAATTCTTTTTATTTTTTATTTTTTATTCGCTATTCCTTATACAGATAAAAGTAACTATTGTTATAGAGCATTTGAATTATCTCCAAAAATTATAAGGAACAAATATTGAAAATTTTATCAGTTTACCAAAGTTTACCTTCATCCGTAAGCATATTTAAAGAAAATAAGATAATAGCTGCTGCACAGGAAGAACGTTTTACAAGAATAAAAAATGATGAAGAATTTCCTAGATATTCTATTGATTATTGTTTAAAGGAAGCTGGCCTGCAACCAAAAGATCTGGATGCGGTGGCGCTTGCAAGTTTTATCAGTCCATTTGAAGATCAGTTGGTAAGGAAAAGTCAATGGAATATTAGCGATTATATTAAAGAGCAACATTTTCGCTGGAAACCTTATCTTATTGATAAAGTTGATGATAAACCGAAATCACTCTTAGACGTTTTTCCAGATAAGGTAGATGTTAATAGATATCCATCAGAATTCTGGAAAGATATTTATAATCAAAAAGACAGTAAAAAATCATATTTACAAAAACGTTCTGATTTGTTTGCCGATTATTTACAAATATCAAAAGATAAAATATTTAAAATTGACCATCATCGGGCCCATGCTTACTATTCATATTATGCATCACCTTTTCGCAAAGAACCAATTCTTGCGTTAACAATAGACGGTTGGGGAGATGGTATGAATGCGACTGTGGGTATTTTTAATTCTGATGGATCTTATAAAAGATATTATAAGACTGATAAGTGCGCAATTGCGCGGATATATAGATACATGACTCTATTATTGGGGATGAAACCAAACGAGCATGAATATAAGCTTATGGGGTTAGCGCCATATGGGAAGGCTAAATATGGTGAAGATGCTTTAAATATTTTCCGAGAGACTTTATATGTCGAAGGTATTGAGTTCAAATGGAATGTTAAACCAACAGATAGTTATTTTTGGTTTAAAGAAAGACTGGAAGGTATCCGGTTTGATAATATAGCCTGGGGATTGCAGAGTTGGGTGGAAGAAATACTCCAAAAATAGGTATCAAATTGTATTGAAGAATTTAAAATAAATAAAATTGTTATGGCTGGTGGCGTTGCAATGAATATAAAGGCACTTGGTAGTTTGTCTTCAATAAATACTTTGGAAAATATGTTTGTTGGAGGTTCTGCTGGTGATGAATCTTTAGCCATTGGATCGGGTATCTGCTTAGCTGAAGATTTAAATCGCTCACAAGGTAAAAATTGGCTTAGCTCAGAAATTTTATCATTACCGCATTTGAATCTTGGTCCAACGGCTAATAATATAAAATTAGATCAATTATTCAAAAACTTAGATTTAAAACAATTTAAAATACATCAAGGAAATGATCATGATTATATAGTTGAACTTTTAATTCAAGGTTTAATTTTAGCAAGATGTAAAGGTCGCATGGAATTTGGCCAGAGAGCCTTGGGTAATCGTTCTATTATAGCTGATCCAATAAATCTTGAAATTAAGGATCGAATAAACTCTGCAATAAAAAATCGTGATTTTTGGATGCCTTTTGCTCCAGTAATTATTGATACTTATGTTGAGAAATATATAATTAATCCAAAAGGGATAGAATCACCTCATATGACTATAGGATTTGAAACAACCCCTGAAGGTTATTCAGCTATGAAAGCGGCCTGTCATCCATCTGATAAAAGTGTGCGACCGCAAATATTGAAAAGTGATGCTAATCCAGATTTATATAATATTATTACTGCATTTGCAAGAAAAACAGATAGAGGAGCGTTATTAAATACGAGTTTTAATTTACATGGACATCCCATAGTAAACACACCTAATGAAGCCATAGAAGTATTTACGAATAGTGCTATAGATGGATTAATTCTAAATGGTTTAGTGATCACTAAGATAGATAAAGATATTTATTGAATAATAAAAATAATAAGTTCAAAGATAATGTCCTTAATGCATTCAAGAAGGTCAGCCCATCCAAGATTGAGATAGAAAATAAAAAAGTTTATAAAAAGTATCTAAATGATCACAAAAATTTATTCTTTTGGAAATTAAATTTTCCTGTTTCGTTATTTGATGGAAAAAAAATTATTGATTTTGGATGTGGAACTGGAGAAGTAGATATTATACTAAATAATTGGGGTGCAATAGTAAATGGTTTTGATTTTAATGATGATTCAATTAAACGTGCGAAAGACTTAAGAGATAAATTTAAAGTAAACAAAAATAAATTAAAATTTACTATAGGCGACATCGATAGTTTTAAAATTCAGAAAAATGCATATGATATGGCGGTTAGTTTCGGTGTTATTGCTCATGTTCCTAATCAAAAAAGGATGTTTCAAAAGATGGTTGATTCTACAAAGAATGGTGGTTTTGTTATTCTGGGGTATGTTGAAGATTCTGGATTAATACAAAGGTTGTTTCACAGAGCAATAGTCAGAGCAAATTCTCAAAAAGATGAAAATGAAATTCAAAGGATTGCTTTAAATATTTTTGGAGAACATATTTCTAGATCTGTTAAGTATGGAGGAAGAACCGCTAAGAGCGTAATAAATGATTATCTTATTAATCCCGCATATTTTGGAATATCTTGTAAAAAACTTGATAACTGGGCAGATGAATTCGGATTAAAATTTTATTCAACTTATCCAAATACTAATTTACCATTTGTAGTGGATAGCCCATATTTGGAACCGATTTCAAGGAAATCAAATGTTTATAGAATTTATCTTAGTCTTCATCGATTAAGGTATATTTTTGCACAAAACGAGGATATAGATGTTTTTTCAAATTTCTTTTCTGAATTTGGAAAATTAGAGTATCAAATAGAAAATACAATCAGTGATTTAACGGCAATGCTTCAGTGTGATACAATATCTTATCTGGATGTTGATGAACAAAAAAGGAATTGGGGTATTATTCTTAGAGACATTAGGAAATCAAGTGAGCTAAGCTTGGATCATATTTTTGATTTACTAGAATCAACTGTCGAAGAATTAATTCGTCTTCTTGAGATTATCGTTAAGTCAAAGCAAAGTAATGATAAAATTGACTTAACTGATATTAATAGATTATTATTTAATGGTTATAATGGTCTAGGAACTACTTATACGATTTTCTACAAACCTTAAAAATTTTATAAAAATAATATAAAATTTCCTATATTAAATGAGAGCTGTCTTTGAAACAAAAAGTATGATTTTAAATGAAAGATGTAAATAATAATAAAATAATTAATGTAGAAAAATCTGTTTTATCAAATTATAAAATATCCAGTCCATCATATATAAATTTGAATAATGAGACTTTGAAATCCCATATTGAAAAGAGGAAATCTCTTTTCCAATTTAAATTGAATTTTCCTATAAAATTGTTTGAAAAAAGTAGAGTACTTGATTTGGGGTCAGGTACAGGTGAACAGGATATTTGTTATGCCAAATGGGGATCTAAAATAACTTTAGTTGAGATTAATTCTGTTTCAGTGGATAAGACAAAAGACTATTTCAATAAATTTAATCTTGAAAATTCAATTGAAGATATTCATCAATCTTCAATTTTTGATTTTAAGCCAAAAGGATTATATGATATTGTTATTTCAGAGGGTGTATTTCATCATACTGAGGATCCGGAGAAATGTTTTAAGATTCTTACTAAAAATCTTAAAAAGGATGGATTTGTTATTCTACAATTAGCTTTTGATTCATCACTGCTCCAAAGAAGTTTACATCGTATGATTTTAGATCAATTTACAGGAGGTAACTATGAAAAAATTAAGAATTATGCTCCGAAATTGTTCTCAGAAACATTATCAAGAGCAGCGCATTTTGGTGGGCGCTCTATAGAGCAAGTGGTGCATGATTTTTATACTAATCCTAAGCATAAGGGAATAAGTGTAGTAGATATATTTAAATGGTTTAAATCAAACCAGATAAAATATTATTCATCCTATCCTTCTATAAGTATTGAGAATTTGATTAATGGAGTGCATAAGATTGGTGGACCAGAGATAATTGAAAATTTCCCTCATATATCTGCTATAGCAAATTTATATTTTTTAATTGCATGTCATGAAGATGAGGAAACTATTTCATCATTTTATAGTAATTGTGAAAGTGCTAATCAATTTTTAGAAGATTTAATGCAAAATAGTGGATTAAATGATTTTGTTTATGGGCAAGATATAGATATTAAAGCTCTAAAAATATGTTTCGATAACTATTTTAATAGTGTAAAAGCCCTTTTTAAGAAACGCCACTCTGTAAATACTAGACGAATAGATACTATAGCATCAGAATTGGATATTCTTTTTGATAAACTAAGTAAAGGGGATTTTAACTTTATTGAAAATCATGTAAAGAATTTCGAAATTTTATTTAAAGGATATAATGGTGTTCCTAGCAACTATATTATTGGATGTAAAACCGTGGATAAAGAATTAGGAGAAAATCCAAAATAGAAAATACTATTTTATTTAAAAAAAAAGGTTGGTTTGAAGATAGTATTTTCTCAAATCAAATCATTGATGATGCATTAAAAGTAATTGCAAAAATTTATGGATATTCGGGAAAAATAATAGAATTAGATAAATATATTATTGATTTATATAAACATAATACTATATATGCTGGTAAATGTTATGATCATATTAATTCATCAAAAGAGATAATGGATATTTTTAATAATAAGGATATTGAAGATAATCTAGAGCATCATGTATCCTACGCCAATAATAATAATATTTCAATTAAAGCTAACAACTTTCAATTTTTAATTATGCTTCCAGAAATAAATAAAGAGCACCTTGGATGGCATCAGGATTCTCACTATTTTGATAGAGGATTAAATAATAAGCTTTCAATTGTTATTTGGACACCATTTAATACAACAAATACAGGTTATTCTGGGACTTTAGAAATGATCGAAGGAAGTCATTTATTAGGTCCTATACAGCATAAAAAAAATAATTTTACCATTAGAAAAAAAGTGAATCTAGATAGACGTGGGACTTATTACATTGAATTAGATGAAAAGATAAAATTTTATAAAAAGATAAAAAAAGAAACACCATCTGGGAATTCAATTATTTTTAATTCTGATTTAATCCATAAAACGGGTCAACAAAATAATGATATTATCAGATTCACTGCAATTTGGAGATATAATTTTTTTAGCAATTAATTATATATAGAGTGAAGGATTTCATTATTGAGATGAGATATTGCCAATATAGTATATATCTTATTGTATTTTTAATTTGAATAAAATTTCAAACATCCCTTGGGATATAAATCAAATTAGTGAAGCTAAAATTTATTGTGCAAAAATATATAATAATATTTTTCCGGAATTAAACCATTCATTAAATAAGTATCATAAAATTTCATGGGATAGACAACAATATGAAAAACTTTTAGGTAATTGGGTATTTAACTTTATCGAGATTCTTTACGACCGTTGGTTTTATCCTGGGAAATATCTGGCCAACTCAGATGAGCTAATAACATATTTATCTTCAGATATAATTGATTTTGGTAATAATTGCATTTCAGATGGCTTCAATAGTACTATAAATAATCATTTGATGTATATTAAAGATAATAGTCAATTAAAACATGTATTTTTTCCAGAAAAGATAGGTTGTCTACAAAATTTTGAAATTAGTCAGTTTAATGATAGTTTAATTCAAATTCATAACCAGTATCATTTAAATCAAAGGCGGGGTATATCAGGTTGGTTTGATTATAATTATAAGTCTTGGATGCTAAGAGGCTTAGCGCAGGACCTTAATATTTTATTAAATAAGCCAGTGTCAGTAAATGTAGATAAAATATGGAGACTTTCATTATTAAAAAATAAAATTACATCCTTTAGTGAAGTTTGTAAAATATTGTTAAGAATATATATGCCTATAGTATTTCTAGAAGGTTTTAAAGCATTAAAAAAATGTGCGGATAAATATTGTTTTCGAATCACATATACGGCTAATTCAACACATTTTGATATACCATTTAAATTTATGATTGCAAACTGGGATAATAAAACTAAGCTATTATGTCATCAACATGGAGGAGGATATGGTATTGATCTTTCATGCCAAGGTGAAAAATATGATAGATCAATCAGTGATATATTTTATACTTGGGGATGGATTGAAGATCGTAAAACTCATCCATTACCTTCCCCGCCTAGAATTCGTAAATATAATAGAAAAAAATCCAAAAAACTTTTATTAACATGTGTCAATTATCCAAAATATTTATACAAGTTAAATTATTATCATATAGGTCAAAATACGTTGACACTTATTAACAATACAATTAACTTTGTAAAAATAACAAAACATCTAAACTTAGAAATATCATATTACCATTCAGATTATAATTGGGATGTGCGAAGCCGTTTTGAAAAAGAGGACGCTATTATACCTGAGAAGAGTCTTAATTATGGCGATTATTCATTGTATATTTGTAATTACTTAGGAACTAGCTGGTTAGAAACCTTAGCAGCAAATCTCCCAACAATATGTTTTTATGACCAAGATATAATAGCGTTTAGAAAAGCTGTAAAACCACATATTGATTTACTAAAGAATATGGGGGTATTACATACATCACCAGAATCCGCCGCAGAAAAGGTATTAGAAACTTATCGGAATCCTAGCTTATGGTGGGCAAATAGCGAAATTCAGGAAGCCAGAAAAGAATTTGTGAAAAAATATGCTTTATTTGATGATAAATGGCTGGTCCATTGGCGTGATGAATTTTCTAAGGTTTTAAATGATTAATAGACATTGAAGTATTATATCTATTAGTGAGTGGTATGTTATACATGAATAAAATGAAATTACCCAATAAGTGGTTATTGAAATTTCAATATTAGCTTATTTTTTATAAAATAACTTATATTAAATAGAATACTATGTATTTTGAAAAAGGCTTTAATTAATATCATTGATTGTACTCTCCGTGATGGAAGTTATTATACTAATTGGGAATTAGATGAAAAGATGGGTGAAAAATATTTAGGGATTATAAAGGAATAATAAGGAATTAATTAAATCATTCATAAATCTTATTTAGTAACTGGTGGAGCAGATTTTATTGGTAGCGCTTTAGCTAGAAAGTTAGTTGATTTAGGCCATAGTGTTATTATAATTGATAATCTTAGTACAGGATTTAGGAAAAATATTTCTGAAAGAGCGACCTTTATAGAAGGGGATTGTTCGGATAAAAAAGTGATTGCCAAACTTGAAAATGCTCAATTTGATGCCATTTTCCATATTGCAGGACAGAGTTCGGGAGAGATTTCTTTTGAAAACCCTATTTATGATCTTAATGCTAATACTTTATCGACTTTATTATTACTTAAATATGCAAAGGAGTATCATTGCAAAAAGTTTATTTATGCAAGTACTATGTCAGTTTATGGTGATCAGCCAGATTCCCCTGTAAAAGAATCCGCAAAAAATAATCCCCTTTCATTTTATGCGATTGGGAAAATTGCTAGTGAAAATTATATGAAGCTTTTTGTTGATTTTGGTATGACAAATACTGCTCTTAGATTGTTTAATACCTATGGACCTGGTCAAAATATGGAAAATTTAAATCAGGGGATGGTAAGTATATTTCTAGAACAGGCTTTTTCAAGTAAGAGAATAATCATAAAAGGTGATAAAAATCGCTTTAGGGATTATGTTTTCATTGATGATGTTGTTGATGCATTTATAAAAGCAGAAGCTTTTGATGATGATAAATATAGAGTTATTAATATTGGTACAGGTATTAGAACAACAGTTAATGAACTTTTGGGGAAAATGATTTCAATGTTACCATATGAAATAACGGTAAAATTTGTTGAATCAACCCTAGGTGATATACATGGAATTTATGCTGATGTAAGTCTTGCGAATTCATCCTTGGATTGGGTGTATACTCATAATATTGATGAGGGACTGAAATTAATGTTGAACTGGAGGAAAGGGAAATAAATAGGCGCGATATTAAACCAAAATGTAGATTTTGTAAAGCGACCTCAAAAAATCAGAAAGTGAGGGCCAATTTTGTTTATGGTGGAAATGAAGAACATAAATTTTGGCACTGTCAAAAGTGTGACCTAGTGTATTTATGGCCCATTCCATCTGTTGAGGAAGATAAAAGGTTTTATGCTAATGAATTTGAGAAATTTATGGAAAAAAGATCTGGAGGAGACTACGATTGGCGTGATCCCGAAACGCATATAAGAACTAATCAACATAATGTTATTAGAAGATGGAAATATTTAAATGATTATATTGAAGAAAACAAAAATGTTTTGGAAATCGGTTGTTCATCTGGATTTATGCTGGATGCATTTCGTCATTCAGGATTAAATGTTATGGGTATAGAATTATCTGGTTATTTCAGGAAATTCCTTTTGAATAAGGGATATGAAATTTTCCAATCATTAGATGAATTAAAGAAAAGATATAATTGCAAATTTGATCTTATTTGTCATTTTTTTTTATTAGAACATATTCGTGAACCAATTAATTTTATCCAACAGCAACTGGATTTACTCAACCCAAATGGAGTAATTATTGCGGAAGTTCCTTGTTTAAATGATCCACTAACTTCTTTTTATAAGATACCAGCATTTGAAAAATTTTATTGGTCAATTGCGCATCATTACTATTATTCACCTAAATCGATATCAAAAGTTTTAGATACTTTGGATTGTAAATACGAAATATTACCAGAGCAGAGATATGATTTATCTAATCATTTAATATGGATGAATGAAGGTGTTCCAGGTGGACAAGGTAGGTTCAATCATATTTTTTCAGAATCAACCATAGAATCTTATAGAAAAGATTTGATTAATAATTGGATTTGTGATACTATTTTTATTTATATATTTAATAATTAGTCTATGTTAAATATAAATGATCATCTTAAATATTTTGATTCTTGATTTATCTCTAAATGTTATTCTGCCATCAAAAATATTTGATAGATTAAAATCAATTAGTTTCAAACATAAGAACGACTTCAATGCTTTAATTGACAGGATATCACAATACCATTCTAATAATCTAAGTTGGTGGATAGAAAGTCCATCAACACGGAATACGCTACAATCTTCTTTATTTTATCGTTTCTGTTGTATATATCTTCTAAAAGATTTAATTAAAACTGGTATAAATGTTGATAAAGTAATTGTTGATTCCCCAGCGATGATTAATTTAATAAAAGAGTTTAGACGTATTCATAGCATTGACTTTATTATAGAAGGTCCGGAAAACAAATCACCTAAACTATTTCAAAATTTTTTACAATCTATTAAATCATCCATAATCTTATTGAAGAAATATAGAAAAAAATTTAATGCAGCAAACAAAACGGCATTTTTATCAGCAAAACCACCAAAAGATGGTTTGATAATAATTGATCAGTTTGTATTTCCTGGTTATATAACTAATGATCGCTATTATAATGGTCTTTGGGATGAATTAACCTTAGAACAAATGGGAAAGACTTTCTTTGTGCCAACATTAGTTATGATGGATGAAAATGAATTTGAACCCGCCTATCGTGAACTTAGAAAATCGAAAAAAAATTTTCTAATCAAAGAAGACTATCTTGGTATCTCTGACTTAATATTTAGTTTATTTCACATAATTAAGGTATGGTTTATACGACCACACACTGAAAAGGTGATGGACATCAATTTTTCTCCTTTGATTCGTGAGGAACTTCTCTATAGTAGATTACACGAGGGTAAAGTAGAGGGTCTACTTAATTATCGTTTTGCTAAAAGTCTTAAAGAACAATCATTTGATCTTTCTTTAATAATTGATTGGTGGGAAGGGCAACCAATGGATAAGGGATGGAATTTTGGTTTTCATACTTATTTCCCAAAAACAGAAAAAAAAGGCTATTTGGGATCCGTTCCGACAGCTAATAACCTTCAACTTTTTCCTTCTGAAATTGAAATAAAGCATAATGTCTCGCCTCCAATAATTGCTACTATTGGTGAAGAGTTTAGTTTTGAAATGAATGCGAACAATAAACATTTTAAGGCGGAAACAGCACCTGCATTTCGATTTAGCCACCTTTGGAAAAATTCAAGAAATATAAAAAAAGATACCAGTGAATACAGAATTCTTATAGCACTCTCAGTATTAGAGAATGAATCAGTAAACATTTTAAATCTGATTTATGATTCAAATTTAATCGAAAATAAAAATATAAAGTTTATTCTAAATCCTCATCCAACAATGAAATTTGAAATACTTAAAGCTCACTTTGGTAAAAAATGGTCATCAAGAATCCAAAAAGGAAATAACCCGACATATAAAGAAATAAAGAAGGCAGATTTACTTATAACTGGCATGTCAGCAGTGGGTTTAGAAGCAATTTCTATGGGCGTCCCTGTAATTGTAGTAGAGACAATGCGAGGCCTATCTTATATTCCAATTCCTGAATCTATATCCAAAGAATTGTGGCGGATTTGTCGATCATCTAAAGAAGTATCAAAAGAAGTAGATTCATTTAGAAATCGGTCTAAGGAAGCATTAATACATCACCAGGAATTAAGTTTAAATATCAAAAATAAATATTTTGAACCTGTCACAAAGAAATCAGTTCAGAGATTTTTAGAATTTAATTAATTATATGATTCCAGTTTCAAAACCATCAATTGGTATACAAGAATTAAATGGCATCAAGCCTGTATTTAACTCGGGTTGGTTAGGCATGGGTGAAACTACTTATAAATTTGAAGAGAAAATAAGATCTTATATTGGTGCAAAGAATATAGTCTCAACCAATACTGGTACAAATGCAATTCATCTAGCTTTAGATGCTTATGGTATTGGTGAGGGCGATGAAGTAATTGTACCATCCATCACTTATGCTGCAAGTATACAAGCAATACTGTTCACTGGTGCAAAACCAGTTTTCTGTGAATCTAAAATTGAAGATTTATCTATAAATATAAAAGATGTAAAAACCCGAATTACAAAGCAAACTAAAGCAATAATGCCTGTCCACTACTGTGGTAAATCTTGTGATATGGATGAGCTACTTGAAATTGCAAATTTATATGGAATAACGATTATTGAAGATGCAGCACATGCTTTTGGAAGTAAATATAAAAATAATTACATAGGAAGTTTTGGACATGCTACATGTTTTAGTTTTGACCCCATTAAGGTGATTACCTGCGGTGAAGGAGGAGCAGTTGCAACACAGAATGATAATATTGCTAAAATCATGCGGAGAAAAAGGATTTTGGGTATTAATAAAGAAACTTGGTTTAGATATAAAAATAAGAGACAAAGAACATATGATGTTACTGAAAAAGGATATAGATACCATATGCCAAATTTTTGTGCAGCAATTGGAATTGAACAGTTAAAGAAAATTGAGACTTTTATTAAAAAAAGACGCCAGATTTGTATTGAATATGACCAAAATTTTAAAAAATTAAATACTTTGGAAATATTGGATATAGATTATTCACAAGCTGTACCATTTATTTATATAGTAAGATTAAAAAAAAATCTCAGAAGTAAATTCATTGAATTTTTAAAGCAAAATAATATTGATACTGGGATACATTATATTCCGAACCACTGCCACTCCTATTTCAATAATTTTGCTAGAGGATCTTTGCCAATTGCTGAAAAAATTGGCGAACAAATTATAACCATCCCACTTTTCGCTGATATGACAAAATCCCAGGTGCAAACTGTAATTGATTCTGTTTTAAAATTTGAAAAATCTTATTCATAAAATACTTTAATGCCTAAGGTTTCTGTTCTTCTACCTGTATACAATGGCGAAAAATATCTTCCAGAAGCAGTCGATAGTATTTTGGCCCAAACTTTTACTGATTATGAATTTCTTATTATAGATGATGGAAGTACAGATAATTCATTTAAAATTCTCAAGTCTTATAAGGATAAACGAATTAAGCTAATAAAAAATGAAAAAAATATAGGATTGAGTTTGAGCTTAAATAAAGGGATTAACTTAGCATCGGGAGAATATATTGCCCGTATGGATCAGGATGATATTAGTTTACCAAATAGGTTAGAAGAACAATTAGAATATTTTAGTTTGCATAAGGAAATTTCTATTCTGGGAAGTTGGTTCAAAGTTATTTCTGGTGATAACCCATTTAAAATTAAAAAAGAGTACAAATGGCCTGAAGATTCAGAAGATTGCGCATTTTTACTGTACTATTTTGGTGATTCACCTGTTGCTCATCCTTCTGTGATGTTTAAAAAAAATGAAATAAAACGGTTAGGTGGCTATAACCAAAAATATAAAATAGCTAATGATTTGGCATTGTGGTTTAAGATAATTCAGAATAATCAAAAAATAGGCAATGTACCTAACTGTCTTTTATATTTGCGAGAACATGCTAATAATACTTCTAACAATGATCTTACTTTAATAGAACATAATATTATATTGTCTTTATTTATTTCTCCTTTAATTGGAAAATCTATTAGTAATTCAAAAGCAACATTATTTCGTCCAGTAAACTGGATTAACAATAATAAAATTAATAATAGAATAGCTTATGATATTTTGAATATTAAAATGAAAGTACTAACTGATTTTATTAATAAATATGGATTAAATATAAATAAGGCGATGAAATTTTCGGTGGATATTTGGGTATCATTACAAAATATTTTCAAGTTAAATATCTTCGGATTTATCCATTTTAATTTTATCGCATTTATTTTTTGCATTCGGTTCATATTTAGAATGAAGAATTATTACAAAATATTACCAAAATTTATTGTATATATTTTCCCTTCAACATTTATTAAGCTTGTAAGAAAAGTTATATATATCTAGTTCCTGAGAGTCGATTAATAAATTTAAAATTTAAATATAGTTAAAATCTTTAGATAAAACTATGTATGACAAAAGCGTATATAGCAACCCATTAATTTCTGTTGTGATGCCTGTCTATAATGATGCCTCATATTTAAATCAAGCAATTGATAGTATTTTATATCAAACGTTTAGTGATTTTGAATTTATAATTATAAATGATGGTTCTACTGATAATAGTTTTGATATAATTACATCCTATGAAGACCCTAGAATAATATTATTAAATAATAAAACAAATCTTGGAATTTCAAAATCATTAAACTATGGATTGGGATATGTAAAAGGTCAATTCGTTGCACGGATGGATGCAAGTGATATTGCACTTCCCAAAAGATTTGAAAAACAAATAAAATATTTAAAAAAAGAAAAAGGAATAGGGTTAGTAACATGTTTTCATGAGAATATTAATCCAGAAGGGGATTCCTTAGATTCAACAAATAGAAATATTCATCCAAAGGACAGTCAGGTTTATACATTTTTTAGAAATTATATAACACATTCATCGGTTATGATTAACCTTGATATTATTCCAGAAATTAAATACAATGAAGATTGCGCTGCGGAAGATTTCGAATTGTGGATGCGACTTTCAGAAAAAACAGAATTTTATATAATTCCGACTGTGTTGATGAAAATTAGAATTGATGAAAATGGACTTTCTCAAAGAAATAAAATTAACTGTGATTCTGCATCCAAAAGAATCATCAATAATATATTGAAGCGAATAGGAGTAGATGCTAATAAAAGAGAAATTGATTTTCATTTTCAATATCATAAGAAATATAAATATACATCACATGAAGGCGAATTTATTTTACAATATTTAGAGAAACTATTTATTGGCAATCAAAATTCTAAGGTTTTTAGAGAATCGTCATTTTCTGATTTTATATTTGCAAATTGGTTTCATGTTATAAAATATATTGACAAAATAAATATTAGGTTACTTTTTATTATATTAAGAAGTGAACTTTTTTATTGCAAAAATAATAAAAGTAAGTTTTTTTTTATGAGAGTCCTTTTCAATAAGGTTCAAATATGATAAAAATAAATAAAACAAAATTATATAGATTTCTCTGGAGAACTATAAAAAGTACAGGGTTGATTGACCAAGTTTATTTTTTCAAAGAATATCGTGAATTTAAACTAAATAACGATGGAAGATTTTCTATTGATTGGAATAATAATTGGCCTATATTAAATGAAAAAGTAGGACATGGTTTCAATCGTGATTATACCTATCATACTTCATGGGCAGCGAGGAAAATAAAAGAAATTAATCCAAATATACATCATGATATTGGTTCGGATTTAAGATTTGTAACATTGGTTTCAGCATTTAAGCCAGTTGTTTACCACGAATATAGAATGATTGAAATTCACCTTAATAATCTGAAGATCGAAAAAACAGATATATGTAAACTTACTATGCCTGATAATCACCTTGAATCTTTGTCCTGTTTATCTGTTTTAGAGCATATTGGGCTAGGTAGATACGGAGATAAAATAGATCCTAAAGCTGATTTAATTGCAATTTCTGAATTGATAAGAGTGCTTGCGGTGAATGGTTCACTCTTAGTGGTAGTTCCTATTGCAGATTCACCGAATCTTCAATTTAATGCACATAGGATATATAGTCATTCCCAAATTTTGGATTATTTTTCAGAATTAAAACTGATTGAGTTTGCACTTATCCCCGATGACAAAAAAGATGGTCATATAATAATTAATCCATCAAAAAAATTATTAGATCAACAAAAATTTGGGATCGGATGCTATTGGTATAAAAAATAATTCTTACATCAACGATTTATTAAACTTATCACAATATTTAGCAACATCGTTGGTAAATAATTTAAAAATAGTCTCCTTTTCTTTATTAAATAAAGGAGTTAAACAAAATGATTTTGTGACCTGTACAGATCTTAGATTTAAAAAAGGAGATTTAGGGAACCAGTTATTTAAATATGCAGTGATAAGAAAATATTCTTTTGATTATGATGTTCCAATACTTTTACCTCACTCCAATCAACACCGTTTGGGCGAATTTAAAATAGAATGTGAGTATTATGATAAAAATGTTTTAGAATTATTTTCAAATAATAGATATTATGAAAAACATTTTCATTATAATTCGGGTGCACTGAGTTATGCATATAAAAAAGATTTCTATGGTTACTACCAAACAGAAAAATATTTTATAGATATTAAAGATATATTATTCAAGGAATTAGAGTTAAAAGATAACCGCAAAACAATAGAAGCAAGGGAAAGAATTCAATCAATTAGAGAAAATAATCCTGAGAAAAAAATCGTAAGTATTCATGTAAGAAGAGGGGATTTTGTTCCATCAGAAGTAGCTTATTCAGATGGATTCACCAATTATAGTCCGAAAAGGTATTTAAGGCATCCTCTTATGCCCGCTGATTACTATAGATCAGCTTCTCAAAGATTTGAAAATGCTATTTTTTTGATTTTTTCTGATACCGAAAAAGATATTAAGTGGTGTAAAGAAAATTTAGGTATACAAGATGCTGTATACTACCATAATGAAGATCTTATTGATTTTAAAATGATGCAGCTATCTGACCACAATATAATCTCTAACAGTACTTTTAGCTGGTGGTCAGCATGGTTAAATGGAAATAAAAAGAAGAGAATAATTTCTCCAAAAAAAGAAAATTGGTTTGGAAAGGATTTAGCACATTATAATATGGATGATTTAATCCCAACAGAATGGGAACAACTTTAAATATTTCTTTTCCATTGAAATGTGATATTTGGATTTAAATTAGTTAAAATAATAAAATAGTAAATAATTTAGTATACAAATATTATACATATAGTCTAGGATAATATTATATTATGAAAAAAGCTTTAATTACGGGAGTTGGTGGACAAGATGGTTCATATTTATCGGAATTATTATTAGAAAAAGGATATAAAGTTCATGGTGTTGTTCGAAGGGCAAGTTATCCAAATACACAAAGAATAGACCACCTATTTAAAGAGCACGATGAGAGGGATGAAAATTGCCTGTTTAAAGTAACTTATTGCGATTTAAATGATACATCAAGCATAAGGAATGTTTTGGAAGTATTTGAGCCTGATGAAATATATAATCTCGCTTCACAAAGCCATGTAGGGATCAGTTTTATTACTGGTGAATCAACGTTGGATATTAATTCTATAGGTCCCTATAGAATTCTTGATACATTAAGGCAAATGGGTGCGGATGTAAAATATTATCAAGCATCTTCCAGTGAAATGTTTGGTCTTTCGCCTCCCCCTCAAAATGAGGATACACCATTTCTACCGCAAAGTCCATATGGTATTTCTAAAGTTGCGGCATTTCATATAACTAAAATGCATCGAAAAGCCTATGGTATGTTTGCTTCAAATGGTATTTTATTTAATCATGAATCCCCAAGAAGAGGTCTCAATTTTGTTACAAGAAAAATTACTTTATCTATTTCTCAACTACTTTCAGGCGAAATCGATAAATTGTATTTAGGAAATCTTGATGCGAAGCGGGATTGGGGTTTTTCTGGAGATTATGTAAAAGCAATTTGGCTAATACTTCAAAATGACATACCAGATGATTTTGTCATTGCAACTGAAGAGACATTTACTATCAAAGAATTTTTAAAAGAAACTTTTGGTATATTGAAATTAGATTGGAAAGATTTTGTTGAAATTGAAAAGCGTTATATTAGACCTGCCGAAGTTCCAGCACTTCTTGGTGATGCGTCAAAAGCAAAAGAAATTTTGGGCTGGAAACCGAAAGTAAAATTTAAAGAATTATGTTATATGATGCTTGAAGCTGATTTAAAACTTAAAGGATTATCAATTAAAAAAGCTTCTGAGATTGCAGCCAAAATAAAAGTTAAAAAGGGCATTAGCTTATTAAGCTAATTTACTCTAAATCAAATCCAGATCAATTATTACATATTGTTCATAAAGTAGAAGAATTTTATTCTATAGAAGAAGGTCATAGGAAAGGATTAGTGAGTGAGGAACAATTTATTCAATTATCTGCACTTAATATGCAAAAAGGGCATACTTTTAAACCCCACAAACACATTTGGAAACCAGGTGAAAAACAATGTATAGCACAAGAATCGTGGGTTGTGATAAAAGGTAGTGTAGAATGTAACTTGATGGATTTAGATGGAGTTACCCTATTTAAACCTATTCTAAGGCAAGGTGATTGTTCGGTGACTTTAGGTGGAGGGCATACCTATTTAATATTAGAAGATGACACATTNGTTTACGAGTATAAAACTGGTCCATATAAAGGNCAAAAAATGGATAAGGTATTCATCGATTTNTAAGCAATTATTAGGAACAAAAAGGATTATTNTGNACCATATACTAAAAANAGTATAACTCAAAATNTGAACCATNAANAATCAAAAAGTAAAAGCNAAATAAAGTTACATCTGGGATGTGGTAAGATATTTATACCAGGATATATTCATATTGATCAAAATNATTTTGANCATATTGACTATTTATCAGACGTATCGGATTTATCTATGTTTTCAGATTGTACTGTAGATTTGATATATGCGTGTCATGTTTTAGAGTATTTTCATCGAGATGATGTTAATTATGTTTTATGTGAGTGGNANCGAGTATTAAAAAANAGTGGCTTAATACGTGTTGCTGTNCCTGATTTCGAATCGATTCTAAAAGTTTATTCTATTTCCCGAGATTTGAATCATAGAGGGATTTTGGGTCCATTATATGGTAAATGGTCTGGGGGGAACGGTGATAGTTTTAATTATCATCGTACCGTTTATGATTTTANTTCNTTGAGTAAGATTTTAAAAGAAGCAAAGTTTAAAAATATTTCCCGTTATAATTGGATGGATACTGAGCATGCACAAATTGATGACTTTAGTCAATCTTATATACCACATATGGATAAAGAAAATGGAATTCTAATGAGTTTAAATATAGAAGCGTTTAAATGAATAAATTTATAAATCAAATGGAACCTTGGTTTGGTAATGAAGAAGCACAAGCTTTACAGGACTATATGTCTTCTGGCGGTTGGTTAACAGAATTTAGAAAAACAGAAGAATTTGAAAATATGATTTCGTACTATACTGGTGTAAAAAATTGTATTGTTGTTAATAATGGTACAATCAGTTTAACNCTTGCAGCAATTGCCATTGGAGTAAAACCTGGCGATGAAGTAATAATCCCTAATTACACAATGATAGCAACTCCAAATTCAATTAAGCTAATTGGTGGAGTTCCAGTATTTGTTGATGTTGAACCAGATACTTTATGTATAGATTTTGAACTATTTAAAAAAGCTATAACATTGAATACAAAGGCGGTCTTGTTCATGAATGCCAATGGTCGCTACCCCACATATGATATAGATGAATTTGAGAACTATTGTTTAGAGAGAGAAATAATAATGATTGAAGATAGCGCACAGGCTTTAGGATCGTTTTACCCAGATGGACGCCATATGGGTCTTGCCGGCATCGTTGGTTCTATTTCATTCTCTATGCCAAAAATTATTTCTACTGGTCAAGGTGGGGCATTAATTACTAAATCTGATAAAATAGCTGATAAACTAAGGAGATTAAAAGATTTTGGTCGAATAAATAATGGTATAGATATTCATCATACTTTTGGAATTAATTCTAANTTTACCGATTTACAAGCTGTAATTGGGATTGAACAAATGAAGAAGCTTAAATGGCGGGTTAAAAGGAAAAAGGAAATTCTTCTTAGGTATATGCATAATTTAAAAAATTTAACTGAGATTGTTTTTTTTAATCAAGATTTATCTAATACAACACCTTGGTTTATTGATGTATTGGTAGAAAAGCGTGGGAAATTAAAAGATTATTTATATAATAAAGGTATAGGTTCAAGGGAAATGTACCCTCCAGTAAATTCCCAAAAAATTTATAATAATAAAGGGGAATATCCAGTGTCTGAAAGGATAGGTAGAAAAGGGCTCTGGTTGCCGTCTGCATCTCAATTAGATGATGATCAGATTGATACGATTTGCGGAGTTATAACTGAGTTTTATAGGAATGTATAGATTTTACTAATAATCAGATTAGTCCTTAATATATAAAATGGAAAAAAATATTTCTGTAATTGGTGTTGGGAAGCTGGGTTTGTGTTTTGCACTTGTTCTTGAAAAAATAGGTTTCAGGGTTTTGGGAGTGGATTTAGATGATGNTTATATTGAAAATTTGAATAATAAAACATTTAATTCTAATGAACCTGAAGTAAATGAATATCTAAATCAATCTAGGAATTTTTCTGCAACAACTGATATTAACAAAGCTATAGTCCATTCAGATATTTTGTTCCTTTTTGTATCCACGCCTTCATTAAAAGACGGCAGATATGACCATTCACAAATAGATAGAGTTTTAGAACAATTAGCCAAAAATTTTAAAGTTTCACAAAAAAAACACCTTATTATTGGTTGTACTACAATGCCTGGGTATTGTGATTATATCCAAGAAAAAATGAGCGAGTATGGTTATAGAATATCCTATAATCCTGAGTTTATAGCTCAAGGATCGGTAATCAAAGATATGACAAACCCTGATATAGTCTTGATAGGAGAAGCAGATATATCAGCAGGAAACGAAATAGAAAATATTTACTTATCTATAGCTAAAAATCAACCTACTATCTACAGGATGAACCGCAAAGAAGCTGAGATCACTAAAATTGCAATTAATTGTTTTATTACTACAAAAATTGCCTATGCAAATATGGTTGGTGATATTGCAAAATCTGCTGAATGTGATCCAGCTGTTATACTAAATGCAATAGGATCAGATAAACGGATTGGCAATAAAAACCTCAATTATGGATATGGCTTTGGAGGCCCTTGTTTCCCTAGAGATAATCGTGCATTTGCCTTATTTGCTGATGATATGGATATTAATGCGGTAATTAGCAAAGCTTCTGATAAAGCTAACAAGATGCATTTGGATTACCAGGTGAATGACTTTAAAAAGAAATATAAAAAAAATGATCAAATTATTTTTTCGAATGTATCATATAAAATTGGTACTGAAATTATTGAAGAATCTCAAAAACTTTTAATGGCTGTAAAATTAGCAGAAATGGGGTATAATATTACTATAAAGGATGCGAGATCAATTATTAAGAAAATAAAAAAGGTATATAACGATTTATTTTCTTACATCAGTTGTGAATAGTTTTATTAATACTTTCTAAAAATATGACATTGAGATTGATTCTTATTGTCACCATTTATATCTTGAAAAATAAAGTTACCAATATAATTTTTATTAGATTCATGGTTTTAGAACTAAAATAAATAAAACTATTTCAGAATTACATTTAAATAAATATTGTTTTAACTGTATTTTATATAGGTATATGTAATTAAAGATTTATATGGGAAAAGCTAATAAAAAAGTAAGAGTTATGCTGATTAATCCTCAGCAGAAAATTTATAATAATTCCTATAAAAGTGGACTTTATTTTCCAATTGGACTTATGTATGTCGCTTCAATGATTAGAGATAAATGTGATCTAAAATTATTTGACTGTATGATAGAAGATTTTAAAATCGAAAGATTTGAAGATTATGAAATTATTGGTTGCCCATTAANATATCTAAAAAATGCAATATTGGATTTTGACCCGCAAATCGTTGGTATTACTATACCTTTCACATCTCAATCTGAAAATGCCATCAATGTATGTGAAATTGCAAAAAGTATTTCCAAGGAAATCATTGTTATCTTTGGTGGCCCTGATCCATCAGTAAGATACGAAAAATTACTTAATGATACAGATGTTGACTATTGTGTTGTTGGTGAGGGGGAAGATACAATGGTTGATATAATTGAATCCTATAAATCAAATAGACAAATTAATGAGGTTCAAGGAGTTGCATATAGAGGTGAAAAGGGAATTCAAAAGAATGATAGACCGTTTATTGCAGATTTAGATAGGTTACCTATCCCTGCTTACGATCTTATAGATTTTAATAAATACCAGGAAAGTGATTTATTGTATGCAGGTAGGATGTTTGAGCCAAATAAGATAACCATTGTATCAAGCAGAGGTTGCCCCTTTAAATGTACTTTTTGCTCTATAAGTCTTTCTATGGGAAGACCTTTTAGATATCATTCGGTCTTATATACAATAAATCATATGAAGTATTTAATGAAAAATTATGGCATTAAGACTTTTCACTTTGAAGATGATAATGTTTCATTAAATAAAAAAAGATTTTCTGAACTATTGGATGCTATAATTTTTGAGAATCTTAATATAAGATGGTCAGTCCCGAATGGTTTGCGAGCAGATACGCTAAATACTGAAATTATTGATAAAATTCAAAAATCAGGATGTACAGAAGTAAGAGTTGGTTTAGAGTCAGGTAACCAAGAAGTCCTCGATAAAATTATTAAAAAATCGACTAATTTGGAGTATGAAATAGAAATGTTAAAATACTGTCATAAGATTAGTTTACCTACCAGTGCCTTTTGGATCATTGGTTTTCCTGAAGAGACTATAGAAAATATGAAAGAGACAATAGATGTAGCATTAAATCTATATCAAGAATATGGAGTTAAACCTCTTATGTCAATTGCTACTCCACTTTATGGGACTGAACTTTACAGGGAGTCTAAAAAGAATGGTTTTTTAAACAATAATCTTACAGATATGGATTTTGCGCAGGCAACAAATAGTTCAAAGCCTAAAACTATGATTCAATACGCAGAGAATTTTTCTCCAGCTGATGTCACTAAACTAACTGAAGAATATTATAGACGATATAATAAGATTAGATTGGGAAAGATAAAATCCAAAAGAAATAAAAAAATCAAAAAAAGGATTTCTAGATTTATACGGAATCCTAAAGCAGTGCTAAAGAGATATTTAATTAATTATTAAATCTGACATTTTTTTGAGAAAACGGATTGGATGTACCAATTTAGAATACCAAGAATAAAATATACTATTATTAATAAATAGCTAATAGTTCAAATTTTTCTTAACTAATTACATATCGGCTTTTAAAAATAATGAAACTACATAAAAAATATTTTTTTATTTTTTTTCTCGGTATACTGATTGGTATTCAGTTTGTTAGAAAAAACTGGTTTCCTTATGCTATGCTAAGGGAATGGAAAAAATCTCGTAAACAGGTTCTTGATAATGATGCATTTAATTATCCGTTTTCTGAAATTGATAATATTAAAGTTGATGGATTAGAAAATATCCTTATTCCTGTTGAATATTATCCAAAATATTTAGAAATAGAAGATGACTATGGGAAGAGATCAGTCCTAGTATCTGGTGTCGATACTATTAAAACATCAACCAATAATGTTGGCTTGGTACTGGTCGATATTCATAACACTACCGATGAATTAAGTCCAATCGAAAAGAATCAAAAATTATTTTTAGATAGAGCTCGGGAGACAAATGTTAAAATAATTCATGCTCCTAATGAACCGATTGTTAACAGATACGGACAATATCATAAAATAAAAAAGATAGTGCAAGACAGTCTAAATAAATACGAAAAAAATAATAAGTACCCTATTTTTTTAAAAAATCCTGATTATGTTAATGAAATATGGGAAGAAGAAAGAAGGATACGAAAAAATGCGAAAAATCTAGTATATATTGAAACTCCCATATCAGAAAGATTTATAGGGAAAGATTTTACTCCTACTATGGACGAATATGTTATTAATAGTCATGATGAATTACGCTATGTAATTTGGATGCATGATATAAAATTATTGCTTTATATGGGGGGATCGATGAATGAATGTATGCTTTTACGGCCAACTGGTATTATTAACCTAAAACACGATAGAATAAATGGAAATCCTCCTTTGCCCATCACTATAGTTTCTTTAGATGATTGTTCTTATGCTGGTGGAAGTGATCTTGATAATAAAATTTTTAAAAAATCAATTTCAGATTTTTATAAACAATCTCTTTCATTTATTTCAAAATCGAATCAAATAAAATTTTATTAATAATTTTTTCTTCTAAAATTTCTTATCAATTTTACTGTTTTATAATTTATCTAAATGTCTATAAGTGTTTATATTACTTCTTTTAATAAGGATAAATTCCTTTCACAGACAATAGAAAGCGTACTTAATCAAACATTGGAACCATCCGAAATTATTATAGTAGATGATGCATCATCAGATGAATCTAGGGAAATCATAAATGGTTTTCAAAGTCGTTACCCAGATATAATTAAATCTGTATTTAATGAGAAAAATTATGGTATTAGTAGAACAAGAAATATTGCGATTACTAATTGTAAAAATAAAATAATTACTTTTGTGGATGGAGATGACTATTATTTTAAGTCAAAACTAGAAACTGAGTATTCTACTTTAATTAATAGTCCATTATCAAGATGTGTCTATTCTAATCATATATTTGTTGATGAAATTGGTAATGAAACTGGGTTGTTTGCCAGCGATAATGATAAACCTGTAAATGGCTATATTTTCAAAGAAAATTTTTCTAGATTGTTTAATGTATCATCAGGAACAAATTTTCATAACGAAATGTTTTATAAGTCCTGTGCAAAAAATATCGGTTTATATGATGAAAATATAAAAATCTGGGAAGATTGGGATTTTAGAATAAGAATTTCAAAAAAATATCAGTATGCGTATTGTGAAAATGTGAACTCAGCGTATAGAAAAATAGTCAATGGTTTACATAATTCTAAACCCCTATTACATTATAGAGAACAGTTAAAAATATATAATAAAAACAAATATTTATTGGATGATTTAAAAGAAAAAGAAAAAAGTTTTATTAAAAATCACATTTACTCAAAATTAAAAAAATTATTTATTAATGTTTCTCAAAAGAATCTAAATAATGGTAATTATTTCTCTGTTCTTATTGATTTATTTGAATTTGTTCTAACATTTAAAATGAAAAAAACATTCAGCTATATAATTAAGTCATTAAAAATATAATCTATCCATGTTAACAATTTTCACTACTCCAAAAGATTTTGACGAAGAATTTGATATTATTCAAAGGAATGCACTTTGCAGCTGGAGGGCAGTTTCAAATGATTTGGAAATCATTATTCTTGGAGATTCTCTGGGGGCCGAAGAAGCTGCAACATCAATTAATGCAAAATATATTGCAAATGTGGAAAAATCAGTTAAAGGGACTCCTACAATCTCAGGTATGTTTACCGCAGTTGAAAAATATGCAAAAAATAACTTATTGTGCTACGTAAACGCGGATATTGTCTTACCAAAAAATATTATGAATATTTCATCGATTCTATCAGAGCAAATAAAAAAATTTATGGCGGTTGGATACCGATGGGATCTGGATGTTTCAGAATTGATTAATTTTAATGATGACCAAGTTTCAAGAAAATTTTGGAATAATGCTCGGAAACAAGCAATAAAACATCCTTCTACAGGAATAGATTATTTTATTTTTAAAAAATATACATTTAAAAATATTCTTGAGTTAGCAGTTGGCAGACTTGCTTGGGATAATTGGTTGCTTTGGAAAACTCGACGAATGAGACTACCTTTAATCGATGTCTCAAATGAATTGTTTGTAATACATCAAAACCATGGATATAACCATATGGGTTTTAAGGGTAGAAAAGATATGTTAATAGATCATGAGGTTCTTAGTAATAGGTCATTAGTAAAAAACCAGACCTTGAATCTACTTGATGCAAATTGGGTTATGGAAGATACCAAAATAAAAAAAAAGTTAAGTATGGATTTTAAAGACAGGAATCTTGATTCCCTTCAAAAAATCTATCCCGAGTTTAAAATAATAATTAAGATATATAAAAAAATTAAAAGGAAATTTCGTGTCCTAACGCAATTTTTTTCAAATAAATGAAAACGAATTATCCCAGTTTTTTGATGATGTATACACCACAGGTTTTCGATCCGAAATTTGGCGTTGTGAAACCTGAAGGTTCTTTAGGTCTTATATATCTTGCATCGGCGCTAAGAGATAAAGGTTTTAAAGTAAACTTATTAGATGCTTCAGTTGGAAATGAAAAATATTCATTAGATGAAACTTTTTATAGGGAAGAAAAGCAGGAAAGCGGTATGGTAAGAGTGGGAATGAAAATAAACGAAATAGTTAAAGAAATTCGTGATTTTGATGTGATAGGAATTACATCGATTTTTACGGCACAGACCCGTATGGTTGAAGAAGTTGTTTCTGCAATAAAAGAAAATTACCCAGATAAAATAATTTTATTAGGTGGCGTAAACGCTCGTTCTCAAATGCAAAGATTTTTTCGGTCTGGAGCTGATTTGATTTGTCTATCAGAAGCGGAAGAAACTATTGTTGAGATTGGTGAAGTGCTTAGACTTGGTAGTAAAGACTTTTCCAACATATCTGGTTTAGCGGGGAAAGACGGGTTTGTAAATCCTCAAATAAATGTAATCCAGAACTTAGATGATCTTCCTATACCTGCATGGGATTTACAGCCTTTAGAGAAATATTGGGAAATTTCAAGGCCCCATGGTAGCGGATTTACAGATGGTAATGTAGCTTATGCATCGGTTTTATTTTCTAGAGGATGTCCATTTAAATGTGATTATTGTCATATTTCTAAAGAGCTAGATGAATCTAATTCTGGTAACATAAGAAAACTGCGGATGAAATCAATACCCAGAATAATTGAGGAAATTACGATTCTAAAAAGTTTTGGTGTTAAATACGTATTTGTTGAGGATGATAGTTTATTAGCAAAAAAGAAAAGAGCAATAGAGATCTTTAAAAAATTAATTGCAATGAATATTTCATTAGCTGATGTGAATGGTATCAATCTTGCTCATTTATGCACAAGAGTTGATGGAAAATTTGAAGTTGATCATGAATTATTGGAAATAATGGCAGAAGCGGGGTTCAAAAAGTTGGTTTTCCCTGTAGAATCAGGGTCACAACGCATATTGGATAAATATGCCACCGGAAAATTAAATTTAAAAAATCATGATATTATTGGCTTAATCAAAAAAGCAAAAGATTTAAAAATGGAAGTAGCTGGAAATTATACTTTTGGATATCCAGATGAAGGTTTTATTGAGATGCTAAAAACATTTAATCTTGCTAGAGATCATATGCAAGCTGGCCTTGACTATACGCATTTTATGTATATAACACCCTTTCCAGGTACTACTTTCTATGATCAAGTTTTAAATGAAGGTATATTAATTCCAGATCTTGATCCAGCAGATATGGACTGGGTTCGTCCAAGTATAAAAACTAAGGTTCCTTCATGGTTTATCGATCTTATAATTACCAAAGGTTGGAGATATGTAAATAGTTCAAAGAGGATAAGTTTAATAAAAAGTATGCAACCAAAAGATTAAAAAATATACTATACATTTAAAAGGAGTCATATAAGATGAAAAAAGTTGTAATTACAGGAGGATCTGGTTATGTTGGATCAATTTTAATTAATGATCTTGTCATGCAAGGGTATAATGTGATTTGTTATGATAATATGAGATATGGTTTTAATCCAATTATTGCTCAATTATATAATTATAATAATTTTAAATACGAACATTTTGATCTAATTAGATTCGATAAAAAAGCAGAGTGGAAACAAATTGAAAATCATATAGAAAATACTGATATATTGATTCATTTAGCAGCTTTAGTAGGATACCCTATTTGTGAAAAAAACCAAGACTTAGCAAGATTAATCAATGTTGAATTATCAAAAAATCTTGCGGATATTTGCAAAAAGCATGATACAAAAATGATTTATTCTTCAACAGGAAGTAATTATGGAAAATTAGATCAATTATGCACTGAAGAAAGTCCAGTAAATCCTCTAAGCTTCTATGCAAAAACCAAGTTTGAAGCAGAATCATATATCTTAGATCACTGTTCTTCTATAGCATTTAGATTTGCAACTGCATTTGGTCTTTCTCCTAGATTGAGATTAGATTTATTTATTAATGATATGGTTTATAGAGCAATAAGTGATGGTAGTGTTGTTATCTACGAGCCACATCATAAAAGATCGTTTATTAATGTTCTGGATATGTCGCGGGTTATAATGCATGGAATTGATATCATAGAAGATGTACAAGGAATATTTAATGCTGGTGATGATGGAATGAATTATACGAAAGAAGAAGTACTCTTAATAATCAAGGAGTATATTCCATCGTTTTATATTGCCAAAGGGGAATATGATTCAGATAAGGATCAAAGAAATTATACCATTTCACATAAAAAATTAAATGATACAGGTTTTAAATGTATGGTTAATTTGAAAGAAGGAATAAAGCAATTAATTAATTTTTTAGAATTATTAGATTTAAAACAAATTGCTGTAATGGGATTTAACAATCAAAAATAGTTAATGAAAAATAAATTAATCGATTTAATTAAAAACAACTTCAATCATGAAATTTATGATCCTAATAAATCCATTACAAAATTGCAAGAGGTGACATTTAATCATTTAGAAATAGAAGAGGCTATAGATTCAATGTTAAGTACCTATGTCGTAATGGGGGAAAAAACAAAAATTTTTGAAAATTTGTGGAGTTCTTGGATTGGTCGTGAGAAGTCAGTTTTTGTAAATAGTGGTTCTTCGGCAATTCTTCTTGCCATGATGTGGTTAAAATTCAAAATTTCAAATAATGAAAAAAATGAAATATTGATACCTGCTGTCACTTGGAGTACAAGCCTTTTCCCAGCGATAATAGTTGGGCTTAAGCCAGTACTGGTAGATGTGGATTTATCTAATCTATGTACTAATTCGTTTGAAAAATATATATCAGATAATACTATTGCAATAATGCCTGTTCATCTTTTGGGACATGCGTGTAATATGTCTAAAATAATGAAGGAAGCAAGAAAACATAATTTGGTTGTTATCGAAGATTGTTGTGAAGCACACGGTACAAAGTATCGTAAGATGAAAGTTGGCACATATGGTGACATAGGGATATGGAGTTCAATGTTCGCTCATCATATTTCAACAATTGAAGGTGGTATGATTTCTTTAGATAATCAAGAATTGGACGATTTATTTAGGATGTTCAGGGCTCATGGTTGGGTTAGAGATATATCAGAAGAAAGTAGAAAATTATTTATAAATAATAATCGTGGTATCCATCCAAGCTTTCTATTCCCAGAGCTAGGTATTAATGTGCGCCCAACAGAGATAAATGCTTCATTTGGTATTCATCAAATGAAAAAAATTGATAATTTTATTAATAATAGACGTAATGCATTCCAAGCACTTTATGAACAATTAAATCAGTACAATGATTTTTTTTTATTTTTCCCAGAGCAAGAGCATGAATATTTTAGTCCTTTTGCCTTTCCTATCTTAATAAGAGAATCGGCTCCATTTGATAGATCACAGCTACTAAATCATTTATCGATTTGTAAAATTGAGCATAGGCCTATAGCTGGGTCTAACTTGGCTCAACAACCATTTATGGAACATTATTCAAGTTTAATTAATACAAGCCATAATCTGTATAATGCTGAAAAAATAAATGATTTGGGTTTTTTTATTGGCCTTAACCATAAAACTGATGAACTCAGAATTAATCATATTATTAAATCAATAAAAACATTTATTGATCAATACTAAGAAAAATTCACTTTCAAAATCTAATTAAAATATTCAATCAACATAATTATTTTGCTTACATTGATTATATTTAAAACATTTATTAGATATGGATAATTCTAGAATACTTGTAACTGGAGGTAACGGTTTTCTTGGAAGCAACCTTGTAAATAGACTGATTGAAATGGATGTATCCAGTATTAGGGTTGTAGATAACTTAGAGCGGGGGAATATATNTNGATTAGATACANATAATAGTNNNATNGANTTTTTAAATNGNGATCTGACTGATCCTNGATCNTGTNTAAAGGCATGNAATAATATTGATATAGTGTTTCATTGTGCATCGAAAGTAGGAAGTATTGGATATTATGANANTAATGCTGCAGATATTTTATCTAATAATATTACCATAGATACAGAAATGCTAAAGGCTGCNCNAGCTTCNAANATTTCTCTTTATGTNTATTTCAGTAGTGCATTTGTTTANCCNGTCCANCGAATGCAGGAACCATTTGGTATCCCTATAAACGAATTAGAAGCAATCCCGGCCAATCCTGCAATATCATATGGGTGGGCAAAATTAATTGGGGAAATCGCACTACAGTATGCAGTTCAAAAAGATTCTAATCTTAGAGGTATTATTCTAAGGCTATCAAATTTTTATGGACCTAATCAAAGTGTTGATCTCAAACGAGGCTCTATTATTCCTGTTTTGATAAGAAGAGCTTTAGAATATCCAAATTTATCACCATTCTCAATAATTGGATCAGGTCAGGAAACTAGAACATATTGTTATATCTCTGATGTATTAGATGCAATAATTTTAGCAGTTAAACAAAACAATAAACATAAAATGATAGGNCCGTTAAATATAGGATCTGAGGAACCAATACGAATTCATGATTTAGCAATGAAAGTGATACAAATATCAGGGAAAAATATAGATATTGTTAATCTTGAAGCACCTCAACCAAAAACTTTAAGTCAAACATTGGATTGTGCACAAGCTAAGATANTTTTAAATGGTTGGAAAAGTAAAGTNTGCNTAGATGATGGATTGAGAATAATGTATTCTCATATCAGTGAAACATTATAGATTAAATNAAGTAATGTACAATTCTATAGATAAAGTNATTCCATTGCTTAAGGAAAAAGGATTTATAATAAATGACCCTTGGGATGTTGTAGATGCTTTTGAAACTTTAGTTGCTGATTATGCAGGTAGTAAGTTTGCTATCTCTTGTGATAGTTGTACTAATGCGATGTTTATGTGTCTAAAATATCTTAACGCTTCTGGAACTATAACTATCCCAAAAAATACCTATCTATCAGTACCTGGACTTATTATACATTCAGGATGTAATGTAAATTTTAAAAANATTGATTGGAGTGGAGTTTATCAGTTAAAACCATACTCTATAATTGATGGAGCAACAAGATTCAGGAAAAATATGTATGAAAAAGGTTCTTTTCATTGTTTATCATTTCACCTAAGAAAAATACTTCCAATAGGAAAAGGTGGAATGATTTTGACAGATGATAAGGAAGCAGCAGATTGGTTTAAATTAGCTAGGTATGAAGGCCGTAATAATCGTTTACCCCACAAAAATATTAAAGATATAGAAATTATTGGTTGGAATTTTTATATGCCTCCTGAGCAGGCATCCAGGGGTATTCTTTTACTTGAAGAATCAAATGATGAAAATCCAGATTCAGGTGGATCATGGTCCTATGCAGATATTTCTGGTTATTCCGCTTGGAATGGTAAAGTTCTAAAGAATAATTAATACATTTAAGATTTTAATTTGATTATTATTAAAGGGCATTATGGAGCGCTTGGAAATCGTCTTTGGCAATTTGCTTATCTTATCGCATTTGGCATCGAAAATAAAATTATTATATCATATCCTGGTTTCTATGAATACGCTAAATATTTTAACCTAACAAGGAACAATATATTTTGCTCGTTCCCTAGTATTTCAATTCCATTTAAAGTTCCTGAATATATACGATGCAAATATTTTAATTCAGTACCATTAGTTAAACGATTACTATTAAGAATTAATAGAATAAATAAAATATATTCGCACCATTGGGTCAAGACAGGAGAATATTTTGATTTAGATAAGGAATCTGAATTTTTAAAAAGCAATAAAATAGTTACACTTGAAGGTTGGCTTACAAGATGTAATAAATCATTTATTAAGCATTCATCATCTATTAAATATCTACTTACTCCAGTAAGAAAGTATCGAGAAAAGTCTGATAGACTTCACAAAAAATTGCGTATGAAATATGAACTTATTATAGGGGTACATATCAGAAAAGATTTATCTGACTTATATGGTGGTATTGATGTAGGATCTAATAAAGCGCCATCTAATATAAGTTTTGCTCAAAAAAAACTTACTAAAATGGGTTACGATCTTGGTATCGAAGAAATAAATGGTATTTGGGGTGAAAAATCAAAGAAAGCTTTTCAAAAATATAAAGACAATACGCAGAATATATTTTTAGGTATTGGTGAAAAAGACCATTCTTTATATACATTTGAAGAGTACGCNAATTTGGTTAAAGGTTTGCAAAANTTATTTAAAAATAAAAAAATAGCATTTTTAATCTCTTCAGATACAAAAGTTGATTTAACTCATTTTAATAGATTGCCAATTTATTTAGCCACAGGCCATTTTATTGAAGATAATTATAATTTATCAAAATGTGATTATATCATAGGNCCACAAAGTACGTTNACTTACTGGTCATCTTTTTATGGNTCTGTTCCCTTATTCCCATTCTCNGACTCTTCAAATCGGTTTGATTTATCAGATGAAAAAAGAATAAATATTGAGTTATCNAATTTTAAGGTGTGCAACCATTTATTCTAGTTTTATAAACTAAAATAATATTGTTGATTTAAATTAATTAAGTGCATAGTAATAGCTTTAAGAATATTGAATTTGAAAATATTATCTAGAAAAATTCTTCTTATAAATTTGCTCAAGTGATTATTAGAGTTATACTTATAGATTAANAAATATGATATTAAATAATAAGAATAGAAAATTGATAAAANTATTATTATTCCCAATNTTAAAACATTTTAGNCCTGGAAATGTGGCAATGTTTCACTTAGGAAGGTGTGGATCNACAGTTCTTGCAAAAATGATTCAAAAAACAAAGGGAGTTTATTGGCATGGTGAAATTTTCGGAAAAATATTACGNGATGTGTATAAGGGGAATAAAAANCCAATTGATGCTATGTTACATGAGCATNATTTCATTAAAAGTAATTTTAATAATGATCTTTATTGGAAAGAAATTTTATCAGAAATTGGTGCCGATAAGAATAATATAATTAATAAAAAATACAATAAACAAATTATTAAACTCATTTTATCTTATATAAAAATTGCAGGCATTAATTACTATGGTTTTGAATTTAAACCATTCAACAACAAAGTATTAAATCTTGAAATAGTAGATTTTATAAATGAATTAGAAAACCTGGGCATCAATTACTTTATAATTTTGGATAGGAAAAATAGATTAAGAAAAATTATTTCTAGCTTAATAGCTCATAATTTTTCTGATAAATGGCATTATAGCCCTAATGATAATGTTAAGCGTAATAATATATTTATTAACCCAGAAAAAATAGAGATCGATTTTGATTCGAAACCGCTTATTGATTATCTGATTGATTATGATAATAAATTCAATGAATTAAACCGTATACTTTATAGTAAGAGTAAATTACTAAAACTGTACTATGAGGAAGATATACAGAAAGATCCAAATAAAGCTTATCATAAAGTTTGTAAATTTTTAGGTGTAAAGATGAGATCAGGGGGAATACCATTAAAGCCAACAAATCCATTTCCGATAGAATCGATGGTCTCAAACTTTGAGGTATTAGAGGCCTACTTAAAAAATTCTTCTTATGAGTGGATGCTATATGACTAAATATAGAATAATAAATTATTTTGTCTCATAATAAAATAACCGTAGGGATAACAGCATATAATTGTCATAAATATCTTATAAATGCAATTGAATCAGTAATTAATCAAAGTGTAGAATATTGGAATGGCATTATTATTTTGGATGGAGAGTCAGATAAGAATACTCGAAAATTGTTCAAAGATTTTGAACATCCTAAATTCAAAAAATTTTCTTTTAAAGACAACCAGGGTCCATATGGTACAAGAGCTAAGGCAATCGAATTATCAAATACAGATTGGTATTTTCAACTTGATGGAGATGATNTANTACCTANGGATTCCGTAAAAAATTTATTACAAACAATTCAAGACAATCCTAATGCAGAATATGTTTATGGTAATTGTGAATATTTTTCTGATACTAAATCTATAATAAAAAATCCAATTATGGATACAGATGCTCTATGCTTCGGCCCGCTTTTTAATGCACAAAGTCCTATAAAGTTATCATTATTTAAAAAGATAGGCGGTTTTTCCAATGACTTTTTTATCAATGCAGATTGGGATTTTTGGCTTTCTGTATATGAAAAAAATATAATTGGTGCTTATTCCGATAATATTTTGTATAAAAGAAGATATAGAAAAGATAATGTTGGTTCTCAATATGCCTATTTGAGGCCAAAAATAATTGAACTAATAATAAAGAAACACCCGAAATTTTTTTCTATTGGCGATAGGAAAAATATGGCTTGGTTTAAATATTATGAGCAACTTGCAAGAAGTTACAAGGCTAGGGGTAAAAGGAATGTCGCTTATGCATATGCAAAAAAAGCTAAAGAATTTGGTGAACCAACATCTTCATTAGAAACAATTACGAATGAGTATAATATGTCAATATTCAGATATTATTTAAGAAGAATTGGAAGATATTTTTAAAATGAAACTATATTTTTTATTTCTATGAAAATACTATTAGTAAATCCACCATTTTATAGATTATTAGGTTCTCACTATAACGCAAATAGTTTGGGTATAGCATATATAGCATCATATCTAAACAAGAATGGTCATGATGCATGGTTATATAATGCAGATTTTATAAATGAAATTGATTATGCAAACCAGCGTGAATTATTTGATAGGTTTATTGATTATACCAGTTACTTTAAAAATGAAAATGATCCAATATGGGATGAAGTAACAGAAAATATTATTCAATCTTCTGCTGATTGGGTTGGGTATACTTCTTACACTGCAAATATTACAGCTATTGATATAATATCTAGAAAGGTAAAAGAAAGAAAACCAAAGATTAAGCAAGTTATTGGAGGTGTGCATGCTACCCTTGATCATAATGTACTAAATAAGTTAAAAGGAATAGATTTCAGTGTCCAGCGGGAGGGAGAGCAAGCAATGCTGGAACTTGTAGAAGGGAAATCTCCAAAAGATATTATTGGTGTTGTTTCTAGAGATGGTAAGGGACTTTGTAATAATGGAGATGCACCAATTATGAGAATAGATGATCTTCCATTTCCTGAAAGGGATAAGATATTTGGTTTAACCAAAGAAGAAAAACTAATGGTTGATATATCTTATATATGTACAATAAGGGGATGCCCATATCGGTGTAATTATTGTGCATCTCCATTTCACTGGAAGCGTGATAAAACACAATATCGTTCACCTGAATCGGTGATATCTGAGATGAGGTTATTAAAAGAAAATTATTGGAATCGATTTAAAAAGTATGACTACAGTGCATCTGCGAACATAGGTAAAAAATCTTCATTAAAAATAATTGATAATTCTGTCGTGTATTTTGTTGATGATGTCTTTACAGTAAAGAAAGATAGAGTAAAAAGTATATTGAGGATGATAATAGATCAAAATATAAAAATGGATTGGAAATGTGAAGCTAGGACGGATCATTTGGATGATGAAATTTGTCAACTAATGGCTGAGGCGGGTTGCATAAGAGTAAAATTAGGTTTTGAATCAGGTAGTGATAAAGTTTTAAAGGATATTCAAAAGGATGAAACAAAACAAGATATGCTTAATGGAGCTAGAATGTTAAAAAATGCAGGAGTTCCTTTTACAGCTTATTTTATGGCTGGATTCCCAACAGAAACAGATGATGATTTAAAGGAGACAATAGCATTCGCAAAAAAAATAGAAGCCGATTATTATTCATTATCAGTTTTAGCACCATATTTTGGCACAAAAATGTATTATGATTTAATTAAACAAGGTATTTCTCTAGATAAAAAGCCTTGGGAATATTTCTTTCATCAATCAGGAGAATTGATGGTAAATGAAAAAATTAAGAAAAGTACTCTAAATGAATATCTAAGCCTTAATAGTTTAAATGAAAAAGGGAAGGGCTATATTTAATGAAAATTATATAATAATTTTATGTTTTTTACTATTATAAGAGGTATTTATTCTATAAACATATGATTAAGATTCCTCAATTACGCTTAAAATATTCTGAAAAAGAGATAAGATTTATCCAAGAAGGGATAAAGGAAATATTAAATAGCGGCTACCTAACTATGGGGCCTAAGGTTAGAGAATTTGAACAAAAGTTTTCAAAATATATTGATGTAAAATACTCAGTAGGAGTGAACAGTGGTACCAGTTCTCTAGAGATCCCACTAAGAATATTAGGTGTTAAAAATAAAACTGTAATTATTCCTTCTATTACTTTTATGGCGACACCATTAGCAGCTATAAATGCAGGTGCAAAAGTTATATTTGTTGATGTAATGCCAGAAAATCTTTCTATCGACCCTGATGACCTTAGAAGAAAAATATCTAATAATACTGTTGGAGTAATTTTAGTACATGTTGGTGGAATAATATCTCCTTTCCTAGAAGATATAAAAATTATTTGCAAAGAGAATGAACTATTTTTGTTGGAAGATGCAGCTCACGCTCATGGAAGTTCAATGAGAGGAAAGAAAGCTGGATCATTAGGAATTTGTGGGAGTTTTTCATTTTATCCTACGAAAGTACTGAATACAGCTGAAGGTGGAATGATTACAACTAATGATAATTCGATCTATGAAAAATCACTTATTCTAAGAGAACATGGGAAAGAAGATCATACTAAGAATATCCATACTGAATTAGGTTATAATTGGCGGTTTAGTGAATTGCATGCATTATTAGGTTTGCAGCAAATGAAAAACGTAAATGATATAATCATGAAGCGCCAAAAAATTGCAAAAATATATGATCGCGAACTAAATGGATTAAATGGGATTACCCTGATTAATATTCCAGATTTTATTGAATGCTCTTATTATAAATATATTATTTACTTGGATAAAAAGTATAATAGATGTGAAATAAAAAATCGATTTAATAAAGAATATGGTATATTACTTCCTGGTGAAGTATACTCAGATCCTTGCCACAAACAACCAGTTTTTGATAAATATAAAAACTTATCCCTTAATTATAAAAACAAATTCCCTGGATCTGATTACATTGCATCTAATCAAATATGTTTACCACTTTATCCTGGTTTAGAAAAAAAAGAAGTTTTTTATATTATAAATGCATTGAAAAATATAATTAAAAATTATTAATTATATAATAAATACATAATTTGATTTTTAGTATGAGTATTATTTTTTTATTTAGTCTTTGATATAATATTCTTTTTCTTAAATAATTATTTAATTCAATAAAGGTTTAAAACATGGATATTTCAGGAAAAAAATTTTTAGTAACTGGCGGTGCTGGATTCATCGGTTCGCATTTAGTTGATATGTTGTTACAGGAAGAAGTTGAAAAAGTTTTGGTATTTGATAATTTCATTAGAGGTGGCATAAACAATTTAAATAAATCATTAAAGGATGAAAGATTAGAGTTATTTAAAGTAAAAGGTGATTTAACATCTTTAGATGAAATTAATAATGCAACAAAAAATATAGATGGTGTTTTCCACTTAGCTTGTCTTTCTCTCCCATACTGTCAAGAATATCCTAGGTCTGCATTAAATGTTAATATTGTTGGAACTTTTAATCTTATTGAGGCTTGTGTAAAAAATAATGTAGATAGAATAGTTTTTACATCAAGTTCATCTGTATATGGGAATGCGCAACATATTCCAATGGATGAAAACCATCCTTATAAATTCCGTGATTTTTATGGTGCAACAAAGTTGACTTGCGAATCTTTGTTGAGGGCATTTTATTTTAAACATAACCTGGAATATTTATCTTTACGATTTATGAATATTTATGGTCCTAGACAAGATTATCTTGGTGCATATATTGCTATAATAATAAAAATTATCGATCGCCTTCAAAAAGGTCTAAATCCCATAATCTATGGAGATGGAACACAAGCTTTTGATTTTGTTTTTGTAGAAGATGCCTGTAGAAGTCTAATCTTAGCAATGACTTCACCTTTAAAAAATAGTGTGATTAATATAAGTAGTGGTAAGCAAGTATCTATTATAGATTTATGTAAAAAAATACAAGAGATTATGCAAAATAATAATCCAATTCAGTTTATTAATAATGAGGAAAATAAACATCTAGTTACAAATAGAATTGGGAGTACAAAAAAAGCTAAAAAAGAACTCGGATTTGAAGTGCAGACACCCTTGGAAAATGGATTGAGAAAAGTTATTGAATGGAAGCTTAATCAAGGTAATTAATCATTAGTTACATCTAAATATTTTTTTTAGCTATTAATTATAAACTTTTGAAGCTTAATGAATAATGAATATTAGTTGGTTAGTAAATCAAAATATATGTACTGAGCAATCTGAGGGTAGAAGCATGTTTGGCTATTTGAAAAAAGAATATCCCAGTTTAAGAATGGATATAATGGATGGAGAAAAATTAAATGGTAATAGAATCCCAAGACCTTCGATTAGATTACAATTTGATAAAATTTTTCGATGGACTAATTACAGAAACTATTTAAACTATTTATGGATCAAGAAACATCGAGTAGATATTTTGCATATTTATCATTCATATTTATTTAGGAAAATTTTAAATATGCTTGATATAAAAAATAGACCGAAGATAGTAATTACATTACATGGAAGTGACTCTTATATACGTCCATGGACTAATAATGATTGGAATAAATTTTATGCAATCCATTCAAAAAATATAGAAGCCTTTATTACATTTAGTCAAAATCAAAAAGAATATCTTAATAGGTGGGGTTTACCTTTAGATAAAATACATGTAGTACCTCCAGGAAGTCCTTTCCAGAAAGCTATTCCAATAAAAAGGAAATTAAATAATTCAATAAAATTAATATCTGCATTTAGATTAAGTTGGCATAAAAATTTGCTTGGTCACTTAAATTTTATTAAAGAGCTAAAAAATCATTTTGATGAAGTTCAATACCATGTTTTCGGTGGCGGTTATGAAGAGGAAATAGCTCAATTTTATTATCTTGCAGATAAATTGCAAATTACTGATATAGTCAAGTATAAAGGGAATATAGAGAATGATTTATTATTAAATAAAATGCAAGAATATGATTTTTTATTGCACCTAAGTATTTCGGAGTCAATTGCTACAAGTATTGTAGAAGCACAAAGTAGAGGATTAATTCCAATTGTATCCAATGTTGGTGGCCTAGGTGAAGTAGTGAATCATATGGAGACGGGTTTCATACGAGAATTTGATAATTTTGAAGGATTTTTAAATGATATTAATTATTTGAGGTTTGATAGCAATAGATATGCTACGATGTCAGAAAATTGTATTAACAATTTTACAAAATATTATACTACGGAGATTGTATCAAATAAAATAATGGATATTTATAAACATATTTTGTCCTTATAATGACATTTTTAATAAAAAATAACAGAAATGCTATATCATTACTTCTATTTTAAAATAGATTATAGCTGATTAATTATATTAATGAAAAATAAGTGGAATGTTTTAATCTTCCCTGGAGGTACAGAAAATGGATTAGAGATATATTTATCTCTTAAGAATTGTAAGGAAATTGATTTGTACTCAGCATCTTCAAATATTGAAAATCAGGCATTTTATGTATTTGATAATAATAATATTGTAAGAGATGTGAGAGAGAAAGGGTGGGTAGATGAATTAAACGAGATAATCAATGAAAAGAAAATCGATATAATTTTCCCATCTAATGCATTTGTAATCGATAGTTTAAATAAAGAAAAAGATAAAATTCTGTGTGAAATATTGATCCCATCAAACAATGTTTTGCATATAACAAGATCAAAAATAAATACTATTAATTTATTAGATGGCGTTATACCTACGCCGAAGATTTATAAAGATCCAGAAAAGATTACTGATTTTCCAATTTTTATAAAACCAGACAAAGGATATGGTTCTCAGGGTGCTACAAAAATCAAACACAATTTAGAGTTAAATAATTTTGACCTTGATTTATTTATTATGCAAGAATATTTACCAGGAAAAGAATATACAATTGATTGTTTTTCTGATTCCGATGGAAATTTATTATTTTCATCTGGACGTGAGCGTTCGCGTATAAGGATGGGAACATCTATGCATGCAGAAAAAATACCTGACAATTTGGATCAACAGTTTAAAGAATATGCCATTAAAATTTTGAAAGAAATAAAAATAGTCAATGCCTGGTTTTTTCAATTAAAAGAAGATAGTAGTAATAACTTAAAACTCTTAGAAATAGATGTCAGAATTTCTGGTACAATGTGTTATAATCGATCTAGAGGTATTAATTTTCCTCTTCTTTCATTATATCAACATTATAATCTTCCTATTTCGATTTTAGTTAACTCATCTCAACTCAAACTTGATCGTTGTTTGAAAAATCGCTATATCTTTGATTATAATTATGATAAAGTATATGTGGATTTAGATGATACCATAATAATTAAAAAAAAAATAAACCTGGAAATGATTTTCTTTCTATATCAATGTGTTAATAAAAGAATTAGAATCATTTTATTAACAAAAAATTTAAGTAATGATATATCATCTTATTTAAGTAAATATAGAATTAAGGAAGTTTTTGATGAGATCATAGTGTTGGATGAAAATGATAAAAAGTCATTTTACATTGAATCAAATAAAGCCATTTTCATTGATGATAGTTTTTCTCAAAGAATAGAAGTAAGTAAAAAGTGTAAGATCCCTACATTTGATTGTTCAATGATAGAAAGTTTAATTGATGAAAGAATATAGTTTTTTACACAATTCGGAATGGCTAAAAAAAGGTTTCATATATAGTCCAAATAATGAGGAAAATTGGTGGAAAACACATGCAATGGCACCTGCACCGATTTTATTTAATGAAGATACTATTAGAATCTTTATAGGAGGATGGGACAAAAATAACATTTCAAGAATAGGTTATATAGATGTTGACTCAGAAAACCCAGAAATTGTAAAGAATAAATCTAAAAAATTCGTATTAGATATAGGAGTAAAAGGTTGTTTTGATGATAATGGTATATTCCCAGGACATATTTATAAACTACCTGATGGAAGAATATTTTTATACTATACGGGTTTTCAAAAACTGCATGAGATACCTTTCAGCAATTTTTCTGGATTAGCTATTAGCATTGATGGTGGTAATTCATTTAAAAAATATAGCAAAGCACCAATTATGGATCGAGCAGATGAAGGTCTTTATACACGGGCTGGTCAGTCTATTATTTATGATGATGGTATTTTTAAATGTTGCTATTCTGCTGGTTCTTCTTGGTATAAAATTGAAAATAAAAACAAGCCCGTCTATGAGGTCATGTATATTGAATCTGCTAATGGTGTAGATTTTAGCAAAAAGGGTGAAGCTATTGTAAAAGTTGATTTATCCGTGGAACATGGCTTAGGACGACCTCAAATAGTGAAATTATTTAATAAAATTTTTGTTTTTTTTACTAGAAGGACTTTGGATTTTAAATATTTTATTGGTTGTGCGCATTTTGATAAAAAAAAATCAAAATGGATTCGTATTGATAATTGGTTCAATAACATAACCCATGGAGCTGAAGGTCAATTTGATAGCGAAATGGTTTATTTCCCATCGGTTATTGACACAGGGAAAAAAATATTTATGTTTTATAATGGGAATGGATATGGTCTTGATGGAATTGGATTTGCAGTTTTGAATAAATAATTAAACCTAAATTTAAAAGTATAATAATTATTAAATGAATATTCTAGAAGTTGATCAAAAACAATATAATAGTATATTAAAGAGTCCATTTTCTATTTTTGAAACAACAGGGTTTTGTGAACTAAATAGATACAAGGTTGATGATATTAAATACCTAATATTTAATGATAGTAAAAATAGATTAGGATTAATTATTGGAATTAATGAAAAAGTTGCCCGAGTACCTTTTTCTGCACCATTCGGTTTTTTCAGTAAAATAACTGAAAACAATAGAATTGGTATTTATTATGAGGCATTACATAAACTAATAAAGTGGTGTAAACAGCAAGGGTTTGCTAAACTAATTTTTAGTTTGCCTCCACATTTTTATTCTCCTTCAGATCTAACGATGGTATATAATGCATTGCATTCTACTGGATTTAAAATAGAGCAAATTGAAGTTAATTATGAATATTATTTACAAAATTTCAAAGACGATTATGAAATGTCCATAAAACCAAAACCACGACAAAAATTTAGAGCTTCGATAAGAAATAAATTAACTTTTCATAAAACTGATGATATTTCAATTGCTTATGATATAATAAAAAAAAACCGAGAAGAAAGAGAGTTTCCACTTCGTTTAACAATTGATGATATAAAAATAACATCTAATATCATAAGTATTGACATTTTCATTGTTAAAGACAAATATGGTCAACCAGTTTCATCAGCATTTATTTTCAAAATTACAGATTCTATAGTGAGAGTAATATATTGGGGCAGTCTAAATAGTGCTAAAATATTAAGACCTATGAATTTCTTATCATTTAATTTATTCAAATATTATAGTAATAGAGATTACACATATTTAGATATTGGACACTCTACCAATAATAGTATCCCCAATTATGGTCTTTGCGATTTTAAGCAGGGTTTGGGTTGTCAAAGTTCACCCAAATTTGTTTATTCTAAACAATTATTAACTGTTTAAATCATTGCCTATTATTGCGGATTCGAATATTTTATAATTAAGGACTTGGATACATAATTATGAATAATTTAATAGAAGGATATACTGATATTTATACTAATAGGAATATTAAAAACCTATACCCCGATGAATATATTGTTAGAATTTTTAATGGAATTTATCCAAAATTAGATTTAAAAAGATATGGTTTTCGGGGTAAAAAAATATGCGAAGTTGGCTGTGGCGATGGTCGTAATCTACAAATGCTATCTCGGCTTGGTTTTGATATTTCAGCTACAGAGATAGGAAATGATATAGTTCAACATATTATGTATGAATTAAAAAAAATAAAAATTCATTCTAATATCAAAAAAGGTTCGAATAAAAACATACCTTTCAATAATCAAGAATTTGAATTTTTGTTATCTTGGAACTCGTGTTATTATATGGAAGAAAGTGAAGAGATATATTTATTTAAGAAGCATGTAATAGAATTTCATAGAGTATTAAAACCTGAGGGGATTCTCATATTATCTATTCCTATGAAATCCAATTATATTTTTAATAATGGTATTATTACGAATGGATATATTGAAATAACTAGTGATCCTTATAAAATTAGAAATGGACAAATATTTAAATATTTTTTAGATGAACAAGATATTATCAATTGTTTTTCCCCCTATTTTAAAGATTTTAATTTTTCTACTCGAAGAGATTATTGTTTTGGCATTCAAAACGATTCTTATGTAGTAGTATGCAAGAAAAATAATTGATTTGATACTATTAATCATTAATAATAATAATATTTAAATATGCAAAATTTTTCTAAAGAATGTAAATCTAAAATTATTTTTTTTAAAAAAATATTAAACTCTTCAGGAAATCTGACATTTATTGAATCGAATAATCAAATAGATTTTAATATAAATAGAGTATATTGGATTTATGATGTTCCTGGTGCAGAAACAAGAGGTGGACATGCTTATAATAAATTACAAGAAGTTATTATTGCTCTTTCAGGAAGTTTTGATTTAATTGTAGATGATGGTCTAAGCAAAAAGAAAAAATTTAGACTTAATCGTTCCTATGAAGGTGTGTATATACCTGGTAAGACATGGAGAGAATTGAAAAATTTTTCTACTAATGCTGTTGCTTTAGTTTTAGCTTCAAATGAATATAATGAAAATGATTACATTAGGGAATATTCAAAATTTACAAAGTTAGTTAGTATATAAATTTCCCGTAAATAAATTGAAAACTAAAACAGTTTCAGATTGTCAGATCATTAAACTGCCTCTAATAAAAAGTGATAGAAAAGGTTCAATGACTCCTGTTTATAACAACAAACATATACCTTTCCAAATTCAAAGGGTTTATTATTTATATGATATTCCTTCTGGTGCTGAACGAGGTGGACATGCACATAAAGAACTCCAACAATTAATAGTTTCAGCTTCAGGGAGTTTCAATGTGGAAGTTAATGATGGCAAGAATAAAATTAAATTTAAATTAGATAGGCCATCATATGGTTTATACTTACCTCCGATGATATGGAGAGAATTAAAGAATTTTTCCGGCGGCGCAATTTGCCTCGTTTTGGCATCTTTAAAATATGATGAAAATGATTATTTTAGAAATTATAAGGAATTTATAAGAAATAAATGGAAAAGTTAATTGTTCCTTTTCTCGAATTAGGTTTAACGTATAAAGAACTAAAAACGGAAATTGATGAGGCAATCCAACAGGTATTAGATAGTGGGGAATATATATTAGCTAATGAAGTCGATATATTTGAAAAAGAATTTGCAGAATACTGTGGTGCAAAATACTGTGTTAGTGTGGGTAGTGGTCTAGATGCGCTTAGGTTGGTTTTACACGCTTGGAATATTGGAAGTGGTGATGAGGTCATAGTCCCTGCTCATACGTTTATTGCTACTTGGTTGGCAATCTCGCATACTGGAGCAATGCCCATCCCAGTTGATGTTAATGAAAAAACATTTAACATTGATACATCATTGATTGAAAAAGCTATTACAAAAAATACAAAAGCAATCATACCAGTTCATTTATATGGACAAATAGCTGATATGGAATCCATTAAGCATATTGCGAATAAATATAATATAAAAGTTTTGGAGGATGCAGCACAGGCTCATGGTAGTATGTATAATAAAAAAAAATCTGGAAATATTGGAAATGCTGCAGCATTTAGTTTTTATCCTGGAAAAAATTTGGGTGCATATGGGGATGGAGGTGCAATAACTACAAATAGTTCTGAATTAGCAAAAAAAATAAGATTACTAAGAAATTATGGTTCAATTACAAAATATTCGCATATAACAATAGGATTTAATAATCGATTGGATGAATTACAGGCAGCGATACTTAGGGTAAAACTAAAATATCTTGATCGACATAATAGGTTAAGAAGTAAAATAGCAAATTTCTATTATAATAATATTGATAATGATAAGATAAAATTACCTTATTGGTCTGGCCATTCAGATCATGTTTTTCATTTATTTGTAATTAGAGTAAAAAAAAGAAACAACCTTCAAGAATTAATGATGAAAAAGGGTTTCCAATCGTTGATTCATTATCCAACTCCACCGCATAAGCAAGATGCGTATAAAAATCTAAATAAATTATATTTCCCTATAACTGAGAAGATTAGCAGGGAAGTATTGAGCCTCCCAATAGGACCATTTATAAATATAAATTCGCTCAAAGGTTTGGTAGCTGTTTTAAATAAATATTCCTAAATGTCCAGTTCTATTTCAGTAATAATGACAACTTTTAATCAATTAGATTGCTTAAAAGGTACTATCGAAGGAGTATTATCACAAAATTTAGCTTTAATCAAAGAGTTTATCATTGCAGATGATTGCTCAAGCGATGGTTCATCAGATATAATAAAAATTTATCATGAAAAATATCCAGATCTTATAAAACCTATATATCGAAAAAAAAACGTAGGTGTTTTAGATAATTTTTACAATGCTCTAAAAGGTTGTAGTGGGGAATATGTATCTCCACTTGGAGGTGATGATCTTTGGATAGATAATTATAAATTAGAAAAACAATTTTTTTATCTTGAATCAAATAAAGAATATAGTATTATTGGTAGCAACTATATCCAATGGTATAAAGGTAGAGAACCAAAATCGTATGGTTTAGCATATCCAATTAATGGTAAAAATAATATTAACACATCTCAATTGATGGTTCATAATCACATTGCTCTTCAAACATCTATGTTTAGGAGGGAATTTGTTGATTCACTTCCAAGTTTATATAATGGAGAGGATGGGAAGTTAGTATTATATCTATCATCAAAAGGTAAAGTTTTAATCGATACAAATTTAATCACTACAGTATATGTGATTTCTGGGAAAGGCCTTGCAGCTAGAAACGTAACATACAGTGATAGAGTAAATAATTTGTTGGTTAAATATAAGAAAGCAAAGTGCTGGAATAATTATTTTGATAAACAATATGATAGAAGTATTTCTAATTTAAAATCTGATATTGTTAGGCATGCTCTTTTTCTTTCAGTAAAACATTTTAAATTTTTTAAAGCAATAATTTTTTTAAATCAGTGTACCCATAATTCAAAAAGATTTAGAAATAAAATTTTGTTTCGTTTTACAAAATCCTTATTAAAACCAATTAATTCATATTTAAACAATTTGTTTAATAAAATGTATTTAGCTGCAAAAGAGATACCATATTAGATATAGGTTTTATTTATAATTAAAATAGTTATCTCAACTATCCTAATTTTTTTTAAAGATTTATTTAATTATGTATTCAATTGTACATTATTTACCATTTTAATTTGTGTTATTTTCAAAAATTTTATAAAAAATATTTATAGTTAATGTGTGGAATTTTAGGAGAATTATCTTACGATAGCAGATTAATATCTTCAGATAGGTTTTCAAATTTATTAGCTTTATCATCATCAAGGGGTCCTGATGAAACTAGAGTTGAAACTGTTGCTGAGAATCTTCGTTTTGGTTTTAATCGTTTATCTATTTTGGATTTAAGTAGCCGTGCTTCTCAACCAATGTGGACTCCATCAGGTCGATATTTAATTGTATTCAATGGAGAGATTTATAATCATTTTGAATTACGAAATAAATTATTTAAAAAAGGAAAAAAGTTAAAAAGTAATGGTGATTCTGCAACTTTAGCAGGATGCCTTGATGAGTGGGGTATCCAAAATACTGTTCAACAGTTAGATGGTATGTTTGCTATAGGAATTTGGGATAAGATTAAAAGTCGCCTATCATTAGTGAGAGATTTTGCTGGAATAAAACCATTATATTATGGTTGGAATGGGAAAACTGTTGTTTTCGCTAGTCAATATAACCAGATATCAAGACACCCTGTTTTTAACAATGAAAGAATTAATCATAAAGTACTTAAACTTTATTTAATCCAGCATTTTGTTCCTCCTCCTTTTGGACTTATTGAGAATACCCATTCGGTATACCCAGGAGAAATCATTAGTTTTGATATAAATGGTAATAAAGATTCTAATATCTATTGGGATTTCCCTGGTTATAATAAAGCAGTATATGAAGGAAAAAGTGCATTAGAAGATGTTGAAAATGAATTATATTATTCTGTAAAAGCAGAACTTATTTCAGATGTTCCATTAGGAGCATTTTTATCTGGTGGAATTGATTCACCTTTAATATGTTTTAATGCTTGCAAACATTTTTTTAAAAATTTTTCCACATTTTCAATAGGATCAGATAGTTACATTCATGATGAATCATTGCTTTCTGAACTGTTTGCAGAATATCTTGGAACAAAGCATCACTCTATAAAAATGGATGGAAGTAATTCTATTCATGCTCTGAAAGAAGCAGTAGAAGCATCTGGAGAGCCACTTGGCGACTTTTCTCTTCTTCCTACATGGCAAGTAAGTAAACTTGCTAAATCAAAAGTTACTGTTGCTTTATCTGGAGATGGTGGAGATGAATTATTTTTTGGTTATGATCGTTTTCAATCAATTGCAAAGAATAATTGGCTATGGTTCTATCCATATATTATTCGTTACCTGATTAGAGGAATGGATAGAATGGTTTTCAATGATAAATATGTAAATGAATGTGTGCTTTCAAACACTCCTGCCGAATCTCAATTTGGTTTACACAGTCGTTTTCCAATAAATTTATTAACCAAGTTGCTTCCAGACCTTACTAGTATTCCTTTACCGAATAACTATACTGTATATAAATATAATCATCCTAAGAATATTGATGAACTTCTATATCATATTCGTCGCGCTGAGTTCTATGGAATGCTTCAGAAAACTTTGGCTAAAGTAGACCGTGCTTCAATGGCACATGGTTTAGAAGTTCGTGTACCTTTTCTAAAAAAAACTATGATTGAGAAAATATTATCTATGGGAATAGCTGTACATCAACCAATGAAGATAAGAAAAAAAATTCTTTTTGAACTTTTTGAAAAATCATTTTATGGAATTACTCCTGAAAAAAATAAAAAGGGATTTTCTATTCCTTTAACTGTTTGGATAAGAACTGCATTTAAAGATTCTTTTTATGAAATACTTATGGATACAAGGTTTTGTAATTCTTTTGGTATTAAAAAAAGAATTATGGAAAAGATGCTTGATGATCATATTTTAGGTCGCAAAGACTTGAAATGGCCTTTATTCACTCTTTACAGTCTGGCAATCTGGAGCAATAGAGGAAGAAACATTGCCTGACCCATTGAAGATACTTTATACTATCCCAAATTTTGATACTGCAGGCAGTGGTAGGGCATTATTGAATATTGCGAAGAGATTGGATTCAAATCAGTTTGAGGCCCACATATGTTGTAGCCATAATGGTGGTGAATTATTCAATGAAGTAATAAAGTCGGGGATTCCTGTTCATTTATATAAAACTACATTAGATATGGTTCCTAGAATTAAGGGTTTTTTAAAATGTATAAAAGTTGCTCGCTATTTACGTACGCTTGATATTGATTTGATTCACTCTTTTCACTATGGTCCTGATTATTCTGAACCTCTCGCAGCATTCTTAGCTGGCATCCCTTGGATTTATACAAAAAAAAATATGAATTGGGGTGGACAGTCGAAAAATGGATGGAAACTAAGATCCGCTTTGGCAAAATATATTTTGGCGCAAAATAAAGATATGTTAATTAAATTTTTTCTTAATAATAAGAAGGTAGTATTGGTGCCAAGAGGAGTGGATATAAAGGAATTTTCTCATAGGCCAAAGGATCCAAAGCTTATGAAAAAGTATCAGATCAGGAGAAAAGAAACAGTTATTCTATCTGTAGCCAATTTGGTTCCAGTAAAAGGAATTAATATTCTTTTGGATGCTTTTTCAGTGCTTTTTAATAAATATGATACTTTGAAGTTATTAATTGTCGGGGATAAGGATAATGATTATGGAAGATCCATGGAAGCAAGAATAATTAATTCTAAACTTTCAGAAAAAGTATATTTTGTTGGTAAAGTTGATAATGTAAAAGGATATCTATCTATTGCAGATATATTTGTTTTACCAAGTTTGCAAAAAGGAGAGGGATCGCCTGTTGCTCTTCTTGAAGCGATGATTTTTGGTCTTCCAATTATAGGCAGTGATGTCCCAGGCATAAGGGATATTCTTGAACCTTTCCCAGAAAATATGTTTCCTGCTGGAGATGCTGATAAGCTTACTGAAATCTTAGATAAGAATATAAAAAAAGGATTACAAAACCAGTCTAAACTATTTAGATCTCAGATCATGGAGAATTACAGCATAGATAGTGAAGTATTAAAACATCAATTGGTTTATAAACATTGTCTTATCCACTAATATCATTAATTATACCAGTATATAATAGCGAGGAATATCTAGAGCGGTGTATCTCATCTATCAATAAACAAAAATATAAAAATATTGAAATAATATTTATTGATAATAATTCTATTGATGAGTCAAAAAAAATAATTGATACCTATTGCAAAATTAGAAATAATGTAAAATTACTTTTTTGTAAAAAACAGGGACAATCAGCAGCAAGAAACAAAGGAATTGAAGCAGCCCAGGGAGAATATATTTCATTTTTGGATGCTGATGATCAAATTTATCCTGATAAGTACCAGATACTTTTAAATGCTTTAAATGAATATCCTAATGCTGGTATGGCCATTGGAAAAACAAAAAAAGTATATGAAAATGGATCAAGCCATAATTTAGATTTAGGTTCATTAGAATATGGGTTTAATCCATCTCCAAGGCCAGGAATGCTTTGGCTAGAGCAGTTTCAACATCATCCTCATATAAGCTCGAGTTTGATAAAAAAAAAGATTATATCAACAGATAATTATTTCCCTGAGAATTTACAATATGGAGAGGATATATCTTTTTCAGTAAAAATTGGTTTAACCCAGAACATAGTTCTAGTTGATAATTTTGTAAGTATTTACAATCGTAATAATAAATCAATAATATCAAGGGCAAATATTTTTATGGATACTAATGAACGTTATATTAAGTTTTATCAAAAATTTGCATTGCCATATTTTCAAAAAAGAAAGAAAAATGAACCCTATAAATCCGCATTCATTAATGCAGAATATAATTCATTTAAAATATTAGTTAAATTGATCAAATATGGAAGAAAAATGAATTACTTAAATTTATTGCATAAGCAACATATTACTTATAAAACTAATCTATATCATAAGATTAGGTATTATATTTTCTATATATTCCCATTCAAATATGCACATTATATATTTACAAAAATCAAACATTTCTAAAAGATTATTCTAATAAAAAAAATAATAAAATTAATATTAATTAAACTTGGCATTGTATCAGAAATAACTTTGCGGCGAATGCAAAAGCATTGGGTCCGGGTTATTTCTGATGAAGAAATAGAAAAATTTATTAATAGCTTAGATTATGCGTCATATTCAATCTTGGAAATATCGGGTGATCGTTGGAAATCAAATTTTTCAGATGGGCAATATGAAAGTAAATATTTTCCAAAATTTGATATATCCAATATTGTAAACTATCGTAAAAATTATGATTTAATTATTTTAGAACATGTTTTAGAGCATATTTCTAATCCATCTTTAGCTATTAATAATATTTATAAGCTCCTTAACCCTGATGGTTTTTTAATTGTTGCGACTCCATTCCTTGTAAAAATCCATCGATCCCCAAAGGATTATATGCGGTGGACAGAAGAAGGATTAAAATATTTTATTGCAGAAAATGGGTTTGATTTTAATAATGTCACTACAGGGCAATGGGGTAATAAGCCTGCTATAATTGCTAATTTAAATAAATGGGTAAAATATAATCCTCTAATTCATTCACTAAAAAATGATGATCAATTCCCAGCTGTTGTCTGGGCTTTTGCTAAAAAATAAATCAAATAATTACCTTCCATACAACCTTAAAAACTTTAAATCACCTAAATAGGATAAAGAATTTTGTTCAAATTGGTGCACATGACGGGAAGATGCATGATCCTTTGAGGATGTTTATTTTAAATAATAATTGGAATGGTATTTTAATTGAGCCACAAAGAGAAATGCTAAAAAAATGTATAAAAAATTATAATAAAAAAGAGAATTTATCCTTCATTTGCACAGCTCTGCATCCTACAAAAACTGTTGTTAATTTATATAAAGTTCGAGCTCCAAAGCATTATTCTCATACTGGTTGGGCTTCCGTTAAACTAGATAGATTTAAAGAAACAGTTTATAAAAATAATTTGAAAATTGAAAAAGTAAATGCAATGCATTTAATGGGAGTGATAAAAAAAAATAAACTCAAATCAGTTGATTTATTGCAAATTGATACTGAAGGTTTTGATTGGGAGATTATTAAAATGTATGATTTTCATTTTTATAAGCCATTGCTCATACAATATGAACATTGTCACTTATCGATTCATGATTATGTTAAATCAATTAATTTATTAAAAAATAATAATTATATTTGTTTTCCTCAAAAAAATGATACTATTGCGTTAAGAAAAAATTTAATTAATCCTTTGTTCTTAACGATTTATTTTTTTGTAAGGTTATCAATGATTTTGAAGTCTAGATTAACTGAAAAGTAATGATTAGTTACGAGAATTATTGATTAACAAAGTGAATTCTGAAGATTTAGATTATAATTCTATAGCTGTCTGGTTGGCAACAGGGTTTTTCCTAGGTGATACGCATTTTTATTACAAAAATACATTTTATAAATCCAATTTCAGTCCAGACATAGTTTGGCATCATTCGCCACGGAACATTTCTTTTTCTAATGTTGTTAATGAATTTTCTGATCTGTTTGAATCAGTAATTAAAAAAAATACTATTGGGAAAAATATTATCCTTCCCTTATCTGGAGGGTTAGACTCACGAACATTGGCTGTAGCTTTAAGAGAAAGGAAAAATGTAGTAGTTATATCCTACCAATTTAAAAATGGTATTAAAGAAACAAAATATGCCCGTGAGATCGCTATGGCATATGGATGGGAGTTTCATGAATTTGAAATTCCAGAGGGTTACTTATGGAGCAAACTTAGTGAATTGTCAGACATAAATCAGTGTTTAACAGAATTTACTCATCCAAGGCAAATGGCAATAATTGATAAAATAATTGACTATGGAGATTTAATTCTATCTGGTCAATGGGGTGATGTACTTTTTGATTCCCCAAATATTAATCCCAAAGCAAATCTTAATGAACAAACAAACTATATCATCAAACAGATTGTAAAACCAGGAGGTATAGAACTGGCTTCTGAATTATCAAAGTATTGGGGAATATCAGAAAGTTTTGAAAAAAATCTATTTATCTTAATCCAAGATTTATTATCTGATATTGACATTAATAACGTGAAGAGTAAGCTACGTGCTTTTAAATCATTACATTGGGCTCCAAGATGGGCCAATGAGAATTTGAAAGTATTTACTAAATATGGGGATATCTTCATTCCTTATTACAATAATGAAATCTGTAATTTTATATGTACAATACCTGAGGAATTTTTAGCTAAAAGAAAAATTCAAATAGAATATATTAAACAAAAAGCACCTGAATTAGCTCAGATCCCATGGCAGGCTTATGATCTTGATCTTTATAGATATAAGCAATTCAATAACATTTATTTTCCTAGAAGGATTTATAGATATATAATAAGAATAATAAAAGAAAAATTTATAAAAATTCCTCCAGTTATAGAGCGAAATTGGGAACTTCAATTTTTAGGTGATAAAAATGACCAAAATTTGAGGCGTTGGCTTTTTAATAATCCAAAATTGCATCAAATCGTTCCAAGTACGATAATTCAAGATTTTTACCAAAAGTTCAAATTGGCTGACCCCATAAAATATAGCCACCCTTTAAGCATGTTATTGACCCTCTCTGTTTGGTGCACAAAAAATTTAAATTGTAAAAGACATGAAGAATAGAATCACTTTTTTTCTTTGGAAGAAAATAAATAGTATTTATTACTCTGGAGATAAAGTGAAATGTATTATATGCGATTGGAATGGAATAGAATTTCTAAATGGAAGATGCCCTAATTGTAATTCTATTTCGAGGACAAGATTTTTTGCGTTCTGTGTGAAATCATATTACAAAGATTCATCAAATATTCTTCATGTTTCCCCTAATTTGGCGGAATACAAATTTGTTAAGAAACAATTAATTGTTAGGAATTATGATAGATTAGATAAGAATAATTTTAATCATATTAATCTAGTTATGGATTTAGTTTCTAGTTTAGATATTGAATCCGTTTATCAGTTTATTTTTATTTGGCATGTTCTGGAGCATATAGAAGACGATTTAATTGCGTTAAAGAATTTATATAATGCATTGACTCCTGCAGGGAAAATAATTGTATCAGTACCAATTTATCCTAAGGGTAACCTTAAAACATTTGAAGGGAAAGATATAAAAAAGGAAGATTATGAAAACATTCATGGGCACCCAGACCATGTTAGATCATGTGGTTACGATTATAAATTAAAGTTTGAAAAAGTCGGATTTATAAATATTAAATCAATTAAAGTAAATAAATTCCCTATCGATCAAATTAATCAATATGGTTTAAGTGAAAATCATATAGCTTGGATATGTGAGAAACCTGGTAATATATAATTGAAAGTCGCTATTTACTCTGGTTCAATAACCGCACCTATTTTTATAGAAAATCTCATTAAGTCTTTAACTGACCAAGGGATTAAAGTATATCTTTTTGGGAAAAATTCATCATTGGTAAGATATCCAAGTAAAAATATTTATATATTCTCTACTCCTAATCATCCAATGTCAATTGTAAGATTTGTGATTGTCCAAATGATTAGATTATTTATTAAAGATACTGGGAAATACATGCGAATATTAAAGTATTTTTTTATGGTTAAAAAAATTGAACGAATCAATTTTTTTAACTGGTGGGGTAAAGTATTACCAGTTGTGAATCATCTTCCCGATGTATTTCATATACAATGGGCAAAATCCTTGCCCGATTGGTTTTTTTTAAAAGATCTATTTGGTGTTAAAATGGTAGTCAGCTTAAGAGGTGCCCACATAAATTATACGCCTCTGGCAAATGAAAGTGTTGCAAAATATTATCGTCTGTTATTTCCCGAAGTAGACCATTTTCACGCCGTTTCAAAATCAATAGCAGAGACAGCAAAAATATATGGGGCTCCAAAACAAAAGATAAGTGTCGTATATACGGGACTAAACATCAACTATTTAAAAAAATTTAAAAAAACAAACTGGGAAAGAAATATCGAATTTCAATTTATTTCTGTTGGGCGCCACCACTGGAAGAAAGGATATTCTGTTGCTTTATCTGCTATCAAAAATTTATTATCTAAACGAATTCCACTCCATTATACTATAATCGCAAGAGATGAACCTACAGAAGAAATTTTATATCAGATCTATGATTTATCTCTAAATGAAAATGTTACACTTTTGCACCCTAATTCTCAGGAAGAAGTATATCAAAAAATGCATTTATCCGATTGCCTATTATTACCAAGCATAGAAGAAGGAATTGCTAATGTTGTCTTGGAGGCAATGGCAATTGGGTTGCCAGTAATTAGTAGTGATTGTTGTGGCATGAAAGAAGTTATAGATCATAGGGGGAATGGTTATTTATTTAGGAACCGTGATGTAGTTCAACTCACCCAGACTATGATAGAGATGATGAATCATAATACTGAAGAAAGAAAAATAATGGTAGAAACGGCTAACGAATTAATTGAAAAAGATTATAACATCTCCAGACTTGGGAATGAAATGAATGAACTATATAAATTAATATATTGATAATGAACTTAGGTTGTTCTCAAAAATATAGAGAGATTACACTAAAAAGGTTCATAAGTAAAAGTATAGGATTATTTAATAAAGGCGAATGGGCTGGACTTGGGCATTATTTAGTTTCTGAAACAAGTAATTTACTTTCTGATATTGAAATATTACAGAAAAACAATATCTTTACTTGTCCTATCTGCAATTTTTCTGCTAAAAATTTCATACATTTAAGTAATTCATTAGAAATCTCATGGAATTCCGCTTGTCCAAACTGTAATAGTCGCTCGCGTCATAGAGGACTTATATTTTTATATCATGAAATTTTAAAAAATAAAACTAAAATGCGAATCCTTCATTTTGCTCCAGAGCCTACTTTAGAAAAAGAAATTCGTAAGTATAAGCAGCACAAATATTTTACGACAGATTATAATATCAAAAGAGTAGATTTTCCTGGTGAAGATATTCAAAAATTAAATTTTGATGATTCGGAATTTGATTTAATTCTTGTTAATCATGTTTTAGAGCACGTCTTAGATGATAAGAAAGCATTATCTGAAATATCCAGAGTTTTAAATAAAAACGGCGTTGCAGTTATTACAATCCCTGGTGATTGGCGTAGAAGGCATACTAAAATATTACCTAATCTCAATTATAATGGTCATTATCGCAATTATGGTTTAGATGTTATAGATATTATGAAGGATTGTTTTTCAAAAGTAGTGAAAAGCAATCTTTTTCAATTTCATGGAGAAAAAAATGCGATTAAATCAATGGAAATCGCCTTTATTTGTTTAAAATGATAATTGGTCTAGTACTTAATGATGTCCCATCAATATCTGAAACATTCTTAATTAATAAAATAAAAGGTTTGAATCAAAACGGGCATAAGGTAATCCTTTTTGCAAATCATAAAAAAAATTTCCATATTTGTAAATTAGTCGCACACCCAAAAGTAAGCAAAAGTATTCTTTTAAATATATTAAATGTAGCAATTGCTTTTATTAAATTATTTTTCAGGAGACCTTTAGTATTTTTTCGTTTTTTATATCTTGAAAAAATAGATGGTGTCTCAATTTGTAATCGGTGGAAAAATCTATATATTAACTGGCATATCCTTAATCAGAATTTGGACTGGATCCACTTCGCTTTCGCAACTGTTTCCCTTAGAAGAGAAAATATTGCGGATGCTATTTGTGCTAAGATGGGTGTTAGTCTTAGAGGCTATGACATATCAATATATCCTCTAAAAAATCCGAATTGTTACGAAAGATTATGGGAAAAAGTGGATAAGGTACACGCTATTTCCTATGATTTACTAAAAGTTGCAGGTACTCACGGTTTAAAAAAACATACACCTAATATGATTATTCAACCTGCCATAGATACTAAACTATTTAATATAGGAGAAAAGAAATGGAAGAAGATTAATAATAAAGGGGAAATAACATTTTTAACAATTGCACGGCTTCATTGGAAAAAAGGTTTAGAATACACTCTACAAGCTTTAGCTATCCTAAAGGAAAAGAAATTTCAAATTCAATATAATATTATTGGAGAAGGAGATGAATTTGAGCGTCTAAAATTTACTGTGCATCAACTGGGGATAAATGACCATGTAGATTTTATTGGCACAGTTTCACACCAGAATATCAAAAAATATTATGAAGAAGCTGATATATATTTGCAATATAGCATCCAGGAAGGATTTTGCAATGCAGCTTTAGAAGCTCAAATAATGGGGCTAATCACAATTGTATCAGATGCTGAAGGATTACAGGAAAATGTAATTGATGGTGAGACTGGGTGGGTAGTTCCAAAAAGAGAACCAAGCTTATTAGCTGAAAAAATAGAAAATGTTTTACATCTTGAAGATAATAACCTTATAAAGATTTATAAAAATTCAATTGCAAGAGTTAGAAAAGAATTTAATCTTCAAAAGCAATATCAAAAATTTTATGGATTTTTTGATTGAAAATTTTTCCTATACATAATTATATCTATAGTAAAATAAGCCGATTTTATTTAGCTGAATGGATTAAACCACTTTTTCCAAAACATCGACATTCATTGTTTGGATTAGATCCAAGTGATCTTGAAATATCTCAAAATGAATCTGATTCAGATGCATTTATATTACCATTAACATGGAACTATTATTTTGATGAACTAAGGATTAATAAAGCAATTGATAGTATTGATAAATATTTACATTGGGATAAACCAATTTTTAGTTGGGCAGGTGGAGATTATACCTTGAAGATTCCAAATCAAAATGCATTTCTATTTCGTCAAAATGGGTATCAATCCCTTCGAAGGGAAAATGAGCATGCTTATCCAGTAATCATTAAGGATCCTCTTAACTACCTAAACTGGAAAGAGATAAAAATCGTGAAAAAAGAAAAAACCCCAAAAATTGGTTTTTGTGGTTTAGCAAGTAATAATTGGATAGATACTAATCTGAGAGCAATTAAAGATTATATATTTAGATCAAAGATTGAAGTTAAAAAACCATACTTAGATTTATCTGTTCCAATATCTGGTACTAATCTTCGTAGAAAAACCTTAAAAATTCTTTCGAATTCGAAACTTGTAGACACGAATTTTCTTGTTAGATCTTTTTCAGGTGGGCAAAAAATTAATTCTAGAGAACAAAAGTTAGAATTTTGGGAAAATATTATATCCTGTCCTTATATATTGTGTATTAGGGGTGCCGGAAATTATTCTGCAAGATTTTATGAAACATTGGCAATGGGTAGAATACCTATTTTTGTTAATACAGATTGTATATTGCCTTTGGATAATCAAATTAATTGGAAAAATCATTGCGTATGGGTTGAAGATTATGAATTAGATAATATATTAAAAATAATAAATAATTTTCATGCGAAATTATCAGATGATGAATTTGCTCAAATACAAATAGATAATCGCGAGCTTTGGATTAAAAAACTTACTTTTCATGGATTTTACAATAGTTTTAAAAGTAAATATGAAAATTAATAATTTGCATCTTAGGACACGGTTGAAACAAAAACTATTCAAAAAATATGGATTAAGGTTTTTAAAAATAAGACAACAGGAACTGAAAGGTAAAATTTTTGAAGTAGTTGGTATGAAAATTACTATAGACTATGAAACAGGTTGGTTATTATACTTAGCTAAGGACGTAGACATAATTTTTGATGTTGGTTGTAATACTGGACAAACTGCAGTTCTTTTTAATGCATTTTCTAAGGTAAAGAAAATTTATCTTTTTGAACCTAACCCTTATGCTCTTGCTATTTGTACTGAAAATGCGATCTTGAATGGCTTTGCAGATAAAATTAAGATTTATAAAAATTGTGTTTCAGAAACTAATAATAAAGAAATATTATTTTATACCGTATTAGCTGGGGCAGCTGGAAGTGTTCAATCAGATATGGCCAAAACTGCAAGTCATTTAAATGAAAGCTATAAAACTATGTCAATAACATTAGATGAAGTTATAAAAAATGAAAAAGTCATACCTGATTTGGTAAAAATTGATGTAGAAGGTCATGAATACAAAGTTTTATGCGGAAGCAAAGATCTTATTAAAAGAAAAAAAACAAAATTTATTGTTGAAATGCATTCATCTTCTATGTTGAGTATGATTGAAAATGGGACAAGAATTATTAATTTTGCTAAGTTATATGATTATAGAGTCATCTATTTATCTGAAATGATTTTTTTGGATGATGCATCGCCAATCCAGCATAGAGGAAGATGCCATTTATTATTGACTCCGCCAGATTATCGGAATATTGATCAAGAATTAAAAAAAATAAGGCAAAATGCTCTTCCACCTAATTTATAATAAATATTTAGATTGTTCTCAGCATTAAAGATAATAAAGCCATTATGGTATTTCCACCTACCCAATGGAGATCAGTATTTCTGGCCTGAACCAAATTTTTCAAATACCCCATATGTTTTAGATCAAAGATATGATTCATTAAATAGTGCAATATTGGAAAATAGTTTTCTACTTCTTATGAATGGATGGCTTCCTAAAGGAAAAAATGTTAATTATTTACCTCTGTCAAATATTAATTACAAACCAAACTTAAATGATGAGTTTAGATTTATACGAAAAAATTTTAATATAGGTTGGATTTTTATTTATTTTTTATTTTGTATATTCAAACTGGAGAACCCAATCCAAGTTTTTCGTGGATTCTTCAAAACAATTGGAGTAAAACGTAACCCTATTTTTTCTAATCCAATTGGCATAAGAAAAATACCTATTTCAGATGGTTTAAATCTTATAAAAAAAAATACAATAGTTAGAGTTATTATTCCCACTTATAATCGCTACGATACACTGAGTAATATATTGAATGATCTGGAAAAACAAGATTACCGTTTATTTTTAATAACAGTAATCGACCAATCAGTTGATTATAATGAAAATTTCTATGATCAATTCGATTTAAAAATTGATATTATTAGGCAAAGAAAACCAGGTTTATGGAAGGCTAGAAATCAAGCGATCCTTAAATCAAAAGAAGAATTTATTGCATTACTGGATGATGATTCACGTATTGAACCAAATTGGATGCGTAATCATTTAGTATGTCTTGAATATTTTAGTGCTGATATTTCTGCTGGTGTATCTATTTCCGCTCATGGTGCAAAGGTTCCCGAAAACTATTCTTTTTACCGCCTTTCTGATCAGATAGATACTGGTAACGCAGTTTTGCGTAGATCGGTTTTTGAAAATTGCGGGATATTTGATGAAAAATTTGAAGGAATGCGTATGGGCGATGGGGAATTTGGTCTTAGATCTCATAGGCTCGGTTTTTTATCTATTTCTAACCCAAAAGCGTGTAGATTACATTTAAAATCTCCCAGAGGTGGACTTCACGAAATTGGCTCATGGGATTCATTTAGACCTACTAGTTATTTTAGACCAAGACCCTTGCCAAGTGTACTTTATTTTTCTCGCTTATATTTCGGAGACCAAAGAGCAATGAAATATCTATTTATTTATATTCCTTTTTCATTTACTAGTTATAATTATAAAGGAAGAATAATTCCATCGATTGCAAGTTTTTTTATTTTTATAATTATTTTTCCAATAGTGATTTTTTCTGTTTTTATTTCTTGGAAGCGATCAAGTGAAATGTTGAAATCTGGTCCTATAATTCCAAAACTTGTTTAATATAGTTCTTTTAACATCTGAATTTCCTCCTGGCCCAGGAGGAATAGGAAACCATGCATATTATCTTGCAATGAATTTGCATTCAAATCCACTATATAACGTTAAGGTAATTACTCTTTCTAGATGTTCAGATGATTATTTATTTGATAATAGAATAAGCTTTGAAATCGAGAGAGTGAATAATCATAATAAAATTTCTAGTTTATTTTCGGGGCTTATTAAAATTATCAGAACATTATTGAATAAAAAATATAGTATAATTATTTGTTCAGGCAGTTGGGCATTGATTCAAATTAGCTTGATAAAGCCAATTTTCTCATCAGTTAAATTGATCAATTTGGCCCATGGATTAGATATAAATCCTGTAAAAAATTATAAAAGATTCTTTGTAAATATTGCGATGCAGTATAGTGACCATATTATCGCAGTTTCAAATTATACTGCATCTTACCTAAAACAAAAATTTTTATTTAAAACATCAATCATAAATAATGGATTTAATCCATTTAGGTTAAAGGATAGAAAGTCAAAATTTTATCATCTAGAGGGAAACCCGAGGTTTATCACTGTTGGATCAATAAGTAAAAGAAAAGGTCAGGAAAATGTAATCCGATCCCTGAAATTAATTAAACAAAAATACCCTAATTGTACTTATAATATTGTAGGAAATAGAACAAAAGGGTACGATATAAATCAGTTTATCCCAGATAATCTTATGACTTCTGTAAAAATTTATAATCAAATAAGAGATCAAGATCTGGGTGAGATATTAAAACAAGCAGATATTTTTTTAATTTTAAGCCAGGATGATGAATATGGAGATTTTGAAGGATTTGGAATTGCAGTTCTTGAGGCAAATTATTTTGGAATACCTGCTATTGGTTCATTACAAAGTGGTTTATCAGATTCAATTAAACATGGTTATAGCGGAATATTAGTAAATCCTTTCCTAGATGGTGATATTGTTAATGCAATTGAAAAAATCTTATCTAATAAGGAAAAATACTCGATAAATGCAAAAGAATGGTCTAAAAAATTTTTTTGGGACAAAAAAATTCTAGAATATGAATCAATCATTAATTCATTAATGAGATAAATAATTATGTGTGGAATACTTTTAATAAATGATAAGAGTTTGATTGAAAAATCTGCAAACAAAGCACTGAAAACGATGAATCATCGTGGTCCTGATTATACTGGAATTATTATAAAAGAAAATATGTTTATTGGACATAACAGACTAAGTATAATTGATTTAAGTACATTTGGAAATCAACCTATGGTATCTTCTGATGGAGATGTAACAATTATTCATAATGGAGAAATATATAATTATAATGAGCTAAAGAGTCCAATGAAAAAGTTTTATACCTTTAATTCTGGAACAGATACTGAATTAATAATGTCTGGATATATTTTAGAAGGAATTGATTTTTTTAAGAAACTTCGAGGTATGTATGCATTTATAATTATAGATGAAAGAAAGAATCAAAAAAAAATCATTACTGCTAGGGATGCTTTTGGGATAAAGCCATTATATATTTTCCAAAAAGGAGAATTATTACTAGTTGCCAGTGAAATGAAAGCTATACTATCCTATTTAGATTGTAAACAATCTATAGATAAAATAATGTTGCTTCATTATTTTATGCAGGGTTATTGTTCAGAGCCTCGTACTATATATAAAAATATTAGGGCTCAGGAGCCTGGCAGGGTCGAAATATTTAATCTTATTAAAGATAGCCATAAGATTATTAATCTAAGAATTATTAATTGGAATTTAAAACCTAGAAAATATGATAAAATTGAACTTCAGTTTTACCTAAAGCAGGCAATTGATAGAAATTTAGTTTCAGATGTTCCATTAAAAATTGGATTAAGTTCAGGAATTGACTCTTCTCTTATTTTTGCTCTTGCCGATAATGATTTATATGATAGCGGATTAACAGTGAAAATGAAAAATCCAGTATTTGACGAGAGTGATATTGCATTGGAATACTCTAAGATTTTAAGAAAAAATACCATTGTAGTAGAAATGGATAATAATCTTAATCTGGAAACTATTAATAAATTAATATCACATTTTGATCAGCCATTCGGAGACAGTTCAATCATACCATGTTATTTTCTAAGCAATGCTTGTAAAAAATTATCAACAAAAGTCTTATTAGGTGGAGATGGAGGAGATGAACAATTCTATGGATACGATTCAATGCATTTGTTACACGTTATAAATTCATATAAGATTATTAAACGTTCGCTTTATATGACATTGGGTTTATTGTCAAGATTGATTAAAAATAGAAGATTGAAAAAGATGTATCTTTTTTCTGGAGATCTGAATGATTCATTTTATTTCAGAAACGCCTGGATACTTTCTGATGGATTATCCAAAGAAATAAAATCTGAATCATTAATAAAAAGTATTGGATATAAATGGGATATAGATTTAGAAAAAACATTCAATTTAGATAATTTGATTATTAACCAAATTACTAGAACAAATTTAATTAGTGATTATTTAAGAAAAACAGATATGATGTCAATGTATAATAGTGTTGAATATAGAGTACCATTTTTAGATGAAGACTTATTTAATTATTCTCTAACTATTCCAAAAACAGAAAAGTATGTAAATAGGAAAGGAAAGATTCCTTTACGAAATATGCATAAAAATTATTATGATGGTTATGGTAGCCAACAATCAAAAAAAGGTTTTTCTATTCCTTATAGTGAATATTTAACTACTTCAGAAAAGAAAAAGATGAATAATACAATATCAAATTTCATGAAAATTATCGGAAAAAATTATCTTAATGATCAATATATAGAAAATCTGTGTGATAATTTTATTAATATTAATAGTATAAAATATGGGGTCGAACATTCTATGCTCCAACGTTATTTTATAGTTTATTCTGCTGCCAGATATTTAACAAAATAATAATTATTGGATAATCTGAAATATAAAACCAAAAGCATTTGTACAATTGTATCTCATACTGATCACTATATTAATAAAAACGGGATGGTTGTCGGCTTTGGGCCAACTATTGAGGAGATAGATTATTTATCATCAATCTTCTCTATCGTTTACCATTGTGCACCTCTGAATAAGAATAAAGCTAACGCTTCGTTAATAGAATATAAAAGCAAGAATGTGAGGTTTAAACCTTTAATCTCTGGAGGAGGTTCTACATTAACAAAAAAGTTGAGACATATAAAATATTATTTTTCAAATTTTAGAATAATTAAATCCTGCTTAAAAAAGTCAAACATTCTGCATTTTCGTGCACCTACTGGTATTGGAATATTATTTTTGCCGTGGGTTTTATTTTTTTGGAAAAGGGGTATATGGATTAAATATGCAGGATCGTGGATAGATAATTCAGTACCGTTGACATATAGATTCCAGCGTTGGTTGCTTAAAAGATTTCCAAAACGAGCTATTATTACAATAAATGGTAATTTTGAATGTCATAGAGGGAATTTTGTTAGTTTATTTAATCCTTGTTTTAGTATTAGCACCTTCAAATTAGCTACAGATATTGCCAAGACTAAAACTTTTAATGGAAAATTAAATTTGTTATTTGTCGGGCGCTTGGAGAAAGAGAAAGGGTTGGATGACTTACTGTCTATAATCGAAGAAATAGGAGAATCTAACGAAATAAATTCATTGACAGTTATTGGAGAATCAAAGACATTATCAAAATATAAAAACTGGGCGGATAAATTACCTTTAATAATAACTTTTCCTGGGATTTTGTCTAGATCTGAAGTATTTAAATATTACGAAAAATCCCATATTATTATTTTGCTTTCTAAAACTGAGGGGTTCCCCAAAGTAATAATTGAAGCTGGAGCTTTTGGTTGTGTGGCTATTACTTCAGATTTGCCTCAGATTAAGGAAACTATAAAACATGAGTATAATGGATTTATTTTAAAATCAGAAGCTGGATTAAAACAATATCTCAATTTTCAAAGCATTTTAAATAATAGGGAAAAACTAAAATTATGTTCAAAAAATATTAATATAGTTGCTCAAAATTTCACCTTTGAAAAGTATATATCAAAATTAAAGAATGCCTTTTTACATAAGATACCTTAATAATAGAAAAAGACTTCTATTACTTATTCATATTTTTATGGCTTATGTGTCATCTGAATATTCTGGGTATTCCACCTTTTGGGGTTGGTCTGTGGTCGTTTCTGGGGTTTACTATATAATCAAATATAGAAACCAATATAATGAGGTAGGAATTTTTTCATCTTACATAGTTGGTTTGGAAATTATATTAAGAATGACAAAAGCAGAATTATTTTGGGAATTTGGTAAATATGGACTATTAATATTTTTATTACTTGGGTTGCTAATAGATAATATAAAAAGGCATAGAACATCTGCATTTATTCTCATTTACTTTTTTTCACTTTTACCATCTATATTATTGGTTCCATTTGAAAGTTTTAATATATGGAGACAGTTTATTTCATTTAATCTTTCTGGCCCATTAACTCTTTTCATTTCTTTCCTTTATTTTCGGAATAGAATAATGAAGGATAAAGAGGTTTTAAATATGTTTTGTTCAATTTTATTGCCTCTTATATCAATGAGCGTAATTTTGATTATCAGAGTTCCTTCAATTGATAGTGTTGTATTTGGAAGTGAAGCTAATTTTCAAATGAGTGGAGGTTATGGTCCCAATCAAGTTTCATCTGCTCTTGGTCTAGCAATTGCGATAATATCACTTTCAAAAATTCTTGGGTATACTATTTTCATAAATAACAGATATGATTATTTAATTCTATCTATATGTTCTATACAGGCATATTTAACTTTTGCTAGAGGAGGAGTACTTACTGCGATATTGGCTATTTTCACTTCCTGGGTTATTTCGATAGGATATAACAATTCTGGATACTCGCGCAAAGGTAAAATTGCATATGTGCTTATTATTCTAATTGTACTTTGGAATGTTGCGACTGATTTTACAGCAGGGATGGTGGAAAAACGTTATTTATCAATCTTTGAAATAAATGAAAGAGGGGATTTAGTATCTGGTACAGGCCGTTTACTTATTATGGCTCTTGATTTGGAGATATTCTCAGATAACATACTTGCAGGAGTAGGACCTGGGATTTCCGCTGCAATGAGGGAAAGTTATGGCTATGGTAGAATTGTAGCTGCTCACAGCGAATTTACACGTGTTTTAGCTGAACATGGGATTTTAGGTTTAATTGGATTATTATCATTATTTATACTATCAATAAGGGAATTTTTTAGACATAATAAAAATGAAAAATGTATTCTATCCTGCTTTACAACTATAGCAATACTTACAATGTTGCACTCTGCTATGCGATTGGCGATGCCAGGATTTATATTCGGGTTAGGCTTTATAAGATTATCTAGTTTTGATAAAAATTTAGAATAATAATGATAATATATTTTGGGAATATATTATCTAAACATGGTTATACACCTACAGCGATGGAAACCATAGTCCCCAAATTGAGTAAATATGTAAAAATTTATTCCATTTCCGATAAAAAAAATAAAATAGTGCGATTTTTACACATGAATTATTATTTCTGGAAGAATCGTAATGATGTATCATTGCTATTAATCGATGTTTTTAGTACGAAAGCTTTTTTGTTCGCATTTGTCATTGGATTTTATTCTCAGATTTTAGGAATACCTTATATCACAGTAATAAGAGGAGGAAATCTTAAATATAGGCTGAAAAAAAGTCCAGGGCTTACAAGATTTCTTTTTATAAATGCTGCTGTTAGCATAATCCCTTCTCTATTTTACCAAAAAAGATTTATCCAAAATAATTTTTCAATAGAGTATATACCCAATTTTATTGAGATTGAAAAATATCAATTTAAACATCGTCTTAAATTGAAGCCTAAACTTTTATGGGTACGTTCATTTCATAAAATGTATAATCCTAAAATGGCGATTTATGTATTAAATGGTATTTTAAAAGACTACCCAAATGCTTGTTTAACAATGGTTGGGCCAGATAAAGATGGGAGTCAAAAAGCATGTATGGATCTTGCAGAAGAACTGGGAATTAAAAAGCATATATATTTTGCTGGTATATTAACAAAGTCAGAGTGGGTATCTATTTCTGAGAAAAGCGATATTTTTATCAATACAACTCACGTTGATAATATGCCCATAAGTATCATTGAATCAATGGCACTTGGATTACCAATTGTTTCTACAAATGTTGGAGGGATACCATTTTTGATTGAAAATTATCAAAATGGTTTATTAGTAAACGATAACGATATTGATGGAATGATAAAAAATATAAAAATCCTTCTTAACAATAATAAGCTTTCGAGCAAATTATCCATTGGCGCTAGGATGGAATCAGAAAAATGCTCATGGGAAAAAATTATTTTGGATTGGAGAAGAGTACTCAACAAATATTCAAAATCATGATTTGGAAAAATAAAATATGGAAACTAATCGGTTATGATTTGAATGCGGCTAATGCTCAATTAGAAAAAACTAGATATTTAAAAAGAAGAGATCTTATGATTTGGCAAAATCAAAAGATTTGGCAAATTTATAATTACCATAAAAAGAATAATTTATTTTATAGTCATAAATGTAAGGAAGATATTGTAGATTGGGAACATATACCAGTAATGAAGAAATCAGATTTTCAGATTGGTTTAAATAAGATTTTAACTTCTGGATTTCAAAAGGCTAACTCTTATATTGCAAATTCTTCAGGTTCATCGGGTCAGCCGTTCTGGTTTGCGAAAAATAAATTTTGTCATGCACTTGCATGGTCCTATTTAATTACTAGGTATAACTATTTGGGATGTAATTGCAATAATCTAGAGGCTCGTTTTTACGGTTCCATAAAAGATGATATAGGAATAATATTTTTTGAAAAAATTAAAGATTTGTTTTTTCAAAGAAAACGTTTCGATGTATTTAATCAATCATCGGAATATTTTAAATCTGTTTTTGATATGTTTTTTAAAAAAAAATTTACATTTGTGTATGGATATACCAATAGCATCCTATCTTTTTCAAAGTATATTAATGATTCAAATAACAAGCCATTGAATAAAATATGTCCAAGTTTAAAATTTGTGTTAGTAACTGCTGAGATGTGTACAGAAGATATACGTAAAGAAATATCATCCAGTTTTGGTGTACCTGTCTATCGAGAATATGGTGCATCTGAAACAAGTATAATAGCAATTGAAAATAAAAGTTTAGAATGGGAAATAGCAGTTGAGAGATTATTTATTGAGATCGTCAATGATGATAATAGACAGTTACCAAATGGGGAAGTAGGTAGAATTTTGGTAACTGATTTATTTAATTATGCTATGCCAATAATTCGATACGAGATTGGTGATTTAGGATCCGTCCGTTCTATGGATTTATTTCCATTTTTGAAATTATCTAAACTTCAGGGGCGAATAAGTGATACGATTTCTCTTCCGAGTGGACGTACTTCTCCAGGATTGGCTTATTACTATATCTCTCGCTCCATTATTAAAAAATCAAGTGAAATCAAACAATTTGTAGTAATACAAAAAACTATTAAGGAAATACAATTTAATTATATTAGTTCAAGTCAAATTAGTCCATCAGTAAAACAAGATATTATTGCAGCATCTGATCGATATCTTGAACCTGGTCTTGAATACTCATTTGAAAAAGTTAATGTCATCCATCAGCACAAATCTGGAAAAATACAGCATTTTTTTTCTGAATTAAAATAAATCCCAATGCAATTAAGTGTAATAATACCAGTAAAGAATGAGATGAGTAATATCAAAGCAGTATATAAATCAATATTTAATTCAAATTATAAGAATAAAGAAGTTTATTTTGTTGATGCAGGATCAACGGATGGGACATATGAGTGGTTAGCTAAAGTTACAAAAAATAAGACTAATTATTATTTAGATATTAATCCCAAATCATCTGTCAGTCATGGATTTAACCTAATCTTTCCTAAAACGAAAGGAAAATATATTTCTAGACTAGATGGTCATTCCATATATCCAAAAGGTTATTTTGAAAAAGCTATAGGTATTTTGGAACGAAATGAAGCTGATGTTGTCGGAGGTCCTGCGCACCACGAGGGAAAAACCTGGAAAGGTAAAGCCATCGCAAAATGTATGATGCATCCATTTGGTGTAGGAAAAACATCTTTTCGCACACAAAGAGAAAAAAAGTATGTTGATACAATACCATTTCCTATATATAAAAGATCTGTTTTCGAGAAGGTAGGATTGTATGATGAAGAACTTTTCCGGAATCAAGATGATGAATTAAACTACCGTTGCAGGGAAAAAGGTTATAGGATTCTTATGGACCCAGACCTAGAGACTATTTATTATGTAAGAGAAAATCTAAAAGATCTTTGGNATCAATACTTTCAATANGGGTTATATAAACCGTTAGTATTGAAAAAAGTACCNAGTGGTAGACGTCTACATCATTTTGCACCACCNCTATTTACTATTTCAATTCCTNTTTTAATTTTTTTAGGAACTATTAATTGGTTTTTTTTTCTTCCAATCTTTGCATACTTTATTCTATTATTTCTTATTTCTATTTCAATCCAAGACACTATACGTAAAAAATTATATTCCTTATTTGTATTCCCTTGCCTTCATTTAGGGTATGGGCTTGGTTACATTATTGGTTTGATAAAATAGATGTCACTGATACTATACTTTGCTTACTTCACTTCAATTGGCTTGTTGGTGAATACGTACTTTTATAAAAAATCAAACAAATTTTACGGTATTGTCAATCTGAATATTATTGGTCTTTTTATAAATTTTCTATTTTTAGCTATTGCTAATATTTTTTTTCCAATCAATTATATAGCATATGTTTTAGGACTTTTAATTATTCTACCACTAATAAAATTAGTTTATGAAAATGTCGATTTTAGTGATTTAGCCCTAAAAATAGATTTAAAGATATTATTTGTAATTACAATCCAACTTTTTTTCCTTTTTTGGGTATCTAATCTTAGTTTTGCTAAGCTAAGTTACGAGGCTAGTTATTATATTCAAAAAATTCGTTGGGCACAGCAATTTCCATTAATACCTGGACTAGGGAATCTGGAATCACATTATGGATTAGATAGTAGCCATTATCTTCAACTTGCCTTTTTAGATAAAATTCCATTTATTATTCGACCACTATGGAATTTTAGTGGGTATTTGCTGGCATTGGGTATGCTTTATTTTTTTGTTATACCAACTTATATCATTATTGCTAAAAGTCAACTTTTTCGTGCTTCAGATGTAATGAAATTATTGTTCACCCCTATCTTAATACACTATTGTTTTGATATGCATCCAGGTCTTGAGTCTGATCTTCCAGTATTTATTTTTGGGTCCTTTTTATCAATAAAATTATTTAAAAATATTTTTGAAAATGAAAATAATCTTGGCTCAATTTTTATATGTATATGTTTGGGGTTTTGTTCTAAGATGAGTTTTTTGCCTGTTGCTATATTGACCTTATTAATACTATTAATTTTGTATAGGGAGAATATTAATGATACAATAAAGGAGTACAAATTAGATGTATTATTGATCATTATTGGTCTTTCCCTTCAGATTCATAGAAATATATTGCTAACAGGATATCCTTTTTATCCATTTGAAGGTGTCTCTGTTCCTGTGGAATGGAAAATGAACAAAAAGGACGTAAAAACTTTATCAAATGGTATTTCCAGATCCGCAAAGGGTGTTTTTGGTGTTGAAAAAAATGCGGTGGGAATCAAATTATTAATTAAAAATAATTTAAAAAAGAACTTTTTTTTACAACGATTAAGAATTGAGACATTGTATCCACTCATTCTAACAATTTTGGGATTATTATATATAATAATAAACAAAAGAATTTTTAAAAGAATAATTTTATTTGCATTACCTGCATTAGNNCAATTAGGGATGTGGTATTTTTATGCACCAGATTCTAGGTTTGCTAGTTTTGCTTTTTGGTGGCTTGGGGCGGGATTTTTTGGCTTTACGTTATTTGATTTATTTCCAAATATATTTAATAAANTATCTCCTATAATAATAATCTTAATATCTTTTTCCTTCCATACAATTGATCAAATTGGTTCAGTAAAGAATCTTTTTATTCAAAACCCTTCTAATTATACGCCCACTATTCCTTCCGTTTATATCTATACCACTAATTCAGGATTAGAGTTGCTAGTTCCAGAGAATGGACAGAAATGTGATGATTCTCCTATACCGTGTACAAGATTTCCAAGAGAAAATNTAAGTTTGAGAGAACCAGGAATAATTGAATCTGGATTTTATCTAAAATAGTATATTTTGTTTCCTTTATGAACTACTTAATNTATNGATACAATGAACCAANATTATAATTACTATACAGNTATAGAAAAGAGTCAATNATGTTCTTTAGTAAAAAGNAATACTCTTAGTGATTAAAAANATAATATTTNTTTTAATTATTTTTATCCCCGTTNCCNATTGCCAAGAAATTCCTAATGAGTTCTTTCAATTTCGTTTGAGGAAATTATCCATGGACTTGGGTAATAAATGGGAATATAATNCTACTTTTGGACCAAATAGATATTTTAAAAATTNNACAGGAAATCATTATGTTGATTCTTTAATAATAAAATTGAGAATAGGTTTTAATGGGAAAATAATTAACCAAAAGAATGGTGTTTCTGCTTATTCTTATGCTGACTTTTCTTATAGGAAAAATTTTTATGGCTACTTATATCCACGAATTGTAAATAACCCCAAAATTTTTCCCAGATATACTGGCTTGGAACGTTATTTTGGACGTACGGGAGAAACAGATATTTCAGGTATCGGTTATGAAAATGACTGGATGATTATACAATGGGGTCGTGGTCGNCAAAGNTGGGGAGCAGGTAATGATATTCAATTAGCAATTAGTGAGAAGTCCCCTTCATATGATTTTGGACTATTAGGTCTTGATTTNNATAATCTAAGGGTACGTTATTTCCACGGGTTTTTAGAACAAGAAANTAANTATAACCGTTATATAACTGGACGNGGTATTGAATGGACAAATAGTNAAACAATNCTTATTGGTTTNGCAGAANTTGTTATCTACTCNGGAATCAANCGTCCTTTAGATATTTCCTATATTAANCCGATTTCGACTCATCTTGAAATTGAAATGAATGAAAGGCAAAATCAATTTGGNACAAAAAGTGCAAANGGTNTTTGGCAATTATCTATGGATTGGTTAATAAAACCAAGNATAAGATTATCTGGAAATTTATTATTNGACGAGTACACTTTAGATATTGNTCATCAACTAGAAAAAGGGGAAGGNCATTCTCATGCCTTTTCTGTNANATCTGTCTGGTNNCCTAAATTAGTAGATAAAATGTATACTTCATTTTTTGCTGAATATGTTATGGTTGGCACNCATACTATGCGCCACCAAAGCGGTTTTAACAATTTTGTCCAAAGAGGNNTTCCTCTTGGTTGGGAATATGGAAGTGACGGNGAACAATATAAGGTNGGAATTAATATTTTTAATAGNANTAATCTNATAACTAAGCTATTATTTGGTNAAAGNAAAATAGGGGATCAAACAATNNAAGTNAACCCATANCANCCCTATGAAAGTTTTCAGGAAGTTCCTTTTCCCAGTGGANCTGTTTTAGTAACCAAATTTATNTCAGGTGATATAGAATGGTGGTGGAAACCCAATATTGGATGTTTTATTGGGTTTGATTTAAANAAATCNGAACTTAATGATCANAATTATATTATNAGNTGTGGGTTTGATATATATTATCCTAATGAGTTNAAATTGTAANNTCTNGTAANTTNGTATGAAAATACCTTTTCATAAACCTATAATNCCAAAAAANTTAAATNAACTNTTTCCNNANTCNGTTCNTTCAGGNTGGCTTACCACAGGACCTATNGTTAAGGAATTTGAANTACAATTANGTNAATATNTACAGNCNGATNATGTAGTTTGTGTTAATTCTGGGACTGCTGCTTTGCACCTTGCATTAGCATCAAAAGGATTTATGCCTGGCGATAAATTTATTGCACCNACTTATACTTTTGCAGCNACTATNGANGTTGGAGAATATTTAGGTNTNAAACCAATTTTAATTGATTGTGAAAAAAATTCNTTAAACATTGATTTAGATTGTGTAGAAACTGTACTAAAAANAGAGAAAAATATAATNGCAATTATCCCAGTACACCTAACTGGTNANGCTNNTGATATGNNAAGANTAAATGATCTNTCCCAAAAATATGGTATTTTTGTTNTAGAAGATGCAGCNCANGCNTTGGAAACAGNAAGTAATGCTGGAAAGGTTGGNNATACTAATAATGCNGCAGCATTTTCNTTTTATGCAAATAAAAATATNACTACNGGNGGAGAAGGAGGAGCAGTATCCACTAANGATAATGAANTAGCTGAAAAAATNAGAAANTTATCTCTTCATGGNATGTCTAAGGATGGTTGGAGANGATTTAAGGAAGGAGGNAGCTGGTTTTATGATNTTTCTGANNTAGGATATAAATACAACTTGACCGATATTGCTGCTTGTTTTGGNNTGGAACAGTTAGNACATNTACAATCATGGCATAAGCGCAGGGTAGAANTTGCAAAACNATATAAATNTGNGTTNAAAAATATAAAAGGACTNATTTNNCCTNATCAAAANGATAANTTAACTCACGCGTGGCANNTGTTTATTATTCANATTATANCTAAGCGATGGCGAATTAGNAGANATGAAATTATTAANNAATTAAATAAAGCTGNNATTGGTACTGCTTTGCATTATACNCCAGTACATATGCATTCTTATTATTTNAAGAAATATGGATGGTTACCTAATGATTTTCCATTTGCNAAGANGTTNTNTGAAACTGTTATTTCNCTACCCCTTTATCCAGCTNTNCAAAACGATGANATTAGTTATATAATTGATACAATTAAANAACTATGGGACAGTTACAAAATCTGATTATTNGATAANATGCTTTCTAGATTAATAGGATTGNTTATTTTAGTGATGTTATNACCNATATTTTTANTTATTATGTTTTTTAGCTTTTTNTTTCAAGGGTTACCTATATTTTTTNNCCAGGAGAGNGTTGGATTTAAATTCAAAAANTTTAANATTTATAAATTTCGTTCCATGTCCATAAAAAATGANTCTTCTTGGNNGAAAATAACTNTNAAAAATGATAAAAGGATAACTTCNTGGGGTAAGGTNTTGAGGTTTTTCAAGNTAGATGAANTNCCNCAGTTGTTAAATNTTGTTAAAGGTGAAATGGTATTTGTAGGACCTAGACCAGAAATTCCTGANTATTTTNATGCTAAGCAGTNTCAGTTTNTAAATGATTTAAAACCAGNGCTATCTGATTTTGCTTCAATTCTTCTTAGAAANGAAGATATTGTTNTAAATCAAATAAATGGANTAGATCCTTATAGAGAATTAATACCTTTAAAATGTGCACTTTCNAATTATTACCTAAAAAAAAAAAGGGTATTTNANAGATATTAAAATTATTNTTTTTACAATATTGGTTATTTTTTTNCCAATAAAAATCAATAAATTTTTTTTGATTTTACGACTAAAAACCGAATTGCCAGAATGGTCAAGATTTATTGATAAATATTGTAATAAATAATTTTAGTACTTTAATAGATTTCTCCCCAATTTCATATAGTGCGACACATTCGTAATAGATTAACAAATAAAAATTTTTATATCCTATTCGGTTTAGATGCGGTTTTTGTATTTGTTTCTATCTTAGGAAGTATACTTTTACGATACGAATTTATATTTCCTATTGAGTTATACCAATTTTTCCAACCAGTGCATATAATACTAATTTTGTTAATTAAACTTGGATCTTTTTCATATTTTGGCCTCTATCGTGGTATGTGGCGTTATACCAGTATATGGGATATGATCAATGTAATAAAAGCAAATATATTAGCGAGTGGTTTGTGCATAACACTTATTTGGTTTACTTTAGGTTTTAAAGGAATTTCTAAATCAATTTTTGTTTTGGACTTTATGATTTTTTCTTTCTTAGCAGGTTCATCTCGCTTAGGAGTCCGTATATACTTTAATCATATTTTAAAATCACTTAGAATAACAAAAAAATCCCGATCTATAAGGAAAGTGATTATAATTGGCGCTGGAGATACTGGACAGGCTATTTTGCGACAATCCTTAGAGCAACCTGAAGAAAGAATAAAAGTCGTTGGCTTTCTGGATAATAATCCTAGCAAGATTGGTTCTAGCCTTCATGATATTCCTGTTCTAGGACCGATTGACTCTCTTGTTAATCATACTGGGTTGTTCGATGAGATTCTTATTTGTATCCCATCTGCGTCAAGGAAAGAAATGCGGAATATTATTGAGATCTGCAAACAGTCGGGCAAACTATTTAAAACACTTCCATCAATAACTGAATTGGTTCAGGGCCGGTTCACAATTTCAGAATTTAAGGAGGTCTCCCTTGTTGATTTATTAGGTAGAGAGGAAGTGAACCTTGATAAAAATTCCATAAATGAATTAATACATGGGAAAAGAGTGCTTATTACAGGTGCAGGAGGGAGTATTGGTTCAGAATTAGTTCGTCAATGTTTAAAATATGAACCTGCAGTTTTGGTGATGCTTGATCTTAGCGAATATAATCTGTTTGAGATAGATAGGGAGATTATGGCATTAGATTTTTCTTCCGTTCTTTTTAAACCTGTATTATGTGATATTAGAGATAAGGATGTCCTTGCTCAAGTGTTTGATGAATTTGAACCTCAAGTAGTTTTACATGCTGCAGCATATAAGCACGTTCCAATGCAGGAAACATTTCCATGGGAGGCTGTAAAAACCAACGTATTGGGTACAGCCAATCTAACTCATATTGCACTGAAGCATATGGTAGAAAAATTTGTATTGGTTAGTACAGATAAAGCAGTAAAACCAGTTAATGTTATGGGTGCAACAAAGAGACTCGCTGAACTAATTGTGCAATCTGCAAATACTCCCGAATCTCAGTTTATTGCAGTACGATTTGGAAATGTATTAGGTAGTTCTGGTAGCGTTATTCCTATTTTCCAAGAACAGATCAGGAATGGAGGCCCTGTAACTGTAACTGACCCAGATATGCAGCGTTATTTTATGTCTGTAAGTGAGGCAAGCCAGTTAATACTGCAAGCTGGTGCTTTAGGTGAAGGTGGAGGAGAGGTATTTGTACTTGATATGGGCGAACCATTAAGGATTCTAGATATTGCTAATGAGCTTATTCGATTATCAGGGTACGAGCCTGAGTTAGATATTCCCATTAATTTTATTGGTCCTAGACCAGGAGAGAAAAAAGTTGAAGAACTGGTTTTGGATAATGAAATGCTCAACGATACTAGACATGATAAAATTTTTGTTTTAAAAGAAAATATAGCTACGCCAGAAGTAATTGATTTTATTAAAACTGGAATTTATGAATTGGAATTGGATATTTCTCAAAATAGTGCAAGTCAGATTCGTAGAAAATTATCATTAATACTGCCAGAATATGATCCTGACTTAGGTGCTGGTGAACCGATTTATTTAAATATAAAAGCTAAAGCTCAGGCGTAGGAAATTATATTGAATAATTAAGGAATAAAGCTTCAATTAGATGGCTTTATAAAATATATTATCTAAGTTAGATAATTATTAATAATCTGTAGTTCCAACACCTAATCTGAAAAGTTTTTTCTCTTTTGATCGATGATAAACATTTCTGGTATCTACGATCAGTTTGGCTTTAGAAAGAATTAGATTAAAATCAATTGAATCATGATCAGTTAGAATAACTACGGCATCTGCACTATCTAATTGGTTTTCTATCAAATTTTCTTGTCTTTTTAGATTACGACCATTAAAGTATATTGATTCCACGTATGGGTCATAGAAAGAAATATTTACACCATCTGCATCTAATAATTTTATTACATCGATAGCTGGAGATTCCCTTACATCATTAACATTTTTCTTATAAGCAACACCTACTATTAAAATACTACTTCCATTTAAAGCTTTTTTCTGAGCATTCATTGCATTTCGAACTAGATCTACTACATGGATAGGCATAGAAGTATTAATCTCTCCGGCAAGTTGAATAAACCTGGCATCATAATCTAAAGCTTTTAGTTTCCAAGATAAATAATGAGGATCAATAGGAATACAGTGTCCTCCAAGACCAGGGCCAGGTGTAAATTTCATAAAACCAAAGGGTTTTGTAGCAGCAGCTTCAATTATTTCCCAGACATCCATTCCAAGTTTTTCACACATTATCGCTGTTTCATTAGCTAGACCAATATTTATAGCTCTGAAGGTATTTTCAAGTAGTTTAACCATTTCTGCCGCTTCTGGAGATGAAACTGGTACAACTTTGTTTACTATTGTATTATATAGAGCTATGCCATGTTCAGTACATTTCTTAGTTATACCACCTATAACTTTCGGAGTGTTGGTTGTCCCAAACTTCTTATTCCCAGGATCTATCCGTTCTGGCGAGAAACATAAAAAGAAATCTGTTCCTACTTTAAATCCTTGACCTTCAAGAATTGGCAAAATAAGCTCCCTCGTAGTCCCAGGGTATGTAGTACTTTCTAATATTATAAGCATATCAGCATGGATATAAGAACAGAGATCTGACATTGCACTATTTATATAGGATATATCTGGATTTTTCTGTTTATTTAATGGAGTTGGCACGCAAATAGATACAGTATTCAATGTAGAAATTTCAGAAAAATCTGTAGTGGCTTTGAATTGCCCGCCATTAACTGCGGTATTGAGATCTTCATCAGAAACATCCTGGATATAATTATTCCCCTTATTAAGTTGTTCTACTTTTGATTTATCAATATCAAATCCTTTAACTTTAAACCCAGCATGGATAAATTCCATAGCTAATGATAGGCCTACATAGCCAAGACCGATAATACCTACAGTCGCAGATCGATTCTCTATTTTTTCTTTTAATGTCATTTAAAATAAATATAATTATGTATATTATTAATGGGTCAGAATTTATTTGAAAACAAGTAGCCTTGGGGGATTTTAAATTGAGTAAACTATTTTTAGTATGTAGAGTTATACTTTGAACTCTTTGGATTGGCGCTTGCGCCTAGTTGGCGGGCTAATTATAGTAATAGGCGGTATTATTTTGGGGCTATATGCTAATGATCTACGAACTCTGGGAAAAGATTTTAATCATTATGGAGTTCTCTCCTTAATTTGTATATGGAGTGGATGTGATTGGATATTAAAATCAATTGCTTAAAAATTATAAACTCTAATGGAAACTTGAATACAATATAATACCTTATATTTTTAATAATAATATGGATTACTATGGAAAAATTAACTTCTACTAACCCAACTACATTAGAAGAAGTGAAAACTTATAAGATTCATTCATCAGAAGAAATAAGTGTTATTCTCTCTGATGTCCAAAAAACCCAAAAGGTTTGGTCCGAATTGGAAATTAGTTTTCGTAGTAGTTGTTTGGAACAACTTTCGGGTATATTGAAAGATAGAGCTAGGGAATATGCTAAACTTATCGCTTTAGAAATGGGTAAACCTGTTTCGCAAGGAATAATTGAAGTAGAAAAATGTGCTTGGCTTTGTGATTATTACTATAAACATGCAGAAGAATTTTTAATTGATAATCCAATTAAAACAGGAAAAAATAAAAGTTTTGTTACTATAGAACCTCTTGGACTTATTCTTGGTGTGATGCCGTGGAATTTTCCTTTTTGGCAAGTTTTTCGATTTACATTACCAGCTATTACTTCAGGTAATGGAATATTACTTAAACATGCTTCAAATGTTCAGGGATGTGCTACTGCTATTGAGTCTTGTTTTATTGAAGCAGGTTATCCCATTAATATTTTTCGAAATCTGATAATTCCTGCTGGAAGAGTAAAAGAAGTCATTGAGAATAAAGCAATTTCAGCAGTCACACTTACAGGAAGTACGCCTGCGGGAAAAGAAGTTGCTAGTATTGCTGGGGCAGTATTAAAAAAAACAGTCCTTGAATTAGGAGGCAGTGATCCTTATATAATTTTAGATGATGCTAATTTGGAACAGGCCGCGGTAGCATGTGCTATTGGAAGGCTATTGAATGCTGGCCAAAGTTGCATTGCTGCGAAGCGTATCATTGTAACGAAGAAAAATGTGTTGGAATTTATTAATCTATTAGAGTCTGAATTAAATAGTAAAGTGGTTGGAGATCCTATGGATGATGTAGATGTAGGTCCTATGGTTTCTATAAAAGCCAGAGATGAAGTACATGACCAAGTAAAACGTAGTATATTTTCGGGTGCAATTTTAAAATTGGGTGGTTCTATTCCATTGGAAAAAGGGGCTTACTATCCAATAACTCTCCTTGTGGATGTAAAGCCTGGTATGGCAGCTTTTGATGAAGAAATTTTTGGTCCTGTTTTAGCTGTTATTACTGCTAAAAATGAATCTCATGCACTTGATTTGGCTAACGAAACGGAATTTGGATTAGGTTCTGCAATCTTTACCAAGGATATACAAAGAGGTGAAAAAATTGCTAGAAAAAAAATTAATGCTGGTATCACATTTATAAATGATTATGTTCAATCAGACCCTCGGTTACCATTTGGTGGTGTTAAAAATTCTGGATATGGAAGAGAGTTATCCAGTTACGGCATGATGGAATTTGTTAATATAAAATCTATTGTCGTCAATAAGGTCTGAACATATTAATATCTTATATGTTAAGACCCATTTTAATTATACTTTATTTTGGTACAATGATATCTACATATGCACAGGAAAATCGTCTTTTTTGGGATGGGAGGGACTGGAATAGAGTCATTAAAACTATGAATTACAATCCCGAAAATACGTTTCGAGTTAAAAAAGCGTACCTTGATGGTGCATTGGATGGTTGGTTATATGGTTATTTAAAAACTTGGTCTAAGGATAGGGCGATTGCTGATGATATATTTGGAGAGACAGTAGATTATCTAAGTACAAGAGAGCTAATTAAAGGGCTCGATAATTTTTATGTAGATCCTATCAACAGCTATATACCTTTGCCTTCTGCGATTATTATTGTTAACATGTATGCTGAACGGATTCCATTTCAGTTAATTGACCAATATATCATATTTACTCGACAGTGGATAAACGAATTGATTTTAGATCTAGACACTTTGAATTATTCTAAATTGTTGGAAGATAAATTCATAAAACACCATAGTAAGCGGTTCAATCAATCCGAATAAATCCAGCATTCTCATGCCATGTAAAGATGCGAGTGTCGCTCATAAATTTTACCTTTGAAACTCTAAATTCATACGTATGTGGCTTTGATTTTACAAGGGGGTAAATGAGGCTTTTTGTAGCAGAGAAACCTGGCTGAAGAGGAGGTTCATAATCATACAAAATAATTAGTCTTTTTTCATTTTTAAACTTTCCGTCACCATCAAATTCAGAAATAAATCCTTCCAAATAATCAATAGGCTTTTTGACACCATTTTCTACATCAACATTCACAATCACTTTTGCACCATCAATAATTCTGGGCCTTATTTCAATTTCAAATGGGTGATCATCACGGGCAAAAAGGATTCCTACTAGGAGAATTAAGAATAAATTACATTTGGCCATAGTAAAAATTGGGTTTTTTTATTGAAAATAAAAAGAAATAGCTGATGAAACATTTTTTCAGAAGGCCTTTTCACATTGTATATTGATGGGTTTACCTTAATAGTGGTATGTCAAAAGATTGTTTTTAGTTTATTTTTTATATAGTTTGCACCAAATCCATATTAGTTAGTGGTAGTATAATATTGTCTACATTGTTTCTGGAGCATTTATTAATCATTATTAGATGTAGGTTTTATCAATTGAATCTAGTATTTCCAATTATGAAATTTTAATTCATTTCTTAAAATTAAATATGAAATTCATAAATAAAAGATTACTAAAATCGAATATTATTCGTGATTTCAAAATTACTAAGCTACATTTCTTCTTATTCTTAATAACAATTATTACTACATTGTTTTCTGGTACTCTAATGGCTGGAGGTAATCCTATTAATTCTATTTCTGATATTACTTTGGGGATTCCATTTTCTTTTGCATTAATGATAATATTAGTTTGCCATGAATCTGGGCATTATCTATACGCACGAAAACATAAAGTAGAAGCTACATTGCCCTATTTTATTCCTGCACCCACTTTTGTGGGCACTTTTGGTGCTTTTATTAAAATCAAATCTCCTATAGAAAAACGTATTGCACTACTTGAGATTGGAGCTGCTGGACCAATTGCTGGATTTCTTGTAACTTTACCATTATTAATTTGGGGAATGACTCGATCTGAAATTATTTTTATTGATCAACCCATAAATGGACTGAAACTGGGTGATTCTATTTTAATGAGAATTTTAACTTTGGTCATGTTTCCTGATTTAGGTTCAAACCAAGACATTCTGCTAGATCCAATAGCATTTGCTGGTTGGATTGGACTATTAATTACTATGTTAAATCTTTTACCAATTGGCCAGTTGGATGGTGGACATATTGCTTATGCTATTTTAGGTCAGAGGTTTTCTATTTTAGCTAAGCTAACTTGGTGTGCTCTATTTCCAATGGGTTTGTTATCGATAAACTGGCTTATTTGGGGATTGCTTATTCTTCTATTAATGAGAACAACTAATCATCCTCCCATTCAACATATTGATGCACCTATAACTGCACGGGAAAAATGGATTGGCACAATAAGTCTAGTAATTTTTATAATATGTTTTATACCTTCTCCATTTTCTTCTTAAAATTTACAGTCTGGTTTTTTTTCATAACATTGACCAGCGCTCAGGTAAAAATAGGAGACTGGAAGGCATTTACTTCTCCAATTAATATTCGTCAGATTATTTCAACAGATAATATTGTGCTAGCAGCTACTGAAGGTGGTTTATTGGTTTTCGATGATCAAAATTATACTACTCTGACAACGATTGAAGGTCTTGTAGGAGTAGATTTAGGTGCTGTTGATTGGGACCCATACCATAATGTGGCTTGGATTGGTGGTACACTTCCATTTGGTTTTATACAAATCTATGATATTCAAAAGAAGAGTTCTATAAAAATATTTGATTTTGGTCTTACTGCTATTATTGATTTTGAAATTTTAGATTCACAAGCGTTTGTCTTGTTTCAAGATGGGCAAGATATGGGTATAATGAAATTTAAATATGATCAGACATGGCAATATCTAGATAATTATAAGAATTTCCCATCTGAAATGGGTAGTATTATAGGTTTCGCAGTAACAAATACAACAATATTTCTAGGAACAGATTCAGGTGTTTGGATTGGAAATTTAAATTCGAATCTAAAAGACCCAAATAATTGGGAACAGCCTTTTTCCAATCTGATGAGTTCAATTACAGCAGTAGAATCAGTAGAGTCATCTATATTAATCTCCACAGAAGAATCGTTGGTAAATATTAATCCTTTAGAAATGGTAACCACCCCATTTGAAAGCTTATTTACAATATTTTCATTTAGNAATATGGTAAAAGTTGAACAGAGTTGGTGGTTTGCAAAAGAAAATTTCCTTTTTAGANAGAGCAANGANGGTACAATATTAGAATTAAAATTTGATCAACCAATTATGACTTTACATGCAGATGAANCTAATGGATTAATNATTGGTTTTGAAAATGGATTCAAATTATTGCCTCAAATTAGCGGGGATATCTCAATAGATTCATTCCAAAAATTTATACCTAATGCTCCTGCTACTAGTGGATTTACAGCAATAACGGTTCTAGATGATGGCAGATTAATAGGCGGAAGTAGTCATGGTTTATCAATATTGAACGAAGATGGATGGAGAAATATTTTGGAAATTAAAGAACCCAATTCTCAGACTATACATTTTAAGTATGATTATTCTGAATTTATAGGTGATACCGTACCATATGATTTTGGTGGTTTTATTTCTGATTTAGAGCAAGGGCCTGATGGATTGGTCTATTGTGCCATTCGAGGCTCTCGTGTATATTTATCAAATCCACCTAGATATAGTGGTGGTATTATTGTTGTGGACATAGATAATCCTGCAAATATTTCGATTATAGATACTTCCTATCTAAGCTACCATACTACTAGTAATGANCCTNTNCCATATCAAGTAGTNCTTGACATAGAATTTGATAAAGATGGTAATATGTGGGTAGCAGATCCCTATTCGATTAATGGTAACAATCCTATCCATGTACGTTCAACTAATGGGGTGTGGAAACATTTTGGATCAGCAGAAACATCTATAAAAATTAGTCAATCACCAAATGCAATTACTTTTGATTCATGGGATCGAGTATGGGTGTCTGCTTTCCAGGCAGAAGAAGCTAATCTTGGTATTTATCCCAATGGTGGTCTTTTTATGCTTGATTATGATGGATTACCATATAACCCCGAATCTTTTACTTGGCAAAAAATAATCGCTGAGGGTACAATTCGGTCAATAGCAATGGGGATGAGTGGTCGTCTATTTTATTTAACACCATCTGGTTTAAATTATTTTGATTTACGAAATAGTAATAATCCAATTATTCGTGAAAATCCCTATTCCTATTTTCCAAATATATCATTTGGTAATGGTGCTGAAATAAAGGTGGACCCACATGGAAATATTTGGACTCATTCTCCTACTCAAGGGGTTCATGTATTATTGGAAAATTCAACATATTGGCCTGATATTAATGGTTTTCGAACTTCTAACAGCCCGTTACTATCTGATCAGATTACTGATATTGATTTTGATCCAAAAAACAACTTGGCTTATATTGCTACTAGCAAAGGATTAAATGTGGTAAGGATTCCTTTTGGCAGTAATAAAAATGATTATAAAAGAGTAAAGGTTTACCCAAGCCCTTTTTATCTTCCAACAGAAGAATCGATGAAAGTTGATGGTTTACCATTTTTAACTTCTATGATAATTATGACTCTAGATGGGTCCGTAATAAGAAAGGTAGTTAATAAGGGTATTAGTATTGATGGAGATCAACTATCCTGGGATGGTAGAGACACTAATGGTGATTACGTATCTAGCGGTGTTTACTTGTTGGTAATTTATGGTTCAGAAGGGGAAAATATGGTAGATAAAATTACAGTAGTACGTTATCACTAGTTTAATCATTTCGGATGATATGCTTATTTAAAACCTTAAATAAAACCATAACCTTGCTCGAATTCTTTTGAAATAGAGTTAATCATAGCTTTTCTTTCTTTATATTTGATAAATGCACTTTTCATTGCCATGATAGTAATCTCTTTGAAGTCATGGATTGTGAAACCAAATAATTTATGTGCTAACATCATTTCCTTGGTCATTGTGGTATTAGACATTAATCGATTATCGGTATTTAATGTTACTCTTATTCCTTGGTTATAATAGAATTTTAGAGGATGTTGTTTTAAAGAACGTACACTTTTTGTTTGCCAGTTTGATGTTAGACAGATTTCTAAAGGTATACGATGATCGTTAATATAATTCATTAGGCCTTTATCTTCTTTTAAACGTGTACCATGCCCAATACGATTAGCACCGCATTGATGAATTGCTTGATGAATAGAAGCGGGGCCATATGCTTCTCCAGCATGTATTGTAGCATTTATATTGTTATTCCTAATTAGATAAAAAGCTTCCCGATGTTCCTTAGCAGGGAAATTTTCTTCTGNACCAGCTAGATCNAAACCTACTACTCCTCGATTTTTATATCTCACNGAAAGGTCAGCAAGCTTTAGTGATATTGAAGGAGAAATAGATCGAATACCACAAACAATTATACCAGATTTAACACCAAACTGTTTTTTACCTTTTTTTAACCCTTTTAGTACTGATTCTACACTTTCTTCCATAGTCATTCCAAGTTTTGTNTGGAGAATCGGAGAATAGCGAACTTCTATATAACGTACATTTTCTTTGGCAACATCCTCAATTAATTCATATGAAAATTTTGAAAGAGACTTTGCACTTTGCATTACACTTAATGTAACATCAAACCGTTTTAAGTATTCTTCAAGTGTGACGCGTTTTTTCCCAGATATAAAAAAAGATTTTAATTCTGTAATGCTATCGAATGGCAGGCGAATATTCTCATTTTGAGCAACTTCTAGTATAGATTGTGGGCGGAGGCTTCCGTCAAGATGACAATGTAGTTCTACCTTGGGAATACGATTTAATAAATCAGANGTAATTGGTTGCATATATTGCCAATATCTATTTTGTTACAGATTTATAAAGCCAGATAAGTGTGAATATGAAAAAGGTAATTCCTAGGAATTCTAGATGATTAAATTTTGGCCACCAGTCTTTATTTGCTGTAATAAAAATTGGAATAGCTACAAAAATACCCATTAGTGCTTCCCCTGTTATAAGCCCAGATGATATCAATAGACCACGTTTTTTAGTCATATCGTCAGCACCAGATTTTTCGCTTAAATGTGATATCATCCCGCCAATAAAAATTGGGACTGTTAGTTCGATTGGTAAATAAATACCTACGGCAACAGCTAAAATGGGAATTCTAAAATTGGAACCAATATTTTTTTGACGTACATCTAATATAATAATTATTAATCCAATGATAGCACCTATACCAACCATAGTCCAAGGCAAGTTACCATTAAAAACACCATCTGAGACTGATTTCATTAGCGTTGCTTGAGGAGCAGATAGAGTGCTAGATCCAATAGTATACGCAGTATGCAGTATGTCTAATACTAATCCTAATACAAGTGCTGCACTTAATGTNCCAATAATCTGCATCACCTGTTGCTTCCATGGAGTAGCACCCAGAATATACCCAGTTTTTAGATCTTGCAAGTTATCTCCTCCAATAGCTGCGGCACAACAAACTACTGCACCAATCATTATCGCAGCTGGAGCACCAGCAGTAACATTATCTCCAATAAGGAATAATAATAACAATGATGAAAATAGGATTGTAGCAATTGTTACACCAGATATTGGATTATTAGATGAGCCAACCATTCCTGCCATATAAGCGGCTACGGCTGAAAACAGAAAGCCAAATATCATCATTAAAGCTGTAAGTATGGTTGCAACTCCAACATTAGGAATAATATTATAGTATAAAAGGAAAACTGGAATTAGTAAGACGACTAAAGCGATTGCAACATAGTTAATAGGAAAATCGCGTTCCACCAATGGAATTTCTTTATCTTGATTTATATTCTTTAGGCTTAATAGACTTGCTTTAATACCCTCGTAGAGTGGTTTTATTAGCTGAATTAAAGACCAGATACCGCCTACAACCATTGCTCCAACNCCTAAATATCGTATTTGTGAATTCCATATTTTTCCTGCTTCTTCAATTGGTTTACCATCAAAACCATGTATCGCTGAATAAATAGGAATAGCAATAATCCATGAAATTAGTCCGCCCGCAATAACGAGGATCCCAATATTCCTTCCAACAATATATCCTACAGAGATAAGCGCAGGAGATAGATCGCTGCCCATAGCAAATATAGATCCCCGAACTACTAAAGCACCATCTATTGAAGCTTTCCACATACCAAATCCCTGCTGGCATAGTTTCATTATACCCCCTATTATTCCAGCAATACCAATGGTAATTAAACCGCCAGATTTATCTTTTAATTCTGATGATCGAGATTCCTCCCCAGCACGAAGTACGGCAGCTGTTGCTATACCTTCTGGATAGGTTAGTTTTGCTTCTACAATCAATGCTCTTCTAAGCGGAACAGTAAATAAAACACCTATTATCCCGCCGATTGAAGCAATTTTTGCTACTTGAAAATAATCAAAATCGATCCATACACCCATCAATACTAGGGCTGGAATAGTAAAAATTACTCCCGCTGCTAGTGATTCTCCTGCGGAAGCGGCAGTCTGAACAATATTATTTTCCAAAATATTTGAATTTCTAAATGCTCTTAACACACCCATTGAAATGACTGCAGCTGGAATAGATGCTGATACAGTCATACCTGCGAAAAGNCCCAGGTAGGCATTCGCNCTAGCAAGTATNACAGACAACAAAATTCCTAAAATAATTGCTTTAGGGGTAATTTCAGGTAAATCTTTAGACATATTTACTCCTTTTAACAATNTAAAAGGTAGACAATGTTAAAAGCAAATCACAATGTAAAGACATACTGTTTAATTGAAAAATTAAAAATAATTTAGATACTGGTATTTGAGACGTCAATATTGTGAGTTTCTGTATTCTTAATATAATATAGTTCTAGATAAGTAATACCGATTTCAGAAAGATTAGGCATACTTTTATATTACAAGACTTATTAATTTTTATTTAATCAATATATTAATGGATATCTTCAAGTTGGTTATGTTTTTCCAATTTAGGTTCATATTTCATTATACTAAGAGTAAGACCTAACTTAGCCACTCCTTATTAAGTTAAGATTTTATGTTTGGTCAAATAACTCAACGGTTTGAATCCATCTTTCGTGATTTGCGAGGATTGGGAATAATAACAGATAATAATATTAATACTACTGTTAGAGAAGTTAGGAGAACTTTATTAGAAGCTGATGTAAATTTCTCTACAGCTAAAAATTTTATAAACCGTGTGAAGAAAAAAGCTCAAGGTTCGAAAGTAATTAAATCCATTAAGCCAGGTCAACAATTTATAAAAATTATTAATGATGAACTTATTAATCTTTTAGGTCAAAATACTGCTAGTTTGAATTTGGACAAAAGCCCAAGTGTAATATTACTTGCGGGTCTTCAGGGAGCAGGTAAAACTACAACAGCAGGAAAGCTTGCTTATTTGCTTAAAAAAGAGGGAAGGTCGGTATCATTGATTGCAGCAGATATTTACCGACCTGCTGCAATTGAGCAGCTCAAAACAGTTGGNAAAGAAATCAATATTCCAGTTTATGAAGATGTTAACTCAAATGTAGCAAATATTTGTTCTAAAGGACTTGAGCAAGCCAAATCATCAAAAAAAGATGTTGTAATTATTGATTCTGCAGGTAGGTTACATATTGATGATGAAATGATGATTGAAATTCAAACTATAAATGATTTTGTTAAACCATGTGAAATTCTTTTTGTTGCAGATGGTATGACTGGACAAGATGCAGTGACATCTGCACTTGCTTTTAATAATTCCTTACCCCTAACAGGAATAATATTGACGAAAATGGATGGAGATTCTAGGGGTGGTGCTGCACTTTCTATTTTAGAAGTAACGGGAAAACCAATTAAATTTATTGGCACATCAGAAAGGATCGATGGACTTTTGCCATTTAACCCTCAGCGCATAGCCAATAGAATTTTAGGTTTTGGTGATGTGGTCTCTTTAGTNGAAAAAGCTCAGAATTTAATTGATGAAAAAGATGCACTTGATTTAAAGAAAAAGATAAATAAAAATACTTTTACATTGGATGATTTCAGATCCCATTTAAAACAATTAAAAGGTTTAGGCTCTATTAAACAATTTATAGGAATGATGCCTGGTGCAAATCAAAAAGTTTTAAAACAGCTAAACTTAGATGACCAACAAATGTATTGGACTGAAGCAATTATAAATTCAATGACAGTTTATGAGCGTCATCACCCTAATTTGATTAATGGTAGCAGAAGACGTCGAATAGCTAATGGGAGTGGTAGATCAGTGCAGGAGATTAATATACTTTTAAAACAATTTATGACTATGAAAAAAATGATGAAAAAAATGGGTAAAATAAACAAATTTGGAGTACCTAAAATGGATGTATTAGGAAGATTTAATTAAAGGAGGAATAAGTTGGCGACGAAAATTAGACTAAAAAGAATTGGNCGGAGAAATAGACCTTTTTACCGTTTAGTGGTTATGGATTCGCGTAAGCGANGAGATGGTGCTGCTATTGAACAGCTTGGTTGGTATAATCCGATTGATGCTGACCATTCATTCGAGCTTAAGCATGAAAGAATAATGCATTGGCTTAAGGAAGGGGCATTGCCNACTNATGCCGNCCACAAATTGTTGCGACGATCAGGTATTGCTCATCAATGGCATCTGCTTAAACAAGGTCTTGATCAATCAGTAATTGATAAAGAAATGAAAAAATGGTCTCTCAATAATAAAGAAGTATTAAAATTCCGTGCAGAACGAGAGAAAGTAAAAGATGAGAAAAAACAAAAAATAGCAAAATCAGATGAAGTGAAAGAGGATGCAAAATCAGATGAAGTGAAAGAGGATGCAAAATCAGATGAAGTGAAAGAGGATGCAAAATCAGAAGAAGTGAAAGAAGATTCTGATAAAAATATTAGCGATAGTGAAGATGCTATCCCCGATTCTGTTAAATCTGAAGAAGAATAATTTTTATAAATAAAAATTTTTTCAAATAACTAAGAGGAGACGCTATGTTAGAGTTCATTGAGACAGCGATTAAATTACTGGTTGATAAACCAGATGAAGTAAAAGTGAACATTGTTGAAACGGAACAACGCGTTATCTACGAATTGACCGTTGGAGATGGTGATTATGGCAAAGTTATAGGGAAGCAAGGTAGAAATATTTCTGCTCTTAGAACTTTAATTTTTGCTATAAATGCAAAAGAAGGTGGTAGGAGGGCTAGACTTGATGTCATTGATTAAATGAAAGATAACATTCAACCTATAGCAACTATTACTAATACATCAGGTTTAAAAGGAGAAGTACGATTAAGACCATTATCAAGATATTTTGATGAATATCTAGGCCAACGAAAACTAATGCTTGGGTTTTCCGCAAAAATTGCAAAAGATATTAAGTTAGAAATTGTGAAAGGATTGGGAAAAAAAAGACGTTTTAAGTTTGAGGGAGTCGACACTTTATATGCCGCAAAACAAATTCTAGGTCAGACAATTTTTGTTGAAACCAATAAAAATGACAGTATTCTTCTTATTGGAAAGGAATTGGTTGGATTTAATGTTATTACCAATGATGGTGTTTTTGTTGGTATTCTCAATGATGTTTTATGGTTACCTACAAATGATGCTTATTTGATAAATGATGGCGATCGTGAGGTTCTGATTCCTGTTATTCCTGAGGTTGTTCAGAGTATTGACTTTGATAAAAAACTTATAATTATTATGGCCATGGATGGTTTGCTAGATTGAATCAAATTGCATTAATAACGCCTGCTCCAGATGTTATTGATAGTCTAATTAGAAATAGTATAATTCAGAAATTTGTTGACCGCGGTGTTTTAAAATTTCATGTAGTGAATTTGAGGAATTTTGGTTCTGGTAATTATCGACAAATTGATGATAAACCATTTGGTGGTGGGAGTGGCATGGTTATGATGGCTGAACCACTCATAAATGCAATTGAATCCACATTGGATTTAATTGGAAGGTCTAAAGATATAAAAATCATTTATCCTTCTCCGCAAGGTGAAACCTGGTGTCAGAAATTTGCTAGTCAATTTAGTAAAATAAAAAAACTAATTTTCATTTGTGGGCATTATAAAGGTATAGATGAACGTGTCATTGATAGATATAATATCATTGAGTATTCTCTGGGTGATTTTGTCGTTACAAATGGCGAAATTCCAGCTATGGTTATGGTAGATAGTGCTATTAGATTAATACCAGGTGCATTAAACACATTAGATTCTGCTCTTACAGATACCTTTACTAATGATTTGCTAGATCATCCGCATTATACCCATCCACGTGATATTAATGGTTTGAAAGTTCCTGATGTTTTAGTTAGTGGAAATCATAAAGAAATTGAAAATTGGAAACAAGAACAGAGGGAAAAAAGGACAAAGAGTAAACGGCCAGATTTATGGAAGTTATATAAGAGAAAATTAAAAGAATCGGAGGAAAAACATGGATAAAATAAATGATGCAACAAAAGAATATTTAAAATCTGATATACCAGAATTTGATCCAGGAGATACAGTAACTGTAAGTGTTAAAGTGATAGAAGGTAATAAAGAAAGAATACAGATATTTGAAGGAGTAGTAATTAATAAGAGGGGAGGCTCTGGTTTAGATGGATCCTTTACGGTTCGTAAAGTTGCAAGTGGATTTGGTGTTGAACGAATATTCCCTTTACATTCTCCAATGATTGCATCTATCAAAGTCAATCGTCGTGGAAAAGTCCGTCGCGCAAAACTTAATTATCTTA
>PBAR01000021.1 GCA_002718285.1 Fidelibacterota bacterium
AAAATATCTGATGATGGTGAAATTCTTCTTAAGGGTGAACATGTAATGAGAGGATATTATAAAAATGAACAATCAACAGATGAAACCATCGTAGATGGTTGGTTGCATACTGGAGATGTCGGGAATATTGATACTGATGGATTTTTAACAATTACAGGAAGAAAAAAAGAAATTTACGTGAGCTCTGGAGGGAAAAATATTGCACCATTGGTAATTGAAGAGACAGTTAAATCCATACCTATAGTATCACAATGTTTTCTCATTGGAGACGCCAGAAAATATTGTTCGGCATTAATCACACTGGATGTAGGTGCAATTCTTCGAGATAAAATTGGCATTGATACAAATGATATACCGAAAGACCCTTTAGCCCAATTGGAAATGCTAAAGGATAATGGTCATGATTTATCAAATTACACAAAAAGTGATAGTATAAAGGATGAGTTACAATCTGGAATTGATGTTATCAATATCCGATTTTCTAATCCCGAACAAATTAAAAAATTCTCAATCGTCCCACGGGATTTTACCATAGATGATGGTGAATTAACTCCTACTCTAAAAATTCGCCGTAAACAGATCAATGATAATTGGTCTGAATTGATTGAGTCAATGTATTCTGAGTAATACTACTTCATTTGAGTAAAATATCTTTTATAGGGTGTGGATCCTGGGGAGCCGCCTTAGGGCTTGTTGCTGCCCAGAATGGATTTTCGGTAACAATGTGGCACCGTAATGCAGCTGTTGTGGAATATATGAAAAAAACTAGAGTGCATTATCTCGTTCCCGATTTGCAATTTCCAGATAATGTAAATTTAACTATAAACCAAGAAGAAGCAGTCAATGCTGCACAAATTATTGTTATCGCCATACCGTCCCAATCGATACGCGGTGTTTTACAAAATTTATCACCGTTACTTTCTGATGATAAAATTATAGTCAATGTTGCAAAAGGTATTGAAATCGATACTTTAATGACTGCAAGTGATATTATAAATGAATTAACAGAAATTAATATAAGTAATACTGTAACATTATCAGGGCCAAGTCATGCAGAAGAAGTAATAGCTGGGTATCCAACTACTCTTGTTTCGGCATCAAGAAAATTGGCTACTGCTAAAAAAATTCAAAAAATTTTTTCAAATGGACGATTGCGTATATATTCCAATCAGGATATTCGAGGTGTTGAACTGGTTGGCGCAATGAAAAATGTAATTGCAATTGCAGCGGGGATAAGCGATGGAATAGGTTATGGTGATAATTCTAAGGCAGCCTTAATGACAAGAGGAATAAGAGAAATTGCTATTCTTGGATCTGCTATGGGAGCGAATTCCGATACTTTTTCAGGATTAAGTGGTATAGGAGATTTAATTGTTACTTGTTTAAGTAACTACAGTAGAAATAGAAAAGTTGGACAGCTTATAGGTGAAGGGAAATTCCTTGATGATATACTTAAAAATATGCGAATGGTTGCGGAAGGTGTTGAAACTGCAAAATCGTTACACCAGCTAATAGAGAAATATAAAGTAGAGATGCCAATATCTGAAGGTATTTACCAAGTTCTTTTTCATAATGCAGATCCTGAATCTGTGGTATCAAAATTAATGAATCGAAGACTAAGTGCTGAAAAGTAGTTATCATATTATCTATCTTTTTATAAAAGGAAAATGCACCTATATTTCAGGCTATATCTCTTCTGAGAATAAAAATATTTGCCCTTGTAGTTCAATGGATAGAACAAGTGCCTCCTAAGCATTAGATGCAGGTTCGATTCCTGCCGAGGGTACCATATTAAAATTAACTTGAGGTACATATGTTAAAACCAAAAAAGGAAATATTCCGCAAGGAGATTAAAAGAGATCCGTTTCTTGAGAGTATGGATAAAGCCGAAGCGCATTTTGAAGATCATAGGTCAAATTATTTGAAGGTTGTTATTGGAATTGCTGTTTTCGCTTTATTGCTCAAATTGTATTTCAATAAACAAAATAACATAGAAATTTCATCTAATACTGACTTAGGTCAGGCTTTAGTTGCTTTAAATAAAGGGGATATTCAAAATGCAACATTTCAGTTTGAATCATTAATGAATGAATATGATGGCTTTGAAGCAGCTGAAGTAGCTGCATATTATATGGGNAAAATTGCTTTTGAGCTAAAAGATAATCAAAAAGCTCAAGATTATTTGAAAACCTATATTGATACAAACCCCCTCGATATTCTAATACCTCCTAGTAAACTGATGTTAGCTCATATTGAATTAGAAAATGATAATTATCAATCTGCTCTTATGCTTATAGACCAAGGGATAAAATTTTGTAATGATAAACATAGAAAACGAATGTTAAACTTGGAAAAAGCTAAAATAAACTTGGAATATGGTAAAATATCTGAAGCAAAATCTATTGTAGATAATATACATGCACAGAATGATTTAAATTCTATCGAAAAACAATTGACTGAAGAATTATTAGGCGCTATATCAGGTTAAGTAACTTGATTAAATATTTATTTCCCTGTAGATTAAGGGGCTAAAAAGTGGGTTGAGAGACCCACTTTTTTTATCTAGACATGAATAGATTGATAAAAATAGTAGAGAATAATCTTTTACCAGAAATGGTTCTATTGGATATAATTGAACATAAAGACGGAAATTTTGTTCGAGTTATTGTAGATGGTGAGCGACCTATTACAATTAATGAGACTTCAGAATTAATTCGNAAAATAAAANATTCTGATGATATGATATCTGAATACCCAAATGGTCTTAGAATTGAAGTTACAACACCTGGCTTGGAGAGTCCTTTAGAATTTCCTTTTCAATATAAAAAAAATATAGGTCGCAGACTAAAAATTAAAATTGAAAATGAAGATAGAAGTTTTATAACAGAGACTGGTAAAGTAGTGTTTGCAGATGAACGATCAGTTACTTTAGATCAGAATGGTAATGAATTGGTTCTAAATTATAATAAGATAATGAAAGCAATAGTTAAATTAGAATTTAAATAATTCTGGAGATGTATTTTGATAAATAGAGAGCTTATTGATGTATTTTCTGAAATTGCGCGTGAAAAAAATGTTGAGAGGTCAGAGTTAGCATCAATTTTAGAAGATCTTTTCCTTTATGTAATAGAAAAAGAATATGGTGATGCGTCTAATTGTAGTTGTATTGTTAATCTTGACAAAGGTGAAATTGAAATCTATGCTGAAAAAACAATTGTAGAAGAGATTGATGATCAAAAAATTGAAATTACTCTTTCTGAAGCAATTGAGAAAGAGCCTGAAGCAGCAGAAGATCTTGATATTGGAGATATTTTTGTCGAAGTAATCGATCCTCGGATTTTTGGTCGTCGTTTAATAGTTACAGCAAAACAGTTTTTTTCCCAAAGATTGCGAGATGTCGAACGTAATTATATCTATGAGGATTATGCTCATAGAGTTGGGGAAATAGTAATAGGTGTGGTGCATCAGGTCCAGAGAGACAGTATATTTATAAATATTGAACAGGCCGAGCTTCGTTTACCGAGGGCTGAGCAGATTCCAACTGAACGTTATCGTAGAGGTGATACTATTCGTGCAGTTATCAAATCTGTAGAGATTACATCGAAAGGTCCAGATATTATTGTTTCGAGGAGTGATAATCATTTTCTGTATAAACTTTTTGAGATGGAAGTACCTGAAATTGAAGATAATATTATTGATATAATAGCTATTGCAAGAAATCCAGGTAACCGAGCTAAAATTATTGTGAAATCAAATGATAGAAGAATTGATCCTGTAGGAGCATGTGTAGGTATGCGTGGGAGTAGGATCCAAGCAATTGTTCGGGAAATGAATAATGAAAAAATAGATATCATAAATATGAGTGATCAGGAAGAAATTCTTATTAGCAGAGCTCTTTCTCCTGCAAAACCAGTTCAATTACATATTGATGATGAAAAAAAATATTGCGTAGCATTATTTGAAGATGAAAATCTGGATACTGCAATTGGTAGGAATGGTACAAATGTGGGTTTGGCTTCTCAAGTAACAAAATATCGGATTGATGCATATGGCATCAAACAGTATGAACGTATTAAAGAAGATCATAAAACTCTAATAAAAGATATAAATGGCGTCAATGATAAGGTTGCTACAGAATTGCTAAATAATGGAATTAAAACTGTTTCAGATCTTCTGGATGCTGATATGGATAAGATTTTAGAGATGTCAACTTTAGATGAAAATCTTTTGGATGAAATATATGAATCTGTTCAACAATTTGTTGAAAGAGTAATTGAAGGTGATGATGAATTTGATGAAGATATTCCCGATTTTCTTGATAACGAAATAAAAGTTGAAAATGGATCTAGTGATAAAGAAGAAGAATAACCATTAAGTTAAAGATTTTATGGGTAAAATAAGAATTTTTCAAATTGCAAAAGAATTAAATATATCACACACGGATATACTTAGCTTCTTGAAATCTAAAAAAATAGATGTGGTAAGTCATATGTCTCCTGTTGATGAAAAGATTCATCAAAAGATTATGGCTGAATTTTCAAAGGATAGAGAAACTGTTGAAAGATATCGCAAAGAGCAGGTTCGTAAGGAAATTCATGACGTTCGTCTAAAAGAAAGACAACTTTCAAAAAAGAAGCTTGAATTGCTTTCTTTAGATGAACAACGTTATCTTGAAAGAAAGGAAACAGAAATCCAGGAAATAAATAAAGGGAAGATGCGTAAAGAGAATGAGAAGGTACAGAAAATAGATAAAGATGACTTGATTGAAAAGGATAAACAAAAACATAATCAGAAAATAGATAAAAAACCGACAAAAGGTAAAAAGGCCAGAGATTTTAAGACAAAATTCAAGACAACTAAAAAATTGCGTACCATTAATCTTGAAAATATTCAATCCGAAATAGGAAAAGGAACTAGTAAACAACCTTTAAGCAAAAAGGATTCTAATTCTGAAGTTCCATCGGCACCTCAATCTGTTAAAATGAAGGTTAAAGGTGTCTTGGCTAAAATGGATACAAAAACCAGAAAAAAAACTTATAAAAAGTCAAAAGCAGAAGAGCCTGTCGCTAAAAATGATAGTGATGCAAATCCAACTATTCAAATAGCAGAATTTTCAAGTGTGGAGGAACTTGCTAAAATATTTGAAATAACGTCAAGTGATATTGTCCAGACATGTATCGAATTAGGTATGTTAGTAACTAAAAATCAAAGGTTGGATTGGGATATTGTAGAACTAATCGCTGAAAATTTTGGTTTTACTCCAGAAAAAATTACAGATGTTGGAGAAGATCTTTTCACATTTGACGATACAGATCTTGATATTAAAAATGCTGAGCCAAGAGCTCCGATTGTTACTGTGATGGGGCATGTAGATCATGGAAAAACGAGTATATTAGACTATATTAAAAAGACAAATATTGCAGAAGGTGAATCTGGAGGAATTACACAACATATTGGAGCATATAAAGTAGAATATAATAGTAAAATGATTACTTTTCTGGATACTCCTGGTCATGAAGCTTTCACTGCTATGCGTGCACGTGGAGCACAGGTAACAGATATTGTAATTCTTGTAGTTTCATCTGATGATTCTGTAATGCCGCAAACTATTGAAGCAATTAATCATACAAAAGCAGCTAATGTTCCGATAATCGTTGCAATAAATAAAATGGATAAACCTGGTGCAGATCCTGAAAAAGTTCGGCGCGAATTATCTGAGCATGACGTTCTAACTGAATCATGGGGAGGAAAAGTTCAGGATATTGAAGTGAGTGCAAAGACTGGAATGGGGATGGACAGCTTAATGGATAGTTTATTATTAGAAACAGAAGTGATGGATTTGAAAACTAATAAGAAATGCAATGCAAGAGGAACCATAATTGATTCTCGATTAGATAAGGGATTAGGGCCGGTTGGAACACTACTAATTCAAAAGGGGACCCTTAAAATAGGTGATGCATTTATATGCAATGATTTTTCGGGAAAAGTTAAATCTATCACTAATGATCATGGCCAAAAATTAAAAACAGCTTTTCCATCTGATGCTATTCAAATTCAAGGTTTTGAAAATGTTCCTCAAGCGGCGGATTTGTTTGCTGTTGTAGATAATGAAAAAGATTTGAAACGAATTTCTACTGATCGTCAAAGAATTCGTAGAGAAATTGAGCAGAAAAAAATGGCATTTTCACTTGATCATATATCTTCTTTGATTAAAGATGGCTCAATGAAAACCTTACCTGTGATTATTAAAGGTGATGTAGATGGATCCGTTGAAGTGTTAGCTGAAACAATAGAGAAATTGAATACTAAAGAAGTAGGAATTAAAGTAATTCACAAAGCTGTAGGTATGGTAACTGAATCAGATGTGTTGCTTGCAGATGCATCTAAGGCGGTTATCATCGGTTTCCATGTACAGGTCAGTTCAAATGCAAGGCTCCAGGCGAAGCAGGCAGGAGTTGACATCCGGACTTACAGTGTAATATACAATGCAGTAGAAGAATTAACATTAGCTTTAGAAGGTATGTTGGAGCCAGATCGTGTAGAAAATAGTGTTGGAAAGGCTGAAGTCTTAACGCAGTTTAAAATACCAAAAATAGGATTTATTGCGGGATGCAAAGTCACGGAAGGTTTAATAATTCGTAATGGAAAAGCTCGAATTAATAGAGATGGGGAAATGATTTCTGAAGGATTTATAAACTCTTTAAAAAGACACAAAGATGATGTTAAAGAAGTAAAAGAAGGTTTAGAATGTGGTATTGGGGTTGATGGAATTAAAAAATTCCAAGAAGGTGATATTATTGAAGTATATGAAATCCGTGAGATAAAGCGTAAACTGGAATCGAATTGAACCAAAATAAACCGTATAAGAGAATGGACAGGATAAATAACCAAGTCCTGGATATTCTCAGCGGTATCTTAATTAAATACATTAATCTATCTGATCTAGGTTTTGTAACATTTTCTAAAGTCACCGTAGCTCCAGATTTGCGATCTGCAAAAGTTTTCTATAGTATAATTGACAAAAAGAAAGCAGACGATGAGATAAATATAGAGATTAATAAAAAGCGAAAAGCTTTCAAAAAATATATGGCACCTCAACTCCATTTTAAACATACTCCTGATTTACGTTTTTATCTTGATGAAAGCCTATTCTATGAGCGAAGAATAAATAATTTATTAAAAGATATCGATAAACAAATATAATAAATTTTGATTATCAATATTCATAAGCCAATCGGTTGGACATCTTTTGATGTCGTTAAAAAGGTTCGAACAATTACTAAAGAAAAAAAAGTGGGGCATGGTGGTACTTTAGATCCTTTTGCTGAGGGGGTATTAATTGTAGGTACAGGGAAGGATACTAAGGCATTAGGAAATATCACTCATTTTGATAAATCCTATACTGCTATACTTTCTCTTGGAGTTAGTACAGATACTCTTGATATTGAAGGAGAGATTAACAATCGTGGGGATGTACCAAAATTAACAAAGAAAGGAATTAATTTGGTTTTAAATTCATTTTTAGGTAAAAAAAAACAAATACCTCCTATGTATTCTGCAAAAAAAATAAACGGTACACGCCTTTATAAACTTGCCAGAAAAAATATTGAGGTCCATCGTAATCCTATTGAGATTTTCATAAGATCTATAGAATTAATTAATTTTTCAAAACATCTAATTGAGTTTAGTGTTATTTGTTCAAAAGGAACCTACATTAGAGTACTTGGAAAAGATATTGCAAATAAATTAGGAACAATTGGTCACTTAACTTCATTAATTCGCACTCAAGTGGGACATTATTCAATTGATGAATCATTAACGATAAAAAGTTTTATGGATCAATGGAAATCTTAAATTCGTTAGATAATTTTAAAAACCTAAAGGCCTCAATTGTCACTATTGGTTCCTATGATGGTATTCATCGTGGACATTTTGGAATTNTAACTTCAGTTACTAATCATGCTAATGCCCTTTCAATTCCTTCAGTATTGGTTACGTTTGATCCGCATCCTCGTCATATCTTAGATCCATCAAGCGATAAATTATCTCTCATCATGGGTTTGGATCAAAAATTAGATATAATTGAATCATTAGGAATTGATATAGTTTATCTAATTGATTTTACTGAACGTTTCTCTAAAACAACTGCTAAACAATTTTTAAATAATATAATTCTTCCTCATTTTAATCCATCATTTATCATTGTAGGTTACAACCACCATTTTGGATATAAAAGAGAAGGAAGTCCCGAATTTTTAAAAAAATATTGTAATGATCATAATATTCAAATAGAGATTGTTCCACCAGTATCTGATGAAAATACAATAATCTCAAGTAGTCATATTCGTCAATTAATTAAATCGGGATATGTCCGCCGTGCTAACTTTGAGCTTGGATCGGTATTTGGAGTATTAGGATATGTTGTCCACGGTGCTGGAAGAGGAAAAATTCTTGGTTTCCCAACTGCAAATATTGTTCCTGTAGAAAAGAATCAACTAATGCCTAGGAAGGGTGTGTATTTTATAAGAGGAAGGATTGATGGACTTCCTTTGTATGGTATGTGTAATTTCGGCCTAAGACCTACCTTTAATGAGGAAGAGCTTGTCATGGAAGTTAATTTCTTCCATGGCGGACTGACTGACTTATATGGGAAAGATATCAGAATAGAGTTTTTAGAAAGAATAAGGGATGAAAAAAGATTTCCTTCTCCCAGAAAGCTAAAAGAACAATTATTAATAGATAAAAAAATATGCCAGGATATACAGGAAAAGTATGAATAGGAGGAATTAAAATGCCTATATCAAAAGAAGAAAAAAAAGAAATCATAGAAAAGTTTGGAAAAAATGATGGAGATACAGGTTCATCTGAAGTTCAAATCGCAATTTTGACACATAGAATACGAGAATTAACAGATCATGTCAAAGTTCATAAGAAAGATAATCATACACGACGTGGGCTGGTTCAATTGGTTTCACGGAGAAAAAAATTATTAAAATACCTCACTAAGAAGCATGCTGATTCCTATGTTAAAATAGTAAAAGAATTAGGTATTAGAGGATAAACATAAAATAGATATTGAAATAAAATAAAAAGTAAAGAAAGAATATGATAAGTAAAGAAAAGGAAATCGCAGGAAAGTTGATGCGATTAGAGACGGGTAAAATAGCTCGTCAAAGTAATGGTTCAGTCCTGGTATCGTACGGTGAAACAGTGATATTAGCAGCTGTTAATGTAGCAAAGGAACCACGCGAAGATGTAGATTTTTTTCCATTGCAGGTTGAATACAGGGAAAGACATTATGCTGGAGGAAAAATACCAGGAGGGTTTTTTAAAAGGGAAGCAAGACCTTCAGAGCATGAGATATTGACAAGCCGTTTGACAGATAGACCTCTCAGACCTTTATTTCCAAAAGGATTTAAAAATGAAACTCAAGTTATTATTACCGTCCTGCAAAGCGATGGTGAAAATATGGCTGATGTTATAGCAGGTATCGGTGCTTCTACAGCGTTGATGATTTCGACTATTCCTTGGAATGGTCCAATTGCAACTGTACGCGTAGGTCAACTTGACGGTAAGTTTATTGTCAACCCTACCCGGATTGAACAAGAAGATTCCGATTTAGAATTTGTAGTATCTGGAAATGAGAAAACAGTTGTAATGGTTGAAGGTGAAGCAAAAGAAGCTTCGGAGTCGACAGTTTTAGATGCACTCAAAACTGCACATGAAACAATTCGTGATGTAATAAGCCTTCAAAAGGATCTTATTAACGAGCTTGATATAATTAAAGATGAATTTGAAATACCAGAGCCAGATGATGGAATTATAACATCAATCGATAATGCAATCGGAAGCCAAATAAATAAAATTGTTTCAATGGAGAACAAACAGGATCGTTCTGAAGCTAAAGATAAAATGGTGTCAACCATTATTGAATCATTGCAGGAATCATATCCAGATCAAGAGAAGGATGTAAGGACAATTATTGAGGATCGATTTAAGGCTGAATTTCGAGAAAAGATTTTGTCCACAGGAAAGCGCAGTGATGGTCGTGCTACAACTGAAATTCGAGATATTATCATAGAAATGGATTTGCTGAACAGAATGCATGGTTCTGCTTTGTTTACAAGAGGAGAAACACAGGCCCTAGTGATTACCACTCTTGGATCAAAAAATGATGAACAAATAATTGATAGTATGGATGAAGATTATAAGAAAAATTATTACTTACATTATAATTTTCCCCCATACTGTGTTGGAGAGACTGGTCGAATCGGGTTTACAGGACGGAGGGAAATTGGTCATGGAAATCTGGCACAAAGAGCTTTAAAGCCTGCGTTACCAAAGTACGATGATTTTCCATATACAATCCGGATAGTTTCTGAAATTATGGAATCAAATGGATCATCATCAATGGCGTCAGTATGTGGTGGATCATTATCGCTTATGAGTGCAGGTGCAGTTCTTAAAGATCATGTAGCTGGAATTGCTATGGGTTTGATTACAGATGGAGAAAGGAATGCGATCTTAAGTGATATTCTAGGTATGGAAGATCATTTAGGAGATATGGATTTCAAAGTTGCAGGTACTAGTACAGGTATTACAGCAATTCAATTAGACCTTAAAATTGATGGTATTTCATTTGAACTGATGGAAAAATCTCTTGAACAAGCTAAAGAAGGTAGGATGTATATTTTAGAAAAAATGAATGAAGCTATGCCTGAACCAAATGAAATCTCAAAATTTGCACCAAGAATATTATCTATTCAAATTAATCCTGAAAAAATTGGCGCACTAATTGGCCCAGGTGGAAAAAATATTAAAAAAATCATAGAAGATACTGAGTGTGAAATTAATGTTGACGATGATGGAAATGTTTCCATTTCTGGAGATAATACGGATAAATGTAATCAAGCGGTTGAACTTATTCAAGCCATTACATTTGAGCCAGAAGTAGGAATGGAATTTGATGCGGTTGTAACCAGATTAATGACTTTTGGTGCTTTTGTAGAATTTGCGCCTGGTCGTGAGGGCTTAGTTCATATTTCTGAATTGGAATGGAGGCGGGTAGAAAAAGTGGAAGACATATTGAAATCAGGTGATGAAGTACGTGTAAAATTAATTAAAATTGATGATCAAGGACGTCTTGATTTTAGTCGCAAAGCTTTGATTGAAAAACCTGAAGGGTATGTAGATCGCCCTAAAGGTAGAAATCGTAATGGTGGCGCTAGAGATGGTAGGAATAAAAGGCCTTTTAAAAAAAGAAGGTTTTAAAAATATATTTTAATCAAAATTATTTATTACAGCGAAAGTAAATCATATTTTGATTGAGCTTTCGCCTGTTCTTTTGCTATTTTAAGTTTGTAATTCTACAGGGTTTATATGCGGCCTATACTTTCCCGACATTATCAAAAAAGGGAACCTTCTGCCATTAGAGAAGCTCAGATTACTTTTTCAAAACGTTCAGATAAAAATCAAATAATAGTAATCAATCTTGCTATTGGCAATGTTTCTCTTCCAATGCATCCATCAATGCAAAATCGAATGTATTCGTTAAATAAAAATGAATCTCCATTTAGTAATGGTGTGAATCAATATACTCCAAGTATTGGATTAACTGAATCAAGAAATGCATTTTTAAATATTATCTCCTATGAGGGTGCAGATATATCGAATATTGAGTGTATAGTCACTGATGGTGGATCCCAATCAATGGAATTAATGCTGTTAGGCGTCTGTGGTCCATCTGAAAATCGTCCTTTGATGTTACTTGATCCTGCATATACAAATTATATTGAGTTTGCTAAACGTCTTTCTATACCTATAATTACTTATCAACGCACTATAAATAATCGTGGAGAATTTAATAGTCTTGATTTAAATAGTATTGAATTATTAATTAAAAAACACAATCCTGGAGCTCTGGTAATAATTCCTGCCGATAATCCAACAGGACAGTTTCTTTTACAGGAGCAAATAATAGATCTTGCGAAAATATGTGAACGAAATAATATTTGGATCGTTAGCGATGAGGCATACAGACAATTGTATTTTGGCTCAAATACATCATCAAGCATTTGGAAAATTAATGAAACAGATGTTTCAGGTATCACAGGAATGAGGATTAGTATTGAATCTGCTTCTAAGGTTTGGAATGCATGCGGTCTGCGTATTGGTGGACTACTAACTGACAATAAAGAATTTCATTCTAAAGCACTTTCCGAATACACAGCTAATCTTTGTGCTAATTCTATTGGACAATATATATTTGGCAGCCTTGCAAATGAATCCCATCATGATTTAAAATTATGGTATAAAGCACAGAGAAATTACTACAGACAAATTATGGAAAAATTGCGTGATGATTTACTAAAGGAAATACCTGGTCTCATTATTAGTAAGCCATATGCAGCAATTTATATGGTTATTGACTTTAAAGATATCTGTCCAATAGGATTTAATGCAAAAAATTTCACAAATTATTGTGCAGCAAAAGGTTTAGTTGAAATAGATGGAAAAAATTACACCTTATTATTGGCCCCAATGAATGATTTCTACGCCAATAAAAAAACAAACATCAAAACACAATTGAGAATTGCCATTGTAGAAAAAAAAGAACTAATCGAAAAAACACCTGAAATACTATCGGTATTATATAAAAATTATATATCATATAATCAATTTCTTTAATCTCCTTGCTATAAGGATTGGGTTTAATTAATTTAAAGTATAGCTTTAAGTTATCTACATTGTTGTGAATACAAAACAACCAAAAATTAAAAAATTATATTATGCAATTGGCGAAGTCAGTGAATTAACTGGATTAAAAGCTTATGTTTTACGATACTGGGAAACGGAATTTTCTCAATTAAAGCCATCTAAAAACAGGGCGGGAAATCGTACCTATAGACAAAAAGATATAGATGTTATTTTTAAAATTAAAGAATTATTATACGATAAAAAATATACAATAGATGGTGCAAGAAAAATCCTTATAGGAAAGAATGATAATTCCGAAAAGGCTATTCTAGAAAAGAAAAATTTAAACGATAAACAACTTTTAGTTATTCAAAAGATACGTGACGAATTAGAAATTATTCTAAAAATTATCCAAAAATAATTTTTTCGGAGCGTGGCGCAGTCCGGCAGCGCACCACAATGGGGTTGTGGGGGTCGCAGGTTCAAATCCTGTCGCTCCGACTATTATTTCTTGAATGTAGATTAGTTATTATTAAATGATGTTTTGTATAAAATACTACAATTAAAATGCTTGATATTTCAATAGTCTTTGTTACAGTATCCTTGATAATCTTAGTATTTCTTGCTTATAAGATGGATGTACCAAAGGCAGGTATACCAATGGTATCCATTTATTTTATCTTTATAATATTTTCTTTATTAAACTCAGAAAATGAAGAAGAAAAAATAACTGTTAAAGAACCAAATATAAAATCTACTCATAATATTAATAGAACAGGTTTAAATAATTCTAATCCAATCAAATCTAATGTTAGGCCAAAACCATTGATATTGCCTAAATCTGCGCCAAAGAATAAATCAAAGAAGATTAATAAACCATCTGTAAAAAAACCAAAAAAACCGCCAATTACTAAAATAGAAAAACCTTATGTCACAACAATGACGTTGAGAGATATTCAAATTTGTAAAGATATTAAAAATAGAAATCCAGTTGGTACCGATAATTATTTCAGAAATAATGTTGACACATTATTTTGTTATACAAGAATACAAAATACTGGAGGTAAGCAAGAACTGGCTCATTTATGGTACTATGATGATCAGCTGGTAACAACGGTGAAGTATAATATCAAAACTTCAAATATCTATAGGTCATGGACTAGAAAGACAATTTTTTCCCATCAAGTTGGTGTTTGGAGAGTTGATGTTATAGACAGTGCTAATACTATAATTGGATCAAAATCATTTTATATAACTGACGAAAATTAAATAAAGGTGAAATTTCTATTTATTTTATTTTTATTGATTTCCTGTGGTCCCATAGAAAAACATGATTATATAAATATGAACTGGACTCGAATGGAGTCAAATTTTCCTGAAGGAATAGATGTGTTTTATGGAATAAATGAAGATATTCCCTTGAAAGCGTGGGTCGCAAAAGTTGATCTTTCACTTTCTAATATAAAAGTTAATATTCTTTCTTCTAATGATTTTGATCGACGTGAAACTCTTTCACAATTTTCTGAAAACTATAAAGCAAATATACTTTTAAATGGTGGCTATTTTATAATTGATAAAATTCCTTCACTACATGTTGGATTGTTAAAAACAAATAATTTTCTTGAAGAACCTGCCAGTCATACAATATTTAGAGATGGACTGAGATATTTCATCAATAGAGGAGCATTTGGAATTAAAAAAGATGGCTTGGTTGATATAGCTTGGTGTTCAACCAAAAATGATTCCATTTTTGAATGGAAAAGACCGTTGGAAAATCGTCCAGGGTATCCCGTTGATTCTTTAAATTTCTCTAATGCAACCCATTGGGATATTATGGATGGTATTCATGGAGGACCAGTATTGATTAATGAAGGTAAAATAAATATTACTGTCGAAGAAGAAGTGTTCTTTAACACTCCAATAGCGGGAGTTCAACCACGTAGTGCTATTGGTTATACAAAAGATAATCAACTCATTATGATGGTTGTAGATGGTCGTCAAAAAGATAGTCGTGGAGTTTATTTAGAAGAATTGGCAATATTAATGAAACAATTTGACTGTTTTGAAAGTCTCAATTTAGATGGAGGGGGTTCGAGTGCAATGATTGTTGAAGAACAACTCATGAATAAACCCTCTGGCAGAACTATTCAGCGTGAAGTCATGTCGGCAATAGGAATTTTTTACCACGATTAATATTTATGAAATATATACGTTCATTATATAATTGGGTTTTGTCTTGGTCAGAAAAACCTAGTGGGCCATCTGCTCTAGGAATCATCTCAATAGCTGAAGCATCATTTTTTCCTATTCCACCAGATATATTACTCATTCCTCTTTCTATTGGAAATCGTGATAAAGCTATCTCTTTTGCAATAATCTGTAGTTTATGTTCTATTTTTGGTGCGGTAATAGGTTATTTTATCGGGTATTATGTTTGGTGGACAGAAGCAGGAGAATTCACCGCCTTTGCTCAATTTTTTTTTGATCATATTCCCGGTATTACAATTGATGCGTTTTCAAATATTCAGATATTATATGACCAATGGAATTTTTGGATTATTTTTACAGCAGGATTTACACCAATACCATTTAAACTTTTTACAATTAGCGCAGGAGCATTTAATATAAATTTTGTTCCTTTTCTTTTAGCTAGCTTAGTTGGTCGAAGTGCAAGATTTTTAATTGTATCAGTCCTAATTAAAAAATATGGAAAAGGCATCCAAAGATTTATCGAAGATTATTTTAATTTATTAGCAATACTCTTTACAATTTTATTATTCGGGGGATTTATTTTATTAAAATATTTATTTTAAATATCACGGGGTGTAGCGCAGTCTGGTCAGCGCGCGTCGTTCGGGACGACGAGGCCGGGAGTTCAAATCTCCCCACCCCGACAATATTTAAGAGTATAGTTTAAAAAATTATAGATATACTTAATTCTTAATTTTTATTTCTATTTTTAATTTGTATTAATATAAAATGGGATCCTCTAAAATTTTTAATTATTATTACAACAATCCTATTTGAAGATTGTTGTTTTTTCTTGATCTATGCTCTATATTCAATATTATGTATTCGAACCAACATTTAGAGTCAGAAGATGATGGACAATGGCTATCTAGTATGGAATCACTAGAAAACGATTCTGAGATAAAGGAAGCAGTTAAGGTACAAGATCCTATTTCGTCATTGGAATTACCAAAACCGCTAACTGTTGAAAAAGGGACGAACCTTCGTCATGCTTTGGATATGCTACAAACAAAGCGTCAAAACTGTATTTTGGTCGTGAAGAATAATGTATTGTGTGGAATTTTAACTGAAAGAGATATATTATTGAAAGTAACAGGGAAAGGATTCGACTTAAACTTAGTTACAGTAGATGAGTTTATGACAATTAACCCAGAATATCTTACTCTAGAAGATCCTTTGGCATATGCATTGAATAAAATGCATATCGGTGGGTTTCGGCATGTCCCAATTGTTGANGATGAACAAAATCCAGTNGGNTTAATCAGTATTGGTAATATTATTTCTACTATAGCAGACTATTTTAGCAGAGAAATTATTAATCTTCCTCCATTTGGTCTTGATGTAGATATCGAACAACAAGAAGGTGGTTAATAAGGATCAGAATAAATATTATTTATTTTCCATTTCATTTATTCATTAGATAATGAAAAAAAAACTAATGCTTATATAAACAATGGTAAAATAAATGTTGGGTGGCTGGAATGGGTATCTTTTCCAGAGTATAGTAATTTTAAATTAAAAGCTAAAATTGATTCAGGATCACAAATATCGTCTTTACACGCTACACACCTTAATGAATTTGTAAAAAATGGTGAAAAGTGGATAAGATTTAGAGTCTGTAAATCCGACTCTTTTATGTATATAGAAAAACCTATTTTAAGATTCTCAAATATTAAAAATTCTTTTGGTGGATTACAAAAACGACCTCTTGTTTTAATGAAAATTTCTTTGGGAAAAAATTCTTGGGAAACTGATATTTCTTTAACAAAGAGATCAAAAATGAATTATCCAATGCTTATTGGAAGAAATACATTAAAAGAGAAGCATTTGATTCATCCAAAAAGATCTTTTGTTTTAACAAAAAAATAAATAATCGTGGATATATTAATCCTTTCCAGAAATAAAAACATCTATTCTACTAACAGATTATCAGAAGTAGGGTTAAAAAGAGGACACAGAATAAAAGTGATTGATTATATGCGATGTTATATGAATATTAATTCTGTAAAACCTGCTATCTATTTCGGAGAAAAATTAATTAATAGAGTAGATGCCGTCATTCCTCGCATAGGTGCATCGGTGACATCGTATGGAACCGCTGTCGTACGTCAATTAGAAATGATGAATTGCTATTGTTTTAATTCTGCAAATGCAATTTTGAATTCAAGAGATAAATTAAAATCACTTCAAATATTAGCTAGTAATGGAATATCTCTTCCTAATACAGGTTTTGCTAATCATACTAAAGATATTCAAACAGTCATTGAAAATTTTGACAGCGTTCCATTAGTAATGAAACTCTTACATGGAACTCAAGGTCAAGGGGTTATTTTAGCTGAAACAGCAAAAGCAGCGGCAGACATAATGAATGCTTTTCGACAGTTGAATACGGAAATTATGGTACAAGAATTCATTAAAGAATCTGCGGGCACCGATATCAGAGCATTAGTAGTAGGAAATAAAGTTATTGCGGCTATGAGACGGATAGCACCAGAAGGTGAGTTTCGATCTAATGTGCACCAAGGTGGAGAAACTGTTCTAGTGGAATTAACAGCAAGAGAAATTGAAGTTGCTATTAAAGCTGTTAAAATCTTCAACCTCTCTATTGCAGGTGTAGACATCATGCGATCGAATCGTGGTCCTTTAGTTGTGGAAGTTAATTCATCTCCAGGATTACAAGGCATTGAAAATTGTAGTGGTGTTGATGTAGCAACTGAAATTTATAAGCATATTGAAGAAGTAATGAGTAATAATATTCAAATCTAAACCCAAATTAAAATAGGTGTTTTTTCAAATATAATTATTTAATATATGATGAGATATAATTAAGGTTTTATTAATCACAGTTTTATAAAATTTTGTTTTACACTTCTCATATAAAATTATCATAAATAAATAAAGGAAAAGAAATTGAACATATTTGTAGGAAATTTAAACTTTCGAACTAGTGAAGATGAGTTACAGTCTCATTTTGAACAGTTTGGGCCAGTCTCTTCAGCCAGAATCATACAAGATCGGGCAACACAACGTTCTCGTGGATTTGGTTTTGTGGAAATGGAAAATACCGCTGATGGTGAAAGAGCTATTTCAGAATTGAATGGTAAGGAGTTTAAAGGAAGAGAATTAAGAGTAAATGTTGCTACTCAAAAGCGCTAATAACAGAATTTACTCTAGAAATAAAAAACCCCAGACTTTTATGCTGGGGTTTTTTTATTTCTATTAGTTTAATTATCAATTGCTAAAAGAAGAAAAGGAGACTACAATGTTTATTAAACGAATCATTATTACTTTTTCAACATCTTTTATGTTAGCTAATTCAATTCAAGATGATTATCGTTTATTAGTAAATGATATTATTGATTATGCAATGAATGATAGTATAGCCTACAAAAGATTACAATTTATCTGCGATTATTTTGGTCCTAGGTTAAGTGGATCAAAAAATTTAGAAAATTCTATTACCTGGATTATTCAGGAAATGAAAAAGGATGGTCTTTCAAATGTCGAAGGCCAAAGAGTTAAAGTACCAGTATGGATTAGAGGAAAAGAAAAAATTACCCTGTTGAAGCCATTCAAGAAAAATTTAACAATGCTAGGATTAGGTGGAAGTATTGGCACAAAACGGGGTGGTCTTACTGGTAAGGTTATTGTTGTAAACGGTTTTAATGAATTAGAAATAAAATCTAAATTAGTTAAAGGGAATATTGTTCTTTATAATGTACCCTTTTCAACATATGGAGAAACTGTAAAATATCGTTATAGAGGTGCTATTGAAGCAGCAAGACATGGAGCAGTGGCAAGTTTAATTCGTTCAATTGGTCCATGGTCTATGAATACACCACATACTGGAGTAATGAGTTATGATGTGGGTATAAATAAAATTCCTCATGCAGCTTTGACTATGGAAGATGCTATGATGATTGGGCGTCTTTATAAAAATAAAGAACCTATTGTTCTTAAAATGGAAATGAGCGCTCGGACGGTAGATGATCGTATCTCACGTAACGTAATCAGTGAAATAAAAGGTTATAAATACCCTGATGAAGTTGTAGTTGTAGGTGGCCATATTGATAGTTGGGACGTTGGGCAGGGTGCACACGATGATGCTGGCGGCTGTGTGGCTTCATGGCAGGTACTTAATATTATTAAAAATTTAAATCTTAGGCCAAAACGTACAATTAGATGTGTACTTTGGACAAATGAGGAAAATGGTAGTCGTGGTAGTAAAGCTTATAGGGATATGTATCTGGATAAATTAGATAAACATGTAGTGGCCATTGAGTCAGATGGTGGTGTATTCTCACCAGAAGGATTTGGTTTCACTGGTAGTTTAGAAAGTAAAATAATCATACAAGAAATCAGTAAACTATTAGAACCTATATCAGCGAATAAAATTACAGATGGTGGTAGAGCCGCGGATATAGCACCATTGAATGATAAAGGTGTACCAGTTATGTCCTTGAAAGTAGATGGAACAAAATATTTTTGGTATCATCATACCGATGCAGATACTTTTGATAAAATAGATATAAATGAATTTAATAGATGTGTTGCAGCTATGACAATTATGGCATATGTCGTAGCTGATTTGGATTTCATATTACCAAGATAGATAATATGAACATTCCCCTTGATATATTAGATTTTAATCAAATTGTATTTTTTACAGGTGCGGGAATGTCTGCAGAATCTGGTGTACCCACATATAGAGGTACAGGAGGAATATGGCATGAATATAAATGGGAAAATTATGCATGTCAGAGTGCATTTAATAAATTTCCTGCTAAGGTTCTAGATTTTCATGAATTGAGGCGAATTGAAGCTAAAAAGTGTGAACCTCATAAAGGCCATATGTTTATAACAGAATTACAAAATATTAATAATAATATTTGGATAATTACTCAAAATATTGATGGCATGCATCAACGTGCTGATNCTAGGAATATNATTGAACTNCATGGNAGNTTATGGAGATTAAGATGTGATNANGAGAANATAGTAATANATGATTCTNNAAATGCNAAATATAGNTCACGATTATGNAAATGTGGTGNATGGCTTAGACCAGATATTATCTGGNTTCAAGATATGCTAAATAATGATGTAGTATCNTTAGCAAATAAATTAATCACATNTTGTGATTTATTTATNAGTATAGGNACTAGTGGTNTTGTATTTCCAGCNGCAGNTTANCCAAAAATNGCTAAAGATAATGGTGCCTATTGTATAGAAATAAATCCNGAAGTAACTGAACTTAGCTCATANTTTGATANANTAATGCGNATNNAGGCNAGTCATGGTTTAAAAGATCTTTTTGGNTTTTNAATACTATTTATGAAAAATACTTATTATCTATTAATTNTTTTATTAATATTAANATCTATNCTACATCANGAATACCCGCAAAAGGTATNNTACCCNGCTACTAAAAAAGAAAAAATATTTGATACTTATTTTGATACNATTATANCTGATCCATATNGNTGGNTAGAANATGAAAATTCTNCANNGACTAANNCTTGGNTNACTAAACAAAATTCTCTTACTAGTTCTTATTTTCGTCGTATATCTCATTTTAGNAAAATAAAAAACCGTCTTCGAGAAATATGGAATTACCCATGGCATGGTGTGCCATTTATTAAGGGGAATAAAATATATTATTACGCTAATAATGGATTAGAAAATCACCCTGTGCTTTATGTTCAGGAAAATGAAGATGTTGAACCAGATATAATACTTGACCCTAATAAATTTTCAACGGATGGTACAATTTCTTTATCTGGAATTTATTTTTCTAATGATAATCGATATATGGGTTATTCATTGAGTATATCTGGATCTGATTGGCGGGAATTCTTTATTATGGATTTAAATACAAAAAAAGTTCTTGATGATAGATTGAAATGGATCAAATTTAGCGGAATGTCATGGCATAAAAATGGATTTTATTATACAAGGTATCCTGAACAGAAAGGTGATAATGAATTAACAATGGCTAATGAATACAGTAAAGTTTTTTATCATAAAATAGGCACCCATCAAGAATCCGATGAATTAATTTATTATAACCATGAAACTCCAAGAATTTCTCCATATGTTATATCTAGTAATGACGAGGAGTATTTATTTTTGTATAAATATCAAGGAACTTATGGAAATTCGTTAGCATTTCGTGATCTGAGAAAGAATGAACACGGTTGGACTTCGATAATTGATGATTTTAATTCTGAAATTAGAATTATCGATTATGCTGATGGGTTATTTTTTGTGATTACCGATCGATTAGCACCAAATAAAAGAATATTAACTATTGATCCAGACTATCCAGAAGAAAAAAACTGGACCACCTTATTAAATGGTAGTGAAGATTTAATAATACATTCGTGTAATATTATTGGGAAAAAACTATTTGTACACTTTACTAAAAATGTTCTGTCGATCTGGAAAGTTTTCGATCTTAAAGGTAATTATTTATATGATATTGATTTACCAGGGAATGGTATAATTGATGGTTTTGATGGTAATCAAAATCAAACGGTTACATGGTATACATTCAATAATATAATAACACCTGAAACTATTTATAAATATGATATTAGTAACAATAACAATACTTTATATAAAGAATCAGAATCATATTTTAAGAGTGAAGATTATGTTCTTAAACAAGAATTTTATAAATCAAATGACAGTACTGAGATACCTATTTTTATTGCTCATAAAAAAGATTTGAATCTTGACAATCAACGTCCCACTCTTTTATACGGATACGGTGGATTTAATATTAGTATGAAACCGTATTTTAATAAAGCTTTGACAATAATTTTAGAAAATGATGGAGTCTATGCATTAGCAAATATTCGAGGTGGAAATGAATTCGGTGAGAATTGGCATAAAGATGGAATGCTTTTAAATAAGCAGAATGTATTTGATGATTTTATTGGTGCAGCAGAATATCTATTTATAAAAGGTTATACAGATTCTAATTATCTTGCTATTCATGGACGCTCAAATGGAGGCCTTTTAATAGGGGCAATCCTTAATCAAAATCAGCAACTTTGTAGAGTTGCTTTTCCCGATGTAGGTGTAATGGATATGCTGCGATATGAGAAATTTACTATTGGTTATGCTTGGTCCGTGGAATATGGAAGTGTCAATAATAGGGATGATTTTAATAACTTACTCAGCTATTCGCCGCTTCATAATATAATTACTGGTACGCATTATCCATCAGTATTAATCTATACCGCAGATCATGATGATAGGGTTGTTCCTGCACACTCATTCAAATATGCCGCAACTATGCAAAACGCTCAAACTGGAGATGATCCAATTCTGATAAGGGTATCTAAAAATTCTGGTCACGGACGGGGACGATCTACAAAACAGATTATTAATGAATATTCAGAAAAATGGGCATTTATGTTTTATGAGATGGGGATTAATTACTAGGTTAATATTTAAATAATTTTATCTGGTACTAGCTAAAATATCATCCCTTATTAGTATCATAATCCCTGATTGAGGTACAATAAGGTAATCTTTTTCTTCTATTCTTATTTCGATACTGGCTTTTGATAAAAAAAGAGCATAATCACCTATTTCTGCTTGAGTAGGAATGTATTTTACTTCCGTGGACTTATCTTTCCAAGGCTCTTCAAAAGTCTCTTCTGGAGATCCTAATGGAATTCCTGGCCCCACTTCTACAACCATTCCACCTCTAACTTCCTGCTTTTCAAGAACACTTGGTGGGAGATATAAACCAGCAGGAGATTTTTTTTCACCACTGTCTGGACGAATTAGAACTCTATCACCGACAACCAATACTTGTTTATTACTACTTTTCATTGATGGTCATATTAACGGAAAAGCCTCGACATAGCGAGGCTTTTCACAAACCACATAGCTAGTCGAAAGGAGGGTCTAAGAGACTTAACTTGCTGACGTGGTATCAATATCGTTTATTTCAGGTTTAGGTGGATTTTTTCCCCAGTATGTGACACCCGAGTTTAGCAAAAAATATACATTATCGTTAGTGCGAAATACATCTTTTCCATTTTTTTCTCTAATATAATTATGTTGATAGTCTTGACCTTCGTTTCCAAATACATAGCTTCCAAGGTTCTTATTATTTTTATTAAAGAATGAAAGCTGTCTTCCTAGAGAGTCAATGACACCAAATGTTGACCATTTTTCTGGATTCTTAGAAACAATAAATTCCTTTTTAACTTTTAAAACACGGTCAAATAATTTTTCTATCTGATTATTTTTAATAACAAGGGTATCAGCTTGAGTAATTGTCCAGGTAGAGTCGTTTCTAATTAATTCTAAAGAATCGTTTCCGTCAACGATTAGAAAACGATATACGTCATCATTATTTCCTGAAAAAATACTAGTTCCTTCTAGAGTAAGGTTTGATTGGGATGTATGGTTTAAAAAATATAAAATTATAAGTATAGCAAATATTCCAATAGTAATTTGTGTGGATTTACTCATAAATCTGCTCCAAAACATTTGCTTTAGATTTTTCTTTCTTTAATTGAATAAAACCAAATAAAACTACTAAAAGGGTAGGAAGCAACATATTTGCCCATTTCCAGCGCTTTCTTGAATTATCTTCAAGTTCTTCAAGTGGTCTATTAGTTATCTCTCTAGACCTTAACGAAATCAATTCTTTTTCACCAGATAAATAATCAGCTGTGTTTAATAGAAAAGTTTGATTTTCAGGAACTGACATACCAGACTCATCAGAAAGAAATTTTGTATCAGCAACAAGAATTATTTCACCTCCATTTACAAGCTTAGATGATGCCGCAACTATCTTACCTTTTTGATTTAATAATTTGATAAATGGATTTTGCTGTGGATCTGGACTTAACATAAAATTATTCTCCATAATACCACTCTTATTTGATGTGCGAAAAAGTTCTGTAGTACCTGCTACTTCATTAATTTCTGATGTATCCAGAACAATTTCACTGGCAAAAAAAGTAGTAACCTGTTCTAATTCAGAAACTAAAAATTCATTTTTATTAAAATTTGTGATACTAGGAAAAAAAGGATATTTCATGGCTCTATTCATTAGGAAAATACCTCTTCGCTCTTGCACATTAACACTTTGACATTTTTCATCTAAAACCAAATTTCTTTTAATTTTCATACCATACTTCGCTACAAAATCAAAAATATTTGAATTAATTTGGGTAGCGCGCTGTTCTTGAATATCTGCATCAACACCAGCCTGTGCTAAAAAGAGCATTTTACCATTATCAAGAAAAGATTTCATATTGGATCTTATTAAAGTATCCAATGTATCGGTTGTTCCAGAAACCAGTAATACGTCAATATCATTCGAGATAATTTTTGTTAAATCAGTAGATCTTACAGTGTAATGTTGACTTAACTGGGATCTGATATTATCTGTTTTAATATCAGTATCGGGATTCAAGTTAGCAATCCCAATAATTTTTTTATCAATATTGATAAGTGATTTAATTTTTGTTGTAATAAGATATTCAAGACCAGCTGTAGATTGTATTACAGGTATATTATCTTTTTTATTTTCATAAAGCATCACCATACCAAGATAGACCTTTTTAATCTCTACTTTGTCATTTTCAATGACCTGCATCTGGACAGGCTGGATACCATCCTTTTGAGCCTGCTCTTCCATAGTTTCGTCTTCCTGCGGATCTTGAAAGAAAAAACGGATATTCCCTTTAGAATATGCAGAGAATTCTTCTAAAATATCTTGTAAGAAACGTTTTGTATTTCCTAATTCGTTAGGTAAATCATTGGAAAAATAAACCTTCATGGTGATGAGATCATCAACCTGCGAGATTACATTTTTACTAGAATTTGAAAGCGAATACATTTTGTTTTCAGTCAAATCCAACCGACGAAAATTATCCCTTGCAATCAGATTCAATAATATAATTCCTAATAAGAAAATGCCTGCGCGAGCAAAAGGATTGTTTTTATTCTTAAACACTTAGATTTAATTCCATTTACGAGATTGAAAAATTTGAGTAGTTAGGTAGATGAAAAAACTAATCATTGAAAAGAAGTAGACTAGATTACGGGTATCTATAACTCCCCTTGAAATATTTGATAAATGAAATCCAGTGCTAAGATACTGTACAATACCTGCCATTGATGAAGGAACGAAGACAAGAAGTTGATCCATTAAGAAAAAAATCAACACAATTGCTATACCAATAATGAAAGCTACAACTTGATTATCAGTTAAACTACTGGAGAAAATACCAATAGAAGCATATACTCCACCCATCAATGCAAGACCAAGATATCCTGAAAAAACTGCACCATGATCAATATTCGTACCAACGGATACTAGCGTTATATAATGAATAGTTGTTGTCAGTAGAGCAACTAGAATAAGAGTTAAAGCAGCTAGATATTTTCCAAAAACAATATCAAAATCACGAACTGGAAGCGTAGAAAGTATCTCAATGGTACCAATACCATTCTCCCTTGAAATAAGACCCATTGAAACGGCTGGTATAAAAAATAGATATACAAGTGGTACGATGCTAAATAAAGCACGCATATCAGATTGATCATATAGAAAAAATGTATTGGTAAAAAAAATATCCATTTACAATAGCAAACACTACAAGGAAGATATATGCCATTGGACTTGCAAAAAATGAATGAAGTTCTTTTTTAAATATAACAAATATGCTATGCATTTGGTTTAATATTACCTTGTGTTAGATTTCTAAAAATAGACTCAAGATCTTTTTTTGTTGCACTCATTTCAATTATTATCCATTTGTTATCAATTACATATTGAAAGATATCTTTCCTTGGGTCAGAGTTATTTGGATAATCTAACATGATTTCAGTTGAATTATCATTCTTTGAAATAGACTGAATATTAATACTTGGAATAGTAGCCTTCATTTCTTGAATCACATTTTCATCACCAATACCGTCAATTTCCAATTTCAAATGAGTAATTCCTTGGGAATCAGAGATTAATTCTTCACTAGTACCGTCAGCAACTATCTTCCCTTCGTTTATTATAATTATCCTATCAACGGTTGCCTGAATTTCCTGTAAAATATGCGAAGACATAAGAACTAGTTTTTCCTTGCCTACTTTTTTAATTAATTGTCTTATCTCAACTATTTGGTTTGGATCAAGTCCTGAAACTGGTTCATCTAATATTAGGATTTTAGGATCATGAATCATAGCGGCTGCGAGTCCTAATCGCTGCTTATATCCCTTGGAACAATTCCCAATTGTTTTATGAACAATACCATTAAGGCCACAATCTTTCACTACTTTTCCTAGTGAGTTTTTAAAGTCATTACCTTTTATTCCTCTCGTTTCTGCATGAAATTGTAGATAATCATAGACTTTCATTTCTGTGTAAAGAGGATTTAATTCAGGAAGATAACCTATCTGTTTTTGAATTTCGAGACTATCTTCGATTATATTTAATCCATCTACATGCACATTCCCCGAAGTTGGTGAAATATAACCTGTAATCATTTTAAGTGTTGTACTTTTGCCAGCACCATTCGCCCCTAAAAATCCAACAATTTCACCGTCCTTTAAATCAAATGAAATAGATCTTACTGCCTTAACTGTACCATAATTTTTAGATAGGTTTTCTATTTTAATCAAAAAATTTTCTCCTGCAATTTTTAGTAAACAATGACATAAAAATCAAAAAGTTCCGAAATTTCGATTGGAATTTTAAAAAATATTGTGCTTTTTCAATATACTTTTTTTTGGTTTAGTGTGATTAGTATCACATGCAGCTTTAATACCTTGACAATAGGACGTTTGTAGGAATAGATTATTATAGGCGTATCAGTACTTACTGAACGTCATGGTTAACCAATATAACTACAAAATAGGAGTAGAAAATGAGACGTTTCTATAGACTTCTTGTCTCTACGTTAGTAACAATAGGTCTTGTAGCAATTGCACCCGCCGCAGAAGAAGCTGTTGAAAAAACAGAACAAGCTGTGTGTGAATTGAAGCCAGGATGCTGCGATGGTAATATAATCGCGGATGCTGATGTAAAGAAGAAAAAGAAGAAGAAAAAGAAAAAAGGGAAAAAAGGCGGAAAAGGTAAAAAGAAAAAGAAAGGTTTTTTCAAAAAAGCTTTTGGTGATAAATAACTTTCCCATTAATTAAAAAAAAGGGTATGAATATTCATACCCTTTTTTTTTTACTTTGATTTGTGCTATTATCTAATTATGAATAAAGGCAATAAGTATATGTTAAAATATTTAACATTTTTGATTTTACTATTAAACATAGTAATGGCTCAGACAGTTTCAGATACTTTAATTAATGAACAAGAAAGCTCCGAAGAGACATATTCTATGAATACTTCTCTTTATGCAGATTTCAATCAAAAAAAAGGAAATACCAAAGCTAAAATATTTTATTATGGATTAGATTTCAGTTTATTTGGTGATTATGGTCCGCTTAAGGATACTGAATTCTCACTAAGCTATAGCGCGAATGATGCGGATGTTAGTGGTGAACCTTGGGAGGATGATGCTAATCTCATCCTTAAATTTGATCTCTGGGCCAGTCAAAAGTTTTCTCCTTTTCTATTCCTCCAAAATGAAAAAGACGCAATTGTTGGGCTAAATAATAGACTTAATTATGGTATTGGTGGTAAAGTAAATCTTATCTTAGGGACTTCACTTAGTTATGCTCTTTTAGCTGAGAAAGAAAACTATACGGTCTATAAGGAAGTCATTGAAAGTATCCAAACTATTACTGATTCTGTAGAATCTGAATATTATTATGATGTTTGGGAATATATAACTTATAAAGATACAACTTATGGTTATGCTAAGCAGGACTCTATCCGCGATTTTGCCAGACATAGTATAAGACCAAAAATAAAACTTAAACTATTTGATGGTAATGTTACTTTAGATTATAGATTTTACTACAAGCCTAATGTGCAAGACTTTGAAGATTATTTGCTGGAAAATGAATTGAAGGTAAATATTGCAACATTTTATGAAGCATTAAGTATTTATTTAACATATACAGATGCCTATAATAGTAGATATGATAAACCAGGAGCTGATTATAAACCAAAGGACAGTTCATTATCTATAGGTTTTCAATTTGATTTATGATAATAATTTTAAAAACTATTATTTAAATTCAAAGGGGCTTGGAACTAATTTCAAGCCCCTTTTTTATGAATTATGATCATCAGAAAATTGAATCCAAATGGCAGCAATTTTGGCAAAAGAATAAAACTTTTAAATCCAAAGTAAATCCAGATAAGGAAAAATTATATATATTGGATATGTTTCCATATCCATCTGGATCTGGTCTTCATGTTGGTCACCCTTTAGGTTATACTGCTACGGATATATTTTCTCGATTTAAGCGATTGCAGGGATACAATGTATTGCACCCAATGGGTTGGGATGCATTTGGACTACCTGCGGAACAATATGCCATAAAAACTGGAACCCATCCCAGTATAACAACTGAAAACAATATAAAAAATTTTAAAAGGCAGATAAAAATGCTTGGATTTAGCTATGATTGGGATAGAGAAATCAATACCACCGATGAAAAATATTATAAATGGACTCAGTGGATATTTTTAAAATTGTATGAAAAAGGTCTGGCATATGAGGCAGAGGTACCAGTTAATTGGTGCCCAGAATTAAAGGCAGTACTTGCAAATGAGGAAGTAGTAGATGGAATGTCAGAAATAGGCGGATATCCTGTCATAAGAAAACCTATGCGTCAGTGGATGTTTAGAATCACTGACTATGCAGAATCATTACTTGACGGCCTAGATGAACTTGATTGGCCAGAAAGCGTGAAGGAATTACAAAGAAATTGGATAGGAAAATCCATTGGTGCTGAAGTTAAATTTAAAATATCATCTTTAAATTATCATATTAGTGTATTTACAACTAGGCCAGATACTCTATTTGGAGCTACATACATGGTATTGGCACCCGAGCATCCACTTGTTTCGAATTTGACAACTATCGAATATCGTAAAAAAGTTGAGGAATATGTAATTAAAACGCAGAAAAAAAGCGATCTAGATAGAGGAGAGTTAAATAAAGATAAGACAGGAGAATTCATAGGCGCTTATGCCGTAAACCCTGTCAATAATGTGAAGATCCCTATTTGGATTGCAGACTACGTATTGATGACATATGGAACTGGTGCAATAATGGCAGTACCTGGGCATGATGAACGTGACCATGAATTTGCAAGGAAATTTGATCTTCCAATTTTAGAAGTTGTATCTGGAGGAGATGTAAGTATTGAGGCCTTTACCGAAAATGGTACTATGGTAAATTCGTCGAACGAAGATGGGTTAAACCTTAATGGAAAAAATATCCAAGACGCAATCAAGGAGACCATTTTATGGCTCAAGGATAAGGATAAGGGAATAGACAAAATTCAATATAAGTTGAGGGATTGGCTCTTCTCTAGACAACGATATTGGGGGGAACCAATACCTGTAATTCATAAAGAAGATGGGACCATAGTTGCCATCAATGAATCAGATCTTCCTCTAACATTACCACAGGTTGATAAATTCGAGCCAGCAGAAACAGGTGAATCTCCATTAGCAAATATAAAGGATTGGATTGAAACAAAGGAGGGAAGGAGAGAAACCAATACCATGCCTCAATGGGCTGGTTCTTGCTGGTATTTTTTACGCTTCACTGATCCGGACAATGACAAATTACCATGGGATAAAGTGAAAGAATCATATTGGATGCCAGTAGATCTATACATAGGAGGTGTAGAGCATGCAGTATTACACCTTCTCTATTCAAGATTTTGGCATCATGTATTACATGACCTTGGCCTTGTATCTCAAAGGGAACCATTTCAAAAACTATATAACCAGGGTATGATACAAGGCGAGGATGGCCATAAGATGAGCAAATCACGTGGAAACGTGATCAACCCAGATGATGTGGTGGTAGATTATGGTGCGGATAGTTTTCGTCTATATGAGATGTTTATGGGCCCCTTGGACAAATCAAAACCATGGAGTACCAAAGGACTTCAGGGGTGTTATAGGTTTTTACAAAAGGTTTGGCGCCTTTTCAATGATGAGAATAGACCAATTGAAGAAAATTGTTCAAATGAAGAGACTAAGAGATTATTACATCAGACCATAAAGAAAGCTTCAGAAGACCTAGATGGTCTAAGGTTCAATACAGTTGTCTCGCAATTGATGATATTCACCAATCATCTATCGACGTTACATGTTTTAGATAAAGATGTATTACATCGCTTTTTGATTTTATTGAATCCATTTGCACCACATTTATCTGAAGAACTGAATGAAAAACTTGGATATGGATTAATAACATCCATGAAATGGCCAGTATATGATGAAAAATTGATCATTAATGAAATGATAACAATTGCTGTCCAGTTCAAAGGAAAGACCAGAGGCACGATTGAAGTTTCTCCAGAAACCAGTGAAGATGAAGCTATGGATCTTGTAAAGGGAACAACATTTGGAGAAAAATATTTATCCCAAGGTAAAATTATTAAGGTTGTCTACATTCAAAATAAAATAATAAACATAATTACATCTTAGATAGAATCATGAATAAAAAAAACCTTTTTTACATTCTTTCCATTAACTTTTTCATTGGTTCTATAATGGCCTCTGCAATAAATAATTTAGGTTAAGATCCATGGCTTAGAACATGGTTATTTGTTGGTCCTTTTGATAATTATGAAATCGCAGAAACAGTATCAGATTCATTATCAAAATTAAATTTTGATGATATAATTAGATATATAGATAACCAAAAGGAGAAAAAACATTATTAATTAACATCGAACTCTTCAACTGGGAAGCATAGCATATATCAATTCTTTCTAGCAATAAGGAAAACTACGATTAGATTAAATGAAAGATATGTTATTGGTTTCAGTTCAATATTATCTGATAAAAATAGTAAGGGGGATAGGTGTCGTTAGTACACACTATGTTAATTATACATAACGTTTGTTATAGGACATAATTATTTTAAGGTTGATTTAAACTCTGTAAGCATATTTGGATCACCCATTAATAATATTACATCATTGGCATTAAGAATTGTATTTGAATCAGGATTTATTACAGATTTACCATCATCATTAATTATACCAACAATTAATAAGTTATATTTTGTTTTTATATTTGTATCATGAATTTTTAAACCATGATAATCTGTTAGATTTTTAAGAGATATTTCATCAAGGCTGAAATCAATATTATCATATTTTGGTGTAGTTATTGTAACTGAATCTTCTACATTTGGTTTAGTTAGCATTTCTGCCATCCTATGGCCACCAGCTGTATACGGATTAACAACCTTATTTGCACCTGCTCTAATAAGTTTATGTTTGTTATCTTCAACCGCACATCTGCTTAATAAGAATAATTCTGGGTTATATGTTCTAATTGACATTGTGACAAATAAATTATCTTGATCGGTGTCTAATACTACAGCTGCTCCAGTAGCATGTTCGATTCTAGATTCTTTTAAGGTTTCTTCTTTAGTAACGTCACCATGTATACAATACATAGCATTTTCCCGAATTGATTCAATTTTATCATCATTTTGTTCAATAATAATAAAATCAATTTCTTTTTCTGCCAATTCCTTAGCAATTACTGCTCCCATCCTTCCNTATCCACAGATTATTAGGTGNTTTTTTAATTTTGATATCTTTTTCATCATTTTTCTCTTTTTATATTGATCAATTTGCATTATTTCTTCCCGTAGTGTTGTAACCAGGACACCGATCCCGCTCACTCCAAATATAATNACAAGTATTGACCATATTTTTCCAATTTCTCCCAATGGCTGAACTTCACCGTATCCAAAAGTAAGGGTAATTATGGTCATGTAAATACTGTCAATTACCGACCATTCGGGTTGGCCAATGATATAAAAACCGTAGGAACTTATAAATAAAAGGGAAAAAAAATAAATTAGAATATATAATTTTTTATTTTCTCTCATATAATTCTTCACAATAATTAAATATATAAAAAAAGGCCGTTTGTATTTTTGAAACGGCCCTTATTTTATTTAAAAAGATAATGTACACAAATTTAGAATTTTCTTATTCTTCCTCTGCTGCCTCCGCTTTCTCTTTTTGAATTCTTGGAAGATCTTCAATCTCTTTGAGCCTTTTATCGATAGTAGTAACTCTATCTTGAAGGTCAGACAAATTTCGTTTTAGTCGTTTTATATTTCCACGGAGTTCAATACCTAGGTCATCTATATCATCTCGAACTTCACGAAAATCCTTTTCAGTATTACGCATAAAATTATCTAGGGTAAAACTAACGTCATCGATTAGAGATGCGAGAGAATCTGTATTTTTTGAAATGAGATCTGTGTTGCTTGCAATATCACTTTGAGCTTTTCTTAAGTGTTTACCCCGACCAATAAATCGAAGATTATATACTCTTAAACTATCCGTGAATTGATCATTAATTTTATTCACATGTTGAATATCAGCTTGGTTTAATTCATCCATTCTAATATTAATTTTATCTGATTCTAATTTTAAAAACACCGCACCTCCTAAAAGAAGCGCAAGAATTAAAAAAATAAATTTGTCTTTACCGCTCATCATTCTACTCCTGCACTAAGGTATTGCTTAGAGACCTTCTAATTTCTTTTCCCAGGCACTTAGACCATCAGTATCAGTAGAAGGAGTTGCGATATCCTTAGATGCTTCAGATAATGTAATATTACCATCAATGAGGTCATGAAGAAGTTGATTTTTTTTATCAGCATTATCCTTAATACTNCTCATAACNGAAGAAATTTCNTCGTTAAAATCNATGACTGTTCTTTCCATTCTGGTAACNANTTCATCAGTAAGCAATGTACCATAGACAGCATTAATACTTAATAATACATCGTCTAGTTTTTCATTTAGATAACTTACCCTGTCATCTTTACTACTAAAATCAATACTCATAATATATTGTCAAACCTGTGTTGATATCTTGATTTGTAACACTGGAATTTCATAAATCATTTGCTGTTCGTCAATATTCTTCTTTCATGGCCAGTGATTAATATTTAGATATCCAATTTTATTTAATTTTTTATCTAATTCGTTAAATACTTTTCTTTGTAGACGATAAGGTAGTCTATCCATGGTTTGAGTTTCCATAAAATTATCAGGATTACCAATTCCTGAAGTAGGGACATCTAATTTTCCCATTCCAGTGAAAGTAATTTTATCTTTTACATGGACAACAATTGCAAACTGAAATTGATTTTTTCCCCAATAATAGATTTTATAATCAGTGAACATAAATCCATCCTCAGGAGCAAATTTAATAATTCTATATTCCTCAGATTCTAAAATAATTCTAATTTCATTTAAAGCAGTTTTTGGTTCTTTATTATATTCATAATGCCGAACCATTCTCGGTGGTTTAGGGCAAAATGAGAATTTAACTGAAGTGATTATAATAAAGATAAAAAAAAGGATTTTCAAAGAATTTATTGAATTAAGGTTCCAATTCTATTCCATCGTGGTGACCACGTATCAAGATTTAATGAGAAATAAACAAAAACAGCTTCTCCTAGAATATTGTTTTCAGGAACAAATCCCCAATATCTTGAATCTAAACTATCATCNCGATTATCTCCCATNGNCCAGTAGTAATTCTGNAATGTTGTGAATTCNGTCCANTCAGAAACAGGAATTCCATCAATATATAGATATTGAAAATGTTCATCCTTAATTGCTTTAGACCATGGATTAATTAGATTTCCATTAGGANAATATTGTTCATANATATTTTTATTATTTTTTCTACGATATAAATCGTTTGGATCCTGAAGAGTAAAATAAAAAATTATATCATTGTTAATCAGTTTTGCATCATGACCTTCCATCATCATAATTGGTAGTAAGAATCTCCAATTCGTTTCATCATGTATAGGAAAGGTATCTCCTTTTTTGGGAATGTATATAGGTCCTATATAATCTTTATTTATATTGGTTATTGAACTAAGAAATATATCTGGTTGTTTATAGTTTTTGGGCATTACAGGAGCCAAAATTTTTCCAGTTTTATTTAATTTTATCTCATTCTGATTTACATATACATTTTTACCTTCAACAAACAAAGTATCACCTGGTCCTGCAATACATCTTTTTACATACTTGACATATTTATCCCTAGGATATTTAAAAATTAAAACATCGTCCTTTTTTGGGATTTTAAACTCTGGAAATTTATAATAAGGAATAAAAAAGCCAATGTCAGTATAAGGAATTCCTATCCAATCTGGCGTGCGCATACCATAAACAAATCGACTCCCAATTAAAAAATCACCTGTCATAATAGTATTTTCCATGCTTCCAGTAGGTACAATGTATGCTTCAACCAATGTGACTTTTACTGTTAAAACAATTACGACTATAATGATAATCGCCCTGATTTCTACAAGTATTCTGTTTTTATTGATTTGCATATTTTAGAGTAATGAAATTAGTTAATTATTATAATTTAATTCTTTCATAATGTAATATTTCATTACCAGTATTATTAATGTTGACAATTATCTTATCAACACGAAAAAATGAACTTTGTTTTGACTTCAAATTATATCTGGAAATAATATTTTCTATATTTTTAGAAATTTTATGAAGATTACTATGTGATATTTTTTTTTCTTTTTTAATATTGTTAGTCTCAACTTCAATCAATACAATTTCATTATTGAACTGGCCTAGTATATCAATTTTACCAATTGAATTGAATTCTCTATCAATCCCCAATATTTTTAATCCTTTGGACAGTAAATGTAAAGCTGCAAGTTTTTTACCCAGCCAACTAATCTTATTATGCTTTTCAATCCACCCTATGGTTGGCATATTATTTTTTACAGGTTTAAAAGATCTTCTATGAATTGGTGTTGCTCTAAAATTATTTAAGGCGGACAAATGTAATTTAGTGCCATATCCTTTATGATTTTCAAATCCATATTCAGGAAAAATATTTGAATAATTAATCATTAATCTATCGCGTGTTACTTTAGCAATAATTGAAGCAGCTTTAATGGAATCTACAAGGTTATCTCCTCCAATTATACCTTCATTGGGTATGGATTGATAATCTAATGCATATCCATCAATCAGAGCCTTATGAGGTTTAATTGATAAATTCTCAAGTGCAATCTGCATAGCTTTAAAAGTAGCATTTTTTATATTGATTATATCAATTATTTTTTCATCGACTTCTCCTATCCCTATGCTTACTGCGTTATCAATAATTTTATCATATAATATTTCGCGCATTTTATTACTGAGTTTTTTTGAATCTTTCAATCCAGAAATATTATGATTTTTATCCAGGATTACGGCTGCAGCAATGACAGGGCCAGCAAGTGGGCCGCGTCCAACTTCATCAACTCCTGCTATTATTTCATTATTCATATAATATGGTATACAATAAATATACAAAATTGGAATAATAATTAAATGCAAATACTGTATCGATTAAAATATTGTGAATTAATTATGCTAATATTTTAATTACGATTTGTAGTCATCCAAAGTCTATCCTAAACTTATAAACTCTTAATTTGATGATAAGGATAATTTCATGAGCCGAAAAAATGCAGGCTTTACAGCTTTTTCTATAATTGTATTTACTCTATATGTTTTTGGTGTTGAATTATTTGAAGCTGTGTGGTCGTTTCCTGCGAACCGTGCTGTCCCCTTAATGATTATAGCTTTGGTTGGTACAGGAATATACACTACGATAAAACTTGGCTTTCCACAATTAAAATATTTAAGGCATGGTATTAATGTTACTCGTGGTATATATGATAATCCTGAAGATGAAGGAGATTTAAATCATTTTAGAGCCTTAACTACTGCTTTGTCTGCAACAGTAGGTATTGGAAATATTGCTGGAGTTGCCACCGCAATATATTATGGTGGGCCAGGGGCGTTATTTTGGATGTGGGTAACCGCATTTTTTGGCACAACTCTTAAATACGCAGAATGTACACTCTCTATGAAATATCGTGAGATGGATGCTTTGGGATTTACTGCTGGTGGTCCAATGTATACTATTGAAAACGGTTTAGGTCGAAAATGGAGATGGCTGGCTGTATCTTTTGCAGCATTTGCTATTATTTGCTCATTTGCTACTGGTAATGCTATTCAGTCTTTTACAGTTTCGGATCAGATATATTCTGAAGTAGTACAAATAGTAGGTACTAATCACTTTTTAACCTCAAAATATATAATATATAACAATTTTTCACTTTCAATTCAACAGGTAATCAATGGTATAATACTTGCAGGTATAGTTGGTATTGTGATTATTGGTGGAATTAAAAGGATTGGGCATGTAACTGGGTTTTTAGCTCCAATAATGGCACTAATCTATGTTTCTGCCGCATCCATAATTTTATTTATTTATTTAGGTGAGATTAGTAATAGTTTTAGTTTGATAATTAAAATGGCTTTCAATCCTCCTGCAACTATCGCAGGTACAGGTGGAGGTATTTTATTAACAATGCTATGGGGTATTAAGCGTGGACTATATTCTAATGAAGCAGGGCAAGGATCCGCTGCTATTGCTCATTCTACTGCAAAAACTAAATATCCCGTCAGAGAAGGCGCAGTAGCAATGCTTGGTCCTTATATTGATACAATTATAATCTGCACACTCACAGGTCTTGTAATAATTTCTACGGGTGCGTGGCATCATACTGAATTTTATAAAAATGCTATAGACCCTTATTTTTCAGGAGACCTTTTTAACAGTAGCTTATTAACATCATACGCTTTTAAAACTGGATTGAGTTCTATATTTTCTTATGGCGATAAAATAGTTACAGCAAGTGTTTTGTTATTTGCTATTTCTACTGCGATTAGTTGGTCTTTTTATGGGGATAGAGCGAGTGAATATCTTTTTGGGAGTAAGGCTATTATTCCATATCGCTGGATTTTTGTATTATTTGTATTTCTTGGTGCTGTCGCAAGCCTAGAGACTGTATGGGCATTTGGAGATGCTGCATTAGGCATTATGACCTTTCCTAATTTGATATCTATTTTGTTACTTTCGAATACATTAAAAACTATGACATCAGAATATTTTTCTATAGATCATGTCCAAGAAACAAAAAAATAATGACCTACTTCAAGTTGCTGTAGAATCAGCCATTAATGCATCTCAATTAATTATGAACGCATTAGATTCCCCTCGGGCTATTGATTATAAAGGGCAAACAGATTTAGTTACAGAAACAGATCACAAATCTGAAAATTTAATTAAATCAATTATTAAATCATTCTTCCCAGAACATTCCTTTCTAGCTGAAGAATCTGGAAAAGAAATCAATACTTCCGATTACCTTTGGGTTATTGATCCATTGGATGGGACAACTAATTTTGTACATGGTTATCCTTCTTTTGCAGTTTCAATAGCTCTTTATTATCAAAAAATACCCAAAATAGGAGTAGTCCTTGAAATGCCAAATACAAAATTATACTCAGCAATAAATGGACAAGGATCTTGGTGCGAAGGGGAGCCAATAACTTGTTCAGATACAAAAGAACTTATAAATAGCCTAATGGTAACTGGATTTGGATACAATCATGATGACAATTGGGAAAAAAATATGTTATTGTTTAAGCAATTTACAAATGAGAGTCAGGGAGTCAGGCGCTTAGGTTCTGCTGCTGTAGATTTATGTCATTTGGCTGCAGGAAAGGTAGATGCATTTTGGGAGTTTGATTTAAAACCATGGGATACTGCTGCTGGATTTATTATTGCGAAAGAATCTGGCGCAGTTGTTACTCAGCTTGATGGTTCTGATTTTTCAATATATGACAATACTATATTGGCTACTAATCCGTATTTGCATCAAATAATAAAAGAAAAAGCTAAATTAATTATTTAAACTGATCACGGAATTGTTTTTCAGACCATAATCCTTCTATACTATGTATTAAGCCTGAACTTTTATCACGTTTAATAATTTCCATTGAGTAAAAATGATATATATGACTATTCTCTGATTTTGATCCTTCCCAATAATAATATATAAAAATCTGATTCTTTTTTGAGAAAATATTTATGACTTCAAAGTCAAAATTATACCACATTTGATCATATTTAATAATATCTTGAATGAATGATTTTTTATTTTGGCTATACTGGATCAACTCTAGTTTTACAGAATCTTCAGTAAAAACCGAATCTCCCTTTTTAGTTGAAATAATATGGATATTCTTACCAATTGGTCCTTGTATTGGGAGAGTAATTAAATTGATTTTTTTACCATTTATTTCATGAATTTTGTCACCAATATTAAATTTATTTGTTAGCGAGTCTATAGGTGATACAAAGCCAGTTACGATTAAATCACCTTCTTCATATGAAGTTGTGATATTTAATCCAGAATATGGAGTGTGATGGTAAATGAAATTATCAGAAATCATATTATTAACAAATATTGTGTCTCCAGAATATCTACTTTCAATGAAGTCAATAATTAACTGTTCTTTTTTATTAATTCCAAATATTATAGTGGAAAGAAATAATATTCTAAAGGAAAACTTCATACTTTTTAACCTTGTACGCCCGACAGGATTCGAACCTATGACCTCTTGCTCCGGAGGCAAGCGCTCTATCCAACTGAGCTACGGGCGCAAATAATGATTTTAA